>CALXBO010000016.1 GCA_944386565.1 uncultured Ruthenibacterium sp. | reverse complement strand
AACACAAAAATACGGCGGCAGAAAATCTGCCGCCGTTTTGTGTTTGTGATTTCAGCCCACAGGCTTTTCAGGTCTGCATGGGTCTCTCGCCTTTCTTTGCAGAACGTATGTTCCTTGGAACGATTGCGTTTGCCTGTCTTTCAAGGCTCCTCAGCTGTGCATTGGTCTGACCTCACTTACAATGATGAACCGTTTGTCGATCCAGAAAGTAACTTGTGCGTTCAAAAGAGTTCCGGCAATGCCTTTTTGACCCGGCGTGCTTTCTCGTCACACGTACCGTTCACATCGTTCCTCCCGCTTTCCGGCAGCGGGGGCGCCATTCCGGCTCCTGTGCGCCTTTGTTTTCTCCGCGTCCGGTGCAGCTCCCGTGTTACCCGTTCGCCGCCCTTGGACTGCCGCCTTCTGCATCCCGACTTTCGCGTCCTGCGTTTTCTCGTCACGCAATCCGTGAAACGGAGCGTCTGAAAACTTTGATGTGAAATGCCTTCCCGGAAAGTTCAGAACCTTCATCGGACCTGCCGTTCCGGCCTCTGTTTCTTTCCTCTCTTTCTGTCTTTATTATAGCATATTTGCCATGAAAGTCTATTGACAAAGCGCATATTCTTGTGCATTACTTCTATACAAAATAGACAAAACGTTCAAAACATAGAGAAATGATGTATTACGGATTGCACAGCCCGCAGGGCGTGTAGCCCGCTTCCACGGCGGCGTCCCGCGTGGCGAAATAGATGCGGTTGTCCTCCCTGGGCAGCGAAGAACAGGAGGGCAGGTGGAACTTCTTGCTGTTCAGATTTCCGATGTAAGATTCTTCATCCGCGCTTGCCACAGACGCGGAAGAAGCCGGGAACGACGATGCGCCCGCGTCCGGAGCGGTGTGTTTCTGCGTTGTGACCGTGAGTGTCTCTCCGTCGCTCACGACGGTCACGTCTCCGCACTCGTCGGTGCGGTACACCGCCGCCCCTTCGTCGGACAGGCGCGACAGCACCGCGTCGTCGGGGTGGCCGTAGGAATTGCCCGCTCCCACGGAGATCACGGCGATCTGCGGCATCACCGCGCGCAGGAACGGGTAGGAGGTGGAAGTGTCGCTGCCGTGGTGCCCCACTTTCAGAACGTCCGCGCGCAGGGCCTCCTCACCCCACTGCGCGAGAAGGTCCTCTTCAGCGCCGCGCTCCATGTCCCCGGTGAAGAGGAACGATGTGCTTCCGAAGTCGACGCGCAGCACAAGCGATGTGTTGTTCGTGTCATCATATTCCTGTACCGGGCCGAGCACCGTCACCTGTGCGCCGCCGAGGGAGAAGGTGTCCCCGGCCGCGGGAACTTCGACGGACAGCCCCTGCGCTTCGGTGTAGCGAACGAAATCGGAGAAAGCCTGCGAGTCGTACTGCGTTACGGGTGCGATCACGCGCTGCGCGGTGCACACGTTCAGCGCGCCGGAGAGCCCGCCCACGTGATCCTCGTGTGCGTGCGTTGCGGCGACGACGTCGAGCGTGTCCAGACCTTCATTTTGCAGCACGGAGGCAACGAGCGACGAATCGGCCGCGTTGCCGCCGTCGATCAGCATGGCGTCGTCTCCGCAGCGGATGAGCGCGGAGTCTGCCTGTCCGACGTCGAGAAAGCGCACGGTGAGAAGCTCGCCGCCCGCTGCAGGGGCGGACGAAGAAGACGCGGGCGCGGCGGAACTTTCCGGCGTCGCGGAGGACGGGAGAGAGGCGGGAAGGGAAGAGCAGGCGGCCAGAACGGCGCAGAGCGCAAGGGCGGCGGCCGCCTTGAAACGCTTGGAAAAATGAGTCATGACAAAGTCTCCTTTGGTACTGGATTGGCGCATTGGTACAGAAAGCGCGCGCAATGCGCGGCGCGCGGAGAAGTGTATACGATCGTGCAAATACATTTGGGCAAAACCCGTGTACAATGTCCTGTGCGTGGCGAAAAAGCGCGCAGAAAGGGGAGTGCGGCGTTGCTGCAGCGTCATTTTTACATGAGGAAAGGTTTTCTGCGCGGGGTGCTTGCCATCACGCTGCCCATCGCGCTGCAAAACGTGATCAGCCTCGGCGTCAACCTGATGGATACGGTCATGCTCGGCCAGCTCGGAGACCTCGCGATCACCGCGGCCAACCTCGGCGGCCAGCCGTTCTCCATCCTCAATATCTTCGGATTCGGCTTTGCCAGCGGCGCCATCGTTCTCATCAGCCAGTACTGGGGCAGAGGCGACACGGAGAGCATCTGCCAGCTCTTTTCGCTCAGCCTGCGCTCGGCGGTCTGCGCGGCGGCGGTGTTCACGGCGGTGTGCTCGCTGTTCCCGGAGGCGATTCTCAGCCTGTTCTCGTCGGACGCGGCCGTCATTGAAGCGGGCGCGCAGTATCTGCGCGTTTTGTCCGCGAGCTTCATCTTCTTCTCGTTCTCGAACTGCTACATCATGTGCCTGCGCGGCGTCGAACAGGTGAAGATCAGCCTGTTCGTGTACGGGACGAGCTTCTTTGTCAACGTGTTCTTCAACTACTGCTTCATCTTCGGCAACCTCGGCATGCCGGAGCTCGGCGTCCGGGGCGCGGCCATCGGAACGGTTATCGCCCGCGTGTATGAGTGCGCCGTGTGCATCTTCTATATGTACCGCATCGAGAAGAAAGTGCGGTTCACCCCGCGCCGCCTGTTCGGCCTGCGCACGCACCTCGCGGGCGATTACGTCCGCAACTGCCTGCCCGTCACGGGCAACGAGCTGCTGTGGGGCATCGGCCTGTCGGTGGAGAGTGCCATCATCGGCCGCATCGGCAGCCAGTTCGTGGCTGCGTCCAGCATTGCCACCGTCGTCATGAACATCATCACGGTGTTCATCTTCGGCATGGCGGGCGCGACGGCGGTCACCATCGGCCGCACGATCGGCCAGGACCGCCGCGAGGACGCCGCACGCATGGCGAACACGCTGCTCGCGCTCAGCGTGGCGCTGGGTGTGGCGCTCGGCGCCGTGATACTGCTCATCCGCACGCCGGTGCTGACGCTGTTCGCCGTGTCGGACGGCGCGCGCGACATCGCGTATCAGCTGCTCACCATTCTCGGATTCCTCGCGCCGCTTCAGGCGTTTTCGTGCAACCTGCTCGTGGGCGTGCTGCGCGGCGGCGGAGACGTCACCACCAACTTCATCCTCGACTGCGGCACGATGTGGGTCATCGCGATCCCTCTGGGCGCGCTGTCGGGCTTTGTGTGGGGGCTTGATCCCGCGCTGGTGTTCCTGCTGATGCGCGCGGACTACGTTGTGAAATTTGTCCTCGGCCTTCTGCGCGTGCACAGCGGCAAATGGATCCGCGTCGTCACGCGATGACGAGACAAATTGCCGGAAGGCATTCCGCTTTCCGCCGTGATGTGATATAATAAATTGTTGGCAGCTGCCGTGAGACCGCGGCTCCGCTGCAATCATAAAAATTCAAACGGGAGTGTTTGCTATGAGCCGTATGGTCGGCACAGTTTCCAGAGGAATCCGCGCACCCATCATCCGCGAGGGCGACGACCTTGTCAAGATCGTCACGGATTCCGTACTCGAAGCCGCACGTCAGGAAGGATACGAGGTGCGCGACCGTGACGTCGTTGCGATGACGGAGGCCATCGTGGCCCGCGCGCAGGGCAACTATGCCACGGTGGACGATATCGCACAGGATGTGCGCGAGAAGCTCGGCGGCGGTACGATCGGCGTCGTGTTCCCCATCCTGAGCCGCAACCGTTTCGCCATCTGCCTGCGCGGCATCGCAAAGGGCGCGAAAAAGGTCGTGCTCCAGCTCAGCTATCCGTCCGATGAGGTGGGCAACCATCTGGTTGACCTCGATCTCGTGGACGAAAAGGGCGTCAATCCGTACACGGACGTGCTCACGCTCGAGCACTTCCGTGAGCTGTTCGGCCATATCCTGCACCCGTTCACGGGCATTGACTACATCGACTACTACGCACAGCTCATCCGCGAGTCCGGCGCGGAAGTTGAGATCATCTTCGCGAACGACCCGCGCGCCGTTCTGAAGTACGCGGATCACGTCCTCACGTGCGATATCCACACGCGTGCGCGCTCCAAGCGCCTGCTGAAAGCCGCGGGCGCGGCCGTCGTGTGCGGTCTGGACGACATCCTGAACGCTCCGGTCAACGGCAGCGGATGCAATGAGAAGTACGGCCTGCTCGGCTCGAACAAGTCCACGGAAGACAAGGTCAAGCTCTTCCCGCGCGACTGCCAGAAACTCGTCGAGGACATCCAGGACAGCCTGTTCAAAGCCACCGGCCGCCACGTCGAAGTGATGGTCTACGGCGACGGCGCGTTCAAGGACCCCGTCGGAAAAATCTGGGAACTGGCCGACCCCGTCGTCTCGCCCGCCTACACCGCCGGGCTCGAGGGAACGCCGAACGAGCTGAAGCTCAAGTATCTCGCGGACAACGATTTTGCCGCTCTGTCCGGTGAAGCGCTGCGCGAGGCGATCAAGAGCGAGATCTCGAAGAAGGACGGCAGCCTCACCGGCAAGATGGCCGCGCAGGGCACGACGCCCCGCCGCCTGACCGATCTGATCGGCTCGCTGTGCGACCTGACCTCCGGCAGCGGCGATAAGGGCACGCCGATCATCCACATCCAGGGATATTTCGACAACTACACCGCTGAATAAATAGAACAGACCCCCGCGCGCCGCGTGTCCGGTGCGCGGGGGTTTTTTCATTCCACGTAAGTAAGTACGGTCTCGAGCGGCTTGCGGCTCTTTTCGCGGCGCGCGTCCGATGCGGCATAGCCGACCGCGATCACGAGCCGCACGGGGCCGCGCCCCTCCAGCGCGCTGACCGCGCCGCGCAGCATCTCCTCGTCGAACGAGCCGATGATGCATGTGGACAGGCCCATGTCCTCAGCCGCGAGGCAGAGGTGCGCCGCCGCGATGCCGACGTCCATCTGTGCGTAGTGCTGCGAGTCTATCGAGCCCTCAAAGCGCCGCATCAGCCGCGCGGGCTCCTCGGTCACGATGAAGAACGCAGGGCACGCCGACGCAAATCTGTTCAGCCCTGCGGTCTGAAGACAGGGGGCGACGGCGGCCGTCATCGCCTCGCTGTTCACGGCGACGACGCTCCACGGCTGCGAGTTGCATGCCGACGGCGCGTTCTGCGCGACGGCGACGCACTTTGTCAGCTGCTCGCGCGTGGGGCGGCGGTCCGGGTCATAGGCGCGGCAGCTCTCGCGGCGGCGCGCCAGAAGTTCAAACGATTCCATGTGCATACTCCTTTCGGAAGAAAAAACAGGGGAGCAGCCGTGTTCGGCGGCGCTCCCCTGCGAGCCATACGTCATTCCTTGAACGCCCACAGGCGCTGGCCGAGATAGTTCATCCCGGTGAAGATCACCTGCGCCACCAGCATGGCGATGCGGTCGCGCCATTCAGCGGGCAGCGACGGCAGCAGCAGATTGCAGCCGAGGTTCGTCAGCGGCTGCGCCGCGCCGAACGCCACCAGATAGCACACGGCGATCACGACCGTGAACTTTACCGCGCTCTGCAGCAGCGGAGCCTTGCTCTGAAAGCTGAATTTCCGGTTGAAAATAAAGCTGAACACGCTGCAGATGACGTACATCACAGCCGTCGAGCCCCAGTAACCCAGCACGCCGTACAGCAGCTGGCTGCCCGCCATGCTCACGATCGTATTCAGGCCGCCGATGATGAGAAAAATCAGCAGACTGCGGTCCCAGAAAAACGAAAACAGCTTTTTCATTTTACTCTTCGACAACGCGAACCGTCTTCATGACGACCGGGGTAAGGGGATTGTCGCGCGCATCCGTGCGCACGGACGCGATCTCGTCCACAACGTCCATGCCGCTCACAACGTGGCCGAACGCCGCGTAGTTGCCGTCGAGATGCGGCGCGTCGGCGTGCATGATGAAGAACTGGCTTCCGGCCGAGTTCGGCATCATGCTGCGGGCCATCGAGATGACGCCGCGCACGTGACGGATGGGGTTGTTCACGCCGTTCGACGCAAACTCGCCCTTGATGCCGTATCCCGGGCCGCCCATGCCGGTGCCCGCGGGGCAGCCGCCCTGGATCATAAAGCCGGGGATGACGCGGTGGAACGTCAGACCGTCGTAAAAGCCTTCCTTGACGAGCTTCGTGAAGTTTTCCACCGTGATCGGTGCGGCGGAGGGGTCAAGCTCCACAAGGATCTTGCCGCCGTTTTCCATGGTAATTTCAATCATATCGATTCTCCGTTTCCGCGCGGACAGCCGCGCTTGTTGATCTGATAACGATTCCGCGCAGACAGAGCCGCGCTCTTTGCTCAG
Organism: uncultured Ruthenibacterium sp.; assembly: GCA_944386565.1. GTDB lineage: Bacteria > Bacillota > Clostridia > Oscillospirales > Ruminococcaceae > Ruthenibacterium. Next base: position 35,809 of record CALXBO010000016.1, on the reverse strand, counting down.
TATATCATATTTCAGCACACAGTGCAAAAATACAGCATGTTCTCGCGCACTTCGATGCGCATGCGCCCTTCGTCGCACAGATACGACAGATACGCCCGCAGCGACGAGCCCGCCACCGCGTACTGCTCGGCCGTCAGCGTCAGGGCGTAGTGGTCGAACGACGCCTTGACGATGGAGTCGAAGCACAGCGGTTCTTCGCACAGCCGGCAGAGGAAATCCATCAGAGCCTCGATGCGCACGCGGTTCTGGATGATGAGCGGCAGGAGCGTGTCCGTTGCGGGGGCGTGCGAGGGAACAAACACCGCGCCCTCGAGCCGCTCGAGCGTCCGGAGCGTGCGCAGGTATTCGCCCGCATGGTACAGATGATGGATCTGGTATTTGCGCATGCGCTCCTCACCGAGCAGCGCGTCGCCGATGAACCAGACGTTGTCGCGCGTTTTCACACCCACCATCGCGGGGGCATGTCCGTCCAGAGGGCAGAGCTCGAAGTCGGGCGCGAGCCGGGAGCCGCGCAGCGGACGGGGAGAGGAGGGCTGCGCCATCAGCCGCGGAATGCGCATGGCCGCGGGCGGTGCCGCGCCGTACATCAGCGCCGCGGACAGTTCCGGCCGCTGGGCAAACACCGTTTCGGGAAACGGCGCGTAGATCTGGCAGTGGTACTGTTCATAAAAATACGCGTTGCCGCCGCAGTGGCCGGCGTGCGTGTGGGTGTTGATGATCCGGGAGACCTGCCATCCGTTCTGCGCCAGAACCTGGTCGATCCGTTTGGCCGCCTCAGGCGTTGCTCCGCTGTCGATCAGGCACACGTCGCGGCTGCACAGCCGTACGACGCCGACGCGCGACGGGCAGTCGATCAGATAGGTATTGGGTCCGAGCTGGACAAGCTCGTACATGAAACCACCTCGCTTTTGCGGAAAAACTTGCGGACGTCTGCTGCGCATGGGATGCGCCCTCCGCTCGGAAAGACGCGCCGGAGTGCGCCGCATACTTCCGCATCTTCCTTAGTATATCACGTCTGTCCGTTTACTTTGCTAACTTTTCGTGAAATCTTCCGGGAGTGAGCGCATTTTCAATTTTTCCTCCTCGCCGCCGGGCATCTCCCACATCTCGCTCCAGTAGCGCTTCGGGCAGTGTGTCATCCGGCAGCGCGGGTTTTCGCGCAGCGCGATGGCGATGGTGTCGCTGAACGTCCGCCACATGCGACGGAATGAGAGTTCCTCCTCCGATTCCGGCGGCGTTTCCAGATTGTCGAGCGCGACGAGGCGGGCGCGCCGGTCCTGCCACACGAGCGCGGCCTTGTGCGTCTTGTCGTAGATCAGGAACGTCTCGCCCGCAAAGCGCGCGCAGAAATGCGGCTGGAGGTAGGGCAGGACGAAGTTTTTCGGCCGGATGCGGGCGACGAGAACGCCGTCGTACTCGGAGAACCGCAGAAATCCGAGCAGAAGGTGTACCTCGTTTCTCAGCGCGCGCTGTGCCTCGTACAGCGGCGCGACGCAGTCGTGCGCCCGCATCCGGAGCGCGGCATCGCCCGCGCGGTATGCGAACAGCAGAAAGCGCAGGATCTTGCGCTCTTTGCCATCGGCGCACGAGAAGAATGTGTCGCGCACCAGATCTTCCGCGGCGGGCGCAATTTTCCGCGCCAGTGAGCGCTGCACGCGCTGTGCGTGCTCCAGATCGGTCTCGATGTATTTTGTGCAGAACAGCGTCGGTTCGGCCTCGTTCTCCGGGACGATGTCGGCGGGCACCTCGCGCCCGTACACGCTTTCGTACACGCAGCACAGCATGCCCTCATAGGAGCCGTCGTACAGATAGATCAGATCGCTTTCACCAGACATGAGACGGCGTTCTCCTTTCCCTCGTCCGCGGCCTTCCGGGCGGACATGCCGGACGCGGCGAGTGTTTGGATATCGGGGGCTGCAAACATGCTCAGCTGTTCGCACGTCACGCTGTATGCCTTGGGGTCGAGCAGCGCGCGCACCGTCTCCTCCCGGGAGACGGGCAGAGGCCGCGCGCTGTCCGCACATACGATGAAATACCGCGCGCGCTTGAGCACGACGCCCAGCCTTTTGAGCCCCGCGAGCGTCAGCGCGCTCTCCCGGCGCGCAGTGCGGATGCGCCGTGCGCTCACGACGCCGATTCCCGGCACGCGCAGCAGGTCCTCATACGGCGCGCGGTTCACGTCCACCGGGAAAAACTCGGGGTGATGCACCGCCCAGTTGCACTTGGGGTCGAGATACGGGTTGAAATTCTCCGCCGTATCGTCCAGAATTTCGTCGGCCGAGAAGCCGTAGAAGCGCAGCAGCCAGTCCGCCTGATACAGCCGGTGTTCGCGCAGCAGGGGAGGTTTCGTGTCGAGCGACGGCAGCAGCGCGTTCTCCGCCACCGGAATGTACGCCGAGAAGAACACGCGCTTGAGCGAATAGCGCTGATACAGGCTCTCCGTCAGGCGCAGGATCTGCCGGTCGGTCTCGGGGCTCGCGCCCACGATCATCTGCGTCGACTGTCCCGCCGGGGCAAAGCGCGGGGCCGAGCGGTACACGGCGAGTTCGGCACGGTTTTGCTCCACGCCCTGCTGCACAAGGCGCATCGGGGCGAGAATGGCCTGCTTTGTTTTGTCCGGGGCGAGCAGTGACAGGCTCCGCTCGCTCGGCAGTTCGATGTTCACGCTGAGACGGTCGGCCAGAAGCCCAAGCTTCTCCACGAGCGCCGGGTCGGCCCCCGGAATGGTCTTGGCGTGGATGTAGCCGTTGAATTTGTACTCGGTGCGCAGCAGTTCGAGCGCGCGGATCATCAGCTCCATCGTGTCGTCCGGGCTGCGGATGACGGCGCTCGAGAGAAACAGCCCTTCAATATAATTGCGGCGGTAAAAACCGATCGTCAGCTCCGCCAGCTCGCGCGGTGTGAACGCGGCGCGTGGCACGTCGTTGGAGCGGCGGTTTACGCAGTATTTGCAGTCGTAGATGCAGTAGTTGTTCATCAGCACTTTCAGCAGACTGATGCACCGACCGTCCGCCGAGAAGCTGTGGCAGATCCCTGCGGGGGCCGTGGTGCCGAGCTTGCCCGCGGCCGGTCCGCGGTCGGAACCGCTCGACGTGCAGGCGACGTCGTATTTGGCGCTGTCCGTCAGAATTTCCAGCTTTTTCAGAACATCCATGGCCGTTTCTCCCGAAAAAAGGCGTAAAAAAGAAAGCCTTGTGCCGAACTCTCGCCGCAAGGCTTTTCAAAAATGCGTAATCGTCCCGACAAAGGGACGCAAAAGAGAGTATCTTATAAGACAGAGACGGGATTTACCACTTGGCCTTCGTCTCCACCACTTTGCCCGCGATATACAGGTGTTGCAGATCCTCGCCGAGGATGACCTGCTCGTGATACGCCGGGTTGAACGGCTGGAGAATCACGGCGTTGCCGCGGCGGATGAACTTCTTCAGTGTGCCGTCGCCGTCGCCGTACACGACCACGCCCAGCTCGCCGTTCTCAAGCGTCGGCTGGCGGCGGACCAGCGCGAGGTCGCCCTCGTGAATGCGCGGCTCCATGCTGTCGCCCTTGACGATCAGATAGAAGTAGTTCTCCGGGTCGCGCACCGTGGCGGGCTCCTCGCCGTAATCTTCTTCAAAGGCGAGCGCGCCGTATCCGGCCCGCACTGTGCCGATCACCGGGATCATGTGCTGCATTGCGCCGGAAAAAGCAAAGGACGAAGTCTCCGCAACGCTGTGCGGCGTGCGTCCGAGAAGGTGGTCGGTGCTCACATGGAAATAAGCAGCCAGCTCCGCAAGCGTCTGCGGATCGGGCGTGGAGCGCCCCGTCTCCCATTTGCACACAGCCTGCTGCGACAGCCCCAGATCCCGGGCCAGCGCACTCTGCGACAGACCGCGCAGTTTTCTCAGTTCTTTCAAGCGCTGTGCAAACATGCCAGCACCACCTTTCCAGTTTTCTACCATTATTTTACTACTTGCGGTAGTAAAAGTAAAGAGGAAAGTTGTGGAATGGTTGTAAAATAGTTGTTGACAACAACCGAAAGTTGTTATATGATGAATGTGCGGAACAACCGGCGAGCAAGCGCCGTACAAAAAGCGGGACGATGAGGAGGAACGCGGATATGAAAAAGCTCGGCAGCGATCTGATGAAAGTTGTGGTATTGACGATGGTCATTCTGGGAACGGCCCAGCTGGGCGCGGTGGGCAGCGGTGCGGCGCTGCGCGACGCGGTTCTCTTCTCGAGCGGGTGCTACGCGGTGGCGCTCATTGCATTCGGGCTGTATGTGCAGCTTGAGCGCGCCATCGCGCGTGAGCGCCGCAAAGCCGTGCGCCGCGCAGCCGCGCGCCGTCTGGCGGGCCAGTATCCGGCGCGTCCCGTGACCTCGGGCCGTGCGGCTTAAAGCCGCACGGCTTTTGCCGCATATTTTTGCGCGTAAGGCTTGACAAGGACAAAAATTCATGATATACTTTCAAAGCATTCAACGCATGACCCCTGCCACGGAGAGGTGTCCGAGTGGTTTAAGGAGGCGGTCTTGAAAACCGTTGGGCAGCAATGCCCCGTGGGTTCGAATCCCACCCTTTCCGCCATTTTTTTCAAGACGAAGCGTGAATGCCACAACTGAATCTCACTCAAGAGGTTACCATGGAGATGTACTCAAGTGGTGACGAGGCTCCCCTGCTAAGGGAGTAGGTCGGGAAACCGGCGCGAGAGTTCAAATCTCTCCATCTCCGCCATACAAAGCCACAGCACGAATGTGCTGTGGCTTTGTTTTTTGTACAGGTTGGTTTGTTGACTTTTTGCAGTGCGGAAGCGGTGTGCTTCCTCCTTTAACAAAGAAAGAACCTCCCGTGCCGGGGCGAAGCCGGTGCGGGAGGTTCTTTTTGTTTGCCGGTGCAAGAAATTGTCAGCCGGCAAGTGCAGATTCCGCGCGCCGGTCCAACTGCACGCCCGGCGGATGTATTGGATCTCAGCTGTCAGGATTCCGTCATGATGAGGATGATCTCGCGGTCGGTGTCACGCATGCCCTCGCGACCCAGCCGTCCCACCGTGCGGATCGTCTCCTCCACGCCTTTTTTCACGATACCGTCACCGCCGTAGAACTGCGTGCCGTGGCAGTACATCTGCCAGCCCAGGAGCCCTGCATCCACCGCGCTCGCGATCTTCGCCGCGCACGACGGCTTTGCGCCGTCACAGATAATGCCGGACACCACAGCCAGAGAATTCACGAGCGTGTGCGTGATCTCGGCGTAGCCGCCGCCGTTCAGCCATGCAATGGCCGCGCCTGATGCGCAGCCGGCGCACACCGCGCCGCAGTACGCCGACAGGCGGCCGATGCCGGTCTTCAGATGGATCGTCAGCAGATTTGACAGAACGAGTCCGCGCAGCAGCTCCTCGTGGGACTTGCCGAGCTCGTGGGCGTACACGATGACCGGCAGGCTCGCGGTCATACCCTGATTGCCCGAGCCGGAGTTGATGATGACGGGCTTGTCGCAGCCGCTCATGCGCGCATCGCTTCCGGCGGCTGCGGCCGCGCGGGCGCGGATCATCACGTCGTCTCCGTACATCGCCAGCAGCGTCTTGCCCACGGCCGCGCCCCAGCGCCCCGTCAGCCCTTCTTCGCTGATGGCGGTGTTGTAGGCGATCTGCCGCTCCAGCGCATCGCGCACCGGGTCGAGGCAGCAGGTCTCGGCGTATTCAAGAATGTCCCGGACGTTCAGTTCGTCGTATCCCTCGGGATGGCTCTCGTCGGTCTGCGGATCGCCTTCATACAGCGGCGTGCCGTTCTTTTCGATCAGCACAATGTTCGTGTGGCAGCTTGTGATGCGCACGCGCGCCGAATCTTCACCGGCGCGCAGATCCACGAGAATGTCGAACACCTCGTCGCCGTCTGCAGGCGTGACGCGGATGGGAACGTCGTTCAGGAATTCCGCAATGGCGCGCCGCCCCTCGTCGTCCACGCTGCTGATGACCTCCAGTACGCGGGAGGCATTTCCGGCCGCGGCGCCCGCCGCAACGGCGGCCTCCAGACCTTTCAGCCCGCCTGTGTTGGGAACGACGACGCTCTTCACGTTTTTGATGATGTTGTTGCTCACGATGAGCTCGGCGCGCTCGGGCGCACACCCCAGAACCTCGCGCGCTTTTGCCGCTGCGTAGGCAATGGAGATCGGTTCGGTGCATCCCATCGCGGGCACGAGTTCCGCATTCAGAATGGCGGCGTACCGCCCGGATAATTCAGGAGAGACCGGCATGAGAAATATTCCTTTCCATTTCTGTCGTATCGTCCGCGCGCAGCGCGGCGAGTTCTTGTTCCGTCAGGACCAGATCGGCCCCGGCAAGGGAATCCTCCAGATGGCGGAGCGTTTTGGCTCCCATCACAGCGATGCCGGAGGGGCTGCCGCTTGTGATATAGGCGTGGCACACCTGTGCAGTCGTGGCTCCGCGGTTCCGGCAGATCTCCTGCAGGCGGCGCAGACGCTCGCGGTTGCGCGGCGTCGCGAAGACGCGCAGCTCTTCGGGAAGCGTCCGCCCCGGCGGCACGGCCGCCAGTTTGTCGAAAAAGCCGCGCGTCAGCGGCGTAAATGCCATCACCGGCATCGAAGCGTCACGGTAAAAACGTGCCTGTGTACCGTCCATGCACACGATCGTATCGTCGTTCCACATGGCAGGAGTCGATTCAGCAAGGCTCCACTGGATCTGACTGATCGAAAACGGGGTCAGGCCGTTTTCCGCCGCAAAACGGTTCGCCTCATCAATGCGCGCCGCTGTCCAGTTGGATGCGCCCGGAAAGCGCACAACCCCCGCGCGCACCAGCCCGTCGAGAAACGGCATCAGCTGCTCCACCGGGAAGGAGGGGTCGTCGCGGTGCAGAAAGTACACATCGGCATAATCGGTTCGCAGCGCGCGTAAACTGTTCTCCAGATCGCTGCGCAGCGCATCCGGCCGGATGCGGGAACGATGCATGTCGCCGGCCGGCGGGAACCCTCCTTTTGTGGACAGGACGACCTGCCCGCGGCAGCCGCGCTGCGCGAGATATTCGCCGATTATTTCCTCACTGGCGCCGTCCGCATACATGCGGGCCGTGTCGATGCACGTCCCGTCCGCCCCGCGGTATCGGTCCAGAAGCGCGAACGCCTGTGCGGGGGAGACCGTCAATAATGTCGTTCCAGATGGCAGTGTAGATACGGGATTTGATGGCGGACTCGCCATGGGCCGTTCCTTCCGGTTTCGGGATTCGGCTTCGCTGCAGAATGCTTCTGATGATATCAATTCTATATTATAAAATTAATTATAAGGAGCTGGAGGATTCTGTCAATGCTTCCAACAAGATTCGGAAAAACGACAAAACTGCTGTGAGGTGGGCAGCTGACTCACATAGGGTAGAATTCCCCGGAAAAAACTCCCGTCTGAGAATCAGACGGGAGTTTTTTGATTGAGGAACGGTGTTCCGGCTCTGTTACAGATGCCGGAAGAAGAACAGGTAGAGCACCAGCAGCAGGATTCCGACGATTACGAGAAACACCGGGATGAACACGATGAGTGCGGCCAGGATCATGGCCGGACGGTCGTTTTTCTCCAGCGGCAGTTCCTCGCGCTCTTTTTCAAAGCGCTCCTCGGCCTTTCGGACGTTGAGGACGCGGTCGATCTTTTTCCCGAACAGCATGGAAACTCACCCCTTGCGGTGCAGAGGGAAGTGGCAGGCGACATAGTGGTTGTTGCCAACATCGACCCACTCGGGAACTTCCTTCTTGCACTTCTCCTGGCAGTAGCGGCAGCGGGTGTGGAATTTGCAGCCGGAGGGAGGATTGACCGGGCTGGGGATGTCGCCCTCCAGCAGGATGCGCTCGCGCTTGTCGTCCTCGTCCACCACGGGGATGGCCGACAGCAGCGCCTCCGTGTAGGGGTGCATCGTGTTGGCGAACAGCTCTTCCGTGGGAGCCAGCTCCACCAGATTGCCCAGATACATCACGCCGATGCGGTCGCTGATGTATTTGACGACGCTCAGGTCATGCGTGATGAAGAGATACGTCAAATTCTGCTTTTCCTTCAGCTCCGTCAGCAGGTTCAGGATCTGCGACTGGATGGAAACGTCCAGCGCCGATACGGCCTCGTCGCAGACCACGAACGACGGATTCAGAGCCAGGCTGCGGGCGATGCCGATGCGCTGGCGCTGGCCGCCGGAGAACTGATGCGGATAGCGGCCGAACATATACGTGGCCAGACCGCAGCTCTCCATGACCTTGAAGATATAGTCGCGCATGGCGGGATCGCCGCGCTTGAACACACCGTGGGAGACAAGGCCCTCACCGATGATCTGCCCGACGGTCATGCGCGGGTTCAGGGAGGAATAGGGGTCCTGGAAGATCAGCTGCAGATCCTTGCGCAGGACGCGCATCTCCTCTTTGGAGAGCTTTTTCAGGTCGATGTCCTTGCCGTCCTTGTGGTAGATGACCTCGCCGTGCGTCTGCGGATACAGCTGCAGCAGCGTGCGTCCGAACGTGGATTTGCCGCATCCGGACTCGCCCACGAGGCCGAGCGTCTCACCGGCGTAAATGTCCAGCGAAATGCCGTCGTTGGCGCGGACATAGCGCTGCTTTTCACGGAGTTTCGTCTTCTTGACAGGGAAGTACTGCTTGAGGTCCCGGACGGTCAGCAGGACGTTGCGTGTTTCATTCTCCATGGTTGTTTCTCACCGCCTTTTCCGGATAGAAGCACCGGATGAAATGGCCGGGAGCCACCTCGTGCAGGGGAGGCTCGCTGGCTTTGCACTTTTCCGTGCAGTATTTGCAGCGCGGGCCGAATTTGCAGCCCACCGGCAGATACAAAGGATTGGGGACGGCGCCGGGAATGGCTTCCAGACGCTTGTTCTTGGGCGTGTTCAGGCGGGGGATGGAGACCATCAGACCCTCCGTGTACGGGTGCGAATACACGCCGTTGTGGAAGATGGTCTTCGCGTCGGCCTTCTCCACGATCTGGCCGCAGTACATAACGGCCACGTCGTCCGCCATCTCATGGATGACGCCGAGGTCGTGCGTGATGAACAGGATCGACGTGCCCGTCTGGGCCTTCAGTTCGTTCATCAGCTTCAGAATCTGCGCCTGAATGGTGACGTCCAGAGCCGTGGTGGGCTCGTCGGCGATCAGCAGCTTCGGCTTGCAGGCCAGCGCCATGGCGATCATGACGCGCTGGCGCATGCCGCCCGACAGCTGGAAGGGATACTGTTTGGCCACCCGCTCGGGGTTGGGGATCTTCACGTCGGCGAGCAGCGAGACCGCTTTCTGCGCGGCCTGCTTCTTGTCCATGTTCTGGTGCAGACGCAGGACCTCGCCGATCTGGCGCTCTACCGTGAACACGGGGTTGAGGGAGGTCATGGGCTCCTGAAAAATGACGGAGATCTCATTGCCGCGGATGTGATGCAGGTCCTTGATGCTGGCCTCGAGGATGTTGCGGCCGTTGAACAGGATCTCGCCGCTGTCAATGTAGCCGTTGCCGTCCAGGAGCTTGATGATGCTCATGGCCGAGACGCTCTTGCCGGAGCCGGACTCGCCGACGATGCCGAGCGTTTTTCCCGCTTCCAGCGTGTAGCTGACGTCATTGACTGCCTTGACGATGCCCTTCTTGGTGGTGAAATAGGTGTGCAGATTCTTGACTTCCAACAGACTCATGAGTTTCTCACCTCTCCTTCGATTTCGGGTCAATGGCGTCGCGCAGGCCGTCACCGATGCAGTTGATGCTGATGGTGCAGATGCCGAGCATCAGAGCCGGGAACGCCCAGCGCCACCAGTAGTTCTCGATGACCTGGCCGTTCTGCGCACCCGTCAGCATGTTGCCCCAGGTGGCATTCGGCTCGGTGACGCCGAAACCGATGAACGACAGCGAGGACTCCGTCAGCATACAGGTGGCGAAGTTCAGAGTCGCGTTGACGATGATGACCGTGATGATATTGGGAACGATGTGGCGGAAGATGATGCCGAACTCGCGCACGCCGAGCGCTTTCGCGGCGGTGACGAATTCCTGCTCGCGCTCCGCCAGAACGCTGCCGCGCACCAGACGCGCGATGCCGGGCCACGACAGCAGGCCCAGAATGCACATGATGAGGATGATGCGCTGCGTCTCACTGATGGAGTTGCCCAGAATGGACGACAGGATGATACAGAACGGAAGGAACGGAATGGACGAGACGATCTCCGTCAGGCGCATCAGCAGGTTGTCCACCTTGCCGCCCTTGTAGCCGGAGATACCGCCGACGGCGATGCCGATGACGGTGGAGATGATGACGGCGATGGCGCCGACGGTCATCGTCATGCGTCCGCCGACGAGAATGCGGCGGAACAGGTCACGGCCGAGCGCGTCGGTGCCCATCAGGTAACCCTTGAGGCCCCAGGCCACAACGGAGCCGTCCTCCGTGATGGCGTAGTTGGCATAGTAGCCGCTGTCCACGGAGGAGACCGTCACGCCTTCCGGCGCATTGGCCTGGCCGTGCGTGTTGTCGCCCCAGCTGCGGACGGTGCCGTCCTTCAGAACGGCGGTGAAGTGGTAGCGGCCGCCGGTGACGGAGACCACCTGGCCCTGAATGTCCTCGGGGACGTCAAGGCCCTTCTTGATGTTGTTGCCCCACGTGTGGACACGGCCGTCGGAGGTGACGGCGGCAGCAGCCTCGTCCGTCAGCGCCAGATCGACCACGTCGCCCTGAATCTCCTCAGGCACGTTCGTGTAGGCGGAAGCCTTGCCCGTGAGGGGAACGACCTCGCCGTCCTTGGTCAGGACCATGACGATGTTGGTGCTGGCCGCGAACTTGTCGATGTTGCCCTGCACGCCTTCGGGGTACGTGATATTCAGCAGGTAGTCGCTGCCCCAGTTGTACATCTGGCCGTCCCCGGTGAGGGCGAGGGAGATCTGGTAACCGGCGAGGATCTGCTTGATGTCGTTGCCGCCCGTGCGCAGCTCCATCGGGACGGTGGCAAGACCCATGCGGTCGTTGCCCCAGGTGAAGATCTGGCCGTCCTCGTTGACAGCCACCACGTGGTCAAGGCCGGCGGAGACCTGAACGAGCTTGCCGGTCTCGCTGGAGCTCGGGATGTTCTTGAGCTTTTCCGTGGGGAAAGTGCCCCATTCGTAGACGTTGCCGTCCTTGTCGAGACCCACGGAGAACGAGCTGCCGACCGAGATGTCCTGCGCATTGTTTTTCAGCTGCGCGGGAACTTTCAGCATACCGAAGCCCGGGGCCACGTTTGCCTGCGTGACGTCCTGATAATACAGGTCGATGGGGAAGAAGAACGGCAGGATCACGCAGCACAGGAAAATAAAGACGAACAGGATCACGCCCGTCATGGCGATCTTGTCACGCACAAACGAGCTGATCACCATCTGGAGCGGGCTCTGCAGGACCTCTTCTTCCTCCTGCGGCAGACCGCCCACAAGCACACGCTGCGCAGACATGGACGCCGTGGAGCGTTTGTTCTTTTTGTTTTTTCGCATCCTCAAACCTCCTTAGCTGTCCAGCCGCACGCGCGGGTCGACCATCGTGTAGGCGATGTCCATGATGACGTTGCCCGCGAGGGACAGAACGACATAGAACATCTGCATGGTCAGAACGACGGCGAAGTCGCGCTGCAGCAGCGCGTCGATGAGCATTTTGCCGAGGCCGGGCCACAGGAACACGGACTCGATGACGATGGAGCCGCCGAACAGGCCGACGACCCACCAGGTCGTGACGGTGACGACCGGGATCAGCGCGTTGCGGAACGCGTGCACGTAGATGACGACCTTTTCCGAAAGGCCCTTCGCACGCGCGGTCTTGATATAGTCCATGCGCAGCACGTCGATCATCGCGGCGCGCACGTAACGGGTGATGCCGCCGATACCGGACACGGACATGACCAGCACGGGCAGCGCCATGTGATGCAGCTTATCCAACATGGCGGCGAGCCCGGTGGTTGTCGAACCGGCCGTGCTCACGCCGCTGATGGGAAAGATGGGGAACTTGACGGCCAGAAGGAAGATGGCCAGAAGGGCGATGATGAAGGTGGGGATACTGTAACCCACGATCGTCAGCACCTGCACGCTCTTGTCGAATACGCTGTTCTTGCGCACGGCGGTGAGAATGCCCAGGGGGATCGAAATCAAAAAGACCACGAACATGGTCAGGATATTCAACATTACAGTGTTGGCCATAGGAGCGCCAATCACATTGATGACTTCCTGCTTGTACTGGGTGGAATAACCGAAATTACCGGTGAGCATGTTGGAGATCCACGCAAAATACTGCACAGGCAGGGGTTTGTCAAGGCCGAGAGATTTTACAGTCTGCTCGTAAAGTGCCTGATACGCCTCAGGCTTCATCGTGGTTTTGCTGTCGCCCAGCATGATGTCGACAGGGTTGCCGGGCATGGATTTGTAGATGGCGAACATCAGGATCGAGATGATAAAGAATACAAATATAATGTAGATCAAGCGCTTGAGCAGATATCTACTTTTTCCCATTCACCGTTCCTCCGTTTCAAGGGTATGGGGGCTTGCACCGCACAGGCGGCGTGCAGCAGACCTCGTCCGCCGCACGCCGTGCGGAAAATGCTTTAATACGGAAAATCCGGCGGAACCCGGTCACACTGCGGGGTTCCGCCGGACGCTTGTCAGACTGAATAGGACTTAGGCGTCAACCCAAGCATCCAGAACAGCACGGGACCACTCCCAGACGGAGGTGGACTCCCAGCCGTGCAGTCTGTTGGAGAAGAAGTCGTAGTACTCATCGGAGTACAGGGGGATGTCAGGCAGCTTCTCATTCCAGATGAGGATGAAGTTCTGCCAGGCGGTCAGCCAGGCGTCGTTATCGTCATACGGAATCGCCTTCAGCGCTTCGGCGGCAGCAGCCAGTTCCTCATCGGCAATCCAGTTGCTGTTGTAGCCGCCCTGCATCCAGACAGGATCGGTGGAGTAGTAGTACCACGGAGAGCTGGCCAGCGCGAAGCCGGTGGCGAGGTTGTACATGTTGTAGATCTTGTCGCCGCTGTGGGTGATGGCAGTCTGCAGCGTCGGGAAGTCCATCGTGGTGGGATTCAGCTGCATGCCGATCTCGGTCATAGCCTCAGGCAGCATGGTGGCGAGCAGGTCGGAAACGGGGTTGCCGTCCGTGTTGGCCCACTCGATGACCAGCGGCTTCAGCTCGCCGTCAACCTCTTTGTAGCGCAGGCCGGTGCCGGAGTACGCGCTGCCGTCCGCGTTCAGCGTCCAGCCGTCCTCTTCCAGCAGCTTCTTGGCTTCGTCGAGGTTCTTCTCATAGGTGTTCAGGTTCTGGTCGATCCAGGTCTTGGACTGCTGATACTCCCACTGAGCCAGGCCGTAGTAGGCGTGCACAACAGAAGCGTAGCCGCCGCTGTACTGACGCGCGAACTCGTTGCGGTCCAGGCAGTAGGCGATCGCCTTGCGGACGTTCTCGGAGTCGGTCGGGAACTGGCTGCAGTCGAACTGAATCTTGCCGTAGCCGTTGCGGAAGAACGTGTTGTCCTGAGCCTCGCCGGCATCGACAAGGTCCAGACCGGCGTTGATGGTGTCGGCGCCGCTGCACTGGAACAGCAGGTCGACAGAGCCGGACTTCAGCTCGTTGATCATCGTGTCGGTCTTGACGGTCTTGATGATGATCTTCTCGATGACGGGCTTGACGCCGCGGTAGTCACCGGCATAATCGGGGTTGACCTTCAGGGTGCACTGGGCGCTGGCCACATCGAAGGAATCGAAGAGGTACGGGCCGCAGGTGACCGTCGGGGCATAGCGGTAACCGGTGGTGCTGTTGTTGATGGTCTCAAGCAGCAGCTCGGTGGTGAAGTCGCCCGTGATGGTGGCGCCTTCCGCCGTGTCCTCCACGTCGCAGCCCGGGGCGATCACGTGCATCGGACGGGGCATCGCGGAAGCGTAGGTGATGTCATAGTGGTAGGGGAGCTCCTCGGCACGGACGGTGACGGAGTACGTCATGTCGTCCACGAGGTGCACACCGGCAAAGTACTCGGTCTCGCCGGCAAAGAACTCGTCGTAGCCCACCAGAGAATAGCCGGCCTGGCTGGGATAGCCGTCAACGCCGTTCATCTCGGGAGAGCTCTCCAGCAGCAGCTGGAAGACATAGTCCTTCGCAGTGATGGGGGTGCCGTCACTCCAGACCAGGCCGTCGTTGATGGTGACGGTGTAGGTCTTGGTGCCGTCTTCGTTCTCGGTCTCCTCGTGGCTGGCCACAACGGTCGGATCATAGACCCAGGCGCCTTCCTTGTCGGAGACAACGGTGCCGTAACCATGGATCAGGTCGTACGTCTTGTAGTTGGTGGCGTTGTTCGAGAAGCGGGGGTCGTAGAAGTCGTTGCCCATCTGCGTGGTGGTGCCGATGACCAGCTGGCCCTGCGGCTCCGTGGGGCGAGTGCCTTCGCTCACTGCGGTGCTGCTCGCCGGCGTGCTGCTCGTGTTGTTGGTGACGGTGGACTGACTTCCACAGGCGGCCAGAGAAGCCGTCATGACGCCCGCCAACAGCAGAGACAAAAGTCTTGTCTTTTTCATGCGTGCATTCCTTCCTGTTCCACTATAGTGGATTTTGTCCGACTGGGGCGGACAGTGAAAGGTTAAACCTACCCCTGCCGCTCCGACGGAGATTGTTTTTATAATAACAAGAACGAGGGAAAAAAGCAACTAAAACTCTGTATTTGTAAAAAATTAAAGCGATAACTGGTGAAAGTTTACAGAAAATTCAGCGAAAATGAGAGAAAATACATCGCTTTCACAAAGGATTCGGCCGTTTTCCGCCCAAAACGGCGGAAAAACACCCTCACTGAGCCATCAGGCCCTCCATTTCCGCGATCAGGCGGTCAAAATACTCGAGCGCTTCGGCGATGGGAGCCGGGGTGGAGAGGTCGACGCCCGCGCCGCGCAGCAGCGAGACGGGGTCCGCCGAGCATCCGCCGCTGAGGAAGTGCAGGTAGTCGTCCACGGCCGGCTGGCCCTCGCTGAGGATGCGCTGCGACAGCGCCACCGCGGAGGCAAAGCCCGTCGCGTACTGATACACATAGAAATCGTAATAGAAGTGCGGGATGCGCGCCCACTCGAGAGCGATCTCCGGGTCGGCCTCGATGTCCTCGCCGTAGTACTGGCGGTTCAGCTCGCCGTATTTTTCGCACAGGGACTCGGCCGTCAGCGCGCGGCCCTGACGGGTCTGCTCGCTGCACCACAGCTCGAACTCGGCGAACATGGTCTGGCGGTACAGCGTGGAGCGGAACTGCTCGAGGAAGTGGTTGATGAGGTACGCGCGGCGGCGCGGCTCCTGGGTGCCCTTGAGCAGATGCTGGATCAGCAGCGCCTCGTTGCACGTGGAGGCGACCTCCGCCACGAAGATCTTGTAGTCGGCGTACGTGGGGGTCTGCTCGCGGTTCGACAGATACGAGTGCAGCGCGTGGCCCATCTCGTGCACGAGCGTGAACGCGTCGTTCAGCGTGTCGGTGTAGTTGAGCAGCACGAAGGGGTGCGCGCCGTACACACCGGCGGAATACGCGCCGGAGCGCTTGCCCGTGTTTTCGTACACGTCGATCCAGCGGTTCGCAAAGCCCTCGTTCAGAATGCCGAGGTACTCCTCACCCAGCGGCTTGAGCGCTTCACGCGCGAGGTCCTTGGCCTCGTCGAACGTCACTTCCATGTTCTCGTCGGCCACGATGGGGGCGTACAGATCATAGTAGTGCAGCTTGTCGAAGCCCAGCAGGCGCTTGCGCAGGCGCACATAGCGGTGCATGGCGGGCAGGTGTGCGTGCACCGTCTCGATGAGGTTGTGGTAGATCTCCACCGGCACTTCCGTCTCCGCCAGAGCCGCGTGCAGCGCGGAGGGGTAGCGGCGCGCGTCGGCAAAGAACTGCAGCTGCTTCATCTGCGCGCCCAGAACGGCGGCGCAGGTGTTCTTCATTTTGCCGTAGCCCGCGTACAGCGAGCGGAACGCCGATTCGCGCAGCGCGCGGTCGGACGATTCCATCAGGGCGATGTAGCTGCCGTGCGTCAGCGGATG
Source organism: uncultured Ruthenibacterium sp. (assembly GCA_944386565.1). Taxonomy (GTDB): domain Bacteria; phylum Bacillota; class Clostridia; order Oscillospirales; family Ruminococcaceae; genus Ruthenibacterium. The sequence continues at coordinate 19,812 of CALXBO010000016.1, read as the reverse complement.
GCGCACGCCCTCACTGTCCACGGCGTCTTCAAACGTCATGTCGGCGTTGTTCATCAGCGCGAAGATGTTTCCGGGCGCCTGTCCCATGCTCCCGGCCGCGGCCAGAAGCGCCTCGCCCTCGGCGGGCAGCGTGTGCTCTTTCTGGCGGCGGATGCGCGTCAGAAGCAGACGGTAGTGCTCGAGCGCGGGCTCGTCCCGGTAGAAGGACTCCATGCGCTCGTCCTCCACGGCGAGCACTTCCGGCGTCACGAACGCGAGGGCCTGTCCCCACTCCACCACGAAGTTGCGCGCCTTGGCGCTCATCTCCTGATAGGTCGCGTTGCGGGTGTCCTCGTCGGTCTTGCGGAACGCGTAGGACAGCATGCGGCCGCTGTCCACTTCCATGCGGTCGCTCGCCTGCAGGAACGCCAGAAGCACCGCGGCGCTCTCGCCGAGGCGTCCCTTGTAACCGGCCAGCGCGTCAAGTTCCGTGTGCAGACGGTCGAATTCGGCGCTCCATGCGTCGTCGGTGGGGTAGAGGTCGCTGATTTTCCACTTGAACTCCTCAGCGGTCTCTCTGCGGTCCAGAACGGGTTGTGCCATATGATCGACTCCTTTGTTTGTGTTTTCCGCCGGGTGTGCAGAGCGGCCGGCGGATAGAGTATGTGTCAGAAACCTCAGCGTCACACAGAGGATGTGCTGCGCGGAGGTACGCCAAACAGTATAGCACAGTCCGGCCGTTTGCGCCACTGTCCCGCCCGGAACGCACGAAAGGCGGGTACTTTTGCAAAAGTACCCGCCTTTGTCACGGCTTTGTATAATATTGTGCCTGCGCCTGCCAGAGCGTGTGGTACAATCCTGTTTCGTCCGCGACGAGCGCCGCGTGCGTGCCGGTCTGCACGATCGCGCCGTGGTCGAACACGGCGATGGCGTCGCAGAATTTGCACGAGGACAGCCGGTGGCTGATGTAGACGGCCGTCCGGTCCCCGGCGATGGCGTTGAACTTCTCGTAGATCTCCGCCTCGGCGATGGGGTCGAGCGACGCGGTCGGCTCGTCGAGAATGAGGAACGGCGCGTCCTTGTAGAGCGCCCGGGCGATGGCGGCTTTCTGCGCCTCGCCGCCCGAGAGGTTCACGCCCTCCTCCATATCTTTATACAGATACGTGTCGAGCCCCTGCGGAAGTTTGTCCGGCCGAAGCTCGAATCCCGCGTCGGCAAGGCAGCGCTTTGCTTTCTCCCGGTCGTACTGCACGGTTCCTGCCACGTTCTCGCCCAGCGGCAGGGAGGGGAGCCGGAAGTCCTGAAAGACCACCGAGAACAGCGCGATGTAGTCGTCGTAGCGGTATTTCCGGATGTCGATGCCGTTCAGAAGGATCTCGCCCTCGGTGGGGTCGTACAGCCGGCACAGCAGCTTGATGAACGTGGTCTTGCCGCTGCCGTTCGGCCCGACGACCGCAAGGCGGCTGCCGACGCGGAACGAGACGTTCACGTGGCGCAGCGCCCACGCGTCGCTGCCGGGATAGCGGAACGACACGTCCCGGAACTCCACCTGATACTGCCGGTCGGAGCGCTTTTCGGTCGTGAGACTGCCCTGATACATGGGGTTCGGCAGGTCGAGAAATTCAAAGGTCAGCCGCAGGAACGCGCCGTTCGCGCGGATCTGCCCGAATGTTTCCAGTACCAGCGAGATGCCGCCGAACAGCTGGCTCGCCGCGCCTACATACTGCGTTACCGCGCCCGCGCCGAACGCCCCGGCCCACGCCTTCAGGCAGACAAACAGGTACACGGCGCACGTGAGCAGCGCCGAGAACGACTGTGACAGCCCGCGCAGAAGCCCGCGCTTGCCGCGCGTCAGCCGCGCGATGGGCGAGCGGGGCGTGAAGCTGTGGTTCTGCATGTAGTGGCGGCAGACGGATTCCTGCTGCCGGTACATGCGCAGGTCGGCGGCGCGGTCCGCGTCAAACGCCATCATGCCGAAGAAGCTGAAATAGCGGTTGCCCTCCCGGACGGCGGACGCCTGCCGGCTCAGAATCAGGTCGGCTCGGCTGCCGCAGGCGTTGGAGGCGAGCACCGCCGCGATCATCGCGGCCAGAACGCCCAGCATGCACAGCGGGCTGTTCAGCGCCGTGAGCGGGCTGCCCGCGGGCACGTCGGTGAAAAACAGGGTCAGCGTGAAGCCCACGCCGCCCAGCACCTGCAAAACGGCCTTGCAGAAATCGGAGAAAAACATCACCGAAAGATATGCGCCCCAGCCGTTCCAGTTGTCGTTCTGCCGGACCTGCTGATACAGATCCTGCACTTCCTGACGGTCGGTCTGCGCGTAGTCGAGCGAGGCCATCTTGTCGGTCAGGGGGCGGAGCTTCTGAACGGAGAGTTCGTTTTCCGCGTAATTGGCCCAGCGCTTCAGCAGTCCGTTCACCAGAGACATGGCCGCGGTGAGGCTCACCGTCAGCGCCGCCCAGAACGCCAGCCGCTGCGGGTCGCGCCCGCCGGCCAGTTCGCCGATGACCTGCGCAGACAGCCAGATCGTCGCATAGGGGGCGAGCGCCTGCCCGGCCGCACTGAGCGCGGCGGAGAGGAAGTAACCCGGGCAGCGGCGCATCCACATCTTCCATGTGCGGAGATTCAGCCGCCATGCCTCCCGGTAGCCGCAGGTGTTTTCCGCGTTCTCATTCATTTGCCTCGCCTCCCTCCCGGTAATAACGGCTCTGCACCGCAAACAGGTCTGCGTAGCCGCCGCCCCGCGCCAGCAGTTCCTCGTGCGTGCCCTGCTCGGCGATGCGCCCGTGTTCCAGAAACAGGATGCGGTCGCAGAAGCGGGTGGACGCCAGCCGGTGGCTGATGAACAGGGACGTGCGCCCGTCCGTCATCTCATTGTATTTGCGGTAGATGTCGTCCTCGGCGATGGGGTCAAGCGCGGCGGTCGGCTCGTCCAAAGCGAGGATGGGCCCGTCTTTGTAGAGCGCCCGCGCCAGCATCAGGCGCTGCGTCTGTCCGCCGGAGAGCTCCACGCCGTCCTCGAACACCCGCCGTCCGAGCTTCGTGTCAAGCCCGTGCGGCAGCGCCCGCACCGCTTCGGTCAGGCCCGCCTGCTCCAGGCACTTCCACACTTTATCGGTGTCGATGCCGCTCGTGCGCTGCGCCACGTTTTCCGCAACGCTCGCCTCGAGCATGGAAAAGTTCTGGAACACCGCCGAGAACAGGGCGTAGTAATCGCGCCGGTTGAGCGTGCGCACGTCCTCCCCGTTGAAGAGCACGAGCCCCTCGGTGGGGTCGAGAAAGCCGCACGCGAGCCGCACGAGCGTCGTCTTGCCCGCGCCGTTCAGGCCCACGACGGCCAGCTTTTCCCCGGCGCGGATCGTCAGGTCGATGCCGTGCAGCGTGTCCGCCGCAGCGCCCGGATAGCGGTAGCTCACGTGGTCAAAGCGGATCTCGCACGCCATGCCGGGCGTGCGGGGCACGGGCTTGCCGCTCTCGAGGAGGAACGGCTCCGGCCAGTCCAGCACCTCGCGCAGGCGCGAGATCTCCAGCGACTGCCGGTGCAGCTCGGCGCCCTTTTCCAGAATGCTGCCCACCCACTGGGTGAACCCGCTCACCGCGGTGAAATAGAGAAGAAACTGCGACGCGGGCATCCCCTCGCGCAGTGCCAGCGCGATCAGGTAGGCGTAGGCGATGCCGTCGCGGGCGAACGTCAGCACAAGGTCGGCCGCGTCGTTCCACAGCCGGTGCATCTCCAGACGCTTCAGATAATCCCGGAACAGCCGCATCACGCGCTCCCACACCTCGTCCATCCACGGTTTCAGCCCGAAGATGCGCAGGTCCTTGGCGAAGGCGCGGTCGGTGACGGTCTTGTTCAGATAATACATCTGGCCGAGATACCGCTCCTGTTCCTCCTGATGGTTGTACACCCAGCGCGCGGTGCGCTGCCGCACAAAGTATCCCACGACGGTGGTGGCGATGACCACCGCCAGCAGCGCCGGGTGCAGACCGGACAACAGCGCCAGATACACCGCAAAGCCCATCAGGCTCGTCAGCAGGTCGGTGAGGGTGGCCCAGATGGCCTCGGCGGCGGAGCTGTTGTTCTCGCAGAAGGTCGCGGCCTGTTTGACGCGCTGGTTGAACGACGTGTCCAGCGTGTTGGGAAAGGACGTCCCGGCCATCTTGTCCGAGATCATCCGCAAAAGCCGCATCCGCACGCAGATGCGCCCGAACATGGTGTTCGCGTCCAGATACTCCCGCAGCCCGTACAGCACAAACAGCACCGCGCCGAACACAAGGATGGTGCCGACCAGACTGGTCAGCACGGCGTGATGTTCCACCCTTTGCAGCACCACCGGGGCGATCAGCAGCTGCGCGACGGTGACGCCCGCCGTGGCCGCGGCCAGCGCCAGACAGTAAAAGGGCACGCTCTTGGCCTCCTGCCACGCCAGACGCAGCAGAAACGTCAGATTCCGCCCGACGGAGTACACCGGTTTTCGGTTTTGTTCCATTGTGTGTCTCACCTCGATGATACCGTATCACAGCAAAAAGTCCCCGGCACATTCCGGGGACGAATTGCATGTTCCGGGGGACGAACTGCATCACACCTGCGGGATGAGAATCTCGGTGGTGAACGCGCCGTCCTCGCTGTTGCGGCTCAGATAGCCGTCGAGCCGGTCGATGATGTTGTCGATGCGCACGAGCCCGAGGCCGTGCCCCTCACCCTTCGTGGTCGCAAAGCGGCGGCCGATCTTGCGCTGCTTGTCCGCGGCGGTGAAGTTCGTAAAGCTGATGTACAGCTGCGTGCCCTTCATGTCCATGTAGACGCGGATCATCCGCTTGTCCTCGGGCAGCGCGAGGCTGGCCTCGATGGCGTTGTCGAAGAGGTTGCCGAGAATGACGCACAGATCGAGCTCCGACATGCTCAGCCGCACCGGGATGTGCGCGTCCGCGTGCACGGCAATGTTGCGCGATTTCGCCAGCGAGATCTTGCTGTTCAGGATCGCGTCCGCCATCGCGTTGCCCGTCTTGATGACGGTGTCCACGGTGTTCAGGTCGGTGTCCAGCTCGTCGAGATAGGCTTTCACGCCGTCCCAGTCGCCGTTTGCGGCCAGAGCCTTCATCGTCTGGATGTGGTTGCGGTAGTCATGCCGCCAGCCGCGCATCTGCCGGTACATGTTCTCCACTTCCCGGTAGTGTGTGTCGATCAGCTCGCGCTGATACGCGGCCACGCGCTTGTCCATGCGCGAGGAAAACCATCCCATCTTCTTCACCCCCTGCCGATGATGGCGCGGTTGATGCGCTCGTACGCGCCGCGCGGCAGCGGCAGCGAGCTGCCGTCGCCAAGCGTCACGGCCGTTTTTGTCACGCGAGCCACGAAACCAAGGTTCACAAGCGCCGACCGCCCGAGACGGAAAAAGCTGTCGTCGAGCTGCGCCTCGAGTTCGCTCAGCGTCATTTTCACCGTGACGGTCTCTTTGGCGTGGATGGTCACGTAGTTGCCCTGCACCTCGGCAAAGCGGATCTGGTACACCGGGATGCGCACGAGGCCGCCGGACGTGTCCAGCGTCAGCGCGCGCTCGTTGCGGCGCAGCTTTTCCGCCGCGCGGTCCAGCACCGCGAAGAGTTTTCCGCTGTCCACCGGCTTCATCAGATAGTGCAGCGCCTCCACCTCGTACCCGTCGGCGATGTAGTCGGAGTACCCGGTGATGAACACGATCTGCACGGCGTCGTTTTCGCGCCGCAGCGTGCGCGCCATCGTCACGCCGTCCATGCGGCCCATCTCGATGTCGAGCAGCAGAATCTGCACGCTCTTGTCCTCTTCGTACCGGAACAGAAAGCTCTCGGCGGACGGAAATTCCGACAGCCGCACCGCGTGCCCGCGCTGCGCGCCCCACTGGCGCACAAGGCCGGCCAGATACTCCCGATCGGGGGCACTGTCGTCGCAGACGGCAAGATGAATGTTCACAGGGCAGCTCCTTTCTGCGCCGGACGGCGCGGTTTCGTTCACTGCTTCCAGTATAAAACGCCGCGCCCCGGGCGGCAAGTGAAAAATTTTTCAGGACACGGGGCGCGGCGGCTCCGCACCCAATTTCCGCATCAAAACAAAAGAACCGTGCTTGACAGCTTCCGCCTTTGTGATGATACTGAAAGCAGATACAGATTCGAAGACATCGTGCGTCCTGCGCGATGGCGGAAGGAGAGTGTTTTTCGTGAGGAAACTGAACAACCCGCTGCTGCCCGGCTTTTATCCCGACCCGTCGATCTGCCGCCGGGGAGAGGACTATTATCTCGTCACATCGACGTTTGAGTTCTTCCCGGGCGTCCCGGTGTTCCATTCCCGGGATCTTGTCCACTGGCATCAGATCAGCCACTGTCTGGACCGCCCGTCGCAGATGGACCTGACGGGATTCGGCGCTTCGCAGGGCATCTATGCGCCGACGATCCGCTACCATGACGGGCTCTTTTATATGGTCACGACGCTCGTGGGCGGGCCGTTTTACCGGGGCAACATCAACTTTTTCGTGACGGCGGAGGACCCCGCGGGGCCGTGGTCGGACCCCGTTGTGATCGAGGGCGCGGAAGGGATCGACCCCACGCTCTTTTTCGACGGCGGCAAAGTGTATTATCTTGGCAATATGCGCCCGAATCCCGAGAACAGAAAGGACAAGAGCCGCCACATCTGGCTTCAGGAGCTGGATCTCGAGACGGGCAAGCTGCTGGGTGAGCGGCACATCCTGCGCACGGACGGCGCGCTGCACCACGCGGGCACGCCGGAGGGGCCGCATCTGTACCACATCGGTGAATACTATTATTTGCTGATCGCAGAGGGTGGTACAAGTTATACGCACGCTGTCACCGTGTTCCGGAGCCGGACGCTGACCGGCCCGTACGAGGAAAATCCCCGCAACCCGCTGATCACGCACCGCAACCTCTCGTTTAACAGCTCCATCAACAGCACCGGACACGCGGACCTCATCGAGACGCAGAACGGAGAGTGGTGGGCCGTCCTGCTGGGCTCGCGCCCGGACGGCGGACAGTACCGCAATCTGGGCCGCGAGACGTTCGCCGTCCCGGTCGTCTGGGAGGACGGATGGCCCGTGTTCAGCCCGGAGACGGGTCATGTGGAATTTTCTTTCCCCGCGCCGGATCTGCCGGAGTGCCGCTGGCCGGAGCCGCCCGCCTGTGACGCCTTTGAATCGCCCGAACTCGCCCTGTGCTGGAATTTCCTGCGCACGAGCCGCGAACCCCGTTACAGCCTGTCGGCCCGCCCCGGTTTTCTCCGCCTGTACGCGCGGCCGGAAACAATTTGCGAGGCGGCGTCGCCGTCGTTTCTCGGCCGCAGACAGCAGCACATGTGCTTTTCCGCGCGCACGGTGATGGAGTTCTTCCCGGACTCGCCGGACGATCGCGCGGGTATGACGGCGTTTCTGAACGAGCGGTATCATCTGCGCGCCGAGCTCTGCGGCGGGATGCTCACATTGTACCGGAGAAGCGGCGGAACGGACGAGATTCTGGCCCGCGTGCCGTGCCCGGCGCAGAAAATCTGGCTGAAAATCGAGACGTACTTCCAGCAGTACGGCTTTTTCTACGCGCTGCAGCCCGAGGAGTGGCGGGAACTGGGCACCGCGGACGGAACCATCCTCTGCAAGGAGACCGCGGGCGGATTCACGGGCGCATATCTGGGTATTTACGCGTCGTCCGGCGGCGCAGTATCCAAAGGATACGCCGATTTCGACTGGTTCGAATACCGCTCCATCCCCGAATAATATGAACAAAACAGCCCCCGGTTTCCGGCTCCGGATGCGGAGTACGGGAGCCGGGGCCTGTGCGTGAACCCCATTTGACAAAACGGGCTTTTGCATCTATAATGAACATTGTTCAATTTGGAGGTGACGGAATGAACACGGTGGTGACATCAAAGGAAGAAATTCTGGAAACCAGCCGGGAGCTGATCCGGACGCAGGGCTGGTCAGCGGTCAGCATCCGTTCCGTGGCGGCTGCGTGCGGCGTATCCGTCGGCTCCATCTACAATTATTTCGATTCCAAGGCGGACCTTGTGGGCGCTACGGTGGAGAGCGTCTGGTGCGAGATTTTCCACCGCCCGGAGGACGCGGACGTCTTTCAGGACACACAGGCCTGTATCGTCTGGATCTATGAGCGCATGGAGTACGGCTGCAGGCAGTACCCCGGATTTTTCAACCTCCATTCGCTCGGCTTCATGCGGGAGGAGAAAGCGGACGGAAAGCGCCGGATGCAGCAGACGTGGCAGCACATCCTGAACGGGCTGTGCGCCGTGCTGAAGCGGGACGAAAAGGTGCGTCCGGACGCGTTCAACGGGCAGTTCACGGCGGAGAAATTTGCCGACGTCCTGTTTTCCCTGATGCTGTCCGCATTGCTGCGTCAGGATTACGACCCGGCCGCAGTGCTGGAAATTGTCCGCAGAACGCTGTATTAAAAAGTTCCCACAAGCGCTGTGGGGATTTTTTATCCCTGAAACTGAACGATGTTCACTCAAAGGAGGCAGACTGTGAAAGTCAAACGAAACACCCTGCTGCTCCTCGCGTGTCTGGTGTGGAGCGCGGCAGGCTTCAACATTCTGCGCATCGGTTTGATGGCTTACGGGCCGTACTGGTCTGTGTGGAATGTGCTGCTGTCCGTTCTGGTGTTTGCTGTGTTCCAGAAATTCATTTTCGGAAAGCTGGTCACAAAGCACACCGCGAGAATTCGTTCCTACACGGAAGAGCGGCATTTCTTTCTGAAGTTCTTCGACGCGAAAGCCTTTGCCGTCATGGCGGTGATGATGACAGGCGGCATCGGTCTGCGCGCGAGCGGGATCGCGCCGGATCGCTTCATCGCCGTCTTTTACACCGGGCTCGGCGCGTCGCTTTTACTGGCGGGGCTGCTGTTCGGCTGCAACTTCGGAAAAGCGGTTTTCAATATCGCAGCCCAATCGGCAACTGAGTAAAAATACAGATAAAGGAGATATGAAGATGAAACGATATATGAATACAGCTTTGCTCTATGCCGCTCTCGCGATGGTGGGCGGCGTGTTTTACCGTGAGTTCACCAAATTCAACGGCTTCGCGGGCAAGACGACCCTCGGCGTGGTGCACACGCACTATTTCCTCTTAGGTATGGTGTTTTTCCTGCTGCTGCTCGTGCTGGAAAAGAACTTTTCCTTTACCGCAGCGTCGACCGCCCGCGTGCTGGCCGTCTATCACGTCGGGCTGAACCTGACCGCCGTCATGTTCGTGGTGCGGGGCGTCACGCAGGTGCTGGGAACGCCGCTCTCCTCCGGCGCGAGCGCCGCCATCTCCGGCATCGCCGGAATCGGCCACATCCTGTTGGGCGTTAGTCTGGTGCTTGTTCTTGTGCAGATCCGCCGCAGCGTCAAGGATTGAGAAAAGTAAATACGCTGTATCAGACAGGCCCGCGGCACGTTTGTGCTGCGGGCCTGCTGTTTGGTTCGAATGTTTGCCCGATGTACGTAAATCGTGCTCAATCTGTCCTGAATCACGTACAATACACACAGATTTCGATTTATCGACAGATTTTTTGAAAAAATATCCCTCAAGCCGCCTGTTTTGTGCTATGATATCTGCATACGTAACATACGGGCGGGGCCGGGATGACGTGCTTTGTCCGGCAGAAGAGTGAAGGAGGATTTGCGTTGCAAACGAAACGATGGTTGTCGGCGCTGCTGGCCGTTGTGATGGCGGCGGTGCTGATTCCGTCTGCGGCTTTCGCGGAGCAGGCGGGGACAAACGGTTCTTCGGTCGTCACCGTGCAGGACACGGAAACGTGGTACGGCGATGAGACGAAGAAGTACGATACGCTTACTACCTATTGGAATGACACGGTCACGGAACGGCCGGCCGGTTATGTGGCGGACGACACCGTCAAGACGGTTTCCATCGGCTCGGCCGAGGCGCTTGTCTGGTGGTCCAAGCTGGTCAATGCAGGCACGAGTTTTGCCGGATACACGGTTTCCCTCGCTGGGAACATTGACCTTTCTGCGCACTACTGGACGCCGATCTGCACCGGTACGGTGTCCTATTCGGCCGATGGAAAATTTTCCATTGCAAACAATGCCGCGCTGGAAGGCACTGTGATCGACGGCAACGGCTATACGATCACCGGTCTCACGACGCAGACTGGCGTCCGCGGGCCGAATCAGGGCAGCCAGCCCGGCGACGGCCAGAACTGCTACTATTACTCGGCGTTCATCGGATACAACTGCTGCAATACCACGATCCGCAATCTGACGTTTGACGGCGCGCGCGTTGCCATCAGTGAGCCGTTTACGGAAGTGACGCAGTATGGCAGCAGCACGGTGGCGGTCGTTGTCGGAGGACAGGTCGGCGGCAGCCTGACGCTCAACAATGTAGCGGTCCGGAATGCCAGCACGCTTGCCATGCAGAAGACGGCTGCCTTTGTCGGCAACCTTATGGGCGGCGCCCAATTTACCGTGGAGCAGTGCGAGGTTTCCAACAGCACGTTCTCGGCCTATTTCATGGCCGCGCCGATCCTGGGCTACGGAGACAGCAAGAACGTTGACGTGAACGGCATCCGTCTGTCCGGAAACACGGTGCAGGCGGTGCAGCAGGCGGGCATGAACTATACTGTTGATCCCGTCACCGGTGCTCAGTATTGGGACGGAGAGCTGAATGCCAGCACGACAATGGTCTGTTCCGACGGCAGCAGTGCGGCGGGAACGGGAACCGTTCTGGATCTGGCAGCGGAAGTGGACGGATATACCTACCCGACTCTGGCTGAGGCTGTGGAGGCCGTGGTGAACTCCGCGGACAAGACCGGCACTGTGACGCTCCTGAAGGATTCTTCGGGCAGCGGCATCGGACTGTTCAATGCGAAGGGCGCCGTGGACGTGAACCTCACCATTGACTTCGGCGGACACACGTACACCTGCACCGATCCGGCAGTCGGTTCTTCCGGTACGGAATCGCAGGGATTCCACCTTGAAAAGGACAACACGGTCACGCTGAAAAACGGCACCATCACAGTGGCCGAATCCAGCCAGAAAACCGTAATGCTGATTCAGAATTACTGTGATCTGACGCTGGAAGACCTGTCTCTGAACGGCGCCGCCGTGACGCAGTACATCATTTCCAGCAACTATGGCGACATGGTGCTGAACCGCGTCAACATCGACGGAGCGAACAGCAATCTCGTGGCGCTGGACGTCATGCACTGGCTCGGCACGGGATATGCGGACAAAGCTCCGACCATGGAGATCCACAATACGGAGACGAACACGATCCGCGGCAAGATCGACGTGTATTGCTACGGAACCGGTTCCGATGCGTGCACGGAGAAACCCTCGCTGACCATCTTCGGGGGTGCGTTCACTGCCGATCCCACGAACTATCTCGCTCCGAACTCGAGCGTCCGCTACGATGAAGCGGCGGGGCAGTATGTGGTGCACGGCCACACGCTGACGGAAACGGCTGCCAAAGACGCGACCTGCGATGAGGACGGCAACATCGCGTACTGGTATTGCGCTGGCTGCGGAAAGTATTTCAGCGATGCCGCCGCTACGAAGGAAATCTCTCAGGCCGACACGGTGATCCCGGCGCTGGGCCACAACTATCAGGACGGCGTGTGCACGAACTGCGGCGCGGAGATCACGGTTGACGTGCCGACGATCGACACGTCGAAGCCGGTCGAGTCCGTTCAGGTCGCGGTGGATGCAGCCAATCAGGCGGCGATCAACAGCGAAGTGGACAGCATTGTAGAGGCCGTCGAAGCGAACGCGTCGACATCAGCGGTCGATGACGCGACGGCACAGGCGCTGCGCGCGGCGATTGATGACGGCCGCGACATCACGGTTGCCGTCGAATTTGACAATGCGATTCAGGCGAGCGATGCCGAGAAGAATCTTGTGAGCGGTGTGATCGGCTCGAACGGCTCGATCCAGTCGTTCTTTGATCTCTCGATCGTGCTCAAAGCGGACGGTGTGGAGATCGGCACGATCACCCAGCTGTCGAAGCCGCTGACGTTCACCGTCGCGGTGCCCGCTTCGATGATTCAGGAGGGCAAGGAGCTCTGCGTGGTCCGCATTCACAACGGTGCGGCCGAGCGGCTGACCACCGTGCTGAACGCCGATAATACGCTCACGTTCCAGACGGACAAGTTCTCCACGTATGCGATCGCACTGCTTGACCCGAACGCGCCCCAGACGCCGGACGGCGGCCAGACGGGCGGAACGGTCGGCTCGACGCCGCAAACCGGCGACAGCGGTATGCCCGCCGTCTGGAGCATGCTCCTCCTCGGCGCATGTGCCGGCGCAGCAGTCGTCTGGAATCGCAGAAAGAACCGCGGTTGCTGATTTTCTGTGTGCGGATCATTCCGATGGATATAGCCGGTTCGGAATGGAAAAGCTGTTAAAGCAGAAATGATTTGCAGTTTGTAATTTTGATTACGCTCCCTCCATGAGAGACAGTGAAATAAACCACTGTCAATCACGGAGGGAGCGTTGTTTTATCTCAAAAGTTATTAAAAAGCACTTGCTGACTGGCGCTGAACGGCGGCACGACGCGGGTGCTTCTTTGTTCGGAAAATTTTCTGATGGGCAGGATTTTGCTGGCGGTGAAAGGTTGGAGTGATACCTTGTTGATCACAGAGCTGTCCCGGCCTGCTTTCATAAAACAGGCGGGGGAAAAATGATGGTCTTTTTGGCTTTTACACAGAATTTCAGATAAAAACGCCATAAAACTGTGGATACAGCGTAGATTTTTTTGTATTCGGCGCTATAATGAAAGCAGAATGGCCCCGCTGTGCAAAAAGCTGAGGCAGGCATTTCCTCAGAGCGCGTTCCGCAGCGGCGGCCTGAAAAAAATGAAGGATTCGGAAAGGCAGGAGATCCGATATGAAGCGGCCTCATATTCTCTGGATCATGACAGATCAGCACCGGTTCGACGCGCTGAGCTGCACCGGCGGGCTTCCCGGCATGACGCCGAACCTCGACCGGCTGGCGCAGGACGGCGTCTTGTTCCGCACCTGTTACACTCCCTCGCCGGTCTGCGGCCCGGCCCGCGCGGCACTGAAGAGCGGATGCTTTCCGCCGGGCTGCGGCGCGGTCAAGAACTGGAGAAACAGCCGCGACGGCATTGAGTGGCTTCCGCAGCGTCTGGCGGACGCCGGATATGACACCGGGATGGCGGGAAAACTGCATCTGTTCCCGAACGACCGCTCGTACGGTTTCCGGTGGAAGGCGCTGAGCGACGCGCCGTATTCCGTCTATGCCGGTGAAGACAAGCAGTCGCAATACATCCGGTGGCTGCGCGAGCAGTGGCACGGAAAAGATCCTGTCCCGTTCTTTGACGGCGACGAATCCGCTTACAACACCGACCTCCACCGCTTCATCGCGGGCAGCGGGTTCCGGAGCAAAACAGAGCACGAGACCGTCTGGACGGGCGACCGGGCGCTGGAGTATCTGGCGAATCGTCCGACGGACCGCCCCTTCTTTTTCTTCCTCTCGTATTTCGGCCCGCATCAGCCCTATCTGGCGCCGTCTCCCTATGACCGCTGGGCAGACCCGGACGAGATCACGCTTCCGCGCAGCTATTACGAGGACTGCATGAAAGGGCATCCTGTGTTTGAAGCCACGTGCAGGGCGCTGCGCAGCCGCGTCGAGACGGAGCTGACGGAATATCAGGTGCGCAGGCTTGCGGCGCAGTACTACGGTCAGATCCGCATGATCGACGAGGACATCGGACGGGTGCTGGATGAGCTGCGCCGTCAGGGTCTGTACGACGACACGATGATCATTTTCACCTCCGACCACGGAGATCACCTCGGACAGTACGGCCTGTTCTTCAAGGGACAGATGTACGATTCGTGCTGCCGCGTTCCGCTGATCATCAAACCGGCCGGGAAAGGGCAGACGGGCAGAACGGTTTCGCAGGTCGTCAACTCTCTGGACCTGTACGGGACCGTTCTGGACGCGGCGGGAGACGACGGATGGAAGACTCCGCAGACGGAGGCAGGTTCTCTGACGGAGCTGCTGGCAGACGGGCCGGAAGGACCCGGCGAGGCACGCTCCATCGTCGGCGCGGACAGAAACCGCGCGGTGTGTATGCTCCGCCGCGGACCGTGGAAGCTGATCCGCCTGGCCACCGGGGACAGCGGGCACGCCGTCTATGAATTGTACGATCTGGAATCCGATCCGGAAGAGACCATAGACCGCTACGAAGATGAGGATGCAGCCGATGTGCGCGCACGGCTTCAGCCGGAGCTGGACGACTGGTTCCGCGTGCAGTACAGCCGTTATCCGAAATGAGCCAAGGACGGAAAGGAGATTGTGCTATGAGCATTCGAATTTCATCTCTGACGCTTCCGGGCAGCACCCGGCTCGAAGAAAACCGTCTTCCGCAGTTCCGCGCGGTTCCTGAAAGCCCCGTGTGCAATGACTCCGAGCTGCTGGAACCGGAACGGCACAACTATGGCTATCAGGTGGGGCGGCGCGTTCTGCCGTATCGGATGCAGGACGTGTACGACAGATCGCGGGAGCCGGTCACGCTCAAGACGATCGAGCTTGAGAACGACTGCCTGAAGGCGGTTTTCCTGGCGGAATACGGGATGCGCCTGTATTCGCTGTACGACAAGGTCCTCGGCAGAGAGCTCCTGTTCCGCAATCCTGTCTTCCAGATGGCCAATCTGGCGCTTCGGGACGCCTGGTTCTCCGGCGGCATCGAGTGGAATTTCGGACAGATGGGCCACGCGTTCACGACCTGCTCGCCGGTTTATGCGGCGGTGTGCCGCGAACCGGGCGGTGAAGAATTCCTCCGGTGCTACGAGTATGAGGCGTGCAAGCGAATGTACTGGCAGGTCGATTTCCACCTCCCCGAGCATGCGCGGGAACTCACGGCCTATTTCCGGTTTGTCAATCCTCTGGACGAGGCGGTTCCGTTCTACTGGTGGACGAACACCGCGGTTCCGGAGGAGCCGCGCGCCCGTGTGTTTTCGGGAAACAAAGAGGTCATTTACAAGAAAATTCTGGAGACCAGGCCGGGCGGAGAGCGCATCCTGGCGCACGGTTCCATGCCGTTCCCCGGAGGAATGCAGAAGGACGCCTCGTATCCCGGCAGTTTCCAGTCCTCCAACGAATACTTTTTCCAGAACGAACACGACCCGGCTCAGACGTGGGAAGCGGTGTGCTATGCGGACGGGAGCTGTTTCTTTGAGCGCTCGTCCCCGCGGCTGCGGTACCGGAAAATGTTCTGCTGGGGCAACCATAAGGGCGGACGCCACTGGAAGGATTTCCTGTCGGACCCGGGAAAGGGAGCCTATCTGGAGATTCAGGCGGGCGTCGCGCCGACGCAGAGCCACGGCCTCGACATCCCTGCGAACACGGAGTGGGATTTCGTTCAGATTTTCGGAGGCGCGGACGGTGCGGCGGAATGGAATGAGTCGGAATGGGAAGCCGGATGCCGCGGAATGTACCGGATCCTCGATGAGCGTGTGCCGCAGCAGCGGGTCGAGCAAAGCCTTGAAGAGTACCGCGCCTGTGCCGATCTTCCCGTTCAGGAGATCCTGCAGTGCGGAAGCGGTCTGGGCGCACTCGAACAGGCGCGCGGCGGCGTTGCGCCGGAGGGGCTGCTGTTCCCGGAACAGACGATCGGGCCGCAGGAGCAGCCGTGGCTGGAGCTTCTCCGCACGGGAAATCTGCCGGACGTGCCGCCGTACCGGTGGGAGGGAAGATTCCTGACCGATCTGCGCTGGCTGCCGCTTCTTGAGCGCGTCGCGCAAAGCGGGAACGCGACAGCGGCGGTTCTGATCGGCGTTCTTCTGACGGAAAACAGTAGGAGGGAAGAAGCGCGCGGCTGGTTTGAACGCGCGGGAGACGACCCGCTCGCGCTGCGCTGCCTCGCGCAGCTGGAGGAGGACCCCGACCGTGCCTGCGACCTGATGAGCCGTGCGCTCGGCCTTCTCGGGGACGAAGTCACCCGGGAATACGCGCAGGAGTACCTGCAATTTCTCACGCAGGCAGGACGGCTGCAGCAGGCGTGGGATTTCTACGACTCTCTGGACGCATCGCTGCAAGCGTACGAGCGGGTCCGTCTGTACGTTCTTTCCGCCGCGCTCAAGCTGGGCAAGATCGACTTTTTGGATGAACAGTATTCTCATCCGTTTGCTGTCGTGCGCGAGGGAGAGCGAGAATACACGGGGGGATATTTTACATATCAGGCGTGGAAAGATCTCCCCGAGGGGCAGGACTGTCCCACAGAGGAACAGATCCGGCAGAAATGGAAAGAAAACCGCGTTCCGGATTTCATTGATTTCCGTCTGTCCTCCATGTGACAAAGGCGAAAAACACATCTCAAAACAAATAAAGCCCCTCCGGCGGGCGGCCCTTCCTCCGGTCATATCCCGGAGCGGAGCCGCCCGCCGGCGGGGCGTTTTATGATGATGGCGGCAAAGTCCGGCGAAGGCCGGTCCATCTTAAAAGATTACAGAGTGTGATTATGCAGATCAGGGGAAGATGTTCTCTCGCGCTCCTGATGTTTATTCACGAGATGAAAAGGAGGGCAAAGGTGGCCGGAAACCTTCCGGCGGACCGCACCGGAAACAATTCTGTTGCCGTTCGCAACATCCTCAGTGCACTGAACCCCAACGGGGGCACCTCCCGTTCCGGGCCACGTCCCTGTCATCGCGGCCAACTCCTCCCTGTGCGGCAGGGCAAAGATGCCTTGCGGGAATACCTGCAGATAGAAAAGAGGCATTTTACATTTTGAAGCCGCAGGCTTAAAATGAGAACAGTGGAGCCGAGAGGTCCGGGCTGAAATTCTGAGGTGAACAGATATGAAATATACAAAACTGGGAAAATCCGATCTGAATGTTTCCCGCATCTGCATGGGCTGCATGGGATTCGGCGACGCGCAAAGCGGACAGCACTCATGGACCATTGACGAGGAGCACTCCCGGGAGATCATCCGGCGGGGGCTGGAATTGGGCATCAATTTCTTCGACACCGCGATCAGCTACCAGAGCGGGACAAGCGAGCAATACGTGGGCCGCGCCATCCGCGATTTTGCCAAACGGGAGGACGTGGTGGTGGCCACCAAGTTCCTGCCCCGCACGAATGAGGAGATCGCAGAGGGCATCAGCGGGCAGGAGCACATCCGCCGCATGCTCGACAGGAGCCTGCAGAATCTGGGGACGGACTATGTCGACCTTTACATCTATCACATGTGGGATTACCGGACGCCTCTCTGCGATATCATGGAGGGGCTGAACAACGCGGTGAAGGCGGGAAAAGCGCGGTATATCGGAATCTCCAACTGCTTTGCATGGCAGCTCTGCAAGGCCAATGCGCTGGCCGAGCGGGAGGGCTTTGCCCGGTTTATCTCCGTTCAGAGCCATTACAACCTGATTTTCCGGGAGGAAGAGCGGGAGATGGTGCCTTTCTGCCGGGAGGAGAACATTGCGATGACGCCGTACAGCGCGCTGGCCGGCGGGCGGCTGTCCAAGCGGCCGGGGGAGACCTCCAAACGCCTGCGCGAGGACAGTTACGCACGGCTGAAATACGGGGCGGCCCGGGATCAGGACGCGCCCATCCTTGCGAGAGCCGCTGAGCTGGCCGACCGCTCCGGCATTTCCATGACGGAAGTCTCTCTGGCGTGGCTGCTGACAAAGGTTGCCGCCCCGGTGGTGGGTGCGACAAAGCTGTCCCACATCGAAGGAGCGGTCAAAGCGGTGGACGTCACGCTGACGGCGGAGGAGTGCGCGTATCTGGAGGAGCTGTACACGCCACATCCGCTGGTGGGCGTCATGGCGCAGAACACAGCCGCGGCAGCGAGCGGGGAGCACGTCTGGTCCGTCGGCCGCCAGACCGTCTGAGCAAAGCGAAAAACTGACGCCAAGAGGAGATGTTACAAACGGACACGAGGAAGAAAATCGGGCTGGTCGTCGAGGGCGGCGGAATGAAGTGCGCCTACGGCGCCGGAATTATGGACGCCTTTCTGGACGGGGGAATCGCGTTTGACTACTGCATCGGTGTATCCGGCGGTTCGGGCAATGTTGCCTCCTATCTGGCGGGGCAGAGGGGGCGCAATCTCCGCTTTTTTACGGATCACATCCACTCGCCCGACTATTTCGGGCTGAAAAGCCTGTTGAAAACCGGCGACCTGTTCGGTCTGGAGTACATCTACGGCGATCTGACGCGCAGGGACGGAGAAGACCCGCTGGATTTTCCCGCTCTGATGAAAAATCCGGCGGAGTACGAGGTCGTGGTCACAAATGCGCTCACGGGAAAGCCGGAGTACTACGGGCGGGAAATGATGCAGCAGGACGATTACCGCCTCATCATGGCATCGAGCGCCATTCCGGTCGCCTGCCATCCGGTGGAGCTCAACGGCACGCCCTACTTTGACGGAGGCCTCACCGACGCTATCCCGGTCCGCCGCGCGATGGAGCGGGGTTGTGAGAAACTGGTTGTCCTCCTCACGAAGAACCGGAATTACGTGCGCAAGCCGCAGGGGATGCGCGGGCTGTACCGGCGTGTCTGCCGCAAATATCCCCGCATTGTAGAGGCCATCGACCGCCGCCACGAGGTGTACAACGACAATTTGAGGGATGTGTTTTCTCTTGAGCGCGAGGGGACTGCGTTCGTCTTTGCAGCCAGCGAGCCCATCCACGTGGGAACTTACTCCATGAAAGAAGAGGCAGAGCGGGCTCTGTACGATCTGGGACTGCGCGATCTTGCCGCACGGAAAGCCGAATTGCTGGAATTTCTGGGGTGAGTTCCGGCGGAAAAGCGCCACATCGCCCCGGACGGTTGTTTTGACCCGCATGATCGGATGACGGGGATGAAATCGGGGCGAAGAAGTGCAATCTTCGGAACGTGACCGTTCCGAAGGGCCAGTGGCAAGTATAAAGAAAACCAGAAACCCGTTGGAATCGGATGATTCCAACGGGTTTCTTATTTTCCGTCAGCACATTTTGCTCCGCACGGTAGAGCGGGGCGAGAATGCGAGGGAAAGTTTCGGTTTATACTCTGCGGGTCTGAATCAGGGGATTGGAACGACAGACCCTGTCTCGTCCCCGATGAAGTCGAGGAATTCCTGTTCATCCGGGGCGTATCCCGCTCCCCAGCCACGTTCCCAGTTGAAGTTGCACAAGCCGCCGTCTTTGGGTTGGGCGTATACGTTGCCGGAGAAGACCATGGGCTGATTCACCTTCCCGGAAAGATTCCAGAGGTTATCTGTCAGACAGAGAAGCCACGAGGAGGAGCCGCAGAAAATATTGTCCGTGAATGAGATGCCGTCATGGTTGCAGCCTCCTATACAGTTTTCCACAGCGGCGGAAAAGATGGAATTCGGCCCGTCAACCTGAAGAATCAGCCCGTTGATCCAGCCTTCTCCGCTGTTCAGGACAAGGACGTTGGAATCCTGCAGCTTTTCAGCACAAGTCCAGATCTGCACGCCGTTTTCACTGTGATACGGCGTCCAGAAATCGGGGTCATTGGCCTGCGGGATGTCGCCGCGGATCACCGGGCGCGCTCCTTCGCCGTAGGCGCCCAGCGTCACCCCTTCCACGATGTTGTAGGCATCCGATGTCAGCCCGTCGATGTCATCAGGCGAGACATACCAGGTGCCGCCGCGCTCCAGAAGAACAGCATCCCCCGGCTGCAGAAAATTGCGGGTCAAAGGCCAGTGAGTTTCAAAGGCCCGCCCCAAGGTGGCCCAGGCGGTTTCCGGCGACAGCCCGTCGTTCTCATCATTTCCGGAATTGGAAATATAATAGACGGTTCCCTCTGCCTCGGTCTCAGTGGTGCGGCCGGAAAACGTATCCCTGCGGGCATCGGCAGCCGCAAGAATTTCATCGTAAGGA
>CALXBO010000015.1 GCA_944386565.1 uncultured Ruthenibacterium sp. | reverse complement strand
AAATTAGAATCCGAATCTAAGCCAACGGCAACGCGCCCGCGCATGTCCGGTAGATTGAAGGTTGTGCTTCCATCACCGGATCCATAAATCGTTCCGATTACTGCAAAAAGTCCGGCGTAAGTCGTGCGAGAAACCGCGCGCCCGTCGCACAGAAGGAAGCCATTCGGAATGGTTTGTCCCGCAAAAGGAAGGACCGTTCCGGTTGGGGTAAGGGCCTGCGCGATATAATTTCTCCAGCGGCTCAGCAGTATCATAATAGCCGATAGTTTGGATCCGGATGTGATCTTCGAGAAGTCAGCATCATCCGGCGCCGTAAAGCTGACCGTGACATCCTTTCCGTCTCCGGTCTTCTGCAGATAGGTCGACATATCAATCTCACCAGCAGCAGCTTCAGCGCGCTCTGCCGCAGATTCTGCAGCGCTTTTCGCCGTCTGTGCGGCTTCGGCACTTTTCCCTGCGGCAGATTCGCTGGCGGCAGCGTTGGTCTCAGAGGTCTTTGCCGCCGAAGCACTATTCGCGGCAGCGGATTGACTGGCCGCCGCATTGGTTTCAGATGTCTTTGCCGCCGAAGCACTACCAGCAGCAGCGGTTTTACTGGAACTTGCACTGTTTTCTGAAGCTTTTGCCGCGGATGCGCTGGCCGCGGAGTTCTTTTCACTTTCGGCCGCATTGTCTGCAGATAATTTTGCAGCCGCTGCACTTTCGGCAGCAGCTTCGGCATCTCCATTGATTTGGGTTACCAATTCTTCCGCTCGTTCAAGGCTCTCTGAAACCCCTTGTACCGTTTCTGTCACGGATTCCAAAACGCTTTCAGACTTGTCGGCGTTAAGTTTACTTTGACCCGCGGCATTGACGGCCTCCTGAGCCAACCGCTCCATTTCCGACATCGCCTGTTCAAACACATTTTTAGGCGGCAGCGCTGTCCCTTCGACGCTCGGCTTGAACTGCAATCCATTGGACTGCAGTTTGATGATCTCATCTCCGTCGGATTTCCCGACAAACTCTACCTTCAGTTCCCCAGCAAACGCTGAAAAGTCTGCTTCCAGCGGCCAAGTGATGA
This sequence comes from uncultured Ruthenibacterium sp., assembly GCA_944386565.1. GTDB lineage: Bacteria > Bacillota > Clostridia > Oscillospirales > Ruminococcaceae > Ruthenibacterium. The sequence continues at coordinate 45,248 of CALXBO010000015.1, read as the reverse complement.
TAACTTTCTCCTCATCTTCCGGCGCAACAGACACTGCAAGCTGTCGGTTGATCAGCGTTCGATAGTTCGGATGACTGGCCCGTACATACCATGTGAGAGTCGAAAGATCTCGCCCATCATGGTATCTGGGGCCTGTAATATCATAAGTCTCCGCACGTGCTTCTCCCTGCGTATGCAATCCCGATTCAGGGCCAAAATACACATACTTTTCGTTGAATTTAATCGTGATTGCCATAATACCCTCCATCAATCTAAAGTTGCAGCAGTTCCTGTGAATTTGGTCCATTGCGCATCACCGAGCGCGCGGATATACAGAGCTCCTTGTGTGTCATAATAAAACTCAAGATCTGCATCTTTTCCAGCTTTGTTTTCGACCTGTATCGCGCGATCTGCTGAGTCGGCTCTTTCAGCTCGCGTACTCAAAGTCGCTTTACTGGCATTCTCAGCGTGTCCGGCCTCTGTAGCATAAGATGCTCGCGCAGCCGCATCCGCAAAAATGCTCTGTGCCGGGACGCCGACCGGATACTCTACTATGTATGTTCCAGAATCCTCAATGATCCGAACTCGTTGTCCGGATTCAAAGCGTGCTGCGCTATTGCATTTGTAATGTTTCAGGCTTTCTGTTTCAGCACCGTTGAATATCAGGGCAATACCATCTTCGTATACGGTCCCGACAATAGCAAACGCTTGTCCCGGCGGTTCTTGCTGTGTGATGGACTGTTGCTCCTGATATGTCTCTATGATCATAGATACATTACCCGCTTTCCCGTATGCGTCATTTTATAAGGCGCTTCCAGATCAAGCTGCCAGCTTGTTTCCTCATACAAAGAGCTGGTGCCGTCCCGCACCAGCTCTACGATATCAAATACTGCATGAGCTCCAGAGGGTCCTGTATAAAAGGTTCGTGTCTGTGTGGTTTGCATGCTCTTAAACATTTTGTTGTCCGCATACGCCTGAAGTTCTTGCTGAGATGCAATGTTATCGAGCTTTTCGTATGATACTACCCGGCGGCCTAAATTTCCCACAGAGAAGGGACTATCCGGTCTGTCATTGATTGCGATTGCGCGCATGGAAGATTCCAGATCCGGATTGTCCACCTCAATGATAAATACATTCGGATGTTCGAACATATCCACGGTTTCGTTCCATTCCGGGTATTGCATCGAATACTCTCCATCCCGGTATGTCACGGCCACTGCATCTGCTGACGGCATCCGATACGCGCCGCAGTGCACTGTCCCGCTTCCATCCATCCAGATACTGTTGTAGTTGATCTCTGCGGCCAACGCATTAACAATGGTGAGCCGGTCTGTACCGGGTTCCCAGTCTTCGCGGTCAGCCTGCAATGTAGCAGTATTCTCTTCGATCAGGAAGTCGGTGATTCCCGATTCTACAAGCAGTGTTTGAATTGCCGTCGTGTATAGCATGCCTTTGGCCAGATGCAGCCGTTCTTCCAGTTTGGACGACATTGCCAGATAGGTTAAATCATATGCGGTGAGCTCTACAACGGTCCTCATGCCGTCGTAACTGGTACTTGCGTCCGTCGGGATAAACTTTCCCATCGGATATTGCCGACCGTCCAATGTGAACACCGGCTGGATGACATCCTTGAGGAAATTGATATCCTTCGGGAACTCGAACTTTCCTGAGAGGGTCCATTTCACTGCGGCATCAGCTGTCACGGAAATATTTGCGCCGCCTCCCTTATAAGCCCGCAGGCAAGAGATTTCGACGTTATCTCTCAGGACTCGATATTCCACTGCCGCTTTAATCATCTTCGTAGGCCACCTCCCGGATATAGTCCGTTTCTGTTATCGAAAACTCGACATCGCACATCCGATCCTGAAGCACTCTGATGCTATCCAACACCCCCACAACAACAGAACCCCACCGATCCTTATACACAACGGTCTGTCCCACCAGCTCACGCAGCTGCTGCGCAATCTGAGGCTTTACAGTGAAAGATAAATCATGGCTTGCATCTTCCATTCCGTTCGTATATGCTACCGGCTTTTTTCTTCCATAGTAATGAACGAGTGTTGTCTGGACGCTGTAGTTCGCATCATGTGTCGGCCGCTCACCGCGCCGCAGGCGCAGGGGAATCCATGCATTACCTTCTTCCACGCTGCCAAGTACCGCATTTTCAATCGGGAGATATGCGTACACAGGGGCACTATCTCCGTAATATCCGTCTGCTGTGATTCCTCGAACCACATATTCTTGCATCCCATTGCTTAACCGGTCTGTATACGTGTTGCCGTTTGTTCGAGCGATTGGATCCCCGTTCTGCAGCAGATAGTATGTTTGATATGCGTCGTCCTGCTGCCACTCCACTACAATGCAGCTCTCAATGATCTGAAATGCCGCTGTAATGTCCGGGCCTGCAAGGTTTTTTACGGTTATCGTTCCGGTCGCCGCAGCACTCTCAACTCCAAAAATGGTTTTGATTGTCAGGCGTACAGAATAAACACCGTCCGGCAAAACCAATGGCATACGGAACTCTTTGGCGGTGCTGTGCATCCAGCCTGTGTCATACTCACCGATTTGAATCCGCACGCCCTGTTGGTCTGCAGACTGCCAACGAATTGTCGGTCTTGGCTTTGTGTCGGTGTACACAATCACAGGAGTGGCCGGCGCTCTACGGATAATGATCGTTGCTGCAGCACTGTACGAGCCCCATTCGCCATCGCCGTTTTTCGTTCGGACTCTCCACATAAGAGTGCCTTGCTCAAACGTACCGGCCGGTGTGTCAAAATGCGAGACATTGCTTTCTTCCGTGCTGAGCGTGGTATACTGCCCGCCCATATTGGTGCTGGTTTGCAATTCGTAAGCCGTCTGCTCTGTTCCAGTAGAAATTGCGTGCTCCCACACAAAACTTATGCCGTTGGTATCATCCACGACAACGCCCACCGGAGATATGCACACTGGCGTGCTCAGTGCATCTTGGGTATTAACGTGTATCCATTCACTCGTCCCGGTTGCACCGGTGTTGATCGTTACTTCAACCTGCCACTCGATGTCATCCGCAGTGAATGTGTTCGCCGGGAAGTCGTAATAGTTTTGCGAATCATCGATCGTAACGTTCGTGATATCTTGCTGGCCTTGTGTACGGTACCGCAGGACAGCTGACGTTTGCGTGATCGGTCCCGGCGCATCTTCGGCTCCTTCAGCCGTGATGGTCCATCCAAACCGGTTTATCTGCTTTTTCAATATCCGGCCACCATCTGCAGGATATAAATCCGTAGGTTCGACCGTCAGTTCCTGATTTTCGAATGTTGTCCAGCTGCTTGCAGCCGTGCCACCGCTTGTATCTGTCGTCTCCACCTGCCAATCGATTTCTCCCGCTGGAAGAATATCGGCAGCAATGGTATAGCTTTGAACAGCCCCTTGAATGCTGTATTCGGTATAGTCATCTGCACCCGATTTACGCCATCGAATGCGAGCACTTGTTTGGTGAAGTTCTCCGGATAAGCTGTCCGGCTTCGTGTAGCTCAATTCCCATGTGCAAGTAACAGGGAACCCCTTGAATGTTTTGGCACGACTTGCCGGGACAAGATCTGTCAGGCGAACCGATGTGCTCTGAAACTGTACACTATTCAATGCACTTGTCGCAGATGCACCATTCTTTCCATAACATACAACGCGCCATTCCATTCCCGGAATCTGTGCGTTGGGCACAACGCCCGTATCGAAGTCGATATAGTTGCGATCTCCTGCAACGCGAACCGTAGTCCATTCTGTGGTGCCGTTGGCTCTCCACTGAAATTCCGAATATGCTACCGAAAGCGTCCCGTTAAACGGGGTTTCTGCTGATGTTGACCACGAGAAACGGTGGAAAAATCCTTTTCTCAACGTCGTTCCTGTTGGAGAACAGTCCACCGGTCGAATAATACCAGCACGCGTTACGATGGTCGCATATGGCACATGATCGGACCCGTTCATCCAGAACTTTGCGTAATCGTAAACCGGCGAAACTTCTTTTGCTGTGACAGAAATATCGCATTTTAAGCGATTTCCGACCGTTGTGAGAGCATTACTGGCCTGTTTCCACGCCGGTGTTTCTCCATTCGGAACTTCGTGTCCTCCGAGTCGAAGTGTATAGCTCGTAGCCGCTTGGCAGTACAGCATAAGAGAGGGACTGCTCTCCAGCACATCGCCTTCCTGAACAGATGCAGTATCGAAATAGATAACGCCATCTGCGCGCATACTTGTATCCTGAATCCGCAATTCACCGGTTCCATTGGCTACATTCTTAAAGTTTGCGTTATCATTGCAATAAACAGTATATTGACCCATCGAATACCACCTCCTGCACTCTTAATTCACGAATCCCTGTCTGGTCGTCATCTTCTGATTTTTGAGCTTTCTTTCAATCGCTGCATATGTTTCTATGTCATCAACTCGGAAGATATATTGCCGGTTGTCATGGTACACGTTGCCCGCTCCACCTGAAGCAGAAACCAATGCGCGCGACTGCTCCGCGGTATACACAGCTTCGCCGCCCGCAAAGCGCATCAGCTCTGGGCCGCGTTCGCCGACCCAACGCCATCCCGGCGTCGCGGATCTGGTTCCGAGCGCGTATCCGCGTCCCACTTGCGACTGCAACTCCGACATGCTCGGAACATTACTCTCGATGTTGATGACCGGAATACCGCGGATCGCGCTGATGAGCATTGCGATGCCGGACGTCACCAAAAACACCGCCGCGCCCACGATAAGCAGATCTGCCGCCAGAATCAGGAATTGCGATCCTGCCGCCGCAGCGGCAGGCCCAGCGGATGCAAGCGTGGTTGTTGCCGCCGCAGTACCCTTGGCCATGATCTGCATGCCAAGGGCTGTACCGGCAGCTTTCAGCGCTACCACAGCCAGTCCGCCGCCGATCAGTACGACTGCCGGGTTCAGCTGACTCAGAAATGCGATGATATCTACACCGACTCCCAGAATTGCACCAGCGGCGTCTACAATCGCCAGAATCTGATCTTCGTGTTCCAGCAGCACCTGCGCAAAGGTGCTCTTGATTTTGGTTTCGATAGGCTCAATGCTCTTGGCAAGCTCCGCGTATCGGAGCTGCAGCTCATAATTGGCCTTTTCCGCCTCGATCATCGTCTCGTTTCCTTCCTTGTAGCTTTCCCACAAGGTGCCGAGACCTTCGTTGCGCAGAGTCTGCAATACCAGAGTTTGTCTGCTCGCACTCGAACTTGTTTTCCCGAGGCGCTCATTAAACTTGTCCACATCGACGCCGAGACGTGTGAGTAATTCAGAAAACTGTCCGGTTGCTTCACCCGCTGCAATGGTCTCCTGCAGGCTGTCGGCCAGACTTTCAATTTTCATGGTCTCAGGAAATTTGACCACTGCTCCGGCCAGCAGATCCACTGCCTCAGCCGCTTTCCCGGCGTCGTTGAATCCCGTCGCCAGAATATTGGAAAGAGCCTCTACCACCTCATTGGTATCGCCCGTGATCGCATACAGATCTCCGGCTTTATCATGCAGGAACTCCATACTGACTCCGGCATCGTTGGCATTCTGCTCAAGGAAGGAGAGATCCCGGCGCAGCTCCTTGGTCTGCTCCAGCAGCTCACCGCATTTTCCTATGACTTTCGACAGGCCATTGCCTATCAGAGTGCCCAGCGCCGTATCGAACACTTTCGCATCCCGGCCGCCTTGACTCATACCGTCTCCGGCCTTTTTGGCGCTATCGCCCAGCTCGTCTGCGGACTTTGCCGTCTTCTGCATCACCTCGTCTGCGTCTGCGAGCGCTGCGCCGTATGCGTCCGATTTCTTGATGTTCTTGCTGATGGAACTTTCAAGACTGAGCATACGGCGTTCGAGCTTCAATGCCTGACTGCTGTTTTCTCCGTACTGGCTGGATACCCGTTCATATTCCGCGCGGCAGTTCGCAAGCTCAGACTGCTGATTCACGATCGTGGCATTCAGAATGTCCAACGCTCGCTGTGCCTCTTCGATACCTTCGGTCGTGGGCTCGATCTTCCACTTCTCTGCATTCTTTCGGGCATTTTCAAGTGCTTTATCCGTTTCCGATACGGACTTTGTGGCTTTACTGGCAAAATCGGTCATCATGCGCTTCATATTGTTCAGCGCCTGTTCGATTCGGGTAATATCAATGTTGGCCCCGATGATGATTCCATTGTCAGATACTGTTGCCGACATTCATATTCCTCCTCTCCATCGCTTCATCATATTCCGCTTCATAATCGACCGCTTGCAATGCCACTGCACGTTTGATTTTGGCATATTGCGCACGAGTTTTTGAGTCTTTGATTTCAGACAAGTCCATTCCTCGATAGGCAATAGCAAATTTTATCTGGCTCTCCGACGGCAAACTGCGGAAAATCGCCATAAACTGCCACCAGTGCATGCGCGTGGTGGAAAGATCTATCCCCGCATAAACACGGAAATCACCCCAAATGCGCAGCGCGTCCTTTTCCCAGTCGAGCACAGGTTCTTTCGGAGCCGGTTCATTGCCGTCGATCGGCTCCCCACAAAAATAGAAGTCGAGTACCCCTTGCAGGCACTCGGCTTCGTTTGACGGGATCTCATGAAAGACGTTCAGCAGGATTATGTCACTCTTCTCGGTCCAAAGCAGGGGAGCCGCAAGGACTTTCCCCACATACTGCATCCACCACAGCCAATCGGTCTGAACCGGATGCCCTGCGATCTTCTCCGGCAGTTCCAGCATCGGCCGGATCGGCGTCTGCAGCTCGTTCATCAGTCTGATCTCCCTTCAACATCTCCGGATCCATGTACTGCTCCAGCATTTGCTGCCGCCCGTCCATGATTTTGCCGTAGATATATGCGCACAATTCCATGTGCTCGCTGCTGTTCTCATTGCGCCCTGCGAAGATCTCCTGATATTCGCTCACGCCCAGTGTTCCCTCGATAAACTCGCGGCAAACCTTGACCAGCATATCGTTCTTCTGCAGAGTCTGCTCTACATAGTCCTTCGATTCATCTCCGCGGCCAATCCCGGCGAGCATCTGCGCATACGACTGCCGCATCTCTTCCGCAACCTGAATGATGCGCGGCCACCCATAGGCCACGCCGCGCATCATGCTGCTGTCGGAAAAATCGCACAGATAGTTCTTGCCGCAAACAACAATGGTGGGCTTGCGGCTGAATTCAAATCCCGTGCTCATGGTCAACCTCCGGACGATGCGGCCGCTGCGGTGGGCTTGAAGGTCGGAACATTTTCAGCGATCGTAACCGTTCCGGGCGTCGGCGTCCCAATGATTTTCAGGCCAAAGCTGATGTTCTCACGGTTGCCCGCGTCTCCGGAGCCGTCATCCGTGATTGTCAGAACGGCCTCGCCCTGATGCCCATTTTCGGCTGCGGCACTCATGTTGTCATAGCATTCGAGGAATTTCACCTTGCGCTTGTCAAGATCGTACAGGCGCTTCATGATGTGATCCTGCGCCTTGTCCCCGATCACACGCCATCCGCTCCACGTACGCGATACGGTCACTCCGGTGACTTCACTCTCCGCTACGCCGCGGCCAGCCATATCGTAGTAATCCTGACTCTGCTCACTGATGCTGTTGCCTCGCGAGGAGATACCTTTGGCCAGTTCCGCCCATTCCGGAGAATCCGATTCACCGATGTCGATCCACCATCTACGGTTATATGCTTTGGGGGTAAGATACGTTCCCGGCATTCCATTCACTCCTTTTCATAAACCAAAGCGCCCTGTATCTTATAGACGCCGTATTGAAAATTCTCGTCCCAATCGGTAAAAGTCCCGTTTTCCGCAGTGATCGAAATGAACGTCATTCCTTCACCCGTCAGCGGGATCCCGATTTTGTTCTGCTCTTGGACCCAGTCCTGAAGCTCTTCCATGAAATTGCAGTTATCCAGCCGCATGACATCGTCAGCGGTCATTCGGGTTGCAGCGATGACAAAATTGTACTGCCAAGTGACCGCTCCGCTCATGTCACGGGCAATAATAGCCGATCCGGCCGGAAGGATCGCGTATCCCTCGGCATCTGATTCAGTCTGATCCGTTCGAGGCACAAATTCACTCAGAACCGGACATTTCTGAAAGAAAGCCTGAAGATCGTTCAACAGTGCCATTACCGTCCACCTCCCAAACCCAAAATGAACTTTTTCTCGTCCTCAATGATTTGGTTGCCTTCGGCCGCCATCAGACGAGTATCCCAGTACGGTCCGGCAAGGCGATTGAATGTAGTGGTGTACCGGAGATCCTTGTTGGTTGCGTGCTTGGGCTTCCGGCCAGCCATCACCTTACCGAGATAAAGATACCGGATGTGGTCGCCGCGTATGACGATCCTCCCGTTTTTCGGCTCTTGGCCTTGTGCGATCGCGTTCTGAACGCTTCCGTAGGTGCGCAGCGGTGCGTACTTTCCGATACGCTTTGCAATGTTTTTTACAAGGTGCTGCTGCGCAGGCCCTCCGCGTTCCAGTCCGAGTTCCTTGACCAACAGCTTCAGCTCCGGCAGTTCGATGTTTACCTTCAGCATGCTCATTTTGCGGTCACCTCGCAATGCGGTAATCCCCCGAACAGGTAACGAGCCAAGCTATCGACCGTCAGCGGCTTTTCAGAGATCAGCGATCGCTTGCTCTCTGTATCCGTGATCTCACCAGCACGCTCACCGCGCACCACATAGTCGTGATCGCGTTTTTCTCCGCGGTACTGTTCCGGGAGTTCGCCGGGGATGATGATGCTCACGCCGTCCTCTTCATCCTGCCAGAAGCAGGCGGGGACATACACCCGCGTGTATGCCCCCGGCCCATTCTGCAGATACAGCGTGCAGCTCGCGTTTGGTGTCAGCATCCGCTCGCCCCCCTGTACAGCAACCCGCTGTTTGCGGGAATATACTGAGCGGCGATTCTCAGGCAGCGGCGTTCGAAGCTGCCGGTCTGCGCGTCATCCTGCTGAATGCTACGGCTCCATTTGCCCACGCTTTCGCTGGTCACTTTTCCGCCGGCAAGCACTGCGGTATCCTGCGCGTGCTGCGCATCAGCGAGCGCGCAGTGTGCCATGCGCACCCGTGCCGCCAGCTTTTCATCCTGCTCCCACGCACCGTCCTGCAGGCGTTCCATCGTCAGCATATGCAGCATACACTCGGCACGGGCCAGACAGCCCTCCACATCCGCTTCCGGCAGCTTGCCGTGATATGTGGAATAATAGAACTCCTTGTCCGCTACCATGCATACTCCTCCTGCGGTTATTCTTCCGGCGTTTCCGCCTGCGTCGCTGCGTCTTCGGTATCCTGCGCGGCTCCCGGTTCCATCGCCGTCTGCACAGCAAGAAGCAGATCCTGCTTCTTGGAAGCGCCCGTCACATCGATTCCATGCGCAGCGGCGAAGCTGCGCAGTTCCGTCACGGTCATGGATTCAAACGGCTTTTCGGGCTCCTTCACGGATGTTTCCGGTTCTGTTTCCTCGACCGGAGCCATAGCATCCTTGACGGTATATCCTTTCCGGGCCAGTTTGGCCGCCAGATCAGAGTTGTCCGTAAAAGCGAGACCATTTGCCCACGCAAGGCCCCAGCCCATGCCATTGCATTCGATCGGTGCCTTAATGCTGTATCTCGCCATCTTAGCCACCTGCCTTTACGCCGATCTGAACGCCGCGCAGAACAGCGGCCGCGCGAGTGGCTTTCAGGGCCATAGCGGCGACCATTTCGACTTCGCCCTCTTTTACGGCCCCCGGCGCTTTCATGTCCGGCATATAGGTGGACACACCCGTGGTGCCGTCAGGCGTAACACCGTGAACACCATCAAGACCGATGCGCGCGAAGTAGATGTCCGTAACGATCAGCTTATTGCTGTCGCTGCCGGGTTTCTCCGTGTTCTCGATGATGGGATCACTGGTGCCCGGTTTGTCGCCCATATTCATGATGACCGCATTACCGTACTTCACGATGTCGGTACCGAGGTCGTTGCGGCTCAGCTGGAACTGGGTCGAATAATCACCGATGCTCTGGAAAACCGCGAACATATCGCTGTTGACGCCCATGATGGTGGGCGCGCCGTCCAACAGCTTGATGGTCTGGCGCAGTTCCCAGAGGAATGCCTGATAGTTTTCCTTGACCTTCGCGGCGCTGGAGAGGTCGATAGGCGTAGTCAGCACACGTTCGGTGCTGCTGCCGGTCAGCGCTTTGTCAAGCCCGTCGAACGCGTTCCCGTCAGACGAGGAATCGCCGTTGATGAACAGATCCGCGAACAGCGCGCGGGTCGCCTGAATCTTCTGTTCCAGCTGGAAGGTCATGAGATCTACGACTTTGTGCTCATACTTCTGCAGCACGCGGTCGATACCGAACTTGCCGCCGAACACCTTCAGCGCCACGGTGACGGGCGTGGTCTTCGCTTCCTGCGCGGTATACTCGCTGCCGATCGCACGGGTCGCTGCCGTGGGCAGAGTAGTCACACGGTTGTAGGTATAGCTCAGAGACTGTCCGCCGCCGGCACTCGCAGCGTCATCGAACACCAGCGCATCCAGCAGCGGAGACTTACGGAATTCGTCGATCACGCTGTTGGTCAGCTTGTCCTGAGAAAGATTTTTTGCATCAGCCAACGTAAAACTCATATGTCGTCATCCTTTCTTTTGTATCAGTTGTGTGTTGTCAACGGTTTTGATGCATCGCTTCATCCACCGCACTGCGCAAACCGCCGGTGGAGAGTGCGGACTTCGTTGCGGTACCCGTCATCGTTCCCGTGCCGGTCCCGGCCGCCGGTGCGGGCTCACTTCCGGATTCCGCCGGCGCGAACAGATACCCGTCGCTCTTCTGGACCGCCGCAATGGCGGCAGCGATGTCCGCATCCTGATTCTTGCTGGCACGCAGCGCATCGATATCCAACGCGCCCCTTGCCAGTTTGGGATTGCGTGCCTTGGCCGCCGCAAGCGCCTTGTCCAGTTTCGCATCAAACGCAGCGGCGGCCAGTTTTTCATCGCGGTCCTTTTCCGCGGCCTCCGCGCGCTGCTTGTAGTCGGCGATCTGCGCTTTGACCTGCTCCGGATCCAGCCCTTCGAATTTGCCGATCGTGGCGGTCGCCTCGTTCAGCTGCTCCTCGAGACCGGACGCCTTCGCCTCCGCTGCCTCCAGATCCGACTTGGCCGCATACCCGGACGTGATCTGTGCCTCCAGTTTCTGCTCCAGCTCCTCGGTGTAGGCTTCACCCAGCAGCTCTTTGGCCCATTCCAGTGCCATATGTTTCGTCTCCTTTCCATGTATCAAAAAAATTGCATAACAAAAGGACCCCCGGTTAGGGGTCCTTCAGCTATCGTTTTAATGGCATTTTATGCCCGTTTTAATGCCGTTTTAACGGCCGTTGCTTTTCAGAATCATTTCCGCAATATCATCAAAGGATACCGGTTCCTGATTCGAGTGTTTTCTGATGATAGCATCAACGTCTTCATCCTTGAACACAGCTCGAAGCTGTTCCATGTATTCCTCCACGCTTACGTTCGATTCGACAAATCCGGGATATCGCTCTCCGAAGCGTTCCCGATACTCCCGTGCCAACGCGTACCAGCCGTGATCATCCAGATACTTCATATCTGTGTCCGAGATAAAAGAATCGACAATTAGAATCGGAGGCTCGTCATCGGGACGTTTACGATGCTGCATTTCCAGTTTGCTCATTTTGCATATCTCCTTAGAACAACGATTTATAAGCATCCCATAGCTCCGGCCATGCCGCCTTCACTATTTTCAGTTCCTGACGATTCTGTGCTTCCAATGCGAACAGTTCAGCGAATATCTCCAATGCCCGATTCCGTTTGTCCGACGTCCAGTATTCCTTTCCGTGAGAATACTTTGTTTCAAGCAACCCGTCGCTCAATGCATCCAGAATATCGTGAAATGCACTGGAATCAGATCGTTCCGCGGCAAGCTGAAGTGCTTCGAGGTACTTCGGAACGGTCTTCATCGCACTTTCAATGGCATCTCTGAACTTATGATTTTCGCCGGATCGGATGTTCAGCATGTCGATGCGGTGCGCTACCTCATGCAGAGCTACATTGTCGAAGTCCACCGAATCGAAGCCCTTTGCTTTCGGATTGTAAAGGATCACATCCTCCGATTCCGAGTAAGCAAAGGTGCTGTTCAGATCCGTGTCCACGCGGTACTCCGTTGGGTTGGTCTTGTTATAGTAGTCCAGATACATCTTAACCCGTTCCGGCGCGCTCGTCAACGTTTCCAGATACTCAAGATGTCTTCGCTGCGCTGTATCAATGTCCAGTGTGCCATCGCTGCGCTTCAGGCTTCCCGTTGGCTGCGGCATTTCCAATGTGCCGTCGGATTTCAGTGCGCGGGACAGTCCTGCTGCCCGAAGCCGCTCCGGCGCGGTCGGAAGTCCTGCCGCCGCCGAAAAACGTTTGTATTCCGCATTCAGCTGCCGAAGCATAATCTGGCTGCTGCGCAGCTCTCCGCTGCCGAGCTTTCCTTCAGCCCGCGCGGCTGCGATCCGGTCCTTACACTGCCGGATGCTGTTTTCCAGCGCTTTCTGTTGCTGCGTTGCTTCGTACTGCGTGTAATGGCGTCCCTCATAGGTGATTCCCTCCGCATTTTCCTGCGCCATTTGCGCAAGCTGCTCCTCTGTCCATTGGGGACTATCCACACCCAGCTTGATCGGCCATGCGATGTGCTTACAGCTCAAAGTGCCGATGCGCCGCTTTAGGCGGCTGTTCAGCGCCTTGTAGTCCTCATCGCTGTATTGCCGTCCTTGAATCGGTTCATGGTCTGGCGCGCATGCGCTGTGCGCGCTGATCTCCCAGCCGTCGCATCCACCTTCGTCATGATGCTTCTCGTTGATGGCCGTGGTCATTTCGCCCATTTTTGCCATGATCGCGCGCTGCGCCATGTACTCCACTGAAAAACTCCGGCCGTCAGATCTCTCGATCGTCCGAATACCGCGCTGCCATAGCCGAAGCGTTGCGCGCCGTACAGCTTCCTCGGGGGTCTTCGCTCCGCTCGATACCTGCCGGAATACATAGTCCATGGTCCTGCGGTATATATCCTTGATGGGATAAACCTTTCCGTCCACATCGGCCGCTGCGAGATTTCCAAGCACATAAGCAACCTCTTTGCGTGTTACTTTCACATATGCCTCTGCGATATTCTGCAGGCTTTCGTTTTCTTCCAACGGGACGGTTTTGGATGCGGCCCATTGCATCAGTTCCTTTACGGCATCGTCCGTGAGCTGCGTTTGCCGCCGTAGGGTCTCTTCGATCACATCATCAGCTCCGGCAAGACTCTGCGCGAGCAGCAGCTTGTATTCGTCACTGGAAGTGATCTGTCCTGTTTCTGCGATACAGCGGCACAGATCCTGCAGCAGCTCTTCGCTGATCGGCCCATAGATGGAGAGTATCAGTTCCTGCAGGCCCGCGATTTCATCCGGCGTCAGCGCCATACTCTCACCTCAGTCCGGCGGCCGCAGTCAGCTGAACCATCTCCGGCATGTACTTTTCCCGGATAGCCGCCAGATCTTCCGCCGTCTCACAGGGCAGGTCATATTTCTTCGCGAGCGCCAGCTCCGGTTTGAGCATTCCGGCCTGCACCAGCTCCAGCGTATCCTGCCAGTCTTTGTCCGCGTCGTACAAAACCCCGTTGCCCCAGCTCACGCTCAGCAGCTGTTCCCACTCCACCGCTTGCGCATTGCACAGGCCCAGCACCTGCCCCCAAACGTCCGTGATCCGCAGCGTTTCCAGCAATGCGTCATACCACATTCTCTGGAGATCAATGATCGACAGGCTGTAATCGCCCTCGCTGGAACTGATTTCTTTCGCCGTGCGCTCGACGGCCTCTACGTCCGACAAGATCCCGCGCTTCAGACCGATGATGTTTTCACAGGCTTTGAGATAGCTCTGCTTTCGCCGCTCGAAGCTCTCATCCCGCAGCGTAGGGGAGAAGATGGTCATTCCCATGCTGGAATCGCCATCCAGTCCCACGAATACATCATCTTTGATTTTCATGACCCCGCCTTTAGGATCGGGAGCCGTCAGCATGTCTGCGCCCGCCACGATCCGGCTGCGCCCCAGCTCAAACTCTCGGCCGAGCTGATATTCATTCTCGTAAATATTGTGGATCAGCTGCACTGCGCCTTCGTACACGCTCACTCCATCCGGGCTTCCGTCCACGTTGTTGACCATGGGCATCCGAATGTAAGTCATGCCAAGCCCGCCGAATGGGATGCTGTATGTATGCTCCGGCGCAAGATGCGCATACTGTGGCAAACTGTCCAGCCGAACCTCATTGCCAATCGTGAGGCCATCTTGGGATGCATATAGGCGGTATCGGATCGTAAGATATCCTTTGCCGTCCACGCTTCGGCGTTCCAGCAGTGTGTAGAAGATAGAACCAGCTCGGCTGTGTTCACACATCAGTACGTCTGTGATACCCAGCGGGCCGCGGGCCAGTACATTGTAGCGATCCCGGCGCACCACATGATAAGCGATCCGTCCCGTGCCATCCGGTGCGGGTTTCAGGAATGCCTCGCCGCCCACAAGCACCCACTGCAATACATCCTGCTTGATATCGTCGATCCGGCTGCGCTGCCTGTCCAGCCATGCGGTTTTTCCGGTGACGTTCTCCGTAAAGCTGGAATCGTATTCCGCGAAGCATGCCTTTGTCAGTTTATTCGTGATGGTGTAGGGAATACGCTGTGCCGGGTCTTCATTCGTTTCCTTCACCGTCTCGCGCATAAAGAACAGCCGGAACCATTCACGCACCGCCTCCTTCATGGCAGGCGTACTGACATCCTGCAGTCCGGCCGTCTGGTTCCCTGTAATGGAAGCGTCGTCAAACAATGCTCTGATGAAAGCGTTCATTCGCGCTCCCTCCCTTCAATTTTGATTTGCGGCTGCCGCGCGCGCAGTCCGCGTTCCATCCCATTGATGTAAGCACGCAGCTGACGGTTCTCCGCCTCCAGCTCCTGTACTCGTTTTTTTGCTGCTTCCAATGCATCGCTGTACTCAAGCACTGCCCATGTGGGCAGGTACTTCTTCAGCAGCCATTCCTTCAGCTTCATGCCTTACGCTCCTTTACGCTGCCAGATACGGCTGCAGGCGTAGCGCGCGGCGTCGATGCCGTGATCATTTGCGTCCATCAGCGTGCCCAGCACTGTGCCGTCCGGTGCCACTTGGTACTCCCATTCCAAAAATTCCTGTAGCGTGGGCGCGCAGCGGTCCGGGTCTATCACAATAGCGTTCAGTCCCTGCAGCCACTTTACACTCAGTTCACGACTGCCCGGTCCTTTTCGCGCGGGCCAGCAGCGCAGGCCGTAGCTGCGATAATCCGCACAGGATTTCTCTTCCGAACGATCCGCGAGAATCAGTTCGCCGGATGCGATGTGTTTCTTTATGAGCTGAGCCGTTTCCTTGTTTTCCAGCTTATTGCCGCGGAGTTCGTCGAATATATACAGCGTGCGGGTAGCTGCATGATAATAGGTGCGGATAAACACCCACGGATCCGGATACCATCCCCAGTCCACTCCGCTGATGATGTTGTCAAATCCGGCGATTTCCTTTGCCGTGATCTTTCGGCTCACAATGTTGTCGAACACCTGCGTGCCGCTGCCCACCATCTCGCCGAGATACATATGCCGGTATTTGAGCGGCTTCGTCTTGCGCAGCCAGTCTGCACCTTCCAAAAACTCTTTGCCGAGCCAGTCTTTGGGCGCTTCCAGATACGAAGAGTGGTGCACCAACTTTCCCGGCTGCACTTCTCGTGCATACCGGTTTGCCCAGTTGCGCGCGTTTGCAGGCGGGTTGAAACTGATGAGCGTTAAAGTAGGGTTGCTCCCTGATCCGCGAAAAGCGGACTGCTTCACGCTCAGTACCGCATTTTCACCGCGCCGCAGCTGATCCGCTTCTTCGAACCAGAGGCAGCCGATATACCCAAACTTCGGCTTGATGCCTTTTATCTTCGTCTCATCGTCCAGCCCACGGAAGTAGATGGTCTGACCCGTGGGTTTGTAGATGAGACGCAGCGGGCTTCTTTTCTCCAGAAAATGGTCTGTGAGCCCCAATGTCGCTATTGCCCACAGCATTTGCGAATACACGCTGTCTTCCAGCGTGTTGCCCATCTGCCGCATAACAAGCGCATGGCTCTTCGGCCATCTCTGCAGCCACAGCACGATCTCCACGCTGCAGAACGAACTTTTAAGGCTGCCGCGTCCGCCTTCCTCTACCAGCGTATGAACACGCTGCTCTCGGATCGCACGATGCGATTCATAGAATCCGGGACCGATGACATCGCGCAGATTGACAGTGAGTGCAGGGCGGTCAAATGCTGTCAATGATATTCACCTCCGCCACACCGGCGCCGTTCTCTTTCTGCATTTCGGTCCATATCCGGATCGCGTTAAGATCGCCGGCACGGCATTTCTTCAGCAGAGCGGCATGGACTACCGCCGTTTCTTCTACACTGTACTTGTCGATCAGACTCCGGATCAATGCCAGATAGTCCCGTTTACTGGTTTTCGTGTATGCGTTTAAGAGCATTTTGAGATCCTTCAGGAAATCGAACTCGCGTGCGTTTTTTGCATCTTCGATTCCTTTCAAAAGCCCCTCAACACTTTCCTTCGGCGTTCTTTTCACTCTGCTCACTCCTAACGGCCCCAAAAATCGCCTGTAATGAAAAAATGCCCCCCGCCGTCCGCATGGACGGCCAGAGGCTTCTAAACGGTTTTAAACGGCATTTTGGCGCAATTAAACGGTATTCCGCAGCAGGTCAAACAATAAAGGGGGATTTTCTCCGGGCACGCTTCGCCATCCGGCCCTTTTGGCCCGGTTTTTTGCCCCTCTATGCCCGCCGATCACTCCACGAGGGACGAATCAACCTCGTCTTGTTCCTGGTTTTCTTGTACGTTCCTAAACGCTTCCTATTCAGTGCCGTTCAGATTATTGTTCCGGTTTCCCTGTGTCTGGCGAATACAGCGCGGGAACGGGCAGACGATCCGCCCGCTCTCGGCCATCCGCCAGACACACCCGGCGCACAGTTCACTTGGACTCTTCGGTCTTGCTCTGACGATCTTCCGGACCAGCGCCTGCTTCTCTTTCTGCTCCCGACTCATGGCACGCCCTCCACGGGTATGACCCCGAACCGGATGCGCTGTGTACTTCCTCCCAGTTTGGTGAGTACCCATGCGCGCCGCTGCCGTTTCTCCATCCGCGTTACTTCGCCCGCGAACGCAGCCAGAGGGCCATCCAGTACATGCCAGCTTCCGTCTTCAAGAAACAGCACCCGGCTCGGTTCCAGTGTTTCCGTGCTGTATAGCCTCCACCGGAGAGCATCCTGTGTTTCCAGAGCCTGCGGTTCACCGTGCTCAAGACCCAGCCACCGGATCACGCCGGGGACGGGGGACACAACATGGAACAGCGCTGCGCTGTATTCGACTCCGACAAACACATAGCCGGGAAGCAGCAGCCGCTCTTCGGTCTGCCACTGGCCCCGCCGCCGGATCTCCATGCGTTCCGCCGGTGCACGCGCCCGAACACCTTTGCGGCGAAGTGCTTCGCATACCTCCCGCTCACGGCCAGTCATAACTTGGAGCACATACCAGCTCATTGATTGGCCGCTCCTTTCTGCTGTCGTTCAAGCGCCGCTACAAGCTGCCGATAGAGATCCGGATGCTCCGTACCCAGGGCACTGAAGAACTCGGCTTTCAGCTCGCCCACGGCTGCCTGTGTATCGTCCTTGCTCTGAACATCCAGCCGGCGGGCATACGCAACAGCTTTCGTCTGAGCGTTCATCTCCCGCAGCAGCTTATCCAGTGCAATGTCGTTCCATTCTTCGTCCGGCTTCGACAAGATCGCGTCCAGAATCTTCTGGCTTGCAATCCGGTTGATCACTTCGGAGAAGTCCAGTTCCGGGTATTTCGCCGCTTCACGGATCATAGCGTTCATCCGTTCGTTAGTCACCCGGATCTGCTCAAGGCCGGCCATCAGCTTTCTGCCATAGTTGCTGATTGCCTGCACGCTCAATGTGACATTTTGACTTGCCAGGTATTCCTGGATGTCTTTCAGTGTGCAGGTGTTGGTCGCCTTCACCATCTCGTCCACGACGTCGCGGATCTCGGGCGGCAGCTTCGAGATGGTGCTGCGGCACCTGTTCTTTCCGCGCATCGTCATCCCTCCTACATATCCACCAGCGGGTCCTTCTTCACACACCGCTGCAGCTGGGTGCCCTTCGGCGTCAGTTTCACTTCCAGATCCTCAAGCTCCATGTCCGATACGCTGGACGGGAGCTTCTCTTCGATCGTGCGGACCTGAAGATATCCGCTGTCCGCCAGATAGTTGATGCTGCTGCACAGCGCCATCCGGTCCATGCCGCCAGCCAGTGCAAGCAGCAGGCTCTTCAGCTTCAGATATTTGAAGTCGCTGCCGGCAATCGCCAGCGTACGCATCACGATCCCGTTGTTCGACGCCAGCTCGCCGGCCTGCATTTTCCTGCGCAGGTCTCTTTCCTCCACCTCAATTACCACCCTTCATCAAAAATTCCATTAGCTTATCCATCTTGCTTTCCAGCTTCAACTGGCTTTGCAAGAATTCCTCCCGGCGGATGCAGTTTTCCTTGATCTCCTTGACATCTTCCGACATGGAGCGGATCTCTGTGCGCATCTCCGTGCGCACCTCTTTGATCTCGCGGCGCATCGCATCCTGAGCCTCTCTATGGTCCTTTTGTGTGGTATAGCTCTCACGCACTTGTTTGATGTCTACGCGGTTTTCGTCGATTTGCTTGAAAATCGTTCGACTCACCAATGCCCCCACTATCCCCAGCAGGGCCGTCAGGAGAATTCCGAACAACCACCAAGTCGCGGGGTCAAACGTCATACCTTCCATGCCTGAACTCCTCTCTTGAGGGGAAAAGAAAAAGGTATGATCCCCTCGTATGTGGGTATCATACCTTATCTTACATAGACTGTTCAGTTGAACTATTTCTACAAATTTTTATATAAACTCGTCGAGAGAGAGCTGACCTGCGGGAGGGGTCCGGCGGATTTCTGCCAGCTTTTCCTTCACAATCTTCCGAATGTACGCATCGCTGAGGCTCCATTTTCTGGCCAGTTCATAGATGTTTCCGCCGTTGAACTGTTCACAGATTTTCTTGTCACGAACAGGGATCAGCAGCGTATCCGGATTGGGAATATACAAGCGGCCTGTTCCACCGTACACATCTACCAGTTTGATGAATGCTTCCATCCCAATACATTCTGCAAGTTCCCGGTTTTCGCCCTGAAGATCATCAATCTGAAGCTCTTTCAGCAGTTCATTCCGCATTGCGCACCGCCTCCTGATCTCGGCGGTACTTTGCGCTGTGCAGATATTCCAGCTCTTTGCGCTCGGTCATCTTCTTGAGACCTTCGATCAGCGCATTGCCCTGATCAAAGGTCAGAAAGCGAAACGGCTGCGTAGGGAAGCTCGTCACCCCGAACTGCCGCTCGATCAGCCCGCAGAGCCTGTCACGCAGTTGCACACCGTCCGGTGCCGGGTCATATTTTTCAAGTTCATACATCAGGTACCAGACCTTTTTCTGCTGGCCTTCGCTCAGTCCGCCCGGAAGCTCCTCGTACTTTCGGGGCCGTCGCGTGCGCCGTTGGCCGGTGGGTACGCTGCGCCGCCGCAGCTCAGCCAACACTGTCGCTGCTTCGGCCGGGGTCAGTTCCTTGACTGATTCCTTGCCGGTCAGCCCCTGAACCAGCATATGCAGCGCGTCCTCATGTCCGCCGCCGCTCTCCACCATGCCAAGCTTTGCGCCCAAGGCGTAGATGCTTTTTACTGTTCCTTTGCTTACTTCCAGCGCGCCCATACCGGCCGCCTCCTTTCTTTTTTATGCCTCCGCCGGGTCTTCTCCGATGTCGTAGTAGAACTCGTCCCGCGTGCGGATATACGCCCCAATGCTCTCCAGCACCTCAGTCGGTTCTTTCTTCAGCGCTTCGCGGTCCAGTGTTTCCGTGGTCTTGATCAGCTCCTTGCGCCCCAGCGCCTTCAGCGCTGAAATCGCTTCGGCCACTTTCGCGGGAGCCAGCATCAGCCGGCTGGAAGAACGATATCCAACCTTCCCGAACACAAGCGTGCGGCTTTTGCCGTCAAGCTCGGCGCGGTGAGCGTCCACGAATTCCTTGATGTCCGCTTCCAGCCGCTTCGTACGGTTCTGCAGCGGCTGCGCGTTGCGGTTGTATTCGTCCTTCAGACTGTCCACGCGCCGGTAAAGGTCGATCCCCATTTCGGCCAACGTGTGCCGGCACTCCTTCAGGTCGCGCAGCGCCGTGTCCACAGCGGCCCAGTCTCGCAGGACCGGCTCACTGGTTACTTTCTTTCTTGCCATTTATGTACACATCCTTTCGCGTTTGTCCTCACTCTGCGATTCTTCCGGGCTTGTGACCGGCTCCGGCCCGATGGGGCAGGAGGCTGCATTAAGGCCGGAGCTGTGCTCCGGTTGCGATTGTTTCCGTCGTTTTTATCTTTGGCGATTCGATATAATTTGATATACTTTAGTGGAGGTGATTTTGTATGGAGTCTTTAGATAAACTGTCAAAAAGCATTCTTTTTGAATTCTCTTCACACGGCAAAACAAATTATTCCTGCTCGTTGACTTCATCTACACTTTTTTCGGCTGATACAACAATTGCTCAACTCGCTGTCAAGCTGAATTCAAATGAAGATAATGTGCGACAAGCCATTTCATTCCTTACAGATTTAGGCTATTTGACACCTTTTCGTATATCACACTCGTCTGCAGGGAAAATTACACTTGGCGTTCGGCTCTCCCATAAAGGACTACATTATAGGGAGCTCTGCAAGTTGGAAAAGCAAAAATTACTTCTTAAAAGTGTTTATCTTCCAATTTTAGTTTCTGTTGTCACCACCCTAACAGTACTCGCACTGCAATGGTTGTGGCCGCTGCTAACACGATGGTTGTCCAGTTTTCACGGATGAATTCTCTCATTTTGGTCCTCCTTTAGGTAGATGTTCTGGTTCTTATCCTCAAAAAGTGCAAATTGTGCGGGGCTGCCGTTGCGACCGGCTACGCCGACCCGTTTGGGACGCGGCCCCGCATGGGCCTGCTCCTCAAAGATCGGGGAGCAGGGTTTTGATTATCTCACAGGATTCGCAGCGTGCATCAAGCTCTTCGGAGCTGCGGCTCTCGCTCGGCCATCTGCAGTATTTATCGCAAATGGTTTCCGCCAGTTTCAGCGCAGTTTCTTCCATGCATTCCGTATGCAGCACGCAACCGGCCGTGACCGCCTTGCCCCACACTTTACAGTTCGGCATATGGCTCAGGCTCCTTCCACTTTCTCCCGGGTGTATACGGTGTTCCTTCGTGCTGGTAGCACAGATGCGGCGGGATGCCTCGAGGATTCCCTGTTTCAAGGCAATAGTGGCATGCTTTTTGCCCTGAAGGATGGCCGTAGTTGAATGGCCTCCAGTAGTAGCATCCCTTACAGCGTATTGGTATAAATTCGCCCTTCTTTTTCATTATCCTTTCTCCTTGTGTCACTCCGTGAATCCGGTTTTATGACTGGGAGCCATGCGACGGGAAGATTGTTTTCGTTCTCTGTAAATTGTCATCGCATGATATTTGAACGCTTTCTTCCCCGGACGATATGGCGTTCCGGGTTTCTGATAACAAAGCTGCGGGGGAATGCTCCGCAGCTGTCCGGTATCGATACAATAATGGCATGCTCTCGTACTTGCGGAAGTTCCGTGTGTGATCGGTCGCCAGTAGTAGCAGCCTCTGCACGGCGTCGGCCTAAATTCATCCTTCTTTTTCATTGTCCGCTCCTCCTTGCCTCACTCTGCATTTACCGGGCTTGTGACCGGCTCCCACGCGGGAGGCTGCATTAAGGCCGGGGACATGCCCCGGATGCGGCATTTTTGATTCTACTTTGGCCTCTTCCTTACCCATTCCGGACGCCTCCTTTCTGCGTCCGGCTGCGCCTGCGCCGCGCTACCTCTGTCATCGCGGAGAGATACCCGAATTCATATCCCACATAGAGCAGCAGTCCAATCAGAGGCAGGATCAGCACCTCGCCGCCCACCGAGCTGGAGCGGTTCATCAATACGCTGGTACAGATTGCCACCATCAGGCCGGCCACCGCACCGCCTGCAAAGATACACGCTATTTTCATCCTGTTTAACATCTGTTGACCCCCCTTGTAAACGCCTGTTTAAATACGTCCGACCGGCGTGCTCGCCGCCGCTGCGCGAAGCCCTTCATAGGAGATATCCTCATTCCGAATCGCGTTCTTCACGATATGCTTTGCGGTGCGGATGCTGTGCTGGCTCCGGCACACACTTGCGATGAGTTTCAGCTCCTTGGCCTGATCCTCGCCGGCGAACATGGGGAACAGCAGCTTGATGTCCTCATTTGTCAGCCGCATCGTGCTGTAGGCCCGCTGGAGCCCGATGCGGGTATATGCCTGAGTCGTAATCTTGCCTTTCTTCACGCGCTCATACAGCTCGCTGTTGCCAATCAGCACCACACCATTGCCCGGAACCTCGTTGACTTCATCTTCGTCCGGCAGAATACGGAGCTCGTCCATCGGTGCGCGCTTCAGGAGCTGCGCTTCGTCCACGATGATCACTTTGTTGGTGCCCCGCAGCCGCGCCCGGATCGCCTGCCACATCTGCTTGCTGCTGCTGACGATCGGCAGATCCAGCGCCGCGCCCAAGAGTTCACCGACTCCGGCGAGCCCGGACATGCTGGGGTCCAGCCGGATATAAATGGTGCTCTGCGGGTTGTCCCGGTAATACTTGACGGCGGCCTTCGTTTTTCCAGCGCCGGCATCCCCGTGCAGCATCACCAGCGTGCGGTTGATTTGCGCATACCGGATGGACTGATAAACGTCTTCGCTGATGCTTGTGGGCTTGTACGTCTCGTCCAGCTTGTACGGAGCCGCCTGAACCTGCGCCGCCGCAGCTTCGCTTTCCTGCTGCAAAAACTCGCGCAGCCGGTTCTCGATCCCCTCAACGCTGCCCTCCATCTTGCAGCGGAGATAATTGCTGAGACTTGCGCTGCTCACGCCCACGCGCGGGGCAAGCTTGTTTTGAGAGATCCCCGTGTTCTTCATGTACTCGCGTACACGTTCCTGCAGTGATTCATCGTAAACCTTAGTAGTCGAAGTCATCATCGTCATACCCTCCATCCGAATTTTGATTCATTTTGAAAATGTCGATATCGCCCACAGCCATCGCCATTGGCTCTTCGTCGAATTTGCACAGCTCCACGATCTTGGGTTTGCGTGTGGCCGTAGGTCCGGCCAGATTTTCCTCGGCCATCCTGGACACGAGGGCCGCAGCCTCTTCCGGCGGCGCGTCCGGGAGCAGCTCTGCCGCAAGCTCCTGCACCGCACGTTTGAATCGGTTCTTGAGCTGCTGCTGACGCGCGATCTCTTCCTGTGTCGCACCGTATGCCGCGTCCAGCTCGCACCGAGGCACCGTCATGATGAAGGAACCGTCCTCACGGTATACGCGCACGCTGGAAAGATCGTCCGGATCGTATCTCAGGTACACCTTTTTACTCTGCCAGCGGCTGTGCAGCTCCAGGCTGTTGTACCAGATCTTCTGACCGCGTATATTCAGATATACGCCTTCACGGTTCACCTTTTTGGGCTTCGATGTGCGCAGCATCATCAGATTCAGCACATCTTCGCGCACGTACCGAACCTGTTCAAGATGTTCATTGTACACGTCGATGCGCCGTTTTCCCTTGTCGGCCGGGACCGAACCATAATATGGCTCATAGTTCAGATAACCGCCGATCAGCATATCCACCTTCTGGATGAATTCTTCATCCGTCGGGATCTCGCCGCGCTTCAATGCCTTTTTCAGAGCCTCCGGTTTTTCCTCCGGGCTTCCGCCGGTGTACGTTGGGAATAACCGCATGATGTGCTCTTTCACATTCTTGAAGCTGCGCTCCACAAGCTTTGCACGGGAGTTTTGCACAATCGCGTTCTTCATCTCCACGCCCATATAGTCCAGGATCGTTTTCGGCTCAAACGGCTGCTCTCCGTTGGCCAGCACCTTTTTGGCACGGTGGCCGCGTCCGCCGAAGTCGAACGTCAGGTATTCCCGGCCGTTATCCACATATGCGTTGTGGTTCGGCATTCCGTGGGCAAGACACGCGCGTCGCAGCGCGTAGATGGAATTCTGACTGCTGTTCCCGCCAAAACTGATATACCATCCGACGAAGATCCCGCTTCGGACATCCACCCATGCGGTCAAATATGGCCGGTGCGTTTTTCCGTTCGGCCCCAGCGTGAGAGTATCGCATGTGTATGTATCGCCCACCCACCAGTCGTTGCTGGCAATGCTCTCATAGTCGCGGCGGGTATACACGCTGGCTTTGTTATAATACGCACGCTCGCCCTCGCGCATCAGGATGCGCACAGCTTCCGGTATTTCCATCGCGAGGCGGTAAAAACTGCTGTACGAGGGCAGAGGCAGCGCGTTCACCGCATGTTGCTCCGCCCATATTTCCGTGTACTCCATGCATTTTTTGATGGAATACGCATGGCCCTCTCCGCCATCCACAAGGTAGTAGTACAGGAACATCTTTTTGATATATTCCGGCATGTCTGTTTTGCCCGCGCGCGCCTTTCCTCGTCTGTCGATCACGCTGTCGAGGTCTCCCTCTTCCAGCGCTTTCTTCTTTCGGTATAGAGTCGCTACACTCAATTTCATGCCAGGGTGCTCCACGCACATATGCTGGACAAATTTCATGTCGAGCTCGCTCATGGGTTTGTCCGGCTGACTGCGATAGAGCGTCCATTGCTCTATGACGTCCTGCCAGAATCCGATTTGCTCCCGATCGGCGTCTGTATAGCTGTCCAGCGGCCGACGCTCCGGTGTCGTCCGTACTTTATCCAATGTTTCCTTGGCTGGAGCAGAGAGCGACGCCCCCTGTTGCTCATAGTGCCGTTCCTGCGCTTGAATCGGTAGACTATCAAGAGGGAAAAGATATTCCTTCCGGTTTCGAACATTCAGCACACTTTTGGCCAGAAGCTGCCCTGTCTGTGCTTTATGTTGTACCGTGCGAATTGGCCAACCCGTAAGGGCTGCAACCTCGCGCGCAGATAACATTGTGTTCAAAAAATCACCTGCCTTTGACCTGCCATCATCGGATACGGGGCGGTCAACCCCCGCATGACAGCCCCGCAGGGCTGTTTCGGCTTCTATATTCCATGCTTTTCGGGGTGTGTCAAGCTTTGGATTTTACGGACTGCCGCGGCACATTCGGCTGATAAACAAAAATCTTACCGGTCATGTCCATCTGCAGCGTTGTCTCTGGATCAGTGTAGTGTGCCCGCATGTAGTCCAAAAGCGGCTCTGCAGCATCGCTGATTGGACCTCGTATGAAGAAATCATCATCACCCCATATTTCAAGGGCCCCAAGCAACTCTTCACTTTCTAAGTCTTTCATTAGCATAGGCTGCTCCTTTCTGTCCGTCTTGCGCGGGCTTTTTGTTTGACCTGCCATCATCAGTGCCGGGAAGCCATTCCCGGCAGACGGCCCGAAGGTCGTTTCGGCTCAAACTGCATCACGAAGGAGATTATATTGATTATCGTATTGCCAGCGCATTGCGCTGGCGAGAGATTCTCTTGTCATCTCATCGGTGGAGCCTAAGTTCGTATAATATCCGTTGAGGAAAACGGCACTCTGATCTGTTTCAAGGATGCACTGCAATTCTTCCAGATCGTCCGCATCAAACGAAAAGTCATTACTTTTGTCATGATATTCCGGCCAGAAGCATTTGGCGTCCCAACTTCTGCCCTCTTTGTAGAGCGCGATCCACGCGATACCATCACGAGCTTCTTCGAGCACACCTTGTGCAGTAGTTCTGAGGTTTGCCATATTCCTGCTCCTTTCGGTTATGTGGCCTGCCATCGTCAGTGCCGGGCGGCCATTCCCGGCAGACGGCCCGAAGGCCGTTTCGGCACTTTTATCGTATCTCTTCCCAATCAGGAGCGATATGGTCTTTCTTGTACAGTCACATACTGCAGCCCGTACAGGCAGCGGGCCTCTCGGGCCGGCAGTGTCCAGCCGTCTGCTCTCTGATCGGGGCGGGCGGGAAGAAGATCCCTCGGGGTCAGCTCTCTCGGAGGATACAGCCGACAGGTGTATTTCTTACCATCTTCCAGCTCCACGAGCATCCGCCCCGGCTGCCGGTAGATGTACGTCGCTCGACGCGCGATCATTCTTTACACCATGGAAAGCACCAGCTGCAGAAGAGCCGCTCTGCGGTCTCTCGGTCAGTGCGGACCTGAAGATCGAGCATCTTGCGGTTTTCGTCGAGCTTGGCCACCGCGTAAGTGCGGCGCGGAAAACCGGTTCGGCTCTGCAGCAGTATGTTCCGCTGTGTCGCTGCGATCACCAAGTACGCGCTTTTCAAAGATTCCAGCGTTTTGTCCATCGTCGTTTCCCCCTTATTTCCTGCGTTCCACGAACCGTCCGTTTTTGCTGTATGCCCACATGATCTCCACACCGCGCGGCGTCTCATACAGGGCGGCACCAACCGCATCCAGTTCCCAGCCGTCTTTCAGCCTGCGCAGATGCACGGCCGGCATCAGGCAGTCATCCAGATGCTCCATCACCAGATACTGGCTCCCGTGCTGCTCGTAGATCGTGCCCACATACAGGGGCTCATTCAAGCGTCTGATTTCAGCTTTCATATGTCACTGCTCCTTTTCCGGTTTAAGCGTTTGCTTTTTGACAATACTTTGTCTGTGTCCGTGATGGCCATTTGGGTTAGTGCATCTGCCAGGTTGTCCGCCCAGCCGATGTACTGGCCTTCAGGACCGCGAATAAGCATCTGGCCGATGGCCGGATAGTACCGAATACTGCATGGGGACCACTCTGGCCTGCGGCCGACAATCAATCGGTGCTGGTGCACTTCCAGGATTCGGAGCTGCTGATGCCCATAGGTTTTGATTGCCTGCATGCAGCTCCTTCTCCGCAATTCAATATGGAAATTCATGAATCAGGCTCCCTTATGCTTGCTTCTACCCGAATACAGTTCGTTCGGTGTAACATGCAGCGCTTTACAAAGCGGGTCAATGTGCTCTGCTCGAATGATCTTGCGACCCGCCAACATTGAGTAAAAGAGGTTCGGCGTAAAGCCCGCAGCTCTCGCAACGGCTGATTTGTTCATATGTCCACTTTCCATAATTTCATTGATCCGGGTACAGAGAACCTCCTGCGTGATTTCTCCTTGGCGGTTCACTCGGCAACACCTCCGTTACTGAAAAACTTAGTACACATTAAGTATAAAACTGAAAATACTGGTTGTCAACAGAATTGTACTCGGTTTTTCAGTTGTATTTCCTTTATTTTTGGAATATTTTGTGTTATTCTTGGAACGGGTGATCTAAATGGAAAAACAGGTAATTGCTAACAAGCTAAAAGAAGCGCGTATTGCGGCTGGCATGACCCAAAAGGAAGTTGCTTTATCCATTGGTCGTCCGCAGCAGACAGTAGCTGCGTGGGAAACCGCCCGATCGCAGCCAGATGCGGATACCTTATATTCGTTACTGATTCTTTACAATGTATCTCCAAATTCATTCTTCGGTTATGACATCACTTCGATGGATGTTTCCTCTGAGGAGCGGGAATTACTCTGCACATACCGAGAACTTGACGATTTTGGCAAACGCCTCATACGCCTCATTGCAGATGAAGAAGCGGCTCGGTGCAAACCAGCGTCAAGTTCCGTTCTGTCTTTGCCAGAGGACTCCGTTTCAAAATGTTTGTATCTGCCGCTATCCGAGCAGCCAGCCAGTGCCGGCACTGGTGTCTATTTAGGGCCGGAAGCCTTTCGCTCCATCAAGGTTAAAGAAAACAGCAAGACCAAGAGGACAGCTTTTTGCGTGCGTGTCAGCGGAGATAGTATGGAGCCGATTTACGCAGATGGTGATATTGTCATGGTCTCCAAAGAGCCTGTCCTATTGGATGACATTGCACTTGTCACCCTAAACGGTAATGGATATATCAAACGAATGGGCGATATGTATCTCACCAGCGAGAATAAAAAATATGATCCTATTCCGTATGATGAGAGTGTCATTGTAAACGGCCGAGTGATTGGGCTATTGAAGCCCGAATGGATTGTCGAAATGTAACAGGAATCCATATTTTAATGCGCAACTCTCAAATCTCTGTTTGTTATCTGAAAGCCTGTAAACCCGCTATTTTCCTAAATGCGCAATACTTTTTTATTGCGCAAAGCTCTTGCGCAATAAAAAACAAAAGAACCGCTTCGCAGATGGGGAGTATCCCACCTTCGAAACGGTTCTTTTTTTACTACTTTAACAGCCTGTTAACTACTGTTTAATCCGCATAGTTACGCGATTTTTAGCACTTTTCATCCATTGTTCTAAACGCCCTCTAAACGGTATTAAATCACCTTTTTAAACGGTGCTCTGTGACCTTTTGAATCAGGCAGGAAAGCGGTCTTTTCTGCGCTTTTCCGTTTTCAGCTTTTCACGCAAATTCTCTTTGTTTCAAGCTCCGGTAAAGCTGATTTTCCGCGATATCAAGCCATTTCAACGGTTTTCAAGCCTTTTAAACCCTCCGCATTGCTTTTCTCATTCTTCATGAAAGATTACATCGCCGTCACTCCAGGACGCGTCGCGCAGATGGAACGTATAGGTGAGGTTGTCGTCGGAGATCTCCCAGGACTCCGCCAGACCCGGCAGGATCTCGCCGTTGTAGCGGCGGACCAGGCCCTCAAAGATCGCGCCGGTCACGTTGGTGATCCACGTGCCGCTGCCAAGCTGCGGGTCGAGCGAAGTCGGCTCCGTCGTGGTGGCGAAGCGCAGCACCTTCTCCCCTTCGCCGCTTCCCTCCGCGCTGGGCGGCGCACACGCCGTCAGCGTCGTCAGTGCCATCGCAGCGGCCATCGCGATGGCCAGCACTCGTTTCATCAGTTTCATGTTTCCCATTCCCTTCCTTTTATATAGTAGCAAAGCCGCTCCCAGGCTTTGCCGATCAAAGCGGGCAATCCGCTTTATCGCAGTAATGCGCTGATAAGTTTTAATGCATTTACATTACAACAGTCTCAGGGATATGTCAATATATTTATGAATTTTTTATGAAATTTAGGGAAATTGTCAAATTGAGAAGTTTTAAACAGCCCCTTTTCGTGTAAAATCATGTAGATTTTTGAATATTAAACGATTATACTGTATTTGTATGCAGTTCACCGTTTTAAAGTCAACACACTAATATCATCGACCCGTTGTAAGGAGAATGCACATGAAAGCCCCTTTGGAACGTCTTTTGAGCTATGTGGCCGTCGACACGCAGTCCGATCCGGACGCCGGATGCATCCCCAGCACCCCCGGACAGTTCGATCTGGCGCGCATGGTCTGCGGCGAGCTGGAAGCCCTCGGCGCACAGGACATTGAATTGACCGACCACTGCCACATCTACGCAAAGCTGCCCGGCAACACGCCCGGCGTGCCCGCCGTCGGCTTCATCGCCCACCTCGACACCTCCCCCGCCCTGAGCGGCAAGGACATCCGCCCCCGCGTTGTGAGCAACTACGACGGCGGCGACATCGTGCTGAACGAGGAGACCGGCTGCACGCTGCGCATCGAGGAATACCCCGAGCTCAAGCGCTACAAGGGCGGCAGCCTTGTGGTGACGGACGGCACGACGCTTCTGGGCTCGGACGACAAGTCCGGCATCACGGAGATCATGGGCATGCTGGAATATTATGCAGAGCACCCCGAACTGCCGCACGGCGACATCTGCGTGGGCTTCACGCCGGACGAGGAGATCGGCCACGGCACCGACTGCTTTGACATCGAGCGCTTCGGCGCCGGCCTCGCATACACGGTGGACGGCGCGGACCTCGGCAAGATCAGCTTTGAGAACCTGAACTCGGCCGAGGCGCGCATCACGGTGGCGGGCACGTCCATCCATCCGGGCCGCGGCAAGAACAAGATGAAGAATGCCGCGCTGATGGCCATTGAGCTCGTGAATATGCTGCCCGCGGCCGAGACGCCGAGCCACACCGAGGGGTATGAGGGCTTCTATCACCTGACGGAATTCCGCGGCGACGTGGAGAGCGCCGAGCTCATCTATAAAGTGAGCGATTTCGAGGCCGACAAGTTCGAGGGCCGCAAGGAGCGGCTGCGCCGCGCGTGCGAGTATCTGAACGGCGTGTACGGCGAAGGCACGTTCTCGATGGAAGTGAAGGACACGATGCGCAACATGCGCGAGGCCATCGAGCCGCACTATGAACTGGTGGAGAACGCGATGGCCGCGATGCGCGACGTGGGCGTGGAGCCCGTGCTGATGCCCTGCCGCGGCGGCACGGACGGCGTGCGCCTGTCGTTCATGGGTCTGCCCTGTCCGAACCTCAACACCGGCAGCCACAACTGCCACGGCCGCTTCGAGTGCGTGCCGGTGGAATCTCTCGAGAAGATCACCGAAATGCTCGTCGCCCTGGTGGCGCGCTACGCAAAGCAGGCAAATCACGGCTGAACCCGACTCTCCGGGCGGAAGAATCCCCTCTTCCGCCCGTTTTATGGTATAATATGGGAAGAAATTCGTGTTGTGCGGGCAGACGCGAGCCGTTTTGCCGCCCCGGAAAGGAAGGACGCCATGGACATTCTGGAGATCATCCGAACGCAGTATCCGAATCTGAGCCGCGCACAGAAAAAGATCGCGGACTACATCCTGACCCGGCCGGACGACGCGTGCTTTGCGTCGCTGAAAGAGCTGACGGAAGCCGTGGGCGTGACGGAAGTGACGATGATGAACTTCGCGCGCCGCATGGGCGTGGACGGGTTCAGCGGGCTCAAGCGCGAACTGCAGCACCACATCCGGCGCCGCCTGTCGCCGAACGAGAAGATCGCGCGCGCCGTGGAGACGGTGCGCCGCCAGAAAAACGGCCTGTACTCCGCGTTTCTGGACAACGAGCTGGCCGGGGTGTCCTCCACGTACGCCGGAGTCTCCGAGGAGCAGCTCCGCCGCGCGGCGGACTTTCTGCGCGGGGCAAGCCGCATCTATCTGCTGGGCTACGACGTCTCCGTGCCGGTCGTGCACTTTTTGCGTCTGCGCCTGCACTACCTCGGCTACAACGCCGTCCAGCTCGATTTTGCCGACAAGGGGCAGCTCCTCCTGTCGCTGTCGCAGGCCCGGCCGGAGGACGCCGTCGTGCTGATCTCCTTCCCGAGCCACGCGCCGGAGATGGAGCGCATCGGCGCGTACCTGCAAAGCCGGGGCGTGCCCTACGCCGCCATCGTCGACCAGCCGGACGCGCCCGCGGCACAGTGCGCCACACTGACGCTGCCGTGCGCCACGGCCGACCCGCTGTTCTACAACACGATCACGGCGGCGGTGTCTCTTGTAAACGTGCTGTGCGCGTGCATCGCCGCGCAGACGGAAGAGCACCTGTGTGACACACGCCGGGGCGTGGAAGACGCGTTCCGGGCAATTTATTCCGAGACGGATGCGTCCGACTCACAGGACTGAACCGCACAACGGCGGGCGCATTCTGCGTCCGCCGTTTTTTCTGCCCGCCGCGCGTTTTCTTTGTGTTATGCGGGCAAATGTAGTATACTGAAGTTGACCTCCCGCCGCTTTGTGCGGCGGAGCAAAGGAGATGTTGTGAGGATGATTCTGACCAAGGAGCAGCAGGCGCTGCTCGACGGAGAAAAGGGCGCAACGATGGCGAAGATCGTCAAGACGCTCGTGATGTACGGCGAGGCGTTCGGCGCCGAGCGCATGGTGCCTGTCACGAGCCGCTACGGCCACACCGTCATCAGCTTCGGCATCGGCGTGATGAAGCCGGTGTACGAACTCTACGACGAGCTTCTGCGCGCGGGCGCGAAGAGCAAACAGCCGTTCTCGGCCGACCCCCGGCCGCTCGACAAGAACGTGCCCTCTTCGTTTTTGCAGAACGTCGTGTTCAAATTCATGTACAGCCAGCAGGAGCACTACGAGGAGCAGCTGCGCCAACTCGGCCTGATGGGCGAGGACGCGTACACCTGCGCGTGCTATCTGCCTGAGGCGGGCAACGTGCCGCAGCGCGGCGAGGTGCTGTCATGGGCGGAGTCGTCCGCCGTGGTGTACGCCAACAGCGTGCTGGGCGCGCGGTGCAACCGCAACTCCGGCATCATCGAGCTGATGGGCTCCATCGCCGGGTTCGTGCCGGAGTTCGGCCTTCTGACCGACGACGGCCGCCGCGCCGACTGGGTGGTGGAAGTGCGCACGTCGAAGCTGCCGGACGCGCAGCTGCTGGGTTCGGCCGTGGGCATGAAGGTTCTCGAAAAAGTGCCGTTCGTGCGCGGGCTGGACAAGTGGCTCGGCAAGGAGCTCGACGGCCGCGCGTGCGCGTACTTGAAAGATTTCGGCGCGGCGTGCGCGTCGAACGGCTCGGTGGGGCTGTACCACATCGAGGGCATGACGCCCGAGGCCGCGGACATGGGCGACGCGCTCATCCGCGACAGCGCGCCCGTCTACGTGGTGGACGACGCGGAGCTCGAGCGCGTGAAAAGCAGCTACCCCTGCATCTGGAAAGACCTCGACGCGAAGCCGAAACTCTGCTTCATGGGCTGCCCGCACATGACGCTCGACCAGCTCAAGGACTGGACGGTGCGCGTGGAGACGGCGCTGCGCGAGGCGGGCAACAAACAGGTGCTCATCCCGACGGTGTTCACGAGCGCGCCGGGCGTCATCCGCGAGTTTGAAAAGACGGAGTACGCCGCGCGCCTCAAGGCGACGGGCGTGATTCTGAGCTACATCTGCCCGCTGATGTACATGAACAACCCGCTTTCGAAGAAGATGCCCGTCATCACGTCGTCGAACAAGCTGCGCACATACACGAGCGCGCGCTTCTACTCGGACGACGAGATCCTCGCGAAGATCACGAAGGAGGGCAAGTGAGATGACAAAGACGTTTCAGGGGCGCGTCGTCACGCCCGGAACCGTGACGGCCGAGGCGCTTGTGTCGCACGGCGGGTTCAACACGCTGGCGAGCTACCAGATGGCGCTGATGTTCGGCGACAAGCAGGTGAAATGCGGCGACCAGAACAACGCCGACCTCTACAAGAAACCGATGATCGGCAAGGCGCTGTGCCTGCCGGAGACCATCGGCTCGACGACGGGCGGCATGGTGCTGTACACGGCGTGCGCGATGGGCAAGCAGCCCGCGTGCATGCTGTTCTCGAAACCCATCGACTCGCTGGCCGCGTCGGGCGCGATCCTCGCGGCGAACTGGACGGACGCAAAGATGCCCGTCGTGGACAGCCTCGGCGAGGAGTTCCTCGCCTATGTGAAGGACGGCATGAAGCTGACCGTCGGTGAAAACGGCCTTGTGACGGCCGAATCTTAAAGGAGGGACCGATGAAACAGGAATACGAAGCACTCTTCACGCCGTGGAAGATCGGCAATGTGGAGATCAAGAACCGCATCGTGATGTGCTCGATGGGCGGCACGTCCATCTTCGGCTGGATGGAGCCGAACCACTTTGACAAGGAGGCCGCGAACTTCCTTCTGGAGCGCGCGAAGAACAACGTGGGCCTCATCCTGCCGGGCATCGCCCCCATCCGCGATCCGATGGGCGGGCGCTGGCTGTACCAGAACCCCGGCAAGTTCCGCAAGCTGAAAGAGTACATGGAGGAATTCCACAAGACGGGCGCGAAGCTGTTCATCCAGATCACCGCGGGCTTCGGCCGCGCGATGGCCGTGAACGACCTGATGGTGGCCATGACGAAGAACAAGGTGCTCGGCACGCTGGGCAAGCCCATCTTCAACATGGACTACATCCTTGCGAGCGCGTCCGCCACGCCGAACCGCTGGGCGGACGGCGTGATGAGCCGCCCGTTCACCGTGGAGGAGATCCACGAGCTGGTGGAGGCGTTCGCCAAGACCGCAAAGATGTGCAAGGACGCGGGCGTGGACGGCATCGAGGTGCACGCCGTGCACGAGGGCTACACGCTCGACCAGTTCGCCACGAAGTACACGAACCAGCGCACGGACGAGTACGGCGGCAGTTTTGAGAACCGCTACCGCATCGCGGCCGAGATCGTGAAGGCCATCAAGCGCGACTGCGGCGACGACTTCCCCGTCTCGCTGCGCTACTCGGTCGTCTCGAAGACGAAGGGCTTCCGTCAGGGTGCATTGCCCGAGGAGACGGACTTCGTCGAGGTGGGCCGCGACATGGCGGAATCCGAAAAGGCCGCGAAGTTCCTGCAGGACGCGGGCTACGACATGCTCAACTGCGACAACGGCACCTACGACGCATGGTACTGGGCGCACCCGCCCGCGTACATGCCGATGAACTGCAACCTCGAGTACGTCAAGCACATCAAGAAGTTCGTGGACATTCCCGTGGTGTGCGCGGGCCGCATGACGCCGGAGGACGGCGCGGCCGCCGTGCGCGCGGGCGACATCGACGCGGTGGGCGTGGCGCGCCAGTTCCTCACCGACCCCGCGTGGGTAACAAAGCTGATGGAGGACCGCTGCGAGGACATCAAGCCGTGCATCTGCTGCCACAACGCGTGCTTCACGATGGCGCACCACGAGGGTTCCGCGAACGATCAGGATCTGTTCGACGCGCTGTTCATGTCGCGCTGCGCGCTGAACCCGCAGACGATGCAGTCGAAGAAATACCGCATCGTGAAAACGGGCCATCCGAAGAAGATCGCCGTCATCGGCGGCGGCATCGGCGGCATGGAGTCGGCGCTCGTGCTCGCGGCGCGCGGCCACAAGGTCGACCTGTACGAGAAGACCAACGAGCTCGGCGGCGTGTTCATCCCGGCCGCCGCGCCCTCCTACAAGGAGAAGGACCGCGAGCTCATCGAGTGGTACCGCCGCGCCATTGAGCGCAGCGATGTGACCGTGCATAGGAATACGGAAGTGAAGGACGTTGCGTCCCTCGGCGCGGACGAAGTGATCGTTGCGACGGGCGCTGCGCCGCGCTCCCTGCCCGTTCCGGGCGCGGAAAAGGCCATCGAGGCCACGGAATTTCTGCGCGGGCGCGAAGTGGGCGACCGCGTGGTGATCGTCGGCGGCGGCCTGACGGGCTGCGAGATCGCGTACGACCTCATCCTCAGCGGCAAGCATCCCACCATCGTGGAGATGAAGAACGACCTCATCGCCGTGCGCGGCGTGTGCCTTGCGAACTCGTCGTTCCTGCGCGAGACGCTGGCGCTGCACAAAGCGCCCGTCTACCTTGAGACGTCCGTGCGCGAGATCCGCGCGGACGGCGTGACGCTGCGCGGCAAGGACGGCAAGGACTTCGACGTCGCGTGCGACGACGTGATCCTCTCCGTGGGCTACGAGCCGCGCCCCCTCGTCCCGGCCTCGCGCCACGTGCACATCGTGGGCGACGCGAACGGCGTCGGCAACCTGCGCACCGTCATCTGGCGCGCGTGGGACGTGTGCATGAAGCTCTGATCTTCCCGGCATATGAAAAATCCCGGTGCATCCGAATCGGATGCACCGGGATTTTGTTTTGTTCCGGAATCAGACGGACAGCTCGGCGGTCTCACCCAGCACGTCCTTGTGGGACTCGAGGATGGGGGCGACGACGTCCGCGAGGAACTCCGTCACCTGCTCGGCGCTGCGTCCGGTGAAGTCCTCCGGGCGGAGGATGGCTTCGACCTCGTCGTAGTCAAGGCCGAAGTCGGGGTCGGCGCACACGCGCTCGATGAGGTCGTTCTTGCCGCCCTCTTCCTTCACGACCTTCGCCGCGGCCATCGCGTGGACGCGCAGCTTCTCGTGCAGCACCTGACGGTCGCCGCCCTTCTTGACGGCGCTCATCATGATGTTCTCGCTGGCCATGAACGGCAGCTCGGCCATGATGCGCGCGCGGACGACCTTCGGGTACACGACGAGACCGTCGCACACGTTCAACAGGATGTTCAGGATGGCGTCCGCCGCGAGGAACGCCTCGGCGACGGCGATGCGCTTGTTGGCGGAGTCGTCGAGCGTGCGCTCGAACCACTGCGTGCCCGCCGTGAAGGCCGGGTTCAGCACGTCCACCATCACGTAGCGCGCGAGCGCGCAGATGCGCTCGCAGCGCATCGGGTTGCGCTTGTAGGGCATCGCGGACGAGCCGATCTGCTGCTTTTCGAACGGCTCCTCCATCTCCTTGAAGTTCGCGAGCAGGCGCATGTCGTTGCCGAACTTCATCGCGCTCTGCGCCAGACCCGCCAGCGACGACAGCACGTTGTAGTCCACCTTGCGGGAATACGTCTGGCCGGAGACGGGCACGACCTTGTCGAAGCCCATCTCGCGGGCAATGGACGCCTCCACGGCCTTGATCTTCGCGGAATCGCCCTCGAACAGCTCCACGAAGCTCGCCTGCGTGCCCGTCGTGCCCTTCGAGCCGAGCAGCGCGAGGGAGTCGCGGCGGTGGCGGATCTCGTCGAGGTCCATGCACAGCTCGTTGAGCCACAGCGTGGCGCGCTTGCCCACGGTGGTGAGCTGCGCGGGCTGCAGGTGCGTGTACGCGAGCGCGGGCATGTCCTTGTAGTGGTCTGCGAACTTCGCGAGCAGCGCGATGACGTTCACGAGCTTGCGCTCCACAACGTCGAGCGCTTCGCGCATGATGATGACGTCGGTGTTGTCGCCGACGTAGCAGCTCGTCGCGCCGAGGTGGATGAAGCCCTTCGCGTTCGGGCACTGCACGCCGTAGGCGTAGACGTGGCTCATCACGTCGTGGCGGCACTCCTTCTCGCGGGCGACGGCCACGTCGTAGTTGATGTCGTCCCTGTGGGCTTCGAGCTCGGCGATCTGCTCATCGGTGATGGGAAGACCCTGCTCTTTTTCGGCCTTGGCCAGAGCGATCCACAGGCGGCGCCACGTGCGGAACTTGTTGTCCTCGGAAAAGATGTACTGCATCTCCTTCGAGGCATAGCGCGTCTCGAAGGGGGAAATGTATCGGTCGTGCTGCATGGTGATTCTCCTTTTTTACACGCGGAAGTAGTCGACGCCGCCCTCGAACAGCGGCTGGATCTTGTTGCCCTCGACGTTCTTGTAGAGCCCCGCGCCCGAGCGCTCGGAGTGGCCCATCTTGCCGAAGACGCGGCCGTCGGGGCTGGTGATGCCCTCGATGGCCCACACGCTGCCGTTCGGGTTGAAGCGGATGTCCATCGTCGGCTTGCCGTCGAGATCGACGTACTGCGTGGCGATCTGGCCGTTCTTGCGCAGCGTCTCGAGCACGTCGGCGCTGGCGGTGAAGCGGCCCTCGCCGTGGCTGACGGGGATGGTGTACACTTCGCCGGGCTTCGTCTTCGCGAGCCACGGCGACAGGTTCGACGCAACGCGCGTGCGCACGAGCATCGACTGGTGGCGGCCGATGGTGTTGAACGTCAGCGTCGGGCAGTTTGCATCCGTCTTGACGATCTCGCCGAACGGCACAAGGCCCAGCTTGATGAGCGCCTGGAAGCCGTTGCAGATGCCGAGCATCAGGCCGTCGCGGTGTTTGAGCAGGTCGTGCACCGCGTCGGTGAGCGCCGGGTTGCGGAAGAACGCCGCGATGAATTTCGCGCTGCCCTCCGGCTCGTCGCCGCCGGAGAATCCGCCCGGCAGGAAGATCATCTGGCTGTCGGCGATGCGCTTTGCGGCCTCGCGCACGCTCTCAGCCACGTGGTCGGGCGTGAGGTTGTTGACGATGAAGATGTCGGCCTCGGCCCCGGCGCGCTCCATCGCGCGGGCGGAGTCGTACTCGCAGTTCGTGCCCGGGAACACCGGGATGAAGACGCGCGGCTTCGCGACGCCGATCTTCGGCGCGACGCGGGACGCGGCGATGTGCGTCACGGGCTGCACCGTCTCGAGCGGCTCGGAATTCGTGTGGTACGGCAGCACGGGTTCCATCTTGTCCTCGTGCGCTTTCTGCACCGCGTCGAGCGACGCGGCTTCGCCGCCGACGGCGAACTCGTAGCGGCCCGTCGTCTCGCCGATCACGCGGCCGATTTCAACGTCGCCGTCGAGCTCGAGCACAAAGCTGCCGTACTTGTAGGCGAACAGCTCGTCGCGCGTGACATCGTCCGCGGCCTTGAAGCCGACGCGGTTGCCGAGGCACTGCTTCGTGAGCAGTTCCGCGAGACCGCCGAACGAGACGGCCGCGGCGCTGAGCACCTTTTTCTCGCGGATGAGCTTTTCGACCGTCTCATACACGGCGAGCAGGCTCTCCGCTTTCGGGAGCAGGCCGTCGTACTCCGGCTCAAGCAGAACGACCTTCGAGCCGGGCAGCTTGAACTCGGGGCTGACGACGTTGTCCACGTCGCCCGCCGCGATGGCGAAGCTCACGAGCGTGGGCGGCACGTCGAGGTCCTCGAACGAGCCGGACATGGAGTCCTTGCCGCCGATGGCCGCGACGCCGAGGTCGCGCTGCGCGTCGAGCGCGCCGAGCAGCGCCGCGAACGGCTTGCCCCAGCGCTTCGGGTCACGGCCGAGGCGCTCGAAATATTCCTGGAACGTGAGGTAGGCGTTTTTCACGGAGAAGCCCGCACTGACGAGCTTCGTCACGCTCTCGACGACCGCGAGGTACGCCGAGTGGTACGGGCTCTCGCACGCGATGAAGGGGTTGTAGCCCCACGCCATGCCGGAGCAGGTGGTCGTCTCGCCGCCGAGCACGGGGAGTTTCGCGACCATCGTCTGGATGGGCGTGAGCTGCTGTTTGCCGCCGAACGGCATCAGCACCGTGCCCGCGCCGATGGTGGAGTCGAACCGCTCGGACAGGCCCTTGCGGGAGGAGGTGTTGAGCTGGCTCATGTGCGCCGTCAGCACATCTTCCCACTTGCCCTCGGGCGCGGTGCGCTGATGCGCCTCGCGCGCCGGGACTTCGACGTCCATGTGTTTTTCCGCGCCGTTCGAGTTGAGGAACTCGCGCGCGATGTCGCAGATGACCTGGCCGCGCCAGCGCATCACGAGGCGCGGAGACTCGGTGACCTCGGCCACGACGGTGGCCTCGAGGTTCTCACGGTTCGCGGCGGCGATGAACGCGTCCGCGTCCTTCGCTTCGACGACGACCGCCATGCGCTCCTGGCTCTCGGAGATGGCGAGTTCCGTGCCGTCGAGGCCGTCGTATTTTTTGGGCACCTTGTCGAGGTCGATGGAAAGGCCGTCGGCCAGCTCGCCGATGGCGACAGACACGCCGCCCGCGCCGAAGTCGTTGCAGCGCTTGATCATGCGCACGGCTTCTTTCGTGCGGAACAGGCGCTGCAATTTGCGCTCGACGGGCGCGTTGCCCTTCTGGACTTCCGCGCCGCACGTCTCAAGGCTCTCGCGCTTGTGCGCTTTGGAGGAACCGGTCGCGCCGCCGCAGCCGTCGCGGCCCGTGCGGCCGCCGAGCAGGATGACGACGTCGCCGGGATCGGGCGCTTCGCGGCGCACGTTCTCCTCGGGGGCCGCGCCCACGACCGCGCCGATCTCCATGCGCTTGGCGACGTAGCCCTCGTGGTACAGCTCATCCACCATGCCGGTGGCGAGGCCGATCTGGTTGCCGTAGCTGGAATAGCCCGCGGCCGCCGTCTGCACGAGTTTGCGCTGCGGCAGCTTGCCGGGGATGGTGTCCTTGACGGGCACGAGCGGGTCGCCCGCGCCGGTGACGCGCATCGCCTGGTACACGTAGCCGCGGTTCGCGAGCGGGTCGCGGATGGCGCCGCCGATGCACGTGGCCGCGCCGCCGAACGGCTCGATCTCCGTCGGGTGGTTGTGCGTCTCGTTCTTGAACAGCAGCAGCCACGGCTGCTTCTCGCCGTTCACGTCGACATCGATCTTCACGCTGCACGCGTTGATCTCGTCGGATTCGTCGAGGTTTTTGAGCACGCCCTTTTTCTTCAGGTACTTGCCGCCCATCGTGCCGAGGTCCATCAGGCACATGGGTTTCTCCTTGCGCCCGGCGTAGACCTCCTTGCGCATGGCGAGGTAGCGGTCGAACGCGGCGCGCACGGCGTCGTCCTCGATCTCGACCTCGTCGAGGATCGTGCCGAACGTCGTGTGGCGGCAGTGGTCGGACCAGTAGGTGTCGATCATGCGGATCTCGGTGAGCGTCGGCGCGCGGTGCTCGGATTTGAAATACTCCTGGCAGAACGCGATGTCGCCCTCGTCCATCGCAAGGCCGTACTCGCGGATGAAGTCCGACAGGCCCTGCTCGTCGAGCTCCAGAAAGCCTTCGAGCACCGCAACATCGGCGGGCTGGGCGTACTGCATCTCGAGCGTTTCTTTCTCGTCGAGCGACGCAAGGCGCGCTTCGACCGGGTTCACAAGGTAGTGCTGCACCTGCGCGACTTCGTCCGCCGTCGGCGTGCCGTACAGAAGGAACACGCGCGCGGTGGCGACGCGGGGCGGCTCGCCCGCGCTCACAAGGCCGACGCACTCCGCGGCGGACGCGGCGCGCTGGTCGAACTGGCCGGGCAGGTATTCGATGGCGAACACCTCCGCGGCGCCGTCCGGGATGGCGGTGTACACGTCGTCGAGCTGCGGCTCGCTGAACACGACGGGCACGCACTGCTCGAACAGCTCCTTGCTGATGCCCTCGACGTCATAGCGGTTCAGAAGACGCAGGCCGGTGATGCTCTTGATGCCGAGCAGTTCACGGATCTCGTGCAGGATGCCCTTCGCCTCAACGGCGTGCTCCGGGCGCTTTTCCACATAGATGCGGTAGACCATTTGTGCTCCTCCTTACTTCAGTGCGGCCAGCGCGCGGCGGCCGATGTCGCGGCGCATGTGCGCGCCCTCGAATGCGATGCAGCCGGCGGCGGCGTAGGCCTTGTCGACGGCTTCGGCGAGCGTTTCCGCCGTGGCCGTGACGCCGAGCACGCGCCCGCCGGACGTGACGATCTGCCCGTCTTCGAGCTTTGTGCCCGCGTGGTAGACGCACGCCGTTTTCTCCGCTTCTTCGAGGCCGGAGATGGGCTTGCCGGTGGCGTATTTCTGCGGATACCCGCCCGACGCGAGCACGACGCACGCGGCCGCGCCTTTGCCGAACACGACGGGCACATCGGCGAGACGGCCGTCCGTGACGGCGCGCATGACGGCGAAGAGGTCGCTTTCCAGAAGCGGCAGAACCACCTGCGTCTCGGGGTCGCCGAAGCGGCAGTTGTACTCGATGACCTTCGCCCCGTCGGGCGTGAGCATCAGGCCGAAATAGAGGCATCCCTTGAACGGACAGCCCTCGGCCTTCATCGCGCGGATGGTGGGCAGGAAGATCTTCTCCATGCACTCGTCCGCGATGTCTTTCGTGTAATAGGGGTTCGGCGCGATGGTTCCCATGCCGCCGGTGTTGAGGCCCTCGTCGCCGTCGAGGGCGCGCTTGTGGTCCATGCTCGAGACCATCGGCACGACCGTCTCGCCGTCCGTGAAGCTCAGGACGGACACCTCGGGGCCGGTGAGGAACTCCTCGACCACGACGCGGCTGCCGGACGCGCCGAACGCGCGGTCCTCCATGATGTTCTTCACGGCGTCGAGCGCGGCGGCTTCGTCCTCGCAGATGAGAACGCCCTTGCCGAGCGCAAGGCCGTCGGCCTTGACGACGACGGGGTATTTGCCGCGCGCGGTGATGTAGGCGCGGGCTTTGTCCGCGTCG
The DNA here is from genome assembly GCA_944386565.1 of uncultured Ruthenibacterium sp. GTDB lineage: Bacteria > Bacillota > Clostridia > Oscillospirales > Ruminococcaceae > Ruthenibacterium. The sequence continues at coordinate 3,720 of CALXBO010000015.1, read as the reverse complement.
TCGAACGTCTCATACTCGGCGGTCGGGATGCCATACTTGCGCATGAGGTCCTTCGAGAAGACCTTGCTCGCCTCGATGCGCGCGGCGGCTTTCGTGGGGCCGAACGCGGGGATGCCCGCCTCGGCGAGCGCGTCCACCATGCCGAGCGCGAGGGGATCGTCGGGCGCGACGACGACGTAGTCGACCGCGCGCTCCTTCGCGAGCGCGACCATGGCTTCGACGTCCGTGGCCTTGACGGGCACGCACTCGGCGTCCGCCGCGATGCCGCCGTTGCCCGGCGCGCAGAGGATGGACGTGACGTCCGCGCTCTCGGCCAGTTTTTTGATGATGGCGTGCTCGCGGCCGCCGCCGCCCACAACAAGAACTTTCATGGTTACTCCTCCGTTTCGCGCGTCACCGCGCAAGATAGATGATGACGTCCTCATTTTCATATGCGACGAAGAAGCCCCCGGCCTCCTCGCCCCGGTAGACCGCGCCGTGCGGCGCGTCCTCCAGAATATCCCATTGTTGTTCCGCCGCCGGAAGGCTCACGACGACGGCTTTGACGCCCTCGGGCAGCGCGTCGCGCGCCTGTTCGGCCGTCTCGGCCGCAAACACGGCGCGCACGGCCTCGACGCGCGCGGCGACTTCCTCCCCCGTCGCGCCGAGGTTCGAGATGGCGTACTTGAAGCCCTCGAGGTACGACGCGCACCCCGAAAGGCCCGAATAGACGTTGGAAAGCCCCTCGAGCGCCGCGCCGGTGTGAATGCGGTTCGTGATGAAAAGGCCGCCGTTTGCAAGCGCGATGCGCAGGGAATCGGCCGCTTCTTCGTCGTTTTCCGAGAGAAGCAGGCGGTTTTCACCGCTCTTTGGCTGTGCGGCGCACCACAGCTGCGCCGCGCCCGAGAAAAGGCTCACGGCGCACAGCAGCCACGCGAGAGCGCGCACCGGCTTCGGCGCGCGGCGGGCAAACAGGATCTCTGAGTACTGCGCGGCGAGCGCGTTGGCACAAAAGAGCCCCGTGAATGCAAAGTACACCTGACTGTACGACTCGTGCTCAAACAGGAAGAACGCGGCGAAGCCGCCCGCCGTCCCCGCGAGCAGTGCGAGGTGCACAAGAGACAGCTGTTTCGGTTTGGCCAGCGCGCGCACGCCGCCAAAAAGCGCCGCCGTGCACGCAAAGGGCGCGAAGCACAGCGTGTTCAGCAGCATGAAGAAAGGAAGCGAGACCGTCCAGACAAGGCCGCTCTCGGCTTTCAGCCGCGCGAGGATGTTTTTGAACCACAGACGCTCGAGCGTCGTGTGGACGGAAAATTCCACGCTCGACCCCGCGCCCGCGGAAAAGAGCCACAGATACACAAGGCCGAACACGGCGAGACCGCCGAGCGCGAGCGCGAAGTCCGCCGCTGCGGCTTTGTCCCGGTGCAGCACCAATCGCAGCGCGGCGGCGCAGACGAGCGCCAGCGCGGCGATGCCGCCCGCCGGCCCTTTGGCGGCGCACAGCAGCGCGAGCGAGACGAGCGCCAGCGCGGCGGTGCGCTTTGAGCGCGTTTTCTCATACGCGCACACGGCGGCGAAGAGCGCCGCCAGCAGCGCCGCGCCTGTGGCGACGGCGTTGACGTTCGTGTAAAGATGCGTCAGGATGCTGTTCCCGAACGGGCTCTCGCCGTGGGAGAAGACTTTCCACAGCCCGGCGCAGCCGCCGAAAAACGTCAGCGCGAACAAGAGCGCCGTCTGTTTTGCGGCGTGCGGGCCGGAAAAGAGCACGCGCGCAAGGCCCGCCAGCGCGCACGCGAGCACGCAGAGCATCACGGGCGGCAGGAAATAGGCCAGAATGTCGTAGCACGGCACGCCGGACAGCATCGAGAACCCGGCCGCGAGAAGCTCCGTCAGCCAGTGATAGGTGAGCGTATAGCCCGAAAAGCGCAGGTCCTGCGGGGGGAATCCGTGCAGAAACGCCTCGGCGTTGCCCGCATTCCACAGAAGGTCGTGGTTCGGCACGACCGGCTGCGCCCCGGGCTGCGCGTTCGGAAGGACCGTCACGCAGCACGCGAGCAGGATGAGCGCGCCGCACACGGCACAGAGCCACGGCGGCACGATGCGCTCTCCCCGCTTTGCGGCGCTGCAGCCCCAGAGGATGACCCCAAAAAGGAACAGCCACCACACAAGGCCGTGCACGCCCGTCGCAGATGCGGCGAGCGTGACGAGCGCCAGCGCGCCGACGCTGCACACAGCGGCGGCGGCAAGGCGGAGCTCACGCGGGAAAAAGCCCGCGCACCACAGCCCGAACAGCCACACGCCCGCCGCGCGCACGGCGCATCCGATGAGCCACACGTCGGCGCCGGCCGCGGCGCACGCCGCAAACAGCGCGCACAGGGACACGGCGAAGAGGACATAAGGCACGGTTTTGCGCATGGCGTTCTCCTTTTCGGACGGTGAGTTGTGATTTGAGAGAGGCTTCGCAGTCAGGTGCGGATGGCCGCGCTCTGCCGCCACCCCTCAGCCACGGCTCACGCCGTGACAGCTCCCCTCAAAGGGGAGCCTTTGCGCCTCCCCTTGAGAGCGTGTTTTTTAGTGATGGAACAGGCGCAGGCCGTTGAATGCCATCACGATGCCGTACTTGTCGCACGTCTCGATGACCTGCTCGTCGCGGATGGAGCCGCCCGGCTCGACGATCGCGGTGACGCCGGAGCGGCGCGCGCGCTCGATGTTGTCGCCGAACGGGAAGAACGCGTCGGAACCGAGGCAGACCTTGTCGAACTGCGCGAGCCACGCGCGCTTTTCCTCGCGCGTGAGCGGCGTCGGCTGCTCGGTGAACGTCTCGGCCCAGACATTGTCGCCGGCCACGTCCTCCCACTCCTCGTCGGAGAGGAACACGTCGATGGCGTTGTCGCGGTTCGGGCGGGAAATGTCGTCGCGGAACGGCAGGCCGAGCACGCGCGGGTGCTGGCGCAGGTGCCACAGGTCGGCCTTGTTGCCCGCGAGGCGCGTGCAGTGGATGCGGCTCTGCTGGCCCGCGCCCACGCCGATGACCTGGCCGCCCTCGGCGTAGCACACGGAGTTGGACTGCGTGTATTTCAGCGTGATGAGGCAGAGGATGAGGTCGCGCTTCTGCTCGGCAGAGAGCTCCTTGTTCTTCGTGACGATGTTCGCGAACGTCTCCTCGCCGAACTTCGCCTCGTTGCGGCCCTGCTCGAACGTGATGCCGTACACGTCCTTGTGCTCGATGGGCGCGGGCTTGTAGGCGGGGTCGATCTTCACGATGTTGTAGTTGCCCTTGCGCTTCGATTTGAGGATGGCGAGCGCCTCGTCGGTGTAGCCCGGGGCGATGACGCCGTCCGTCACCTCGTGCTGGATGACGCGCGCGGTCGATTCGTCGCACACGTCGGACAGGGCGATCCAGTCGCCGAACGAGGACATGCGGTCCGCGCCGCGCGCGCGGGCATAGGCGCACGCGAGGGGCGACAGCTCAAGGCCCTCGACGAAGTACATTTTCTTCATCGCGTCCGTGAGCGGCAGGCCGAGCGCCGCGCCCGCGGGCGAGACGTGCTTGAACGACGCCGCGGCGGGCAGGCCGGTGGCCTCGCGCAGCTCCTTCACGAGCTGCCACGAGTTCAGCGCGTCGAGAAAGTTGATATAGCCGGGTTTGCCGTTGAGCACTTCCACCGGCAGTTCGCCCTCGGCCATAAAGATGCGCGCGGGCTTCTGGTTCGGGTTGCACCCGTATTTCAGTTCGAGTTC
>CALXBO010000014.1 GCA_944386565.1 uncultured Ruthenibacterium sp. | reverse complement strand
CCCGTCTCGTTGCTCACGACCACGTCGATGCGCGTACCCGTCGGCCACACCGTGAACTCCGTGCTGACGTCGTTCTCGTCGTCCACTTTCAGTCGGAAAAGATAAAGCCACTACCGACGCTCCTTTAAAAAGGTATCTGAGCTCCGTGGCCGATTCAAAGCAGCCAGGCGTTCCGGGAAGATCGATTCCTGTCTCACCGGTCTTGTGTGCCCCTCTTGCCTGATCATTGACGAGATCGGTCACTGTGCCTCTGATGACAAGAAGAATATCCGGCTGTTCTTTGACGTGATTGACTAGCGACATATCAATATTCTCTTCACCAGCAACAACCTCTCCTACTCTCTCTCGTGAGTATTTCGAGGGAGGCGCCATCTTGCTGTGCATGCTGAAACCTCATCTTCGACGATATCGCTGTATTTAAACTGCGTGGCAAAACTTTTTGAAGAAAAAACTGGAGACAATTTCTTTGCAAACTGGGAAGATATCTGCGGTTGAGCTGATAACAACAAGAGAATAACTAATTTACGAGTACCAGTTGGCATTCTTTTGTTTCTTCTACAGGCTATGAGTTTCGCCGACTGAAATTGGTTTAATACTCCCGACAAATATGGTCGCAATCTTCTGACGCCAATACAGCGGAAAGCGCAGAGTCTCCTGCGGCTTTTTATTCTATCACCACAAGTATAGATGAATTTATATTTGTTTACACATCACGTTGGATTTTTCGCTGATATACAAGACGCCAACAAATAAGGAAAACAATTTAAAAAAATAGTAATAGGAGTTTTGTTGCCAACGGATTGGGATGAAAAGGTTTTGTTTTTCAATTTTAATTGAAAAGTGATCATTCCCAGGATGGATAATTGTTGTAACAAATCAAAAGATATTAAATTCAGGGGCTCAAAAAGAAAATATCGCTCCTTATAATTTTGTCAATAAGCACAAATAAAATATGTATAAAAGAACATTTTTGTTAATTGTTGTAAAAATATATAGCAATAATGTGTGGATCGTGCTATACTGAAGCCATGGGATTACTAGTATACTAGAAAAACGAATGCGCCTGATCAGTGCATCCCACAACCGTTTATATTGGACATAGGGAGGTATTGTGCATGAAAACGAATCAGCAACCGCACAGTGAGCAACAGGGCGAATTCAAAAAAGAGATTGGCGTATTCGGCGGCATCAGCATTATCGGCGGCATTATGATCGGATCCGGTATTTTCTATGTTGGTTCCTATGTACTGCAGCGTACACATATGAGTTTAGGGCTGTCGCTTTTAAGCTGGGTGCTGGGCGGTATCGTGTGTTTACTGGGTGGCCTGTGTTTTGCTGAATTGGGTGCATGTGAGCCGCGCGCTGGCGGTATGCGCGTATACATCGAGCGTGCATATCATCCGGTATGGGGTTATATCAGCGGCATCATTAGTTGCTTTTTGAGCGGTCCGGGTTCTATTGCCGCGATTGCAATCGCGCTTCCCACTGCAATCAACAGCTATTTCCAGTTTACCGATTTGCAAATCAAGCTTATTGCCGCAGGGCTGGTCATTCTGTTCACAGTCATCAATCTGTTCGGCGTCAAATTGGGCGCGTTGTTGGCCAATGTTTCCATGGCTGCAAAGTTGATTCCACTGGCGATCATCATGTTTGGCGCGTTGATCTTTGGCAAAGTAACTCCGGAAATCACCTTTACGCCCGCCGATGGCACAACGGCCTCGGTTGGCTCGATGATTGGCATGGTTTCATTTGCCGTAGTTGCGGCTCTGTGGGCATATGACGGCTGGGTCAATCTGAACTCAGTAGCTGAAGAAGTACGCAATCCCGGACGTAATCTGCCGCTGGCAATCATCGCCGGCATTGGCGCCATCACCGTGTTGTACACTCTGTTTAATTTCGCCATTTATCGTGTACTCCCACACGAAGAGATCGTCTCCCTAATCAACAGCGGCGAACTGTATCTCGGCACTGTGGTTGCCGATCGCCTAATGGGCGAAGTCGGTGGCGTCGTCGTTACGTTAGCAATGGTGATTGCAATGATCAGTAGCCTTAATGGCATGGTTCTCACTTTCTCGCGCGTGTATTACTCTATGGCGGCCGACGGCATGTTCTTCCGCTCGTATAAAAAGCTGCATCCAAAATACGGTATTCCTACTGCTTCACTGCTTCTGCAAATGGTGATCTGCATTCTTTTTATTTTCTTGCGCAGCCTAGATCAACTGACTTCACTGGTGGTATTCGCCGGACAGATTCTGATCGTGTTGTGTGTATCGGCCGTGTTTGCCTATCGCAAAAAGTTCCCGGATATGAACCGTCCGTACAAAGTATGGGGATATCCGTTTACCGTTATTTTGGCGCTGTTGGCCAACATTGGCTTGATGGCAAATAGCGTGATGGAAGATCCCATCATCTGTGTGATCAGTGTTGTTATTATGCTGGCGGGCGCACTGAGCTATTTTTATTTTGCAAAGAAGAACAATAAGATTACATCTCATCAGAGCGAAAGCACGGCAAAGGAGGAGTGACGTATGGAGAGAGTATTCTACAATGGTCACATTCGAACTCTGGAAAAAGCCTATCCTGAGTGTGAAGCGCTGGCAGAAAAAGATGGTGTGATTTTGTATCTCGGCACAAACGAAGAAGTATTGCGCCGCGCCGCGCCAAACGCCGAACGTATTGATTTACAGGGCAGGTATGTACTTCCCGGCTTTGCCGATACTCATATGCATTTGATCGATTACTATCGCATGACACAGCGCATTGATCTGAGCACCGTAACTTCATTTGATGAAATGGCGGAAAAACTGCGTTGTCGAGCCGCTGAAACCTGCTGCAACGAGTGGCTATTCGGTGCCAATTTCAATCAGGATCACTGGGATGTACCAAAACTGCCAACGCGCTTCGATTTGGACGCTATATGCTCCGATCACCCCATTTGCATTCAGCGTTCATGTTGGCACATCTCGGTGTTGAACACCCGCGCGATGGAGTTAGTGCGTCTCATAGACGAGCGTGAGGGAACGAAACTTTATATGGAGTTCTATCCGGACGGCACGCCAAATGGTGTTATCAAAGAGAACAGTCAGAATAAAATCTATGAAAACTTTCCCGTACCGTCACTGGATGAACTGAAACGCTGGTTAAAAACGGCGATGTACGCCGTAGCGGAAAAGGGTATCACTGAGGTGCATTCGGAGGATTTTCAGGCATTCTCTCGTGACACGCGTGAATTGGTGATGCAGGCCTACATTGAACTGGCAAATGCCGGCGAGATGCCGGTTCGTGTATACCAGCAGTGTCTAATGCCAACTAAAGAGCAGTTACAACGTTTTCTGGCACAGGGGCATCGCACAGGCGAAACCCACGGGCATTATAAACTCGGCCCATTCAAAGTGGTGAATGACGGTTCGCTCGGTGCGCACACAGCGGCGCTCCGCCAGCCCTATGCGTGTGATCCTAGCACGAGTGGCCTTCCTCTATATCAACCTGAGACGTTGCGGGAACTATTCTCGCTGGCACATAGGAACGGCTGCCAGATTGCTGTACATTGCATTGGTGATGCATCGGCCGAAATGGTTCTGAACGCCTATGAAGCTGTGATGAAAGAATATCCGCGCGTTGATCCGCGCCACGGTATTTTGCACTGTCAAATCATGGATGCCGATTTGCAGGATCGTTTCCGTCAGCTGAACGTTATCGCGTATGTGCAGCCGGTTTTTCTTCGTTACGATATGTTTATTGTAGACGAATGTGTAGGCAGCAAACTGGCTCGTCAAAGTTATAACTGGAGACGGTTCTGCGATTTGGGTGTGCATATGTGCGGTGGGTCGGACTGTCCTGTCGAAAAGTTTGATATTTTGCCCAATATTTGTCATGCTGTAACGCGCAGCGACAACAATGGTGCCACCCCATGGTATCCGGAAAATGGCGTCACTGTAGATGAAGCCGTTCGCATGTTCACGATTGAGGCAGCTTATGCATCGTTTGAAGAACAGGTACGCGGTTCGCTGGCAGTGGGGAAATACGCCGATTTGGTTGTGCTGGATCAGGATATTTACGCCGTTGCTCCGGAAAATATCAAGAATGTACAGGTGGAAATGACAGTGGTGGACGGAGAGATTGTCTATCGTCGGCAATAAAAATGCGGCATGTAGCACCGCGGAGAAGGAGAGCTTATGGCCAAAGTGGAGCGGGAACCCAGCGAAACCGGCCGCGAATATGCACTGCGCGTGCTGCGGGAAAAGATCGTTGACCTGTCGCTTGAACCGGGTAGTTTTGTTAGCGAGAACGAATTGGCTCAGGAGTTCGGTTTGTCCCGCACACCTGTGAGGGAAGCGCTCAATTCACTGGCCCGCACTGGGATTGTGCAAGTGATTCCACAGAAGGGCAGTTTCATCACATTGATTGATCCGGAACGAGTGGAGGAAAGCCGATTTATCCGTATATGCTTGGAGTATGCAGTAGTCGATCTGTGCTGCGAACGCATTACCCCAGCTAACGGCACAGAACTTCAGGCCAATGTGCAAACACAAGAGTTTTATCTGGCACATCGTATGTCCGACCGTCTGCTGGAGTTGGATGATGTTTTTCACCGCACACTGTTTACTATTGCAGACAAACGGAAAGCGTATCAGTTGATGAAAGAATACAGCATTCATTTTGATCGTGTGCGAAGCATGTCTTTGAACACTGTGCGTGATTTAAAGATAGTTGAAGATCATAAACGTCTGACCTCTGCGATCCTTCGTCGCGATAAAAAAGAAGCTCACCGAATCATTGAACTACATCTCGCACGTTATACATTCGATTGCAATGCCATCCTGCACGAATACAAAAAATATTTTACGATGCTTGACCAGACAGGTAGCTGACAAAATAGGACTTTGTAAAAGATCCTCCCCTTCTCTTTGAGAGGGGGAGGATCTTGTTTTTGTTCGTCAGAAAACTTCGATTTTCTTTCACGACGACTCTTCTTATGCAAATCCCGCCCGCGTCAAGTGTTGTTCGCAAAAAGGGTTCCTGCAAAATAAAAAGTTAAGCCACCGGTCGCAGCATGGCTTGAACAGACTGCTCGCTGAGGTACGCTCTGGAGGCAGACCAATCTTCTGCGTATTCCATGAGATATGTGGTAACCAGCCTGGTGTAGGCGTCTGCGCTGGGGAATATTCCTACCACACCGGTACGACGGCGGATCTCCCGATTCAGTCGTTCCAGCACGTTGGTGGAAGAAATCTTTCTTGCATCCAACTGTGGAAAAGCATAAAACGACAGAGAGTCCTCCAAACCTTCTTCTAGGCAGCGGACGGCTTTGGGAAAGCGATGCTCGTACTGCCGGCAGATTTCTTCAGCCAGCCTGCGAGCCTGCTCTCTGGTGGGAGCCAGCCAGATGGTTTTGAGGTTCTGGGCAAAGGTAGCTTTGTCTTTGTGCGGAATATGTGCCAGAATATTGCGCATGAAATGTACCTTACACCGTTGCCAGCTTGCCCCCGGAAAGCCTTTGCGGATAGCCGCAACAAGCCCGGCGTGTGCATCTGAAACAACCTATTTTGGAGTGCGAAGTCCCCGCTCCTGCAATCCTCGGAAAAGCTGAAGCTATGCTTCTTCCGACTCTTCCAACATGGGTTCTATTGCCCGAATGTCTCGCTGGCCGTGTTCATTCACGCCGCAAACCACCAGTACCGCCATACTTACAATTCTGCCGTCCATACGAACTTTTTCGTACAGAGCATCCACTCACAAAATGGGATAACTGCTTTGGGAAAGAGAGCGGCTGCGGAAAGCTTTTACCTGTTCATTCAGCCCCTTTGTCATCTCACTGACCTGACTGCAGGACAAGCTCTCAATTCCCAGACTCTTGGCCAGCTTTTCCATCTTCCGCGTGGATACGCCTTGTACAAAAGCCTCCTGCACTACTTGGACCAGTGCCGCCTCACTGCGTTTGCGCTCCGTAACAAAGAACGGGATGTAGCCGCCGTGCCGCACCTTCGGCACCATGAGATATATAGTACCCATCCGCGTGTCCAGTCTGCGAGGCCGGTAGCCACAGCGATATCCACTACGGCTTTCGGAGCGCTCGCTTTTCTCCGCCCCCAGCTGCTGGCTTACTCCGGCCTCCATGAGCTGGCTGCACAGCCATTCCAGCATACTCAGCATGGGATCCCGGCTGTGCCACGCATTGCAGTAGCAATTCGGTCAGATTTGTGGTATGATTCTTTTGAGCCATTAGGGTTTTCTCCTTTAGCCAACACTGTATGGCCCGCCGACTGATTTCATACTCTCGACTCAATGCACGTTGGCTTTCTCCTGCGTGGATTCGTGACACCGCTTCTTCTCGTACCCCTAACGGATACTTTTTCATCCCTTTTTTCCCAGACATAGTAAGCCCCCCTAATGTAGTTCTATTTTCCTACATTAGGATATTTTATCGCTGAAGCGCGGCGCGGGCATCTGTTTCTGGTGCAGGGCCGTGCACCGGTGCGCCTCCGTCGCCGACTCTGCCAAAAGATCCACTTTCGGCGTGCGCAGCAACGGCTTGTCCGCGGGCGGGAGCACGATTTTATTTTTGTCGCGCTGCTGACGCACACGCTTGATATCCGGATATGTGACAGGCAGCTCTGCGGCATCTGCGTCGAGCAGGATGTGATATCCTCCCACCGTGATCATCTTGCAAATCAGCTTTCCGCTCACGTCCGGAATCCACAGATCGGACGTACAGTCGCCCACTGCAAGGTGCGATACCATTTCATGCAGCATCAATCTCAGATTGGGATCGCCGTTGTACTGAATCAGCATTTTGAGCGTCCTGTCCGCGATGCGCACGTGCGGTGTGACAACAACGCTCTCGTCGACCATCTCGATGTCATACATTTTGCGCAAATCGTCTCCGCGTGCGATCATCGTCAGCAGCCTTGCTTCTGTACTCCAAAATGCCCGCACCAGTGCAAACGGAGGCAGCAAATAGACTTCGTCGCGGTACCGCACTCCCTGCACCGCTCCGAGACACAGATTGTTGTCGACACGGCACACTTCTTCGCTGGCTGCCGCACTGTCCTGCGGCAACATCAGTCTGATGTCAGGCAACCACAGTTCCCTCGTTTTCACATCATACCAAACTTTTGCAAATTTTCACAATCAAGGTCCCTCGGCTAAGCCGGGGTTGACTTTGCGCCAAAGCTGACAACACAGGCTGCGGCAGTTCCCGCGCCTCCAGCAGGGAATCCCGCAGCTTTCTCTGCCACCTGTAGACAGACATAAAGAACAGAACGCACCTGCATCTCAGCCCTAAAGCTGAAACACAGGTGCGTTTCTCCTTTTATCCGCTCAATCAGGATCTGTCGTTTCTGCGGTTAATTCTTTATCCGCCTGTTTTCTTCGTCTCGACACCAGGAGGACTACCGTCACGGTCAGCGGAATATAAATTGCCAGACAGATCAGAATGGCTTTGTAGTATTCTTTTTCCCATACACTGGTTTCCTGCGGAACATCTTCCTGAACCTGCTGTGCCAACGCGACCTCATACGGGATGCGCGTTCCCTGCACCAACAGCCGGTGGGTGTTGATTCCGTAGGGATGACAGGTAACCAGGGTCACCAAATCCCGGCCGGTCTCCACCACCAGATGTTCTGTCTGATCCGGCTCCACAATGTAAATTGCCTCCACCTGGTAGGCCAGGGTTTCCCCCAACACATGGAGATAGAAAAGGTTTCCCTCCTCCAGCTGGGACAAATCGGTGAACAGTCGTTTTCCTGCCAGTCCCGTATGTCCGGTAAGCACCGAATGGGTGCTCTCCCCTCCTACGGGGAGAGAGGTATTTTGCAGATGCCCGATTCCCTGTTCCAGCACCTGTGCCGTGGTTCCGTGATAGATGGGCAGATTCACGGAAATCTTGGGGATTTCCACATAGCCCATGATACCATTGCCCTCCAGGTTCAGAAGACTGGCGTAAGGTTCCACCGTAGGGTCCAGCACAAGCTCCGGGTCAAAGGGGTCAGTGAGGAATGCCTCACTTTCCAGCAGGCTTCGGTTGTACTCCTGCGCTGCCTGACGTTCCTGATCCAGTTCTTCCTGAGCTAACTGCTCCATGGTTTCATCATACTCTTCCAGAACATGGGATTGGTTTTTCTCGTAAAAAAGATTGCTGGCCATTGGATAAATGACCGTGGCGACCCCTGCCAAAAAGAGGAAAATAATGAGCAGGGAAAGAGTAAATCGTTTCATGCTGGTTCACCGCCGAAAGAAGGGTATCAAACACACCCCTCCTTGCGGCTCCTTCCGGTAAATGGAATCAGGAATCCGCCCGTCCTTTTCTGCGGTAGACCACCAGCAGAATCACACCTGCACACAGCATGCCGAGGCCAATGGCGGTGACCACCAGTGTCCCTGTGCCGCCGGTCTGGGGCAGAGTGAAGCCCAACTCGTTCTTGGTGTTCTCCACAGAGAGATACACGACACCGTCAGTTACCTGGGCGTTAGCCCCGTTGACTGTGGCGGTGGCTGTACCGTCAACGCCCGTAATGATGATGGTAATCGGCGCATCCAACCGGGTATAGCCGTCCATGGTAGCGGTTTCGGAGAGGTAATACGTGCCCGGCTCCAAGCCGTAGAGATTCAGCTTGCCCTCGGTGTCTACATACATAGTTGCAGAGTCGGTGCCAGTGGCTGCCGCCCAGTAGCCGCCGGTGGGGTCAGTGCCAAGTGCAACAGGAATCTGTGTGGTACAAGTCTCATCACTGTAAAGGGCGAATGTAATGGTCTCGGCATCAATATCATCATTGGTATCCGACAGGGTCTTGGTCAGGTCGATGCCGTAGGTATACAGCTCAACAGCAGCTGTATTGGTATCCGCAGCTTCAGCCATACCGGAACGCTGATAGGTAGCTTTTGCGGCGTTGGTGAGTTTGGAAGAGAAGGTCACATCGGTGGCCACGGTGGCATCGTAAGTAAGGGTGATGGTTTGCTGGCTGCTCAAGTCTTTATTCAGCTCCGCCAGGTCGCCGGTAGTTGCGGTATCTGTCAGGGTGATGGTGAGGACGCTGCTGCCCTCTTGAGAACCGGGATAAACAACCGTGTAATCCTCTGTCAAGGTAAGTGTAGTGCCATTCAACATCACTTCCACAGTGCTCTGGTCAATATCCAACGTGTTTCCGGCATTGGTATCGGTAATCACAAAGCTGGTAAATTCGTTGGCGGAGCCGTTTCCGGTGGCTGCCGCCGGAATGGTAGTGGTCACCGTGTACTTCAAAGTCTGGCCGGCATTGACATAGATATCTCCATTCGCATAGGTAGTACTGTCCTGATCATCCACAGTTTTGCTGATGGTAATATCTGCGGTACGCACCTTGGGATAGGCATAGACGGTGGAAGTCCAGTTACCGCCGCTCTCGCTCTCCACATACATGGGCACAGACACCAGGAAGGGCACCAGATCGGTGGTGGCGTCGGAGGGCAAAGCGCTCTTGGCCAGCAGATAGAGACCATAGTCCAGATTGCCAAAGGTGGCAACGCCGTCATCGCCAGTGACGCTGTTGGTTGCTCCATGAGCAGGGTTATCCAAATATGCCTCAATGGTAGCCTGCGTTACTGCATTCTCTTCTGTGCTGGTGTTTTCATTTGCAGTGCTCAGTGCACGTTGCACCGCAGTGGGAGCAAAGTAGAAAGTGCCATCTTGGCTGGCAATGGCGCTTTCGGTATTCAGCCCCAGCAATCGGGTATAAGTGTCCGTCAACCCAAAGGCCACCTGGGTGGAAACGGTGCCGTTCCCATCGGTGCTGGTCAGTTCCACCACGGAACCGATACGCAGGGCGTTGATGCCCACGCCGTCCACGGGGCTGCTCAGGTCGCTGATCTGAGCCCCGGTGCCCGCATCCCCAGGATTCTGGTCGTAGACCGTGACCACAATGCTGCCATTTTCTCCGGTCTTTTCCTTCACTTCATTTACGGTGCCGGCCGCCATTACACTGGTGCCCAGCACGCCTACAGTCATCGCCAACGTCAGAGCTGTGGCCAAAAGCCGCTTTACAATCGTTAACTTCATGATGATTTCTCACTCTCTCCTAATTTCAGATTGTCTTGTTCCTTTGTTTCCAGAGGGCAACGCATTGCCCTCTTCGAACTATGAACGAGAATATTTCCGTTGCCTGAGAAGAATCCCTCCCCCCACGGCAGCGGCCATAAGGCCGATGCCCAGGAAAATAGTGGTATACACACCGCCAAAAAACCCTGCGGCGGGCAGATAGGCAATGCCTGTATTTACCACGGTGTAAGTGACGGAATAATGCGTTTCTCCCTCCACCGTGTAGGGCGTGGTAACGTACAAAGGCTCCGCCAAACAGTTATATCCCTTGGGCGCTTTGGTTTCAGTCAGGCGGTACAGATATCCCTTTCCGCCTTCAAACACCCTGGCGCTCAGATTATAAAAGACGGCTTTTCCGTCTTCGCCGGAGTTGGCTGTCACAGCCTCAAAAGTAGTGTCCAATTCATAGTTTTTACCGCCATAGGAAATGGAGCCGTCAGCGCGCTCTACGAGCCGCTCCAGTTGGAACTCCGCGCCCGCCAGAGGAATCTTGCTGGTGTCCACTTTCTGTACGATCAGCTGGGCCGAAGCCAGATACACCTCGACTTTCGTACCGGCCGACACCACCAGGCTGCCGCCCGTGGGAGACCAGCCGTCCACATAGTAGTCCAAATGGAAATCAGCGATGGCTGAAAGGTCCAGTGTGTCCTGGTTGCCTGTATCCACCGTAAAACTGGTGCTTGTCCCGTTTTGCTTCCAGGTGATGGTCATATCCTTGTACCGGTCATACAAAGCTTTCTGGGCCTGGTTGGCGCTGTCAGCATACCCGCTGTAGGTTTGAGCCATGGTCACCAGCCGGTCATAGGTGGACGCCATATCGGTCAGAGAGATGATCTCACCGGTTACGGCGGGGATGTTGCTGATGGTCACCGTATTTTCCGGCGAGTAGCTGCCGTCTACCATCGGGTAATAGGTGATGGAATAGCTGATTCTGGCATTGTCCCGAACATAGTAAAAGAAAATATTGTTGGCGGACGCATCCGTCTGGAGCTGGAGCACCTGGCTCCAATCCTGATAGACAGAGTAACCGCTGACGGATGGGGCATTCTCCACCACCAGTGTGGTTTCAATCTCTTCTGCTTTCATCGACTTCTGCTCCACGCTCAGGAAATAGGGAGCCGTGGTATCCACCTGGAAAGAGCGGTCGAAGGTGTCCTGATAGGAGCCCAGCACGCCTTCTGCTACCGCCACCGACAGGTCGATGGCATATACGTTGTAAATGACTTCATCTGTGGAGTTGTAAACAAAAAAGGCGTAGTAGATGTACGTCCCATCCGATTGTTCAATTCGGTAGGTATTTCCGGTGACCGTCGCCAGATTATCCTCTGTCACCGTCTGGGTTCGAGCGTCCACCTCCAGCTCAATGTCGGCCTGAACGGGCAGCCACTTCATCCCACTGCTGTCTGTGCAGTATTCCCAGGCTGTCTGGGTATAAGTGCTGCCAGTGTACAGGCTGGCCAGTTCTTCCGTGGACAGGATATAATACTCTGTGCCGCCGATGGCGACGGTGGTAGTGGTAGTATCGTTTATTGTAATTGGGCTCCCGCCCTTAGGGGTAAAGCTGGTTATTGTGTTTTCCACTTCACTTTTTTCCACCAAATGGTACACAAAGGCTTTTGCGTCCCCCTTAGGTTCCCAGGCAGCGTAAAGCTGCAGGTCGCGGACAACGACGGAAGCGTCGTTGGCGTAGCTAAAGCGATAACCGGTCTGCTCCGGGTAGTAAAACAGCTCGCCGTTCTCATCCTCGTGCAGCAGAAAGGCATCTCCCACATGATTGAGATACACGTAGCCATCTCCATAAGAGGCCAGGCTCTGGGTTCCGGTCAGCACGTCCTTCAGGTAAGTCTTGGTCCCGGATGTGGGTTCATCATCAAAGTAGAACCAGCCGCTGAAGGTGTAGCCTGTGCGGACAGGCGCTGTCGGCTCCTCCAACACCGTATTGACAGCGGCGTTGATGTTGACGTAGTAGTCGTGGTTATACTCGGGCCCTGCGCCCATGTAGCAGTAATAGTGGTCCACCAGGCGGGTTCCCTGAAAATCCTCGCTGCTCTCTTTCAGCATTTCCTCAACCGTAAGGCTCTCATTCAGCTCCCAGTGGGCCCCTGTGTCATCCTTGTGGGCCACATCCCCTACTTCGCAAACATACAGAGTATCCACAAAGAGCCGGTCATTGTCCTTGCTTTGGATGTACCAATAGAGGGGGGCATTCTCCGCTTCAGCCTGATGGGGATAATAGATGTAGACCGTATAACCATCCTGGGTCTGGCTGGTGGTCAGGGTGTAGTCGATGCTGTCCGCCCAGGTGCCGCCGTTGAGGACATAAGAGGTGGTATACCGCGGGGTAAACCACCCGGCATACAGGGTCTTGTTGGAGGTCATGGTCTGCATCTCGTTGTCGGTTTCCCATTCGACAGGAATCGTCTGCATCTGGTTGCGGTACCAGCGCCAGAAGTAGTACTGGCTTTCTCCGGCGGATTGATAGGGGTACTCCAGCTTGCCGCCTGTTTCAGAGGTGAGCCAGGTGATGATCTCCTCTTCGCTCAACGGGGTAAGGTAACCGCCATAGCGGATGGAAACCGTTCCGTCGGCATTCACTGACTCCCAGCCCAGCTCTTTCAGGGTCGTGGCGTTCTCCTCGTACTGGGACAGACAGGTAAATTCGGTATTCAGCAGTCCTGAGGGAATCGTGTATCTGCCATTCATGTTCTGGATGTCCAGGGTGTAGGTCTCTCGGGTGTAGAAGAAGTAAATAGCGCCGCCTTTCGTAGTACCAAGTCCCGAATAGCTTTTCCCCGCAGAGGTAAAGCCCTGGCGGGAAGGCTGGTTCTGACCATCCTTGGTGGCGGTAGAATACTGGATAGCGTAGTCAGAGGAGTACACATAGACCTTTCCGTCGTAGGAAACGTACTGGCCGTTGGAATAGCCACTGCTGTTCGCTGTATCAGCAGAAAAAGGCGTCACGTTGGCAGCGGAAGCTGAAACGGTAGTGTCCAGCACCTCATAGAGGAAGTAGTAGTGATACTCCGAAGCCCCGCTGGCCCAGTAGGCCACCATCTGATGGGCAGCCGTTCCGTTGCCGCTGTCCGCCGTGGCGCTCCAGGAAGTTGCAGAGGTCCCCTTGGCTACCACATTCACATCCATGGTGGAGTATACGTTCAAAATGTTATGCTGGGATATGCTGCTGGTGGTAACATTGCGGTAGTAGCTTCCTCTGTCAGTGCCCATACTAATATAATTGAAGCTGTTATATACTCCAGAAATATTTTCCACCGTAGGCCAAAGGGATGAGATATCCGCCTCGAACCGGGCCGTGAGGGTGTAGACAAAGCACGTATAAATTCCTTTGTCATCCCCCTCAGTATCAGTCAGCTTCTTTGTTCCGTATCGTCCCACAGCAGAACGGGAGTCTCGGTCCATGGCCTCCGTGATCCGATAGATTTTCTGCACAGTTAAGCCACCGTAGTTTTCGCCGGAAACCTCTGTGGCAGTTACTCCGTCGGTAAAATCCTCAAAGACAAATTGGGCGATATTGGTTTCGCTGCCACCCCACCCGGAGGTACTAAAGCTGCCGGGTGTGTCTGTGGCCAGACTGAAGTTACTGTTATTATTGTTTTGTCTTGCCAGCACAAATTCCAAGGTGTACAGATTGCGGGTGTAATAGATATTGATGGTTGTGGTGCCGTCGCCGTTCACCTTGACCTTGTAGTAGTCAGCGGTAATGGCGCCGTCGGTCACGTCTCCGGAGCCGGTGACCTGGGCGTTGGCCACGTTGCCGGGGCTGGTCTTGGTGTTGGCCTCACTATAAGAGAAGAAGGTGGTGTAGTCTCCATCTGTACCATAGTGGCTGGAAATCAATGTTTTGAAACCATCGGACACCACGCTGTCGCCGTCGGTTCCACTTGGCCAGCCTTCGCCCCAGATGGTCACATCTCCATTCAGGCTTACCGTCAATTCGGCTTCCGTGGTTACTCCCTCCACCGTGGTGGTATAGGCGTTCTGGAAGCTGGCGGCGTTTCGGCTCTCCACCCAGTAGACCAAGCGGATAGAGGTGGTAGCCGGTGTCCAAGTCACTACAGCATACAGGTCATACGAAGGCATCGTCTCGGGGGTACCGGTTTCGCCCTGAAGAGTCCCTGACTCATCCAGGTGATACCAGCTAATATTATCTTCTGTAACCTTTTCATATCCGTTACGGGTGAGCGCTTCAAATTGGGTTTTCAGATCCGGAATTTCCGATCCATACTGTACCTTGACGGGAGCGATCTGCACCTCGGTGGTGCCGGTCTGGAAATAGATAAAGTAGCTGGAACGGTCATAGTAGATGCTGATGGTGGCGCTGGTTCCTTCTTGATTAAATTCAACGCCCTGCATATCTTCCCGCAGCAGCACCCCCTCGCCGACAGCAGATTGAGAACCTGGGCTGATTTGAAATCCTTCAAAGCTCACATTCTCCAAATCAGGCCGGTCTGTAACAGAAATTCTGTCTCCGTATTGGGCCTCTTTTTCCTCAGTACTTCCGACCTCGGTATAGTCTCCTTCCACTGTTTGCTGATAATATTTCACTGTGTAAGTAATCTCAGCCGGTGCGTAAATCACAGTCAAGGCCAAAAAGTTGGTGGCAGACGTATTGTCCGCACCAAATACCGCATCGATGTCCACGGTCACGGTACTACCATTCCAGGTAATGCCGTCTTTGGGGTCGGGGCTTGCCGTGTAATACGGGATAGCGGGAATTTCCGCATCAAAGGTCACTTTTCCCTCTGAAACCTCTGCTTCTGTTTTGGTAATGGCAAGCGTGTCTTGTGCTTTGGTGCCGTTTTCGTAATAGAAATACACATTGAATACATAGGACTTTTCCGCCTGGAATTGGGCTGTAAATACGGCGTCGTCTGTCACAGTAAAGCCGCCGCCGGACATCAGTTTCCAGCTGGTAAAATGCTGTCCTTCCTTTGTGGGAGTGGGTCCTCCATAGGTAAAGTAATAAACACCCTCGAGGGTAAAAGTATAGTAGTACTGAATATCCGCCTCAACCGAGTGCCTGGTTACAGTGATGTTCTCCCATGTAGTGCCGTTTAGAGTGATGGACACAGTGGCTGTATCCTCTGTCCAGCTCACGCTTTCCTCCGTCCAGGGGGTGTTGGCATCCGTCCAAAGGGTTGCTCCATACGGAACGGCTACTGACCAAAGTTCGCCGTCGCTTCCCTGAAAGGAGACAGTATAGGTAGCGATCTGCCACTGTGCGATGATCGTAGTATCCGCCGTGATCGTTACCGTCTGGTCGGCATTGGTTCCGTATTCCGTCTCTGCGATTTTCCATCCGGCAAAGCTGTACCCGGCACGGTAGGGCCGTCCGGGAAGCATCCCGCCCAGGGTTTCATCCGGAGTTAGAGAGACTCCCTGGCCTGCTTCCGCCTCGGAAACAGAGCGTGTCCATTGATAGATCTCGTAGGAGGACTGGCTCCACCCGGCGTTCTGCAAAGTATTTACCTGTCCGCCATCCAAATTCAATGTCAGGATATAAGTAGCCGGCTCCGCAGGCTGGTCTGTGTCTAAGGGGGAGTCCGTCACCCCACCGGCCTCCGGCGTATCTCCCTGTTCTGCTGTAACCGGAGTACCATCCGTCTGCAGAACCCCTGTTTCTTCCCATTCGGCCTCAAGATTGGAAGATTCCTCTCCTGGTCCTTCTGTTTGGAGAATATCCGATGGACTTGAGTCTATAACTTTCTCCTGGGCCCAAGCGCCGGGCGCAACAGTCTGAAACATCAGGGTCAGAGACAGACCTACTGCCAGAAACCTAGAAAGTATTTTTTTCATTTACGCCCGCCTCCTTTCCCGGATGCTTTTTCTTTTTTGAGGGCCAGATCAGAATCAGAAGAGAGAGTATGACCAGCGGAATTGCCAGAAGCGGCAGTCTCTGCTCCAGCTGAATTCTTCTTTGGCTGGAGCCGCTTTCCGTCTGTCCCCCATCTGCTGCGCTTTGGGCCATGCCAAACTTTTGACCGCTCGCAGGCTCACCCTCCGCCTCTTCGTCCTCCACTGCGGAACAATAAACAATATATCGATGGGTCGCAGTGGGATATGGGTGGCATGTTATCAGGGTCAGCAATTCTCTGCCCTCTTGAATCAACACTGCCTCCATGTCATCCGGCAGAATAATTGCAATGCTTTCTACCTGATAAATCTTTTCTCCCCAGTAAGTTGTCAGGTATATGCAGTCTCCCTGCTGCAGTTTTTGAATTTCCCGAAAAAAAGGCGTTCCTCCAAACCCACGGTGCCCGGCAATCACACAATTCGTGTTTTCGCCTCCGATCGGCATACTGGTCTGCCCCAAAACAGCAACGCCTTTTGCCATGTTTTCCTCTGTTGCCCCCAGGTATACCGGCAATTCTTCCTCCATAGCGGGAATGTTCAGAATTCCGAAAATCTCTGTGGGCAGTCCGTACTCTGTAAGATCAAAAGGCGCCTGTTCATAGCTCCAGGCATCCCTCAAACCGCTTTGCCCGCTTTCATATACTTCTCTATTGTAATTTTGCATCTCTTCCAGCAGGCTCTCGTATACTCGTTGGGATTCTTCGTCTTCTTTCCCGGCCTGCACCTTCCCACTTTCCGCCGCCTGTTGAAACGCAGACATTTCCCGATCCATGTGATACTGCGTCATCCGGGCTGACAGAGGGGTGTAAAGCAGTGCGCCAACGCCCAAAAGTAAAAACAGTCCCCCTAAAATTCCAATCATTCGATGCATCACATTATTTTCTAAATCCATCTCTCTTCACTGTTTTTTCAAGCATAAAACTTTATTTTTTTGATTTCTTTATAGTCCGAATAGTATATTATTTTATCATATTTCATACAGAATCCTCTGTCTCTTACTGCGAATTGACCAACAATTGACTCTTTTTCATTCTCAATTTCAAACGTTGGATTTCGTTGGATTTTGTAGGCTTGCTGTGCAACAATGTCCCCGGATGCGGAATCTTTTCGCGGCCGTCCCTCGGGCCCAATCGGAATTCCCGTTTCCGACTCTGCCCGTTTGGCTTTCTCCCGTTTCATAAGTCTTTTTACGACATATCTATCCCGAAAGCCCAAGCGCTCCGCCACTTCTCTTTGCGTTTCCCGGACACGAGCATCGCTTCGATCCCCGCAAATAATTCCTGTACATGCGTGTAATTTGCTTGACTCATAATAAAACCCCTGATGTAGTACTTTCTTGTCTACATCAGGGGGATTTTCGTCTATTGTCCGTTTTTACCGGTTCGGTTCACATAAGAAGGGATCTCTTTTCATTTCTCCGTATGCATCTGAATGAACTCCTGCGCTTCGCGCATCAGGAGAAGTCCCGCCGCAAATCCGTACTCGAAATGCTGCCTGCATTCCTCCTCACACGCGTTCTGAAGCTCATCCGTCAATTCTTCCACCATGGCATAATCCTCGCCGCTCAGCTGGATCGACAGCAGCGACAGAAGGCGCTCCACGTTCCGTAGGATTTTGCTATGCTACGATCAGCCTCCAATCACGCATAGCGAATAGGCGGCGTACGCTTATCCGTAAGCTCCAAACATGTCAATCAGTTCCCCGCAAAAAATATACGGGTGGATTTTCATCTCACCAAGAATAACTTTATCTATCGGGACACTTCTATCATGTCCAACTGTTGATAACTCAGCTGGAAGTATGCGCAAGAAAATTCGAGGTATATGTTTTGGAGCACACTTTCTATGCACCCGAATTTCTCTAAACCGTAAAGTCTTTCTTACGAGCCGCGCCGATTTGAGTTTTTCTATCGCGCGGAACAAAACGGTTCCGATGAGGCAACGGTAATGCAACGATATTCACCAGCATCCAGATCACTCTGCGTCGGATCCGGATTCACTGCCCGGTCGCCGGGCGCCGAGGGACGCACCGCACAGTAGAAATGGTACAGGCATCCGTCCTCTTCAAAAACGCTCGGTTTATGCGCATGAAGCTCGTCAATGCTTCCCGGCTCCCCGTTGCAAAGGATCGGCGCGGACAGCTTTTCCCAGCGGTAGAGGTCCGTCGATCGGGCGAGTCCCTCCTGCGCGTGGCGGCCGTCGTATCCGTAGTAGAACATTAGCCATTCGCCGCCGTATTGCACGACGCAGGGGTCCGCACAGAACGCGCAGTCCCACCCGTCACCGTTTACCACGACCGGCCGGTCGGACAGGCGCGTCCAGTGCGTCATGTCGTCGGACACCGCGAGTCCGATCTGCTCGTGCCAAAGCCAGCGGTCACCGTCCTTTGCGTTGTAAAACAGATACAGCCGGCCCTCGTGCTCCACGAGGCACCCTTTGTACAGGCCGCCGCGCTCCCATCCGGCGCCGTCCTGCCACCGCAGGACCGGCTGTTCGAGGCGCGTCCAGTTCCGCAGCGTCTCATCCTGCGTGTAGGCCAGCCCGATGCAGGCCGGGCCCGCCTCGTAGCCCGCGTCCGGGTAGCTGTGGTAGACCATCCAGTATTTGCCGTCCCACTGCTTCAGCGCGGGCGGCCCTTGCAGGCTGTTCTCCCGGAGGATCCAGACGCCGGCGATTCCGCCCGCGTCCCAGCCGGACAGCTCCTCGCGCCGGAACAGGGGCGCGTCCTTCTCCCAGTGCAGCAAATCGTCGCTGTGCGCGATCGACGTCTGATACCCGATGCCGTCGAACCCGACGTGCATCATGTGGTATCTTCCTCCGTGCCGGAACACAAACGGGCTGTCCACCGCTTTTTCATCGTAGGCGCCCGGCGCACCCGACGGCCCGAGCACCTCCCTGCCGTACTTCCACTGCGTGCGGAAGGTATGATTCAAAACATCCATTGATACACTCCGTTTCCCGCAGCGGGGGACGCCGCGCGGCGTCCCCCGCCCCGTTTCGGCTCAGTTTTTCCGCTTTCCGCCGCGGCCCGCCAGCATCACGCAGACTCCCGCAGCGGCCAGCGCCATGACGGCCCCGCACAGGGCCGGCGCAAATGCGTCTCCCGTCTCCGGTGTGCCCGCCGGGCTGCCCGGGGAGGTCTCCTGACCCCCCGTGGCAGTCCCTGCGCCGCCCGACGCGCCCGTGCCGCCGTCCCCGGCGTCCGGGGCGGCGCCCGGGGTGTCGGGTTCGCCGTCCGGGGCGGCGCTCAGCGCTTTTTTGTCGATGTAGGACGCCAGCTCGATGACATTGTTCCACTCGTTGACCGAATTGCCATACCCCACATACCGGACATACCGCGCCTCCACGGGCTCGCTGAGAAGGATCACCTCGATGTCCTCCGTCGTGCCGCAGGAGACGTAGTCCTTGACGACCGGCGTGAAATTCACGCCGTCGTTTGAGATTTCCAGATCGAAATAAAACTTCCGCTGCGCGCCCATCCACAGCGCGACACCGAACGCGTCGATCCGCTTTGTCTCGCCGAGATCGTGCACGCACCACTCACCGATGCCGTTGGCGCTCCAGCGCGTGGTCATGTCGCCGTCGAAGCTGCCCTCGCAGTAGTTCTCCGCGACGCCGATCTCGATCTGCTCACTGCTGGCCTCGGCTCCGACGACCTCGTGCCGCACGAACCGTGTGAGCGATTGGGGCGAATACGGCTCGATCTCCACGACGTAGGACGTGTACTTTCCCGCATCGTCATAGACGCGGACCTCCCGGATCTCGTTGCCGACCGCAAGGTTGTGGGCGAGCACCTCGACGCGGCCGCTGCCCTTTGCGGCGATCTCCACGGACGTTTCGTCCTCGTCGAGGCCGTAGACGTAGCGGAAGGTCTCCGGGTCAAAGTCCAGCAGCGCATATCCGTTGACGGTCAGCTCGCTCAGACGCGCCAGGCTGCCCCCGCTCTCCGCGGAGACCGCGCTGCCGCCCGAGACGCTCCAGGCGCTGATCGGCGCCGTCTCCGGGCCGGTTTTGCTCGCCTCTTCCCCCACCAGCGACATTTTGACCGTGATCGTCACCTCGCCGCTCGCGTTCAGCCGGAACGCCAGCTTGGTCACGTCGGGATTGTCCGTCTCCGTGAACTGCGGAGAGGACGGGAGTTTTTTCGCCTCCATCACGGAGAGCTCATACTCCGGCGCGTCCGTCGCAAACTGCACCTTCAGCTGTCTGCCGTCCTGCAGGATGACAGCTGTATTCCCGTCGACGAGGACGACGTCGCCCTCGGTGTGCATGAACCAGTAGAGCTCGGAGCTGCCTTTGAGTTTGATCTCGTCCCGCACGGTAAACGACCGGCGGCCGTCCGCCACAAGGTAGCCGCGCAGGTAGGAGTCGGCGTCCTGCCGGTAGACGTCCGACAGGTCGATCACCGCGTAGCTGCGGCCCGCGCCGGACTCCATCGCCACGACCTTCGCCGTCTGCGACTGGTCCATCTCCAGCTGCGCGTCGGGGTTGATGACAACGACGTTGTGCCCCTCAGCCTTGCGCCGGTAGAAATAGTAGCTGTTGTAGCCCGCCTGAATGGAGGGATTTTCCGCATCGGACACGTAGCTGAGCATCTCCTTGGGCAGATCCACCGCCCAGCGCACGCCGCCGAGATTGAGAACAAATGTGCCCGCGTCGATGTGGTCGTGCGCCGCGTTCAGGGAACCGCCGTGGAACGACGCCCACAGGGCGTTTTCGTCGTCCCAGTTCTGGCGCATGGAGACGAACTCCGTCTCGCGGTAGTACGCGTCCAGCGCCATTTCGCCGCCCGAGGGCGCTGCGCCCGACGGATCGTACCACAGGAGGTCGAACGCCGTGGCCATCTGGCTGTGCTCCTGCATGAATGCGGCGCGGTCCGCCATCAGCTGCGACAGGCCCAGCGCGCGGGCGACGTAGAATGTGCCGTAGCTCCCGATGGGGCCCGTGTCGCTGTCGTGAAAGTTGTTGACGTCTCCGGCGGGGTCGCTGACGTACGCCTGATATTCCGCGTATCCCCTCATGCCCTTGAACTTCAGCAGCTCGTCCGGGCGCCCGAAGGCGCTCTCGCTGCCCGCCATCGTATAGCTCAGGAACTGGAACAGATACGACCAGTAGCCCGGCCCCTCGTACCACGCGCCGTCCGGGGCAATCCGGTAGACGGTGTACTCCATGCTCCGCTTCGCTTTCTCGGCGATGTCCATCGCGTAGTCGGGGTCCGTCTCCGCAATGGCGACGGCGAGGTTGAACAGCCCGCCGTTGACAACGACGCCCCAGTTTGTCTCGGTGTTCGTCCACCACGACGGATAGGAGGCTGTGCCGTAGTAAGCCGCGTGCGCCGTCTCCAGCCCGAGCGTGAACAGGCGCTGTGCGATTTCGGTGCGCTGTGCCTCCGACATCGCGGAATAGCCCCAGTCGTACGCGAGCGCCGCGGCCATCGCCATCGTGCCGGTGTCCAGCGTGTGTTC
Organism: uncultured Ruthenibacterium sp.; assembly: GCA_944386565.1. Classification (GTDB taxonomy): domain Bacteria; phylum Bacillota; class Clostridia; order Oscillospirales; family Ruminococcaceae; genus Ruthenibacterium. Next base: position 27,995 of record CALXBO010000014.1, on the reverse strand, counting down.
GGGATGCCAGTCGCGGAAGGAGCTGATCGCCTCCAGCTCCGCGAACAGGCGCTCGCCGTACGCGGGCTCTCCGGTGAGCTGCCACGCCATGCCGAGGTCGCTGACGCGCTGCAGCGCGGAGTTTGCAACGTCGAGCAAGCGGCCGTTCGTGATGGTGTACTCCAGCACCGGCTGCTCCAGATAGCTGTCCGCCCGCGTTCGGAGCTGCGCAAACCACGCGGCCTTGACCGCATCCGACTCGACCTCGGCGCGCAGCGCCGCGAAGTCATCCGCGTCCGCGAGCACCCTCGGGTGCGCCGCCGCGAGATCGTCCCCGTGCCGTGCGGTCAGAAGCTCCTTGAGCTCGCCCGCATCCGCGCGCTCGAAGAACAGGTACAGGTTCGCCTCCTTCAGGCGCGCGTCCGACGTGTCGATGGGCGTGTCGGACACGAGGAACATGCCGTGGCCGTCGTCGTAGAAACAGCCGTCGCCCAGCGCATTCTCACCGTATGCGCAGACGGGAAGGTACAACACCCCGTCCTCAAGGCGCGGGGCGGCTTCGAGCCGGACCGTTTTCCCGGCGATCTCCGCGGTGTCCTCGCCCGCCGCAAACTTCGTCCCGTCCGCGAGCTCCGCCTCGCCTCCCGAAACCGTCACTCCCACCGCAAACAGCTTTTCAAACACGTCCGCCGGGACGAGCGCCTCGTCGCCGTCCATCCGGACGCGCCCGGCCACGGACGTCTTTCGTCCGTCCGCGAACAGCGTCTCGCCGTAGGACTGAAGCGCGCGCCGCTCGCTCAGCGCGGCAAGCGCGGCGTCGTCCGTGAAAATATCCTTTTCCGGCGGGGCCTCCTGCCCGATCGAGCGCGGCTCCGTTCCGTCGTACACGCGCAGATTGTCAAACCCGAGTGTTCCCGGCGTGTCGCCGCTGTACAGATAGACGCGCCAGAGCGACGGTTTTTGCAAATTGGTGTTCAGGGCGATGTTCTCCAGAATCAGCGCGCCGTCCAGATAGACATCGTAGCGGCTGTTGAGAAAGTCCACCGCGGCGCTGACCGTGTGCCACTGTCCCGCCGCGACCGGGAACGTCTGTTCGCCGTACTTCAGCGCCCCCTGCACGATTTCCACAAGGCCGGCGTTCAGGTCGGACCCCGTCGTCACCTTGTCGCGCAGGTAAAACAGCTGCCCGGACGGGTTTGCGTCTCCGGGAAGGACGTCCATCTCGAACACGACGAAGCCGCACGCGAACGCCAGATTGTCCACGTCGAAATACGCGTCGCTTGCGTTGAACTTCTCCAGATGCAGATAGCCGCTTCCGGTGGCCGCATCCTCCGCCCACACCAGCGTGTTGCCGTTCGTGCGGGTGTAGTTGAGGCCCCACTCCTGCGTGTTTTCAAACCGCAGGTCCGCATAAACCGCATCGGGGCCGTCCAGCAGACGCGGCCGGTAGCCGTCGTAGACGCGGAGGTTGTCGGTCAGCAGGTTGCCGTCGGGCGACGCCGCGCCGATGTAGGTGCGCCAGAGCGAGGGCGCCTTCATTCTGCCGTCCATCGCCATGTCCGGGAATATCAGCCGCCCGTCCAGATAGATGTCATAGGACGACGCGCTGAAGTCCACCGCCGCGCTGACGCGGTGCCACTCGCCGGTGGAGATGTCCGCCGTCTGCTCGCCGATTTTGAGCTTGCCGCCCGTCACTTCGAGAAGCGTGGCGACGACGTTTGTCCCCGTAGTCACGCTGTCGCGCAGATAAAACAAAACCGCATCGGGGTGATCCGGCTCGAGGAAGATGTCCTGTTCAAAGACGACGCGCGAGGCCGGCGTTTGCAGCTCATTGACGTCGATGTACAGATCCGTGGCGCTGCACTTGTCAAGGCGCAGGTATCCGTCGCCCTCGCTCTCTTCCCAGACGATGTGGTTGTCGTTGGGGCGGTTGTAGCTCAGACCCCAATTTGCCGAATCGTCGAAGCCGACGTCCGCGTAAATCGTGTATGCGCCCGCGACGGACTGCGCGGCGGGGGCGGCGGAGAGCGCCGCCGGGGCAGCCTCGATCACAGCCTGCCCGGGCTCCTCCTGTTCGGCAGGCTCCTCCTGTTCGGCAGGCGCCTCCTGTTCGTCGGGCGCCTCCGGCTCGGCAGGCTCCTCCTGTTCGGCAGGCTCCTCCTGTTCGTCGGGCGCCTCCTGTTCGTCGGGCGCCTCCGGCTCGGCAGGCGCCTCCTGTTCGTCGGGCGCCTCCGGCTCGGCAGGCGCCTCCGGCTCGGCGGGCGCCTCCGGCTCGGCGGGCTCCTCCGGCTCGGCGGGCTCCTCCGGCTCGGCGGGCTCCTCCTGTTCGGCGGGCTCCTCCTGTTCGGCGGGCTCCTCCTGTTCGGCGGAGTCCCGGTCCGGTTCCGCATCGTCCACACCGCTCGCCGCGGCAAACGGCGCGGGATCGGGTTCTGTCTCCTGCGCCGCGAGCGCCGGCAGGCTCAGCGCGGACAGCGCCATCACGGCCGCCAGCGCCGCAGAGAGGATTTTTTTCTGGAACGCCATGAAACAACCTCCTTGTGACAGACAGAGGCCGCCTCATCCGAAGCGGATGGGGCGGCCTCGCTTCCAATGTGACTTCAGCGCTATCGTTATGCGTTGTTCCAGCGATCGTAGGCGCTCTGGTAGACCTCCAGCACTTCCTGAACACCCATCTGCTCCAGCGTCTGACAATACTCATCCCAGCCGGTCTCGATGTCGACAACACCGGTGATGAACTTGCCCTCCATCTCCTTGTAGTACGTCTGGATGTCGGTGAGGCGGCTGTCGAGCACGTACTGCTCGTCCTCCGTGAACTTCAGCATGGACGCCGGGAAGTAGATCTCGGACTGATAGGGGATGACGTTCTCGACAAATCCCTTCTGGCGCGCCTGCGAGTTGCCGGACGTCGAAGTGATGTAGCCCGCCAGCGCATCCGCAAGGCCCGCGTTGTTCCAGATGAGTTCCTCGTACTGATACGTGGTGAACGCGCCGTCGTAGCTCTCGGGGGCATTGAGCGTGTAGGTTTTCTCGTCGCCCTCGTCGTAATCCCAGTCAACGCCCTTGATGCCGTACGTGAACGACTCTCCCAGCAGGCCCGTGCCGGGCGCGACTTCCTCTGTGGCGTACATGATGTCAAACATGCGGCACAGCTCGGTGATGTACTCGCTGTCCTTGTTCAGGTAGAAGCCGCTGGCGAAATAGCCGCTCTTGCCGAGGATGGTCTGGTCGTCGTCGTATTCCGAGGTAAGCGGAGCCATGCAGTCGAGGTGGAACTGTCCGTCGGCGAAGTCGGAGGCCTCGATGTTGTTGCCCTCGCCGCTACCGATGAACGCCACCTTGCCGGATTTCGCGGCGTCGAAGCGGCTGGTGCCGTCCAGCGTCAGGTATTCCTGATGGATGAGGCCCTCGCTGTACAAACGGTTCATATAGGTGAGATACAGCTTCATCTGCTCGGAGGTGCGGTTGAACACAACGGTGCCGGTGCCGTCGTCGTCAAAGTTCAGGTTGGTGCCCTTTCCGAACTCAGCAAACAGCATCGGGCCCCAGTAGGATTCGTCGTTGCTGAACTCCGGGATAAAGCTGGCGACTCCGTTTTTCTCCTTGAGCGTGACGAGCGCGTCATAGAACTCCTCGGTGGTCGTGGGCATCGAGAGCCCCGCCGCCTCCAGGACGTCCGTGCGGACGTACGGACGGGCGGAGACCGTCGTCGCGGAGACCTCGTAGCCGGGCAGGCTGTACATCTCGCCGTTGGACTCGATGGAAGCCTTCCTCATCAGGGGATATTTGTCCATGGCCGCCTGCAGGTTGGGCATGTAGTCGAGGTAGTCCAGATAGTTCACGAACCGGCCGCCCGTGACGCCGTAATCGTTGACGAGAGAGCTGCTGAGGGCGTGATGGATGAAGTCCGGCCACTCGCTGCCCGCAAGATAGGTGGCCAGCGCCTCTTCGTCGATGCACTCCCACTCGATGTTGATGCCGGTCAGCTCCGAGACTTTGTTCCACAGGATGCGGTCGTCGCGGGTGTTCGTGCTGCGGCCAACGACAAGGCCCTTCACGGTGATGGGTTCGCTGACGATGGGGAATGTACCGACCTCAGACACGGCGGCCGTGCTGCCCGAGGATGCCGGTTCCGACGCAGGGGCTCCCGTGCTCTCGGAAGACGCGCCGCAGCCCGCGACGGAGAGCGCCGTGACGGCGGAAAGCACGCCGGCGAAAATGCGTTTTTTCATACTCATGTGTTTTTCCTCCTTTGATTATGATATCATATTCTCATCCCTTCACGGAACCGATCATCACGCCTTTGTCGAAATACTTCTGCACAAAGGGATACGCGACCATCAGCGGCAAAGAGGATACTACGATTACCGCATAGCGCATCAGCGCCTCGTAATTTGCCATTTGCTGGGCGTACTCGCCGGCCTCCTCGGCCGTGGCGAGCTGCTGTGCGAGCACGAGGATGCGCCTCAGGATGACCTGCAGCGTCTGGAGAGCGTCATCCTTGATGTAGATCATGGCGTCAAAATACGAGTTCCAGTGCTGCACGGCGAAGAACAGCACCATGACGCCGATCAGCGCCTTGGACAGCGGAAGAATGATGCGGACGAACGTGCCGATCACCGAACAGCCGTCGATTGCCGCGGACTCCTCCATCTCCTTCGGGATGGAATCGAAGAACGAGCGGCAGATGATGCAGTTGTACATGCTGAAGCCGCCGAGGATGATGAGCGTCAGGCGGCTGTTGTACAGGCCGATGTTGTTCACGAGCAGGAAGCTCGGGATGATGCCGCCGGAAAAGTACATCGTGAACATGAAGAAGAACGTGAAGAACTTGTGGCCGGGCAGTTGCCGCTTTGTCAGCACATAGCCCGCCGGGACCGTGACGAACAGGTCGAACATCGTCCCGAGCACCATATAGAACACCGAGTTGACAAACCCGATCAGGATGTCCTTGTTCTTCAGGATCTCGCGGTAGCCGTCGAACGTGATCTCCCTGGGCAGCAGCGTGATTTTTCCCGTGGCGACGAGTTCCGGGCTGCTGAACGAGCAGGAGATGACGAGAATCAGCGGATACGCGACAATCACCAGAAGCGCCGCGGCGACGGCGTACACGAAGACGTCGAACGGCTGGATGCGTTTTTTTCTCTTTTGATACATGGCGAATCCTCCCCCCTGGCCCGGTCAGAACAGACTTGTCTCGCTGAATTTTCTCGAGACCTTGTTGGCGATCACCAGCATCGTGACGTTTACGATGTTGTTGAACAGCCCGACCGCCGTTGCGAAGCTGTAGTTGTTGCTGACGAGGCCGCGCTTGTAAACATACGTCGAGATGACCTCCGAGACGCCGAGGTTCAGGTCGTTCTGCATCAGGAACACCTTTTCGTAGCTGATGGTGGCGATGTTGCCGAGCTGCATGATGAGCATGATGATGATCGTCGGCAAAATGCAGGGCAGGTTGATGTGGATGATGCGCTGCAGGCGCGACGCGCCGTCCAGCTCCGCCGCCTCGTGCAGGCCGGGGTCCACCCCGGACAGCGCCGCGATGTAGATGATGGCGTTCCACCCCATGTGCTGCCAGATGTCGGAACCGATGTACAGCGGGCGGAAAAAGTTCGGATCGCCCATAAAGTAGATGCTGTCAACGCCAAGGCGGTTCAGGAACGTGTTCACGATTCCCATCGACGGCGAGAAGAGGATGGTGATCATGCCGACCAGTACGACAGTGGAGATGAAGTGCGGCGCGTAGAGGATCGTTTGCAACGTCCGCTTGAAGCGCCCGCCCAGCTCATTGACGAGAAGCGCGATCATGATCGGCACCGGGAAGCTGAACGCGAGCGTGCTGAGCGACAGCACAAAGGTGTTGCGGATCAGCGTCCAGAAGTAATATCCGCCGAAGAAATCCGTAAAGTTTCGGAATCCGATCCAGGGGCTGTCCCAGACGCCCAGCGACATTTTGTAATTCTTGAAGGCAATCTGCAATCCGTACATCGGACCATAGCAGAAAATCAGCACGTACACGAACGCCGGCAGAAGCAGAAGATAGTACTGCCAGTTTCTACGCAGCTGCGTCCCGAGCGTCCGGCGCCCCCGCGCCGCCGCGTCGGAGCCGCGCTTTTTTGAATGGATCTGAAACCCTCTCGCCATTGCTCGTCTCCCCTTTTCTGTTGAAAGCGTGCGTCTTTCCGCACGGTCCGGCGGCTGTGTCCCTCCGCCTGATCCGATTAAACCACACCGTTTTCCGGGGAACAAGATTCCATTTTTGCCGTCCGGGCCCCGCAGGCCCTTTGCGGCAATTTTTTGAACAAATTCACAGAAGTAAACAAACTTGCCGCCGTGTTTTGTGCGTTTTGTACAATACAGAATCAAATTGCGCGAATTTCACTTCACTTTTTTGCAAAATTGCGCCGTTTAGCGCGCCACGCAAAAAAATGGCAGTTGCCCCGGATGCAGCCAAAGCGATATAGTTAGTTATTGAGAAGTAAGAAGCGGAAACGATCAGGAGGGATCGGAGATGATTGTGCAAAGGCAGACGAACGCCTCCGGGCAGGATGCGTTCGCGCGGCCGGCCGGGGCGCGCTTTTGCTACCGCGGCGTCACGGCAAAGGCCATGGAGTTTGTGCTGCGCGAGCAGCTGCTGTGCCGCCCGCTTTGGAGGCGGTTCGCCCGTCAGTTTCACGAGCCGGACGCGGATTTTGACGGCGGCTGGCGCGGAGAGTACTGGGGCAAGATGATGATGGGGGCCTGCTATCTCTGTGAGGCGGGCGTGAGCGACGAATTGTACGGCGTGCTGGAGGAAACTGTGCGCGACATCCTCGCCGCACAGCGCCCGGGCGGGGCGATTACGACCTACGCCGAACACCATGAGCTGAGCGGCTGGGATGTGTGGTGCCGCAAATATGTGATGATCGGGCTGGAATACTTTCTGCCGCTGTGCCGCGACCGGGCTCTCGCCCGGGAGATCACCGAGAGCCTGTGCCGCCAGTTGGACGCCATTCTTGCCAAGATCGGCCCGGGGAAACGGGATCTCTGCGCCGCGTCCGGCCTCTACCGGGGCCTGAACGCGTCGTCGATCCTTGAGCCCGTCGTTCTGTTGTACCGCCTGACGGGGCAGAGCAAATATCTGGACTTTGCCGAGTACATCGTCGGGCGCGGCGGGACGTCCGTGTTCGACATCTTCGAGGCCGCGCTCGAGGACCGGCTTCTCCCCTATCAGTACCCCATCACCAAGGCGTACGAGATGATCTCGTGCTTTGAAGGGCTTTTGGAGCTGTACCGCGCCACCGGCGACGAGAACTGCAAACGCGCCGCGCTTCGCTTCGCCGACCGTCTGCTGGAGACGGATGTCACCGTCATCGGCTCGTGCGGGTGCACGCACGAGTTTCTGGACCACTCCGCGAACCGGCAGGCGAGCGAGGAGGCCGGGCCTCTGATGCAGGAGACGTGCGTGACCGTCAGCCTGATGAAGCTGATGGCGCAGGCGGCGCAGCTGACCGGAGACGCCGCCTATTCGGACGCCTTCGAACGCGCGTTTTACAACGCATATCTCGGCGCGCTCAACACGCGCTGGGTGCAGCAGCCGTCGCTGCGGGAGCGCGACGCCCGGCTGGTTCTGGAGCCTCTTCCGTTCGACAGCTACAGCCCGCTGACCCGGGGGCGCCGCGGCCGCGAGGTCGGCGGATTTCAGATTCTGTCCGACCATCATTTCTACGGCTGCTGCGCGTGCATTGGCTCCGCGGGGTGCGGGCTCGTCCCGCGGATGCAGCTCTTCGCGCGGGAGGGCGGGCTGGTGCTCAACCTGTATGCGGCGGCCCGGATTGAGACGTCCACCCCGTCCGGCGCAGCCCTGACGCTGGACGTCGACACCGACTACCCGGCGTCCGGCGAAGTCGCCGTCACATTGCAGATGGAGCAGCCTGAGCGTTTCACGCTGTGGCTGCGCGTGCCGGCGTGGAGCGCGAGCACCTGCGCGGACGTCAACGGCGAGCGCGTCTGCGCACAGGCTGGATATCTGCCGCTGACGCGGCTGTGGCGCGGCGGCGACTGCGTGCGCCTCTCGCTGGACATGCGGGTGCGCTGTCTCGCCCCCGCCGTGTACGAGCAGGACATTCTTCACACGCACATGGTGTGGGAGCTGGACTACATGGTGCCCGTCTGCGACCGTCCGGGGCCTCAGCTGGCGCGCCACGCCGCGTTCCTGCGCGGCCCCCTGGCGCTCGCCGCGCAGCAGCGGACGGGCTGGATCCCAAAGCGGCCGCTGGCCCTCCGGCAGATGCCGGACGGCGGCCCCCCGGTGCGCGAGCTGCCCGCTGCGCCCGGCCGCCTTGCGGCGGTAGCGCTGGCGCTCGCCGACGGCGGCGAAGTCGTGCTGACGGATTACGCCGGGGCGGGAAAATTCTGGGAAGAGGACGATCAAATCGCCGTGTGGCTGCCGGTAGAGGCGCCGGTGGCGCAAGGAAAGGAAGTGGAGAGCATATGCTGAACGCACAGGAAATCAAGGAGCGGATGGAGCGGGTCAACGACTACTGGATCGGGCAGACGCCCGCCCCGGGGGACTGCGCGTGGGAGCGCGCGGCGTACTACCTCGGCGACCTGGCCGCCTACGAGGTTCTCGGGAAGCCGGAATATCTGGAGCGGGCCGCGGCGTGGGCCGCGGCCAACGGATGGAATTTTTACGACAACGGGACGTTCAACACCACAAACGCCGACAATCTGAGCTGCGGCGAAACGTATATGGATTTGATGCTCCGCTTCGGCGTGTCCGGCGACTGGACGCCGATGAAGCGGACGATGGAATTCACCGCCGCCGACCCCGCGAACGACTACTGGTGGTGGGTGGACACGATGTACATGGCGCTCAACTTTTACAATCGGATCGGGCTGTATCTCGGCGACGGGCGCCTTCTTGACAAGGCGTACCGCCTGTTTGTCAACAGCAAGACGGAGCGCGGCTGCTACGACGAGGAGGCGTGCCTGTGGTTTCGCGACGAGGACTTTCTGCCCGAAAAGGCGCGGACGCGCAGCGGGAAGAAGGTGTTCTGGTCGCGCGGGAACGGCTGGGTGCTGGCGGGGCTGGCGCGCACGCTGCGCACGCTGCCCGCTGACTGCCGCTACCGGGCCGAATACTGCGAGGTGTTCGTCCCGATGGCGCGCGCCGTCTGCCGGTGCCAGAGCCCGGACGGATTCTGGCGCACCAGCCTGCTCGAGCCGGACGAGTTCCCGATGCCCGAGACGTCCGGCACGGCGCTCAACGTGCTGGGGCTGCTGATCGGCGTCCGGCTCGGGCTTCTGGGCGAGGACAGCCTTCGCTGCGCGCTGCGCGGCTTCGACGCGCTGAACCGCGAGGCGGTGGAGCCGTCCGGCCGGATCGGGTGGGTGCAGACGGTCGCGCTCAAGCCCGGTCCAGTGCGTAAGGAGTGCACAAACGACTACGCGGTCGGAACTTACCTGCTGATCTGCCGCGAACTGCTGGGCTGGATGGCGGAGCGGAACGATGGCACGCTATAAGTATCTGCACCGGCTCGCCATCGTCTTTCTGATCGGGCTGACTGCGTCGGTTCTGCTCGTCATGGTGCTGTTCTGGCACCGGACGCGTCAGGAGCTCGAGTACAGCAATCAGACGTACTGCCAAAAGGTCGCGGAGACGTTCACCAACGCGGTGGTGGAGGAGCTGAGCCGGCTCGAGAGCCACGCGACTTTCATCTGCGTAAACAGCAAAAAGGTCGGCAGCGCGTTCTATCAGGGAACCGCCAACTTCGACACCAGCGTGTACTGGTACTATGAGGCCGTCAACGAGATGCTCCGCGAATACAGTTCGCACGGGGCCGCCGACTGCGGCATCTATTATTACGACTCCGGCCGCATCATCACCAAATCCTCCTGTCAGACGCTGGAGTCGTACATCCGCAACGAGGCCGCGCAGAATCATCTGGATCTGTCCGACGCGCCCGGGACTTTTTTCCTGCCGGAGAACTACGAGCCGTCGACGATGATCTTCGGCTCTGCTAGCACGCTGGACGGACAGCCCGGCGACATGCTCGTGGGGTTCTGCTCCGTCCTCGGGCGCAACGCCGACCGCGTACTGATCTTTTACCGGATCTCCCCGCGGGACAACGAACAGCTGAACTCGCTCGCCGCGCTGAACAACGGCGTCGAATTCTGCGTGTGCGACAAACAGACTGACGCCGTCTATCTTCGACTGATGGACGGAGGGGAAACGGACTCCGGGACCGGCGAGCTGTACCGCGCCGACTACGAATCCCTTCCGCTTGTGTTTTCCGTGCGCCTGTTCTCGAGCTCCATGCAAAACCGCGTGGCGGCGTTTTATCAAAGCCTTTTCCTGCTGAGCCTTGCGTCCGTGGGCATCCTGCTGATCATCACATCGGTCTCGCTGTTCATCGCCTATCGGCCGATCCACAGCCTCACCCGGGAGCTGGATCTCTACAACGGAGCAGAGCTGGACGAGCTGTCGGCGATCCGCAATGCGCTGATGACGAAGGACTTCACCATCCACAAACAGCGGACGCAGATCATGTCGCTTCTGCTGGACCATCTGATCTACGGCGGCCACATCTCACACCGCCAGCTGCGGGAACTCGGCCTGGACATCTCGTCTTCGCCGTATTTCTGTGTGTTCTTCATCGAGGGTGAGTCGTTTTTGTCCGGGGAGTCGCTACAGCTTATCAAGGCCGCCGAGAGCGAGTTTCACATTCGCCTGTTCATGACGGAGGACGAGGACGCCAAGCACAGCGTCGCGATTGCCTTTCTGCTGCACGACAACAGCGAGGCCGTGGGCGCATGGATCCGTCAGTGGCTCGAAGAACACTTCATCACCGATTACACCGTCACGTCGGGTAAGGTCGTGGACAAGCTGGATGACATCCGCGCAAGCTACATCTCGTGTTACAAAAAGGCCGGGCGTCTGACCGACCTGCACGTGGTGAAGAAGGATCTTCAGGCGCTGGAGAAAAAGGAGAGCCGCAAAAAGGAACAGCAGAACGAGATCCTTCTGTACATCGAACAGAATTACCGCAACGCCGATCTGAGCCAGACACAGGTGGCAGACGCGTTCCAGATCTCGACGTACACGTTGAGCCGGCTGTTCAAAAACCAGATCGGCATCGGCTTCACGGAGTATGTCAACACAAAGCGCATCGAATACGCCAAGGAGCTGCTTCTGACGACAAAGCAGACCACGCGGGACGTCGCGGAGGCCGCGGGCATCCCCAACTACAATTATTTTTTGCGTCTATTCAAGGCGACGTCCGGGGAATCCCCCACGTCGTTCCGCCAGAAAGCCAAGAGGGAGCACGGGCATGAGGACAATTTCACATCGGAATCTTTGCATCACGATTTTTGACAGCGGGAAATTCCTGCTCTCGCCACGCGGCTGCGCGCCGCCCCGCGAGCCGCCCGCGCCGGAGACAGCCAATTTCGAGCTGTCCGTCGCCGGCGCGCCGCCGCTCGCGCTCGGCGCGGATGGGCTGCTCTTTCAGGGGCTGCGCGAGCACGAGGGCGGCGTCACGCTCGATTTTCTCTGCCGCGAACCCGCGCTGCGCGTCGAGACGGAACTGGATTTCACCCCCGGCGCGGACGTGGTCTCGCAGCGCAACACCGTGATCAGTCTCGCCCCGGAGCCCGTCACGCTGACGGCGTTTTCGTCGCTGTTTCTTGACGGCGTCGCGTCCGGCGCCGGCCGTCCCTGGTATGAGAACGAGTCGCTGCGATTCTGGGTGTGCCACAGCAAGTGGCAGGGCGAGGGCCAGTGGCAGAGCTATACCGCCCGTCAGCTGGGGCTGTACCCCACGACGATGCACGCCCCGGAGCGCGCTTCGCACAAAATCCAGTCCGTGGGCAGCTGGTCGACGGCCAACTATTACCCGATGACTGTGCTGGAGGATCCCGCCTCGGGCACAGTCTGGTATGCGGAGACGGAGGGGTCTCACACCTGGCACCTGAAATGGTACGCGTTCGGCGGCTACCCCGGCGGGCGGCTGTGTCTGGAGGCCTCGGGCTGCGACGAAAAAAGCGGGTGGTTTCTCCGATTGCGCCCCGGCGAGCGCTATGCCGCGGAGCGCGCGTTTTTCGGCGTGACGCCCGGCGCGTTTGCCGAGGCGGCGGCGCAGATGAATGCGTTCAAGCGGCACGACAGCCTCGTCCGGCAGCTTCCCCCGCTGGTGTACAACGACTACATGGGCGGTCTCTGGCTGGATCAGCGCCCCGGGGCGCTGACGCCCCTGATCCGGCGCGCGGCGCAGCTCGGCTGCGAGGTGTTCTGCATCGACGCGGGCTGGCAGGTGAACGCAGAGCAGGCGCAGAGCGGCGACAGGTTGGGCGACTGGCTGCCCGACCCCGCGCTGTACACAGAGCGCACGCTGCGCGAGGTCGCGCAGGAGATCCGCGGCGCGGGGATGCTGCCCGGGATCTGGCTGGAGCTGGAGTCGTGCGACGCCTCGGCGCGCGGCGCGTCTCTGACGGACGACGCGGTGCTGAAGCGCCACGGCGTCCCCGTCGGCGGCGCGAAGTGGTTCTACAACTTCGACGAACCCGCCGTGTGTGAACATCTGACCCGGCGCGTCGCCGACCTGTACGGGATGGGGTTTCGCTACATCAAGAACGACTACAACCACTCTCTGGGCGCCGGGTGCACCAACAACGGCGCGGACGGCTCGCCCGCTCAGGGCATGATCCGCAGCAACGACAGCTTCCTGCGCTTTCTTGACGCGCTGCGCGAACGCTTTCCCGACCTCATCATCGAGAACTGCGGCAGCGGCGGCCTGCGCGAGGACAACAAGATGCTGCGCCATTTCGCGCTGCAGAGCACCTCGGATCAGGAGCTGTATCAGAACACGCCGTCCATCCTGATGGGGAGCGCCGCGCTGATGCCGCCGGAGAAGGCCGGCGTCTGGGTGTGCCCGTACCCGACGACGTTTTACAACTTCCGCGATTTCCGCCCGGACGCGGCGTTTCTGGACGCCATGCGCGACGGGCGTCAGACGGCGTTCGGCATCGTCAGCGGACTGATGGGAACGATGTACCTTTCCGGGCGCATCGACCTCGCAGACGAACACAATTTCGGACTTCTGCAGCAGGGCGCAGCGCTCTGGCGCTCGCTGCGCGCAACGATCGCCCGGAGCCGTCCGGTCTATCCCCTCGGGATGTGCGGGATCAACGAGCGGCGCGTGACCGCGCTCGGGCTTCTGGCGGACGGCACGCTGCTTCTGGCTGTTTGGAATCTGACAAACGCAGCGCAGACAGCCGAGATCCCGCTTGGACACTGGCTGACGCGCGGCGGCACGATCTCGCGAGTCTTCCCTCAAACGACCCAAACGGGGTTTGCTCTAAAGCAGGCTGCGCTCCACGTCGTTTTTTCGCGCGGGCTGGACGCGCTGTTTCTTGAGATTTCCTTCTGATATCACAAAGAAGCCGCCGCATCGCAAAAGCGGTGCGGCAGCTTCTTTTCTTTTGCACGCATTCATCTAGACGTTCGCCAGCGCTCGAGCCATGCGTGCAGCAAACCGATCCAGCACTGACAGGATCTCTCCACACCGCCGCCGGACGCCGTCTTTCCCATCTCGTCCGCAAGCGCAAGCCCGTGCCCGCCCCTCTCAAAGAGGTGCAATTCCACGGGGACGTTCTGTTCGGCCAGCGCCGCCGCCATCGAGATGGAATTCTGCGCGGGCACGGCCGGATCCTCGGCCGTGTGCCAGAGGAACGCGGGCGGCGTGGACGGGCGCACAAGAGTTTCCAGTGACAGCGCGTCCTTCCGCTCGCGCCAGTCGTCCCCGAGCAGATTCACGAACGAGCCCTCATGACACCAGCGTCCGGCCGTGACCACCGGATAGCAGAGGATCATTGCGTTCGGCCGCAGCTGCCCGGAGGCGCAGCCGAGCGCCTGCGCCACCCATGGCATGTCCCACTGCGTGCAAAACGATCCGGCCAGATGTCCGCCCGCCGAAAAGCCGAGCACCGCGATGTGGTCGGGGTCGACGTTCCACGCTTCCGCGTGGTTCCGCACGGCAAGCACTGCGCGTCCCAGTTCCAAAAGCGCCGCCGGGTAGCGCGACGGCGCGACGGAGTAGCGCAGCACTCCGGCGTGGTATCCCATCGCGCAGAACTGCATCGCTGCACGGTCCGCTTCCCGTTCGCTGAGGAAGGCATACGCTCCGCCCGGACAAACAATGACCATCGGGCGGCGTCGGACCGCATACTCGGCGGAATCCTCCAGCAAAAACGCATCGAAGAGCGCGCTGTCAAGCGATCCCGCGCCCCGGACCTCCACAGTTTCCAATTTCATCTGTCTCTTTCCTTCTTCAATAAGCGGTCAAAAGCTCCGTCAGCGCGCCGTACAGCCCCTCGGGCAGCTCCATCGCCGCCAACTCGCTGAGGATCTGTGCGGTGTTCTCCTGCCTCTCCGCAAGGCGGAAGATCCTGTCCTTGCAGTCAAAACTGATCTCCGCCTGGTCGAGAAACGCAAATATCTCACGCCGCACGTCGTTTCCAGGGCGAGCGGCGTCGCGGCCAAGGGAGACGCACACCTCTTTCCCGGTCGAGACCGGACTGAGTTCAAGGCGCAGCGCGCGGGACGCCGCGTCGTAAAATGCGCGGGCGGGCATCTCCGCGCCGTCCGCCGTGACCTTAACAGTTTCGCTGAGATCGCTACACCCGATGAATTCGAGCACATAGCGGCGCTTCTCCGGGATCAACTGCGTGTCACCGCGTGCGGCGCGGATGTAAAACGCCTCCTCTGTCAGTTCCATCCCGGTGAGCGCTCCCTGCTGCGTCTCATAGAGGCATGTCTCGTTGTCGTCCTCATACAGCGTGAACTGCCCGGGCGCCCCGAGGAAAACGAACACATGCAGCTGTTCCGGGTTCTTCAATACGTCCGCGATCTCGTCCGTCATCGGCAGGATCCCGCCTGCCCGCGCGAACACCGGGATCCTGTCCAGCGCGCGATAGACCGCGAGCGTGCGCCCGCCACGGTAGGCGCGTTTTTCGAAGATATCGTACCAAAGACCGTCGGGAAGCCAGACGTCCGTCCGGGCTGCATTTAAGCCGTGCAGACGCGGCGTCGTGACCGGCGCAGCCAGAAGCTCGCTGCCAAAAAAGTACTCGTTTCCGAACTCGTAAGCCTCGGCGCGGTTCGGATACAGGTAGTAGAGCGGCAGGACGAGCGGGACTCCCTCCTCCCAGCACCGGTGGTTCATCGTGTACAGATAAGGGATCATCCGGTGGCGCAGGCGCAGCGCCCGC
Source organism: uncultured Ruthenibacterium sp. (assembly GCA_944386565.1). GTDB lineage: Bacteria > Bacillota > Clostridia > Oscillospirales > Ruminococcaceae > Ruthenibacterium. The sequence continues at coordinate 12,767 of CALXBO010000014.1, read as the reverse complement.
CGCATTGCATCCGCCGTTTCCGGCTTGTATCGCCACGGCTCTTTCCCGCAGAATTCGCTGCACGCACTGTGCAGACGCAGGATCGGAGAAAAAACGCCGAACTGCGTCCATCGCGCCATCAGTTCGTCATCCTTGTAGCCGCGCATATGTCCGCCGATATCGTGACTCCACCAACAGTACCCGATATTGGATGCTGTCGCAGTGAAATACGGCTGGAACTGCAGCGACTCCCATGTGACGATTGTATCTCCTGAAAAGCCAACAGGGTATCGGTGACTGCCGGGGCCGGAGTAGCGGGAAAACGCCAGAGGACGCCTTCCTGCCCGGCCGCTGTCCAAAAAGCCATAGTGGTTGAGGGCCCAAAGCGGATCGAGCCCCTTGAGGCCACCTCGCGTTCCCTGCTGCCAATCCACCCACCAGAAGTCCACTCCCTGTTTTTCCAGCGGATGAAGGACATCCTCATAATAATGTTTGAGGAAGACGGGATCACTCGCATCGAACGCGACAGGGTCGCCGGTTTCCGAATCAATGCCCATATGCGCGGCTATGACGGGATATGCCTCCTCGTACGCGCGAATGCCGTCGGCCGGATGCAGATTCAGCGTGACGTGCATCCCGCGCCGGTGCAGCTCGCTCAGAAAGCGCTCTGGCTCCGGAAAGAGAGCGCGGTTCCACGTGAACCCCGTCCAGCCGTTTCCAAATCGCTCGTCCACCTTGACGAGATGCCAATCCATATCGATCACTGCGACAGCAAACGGCGTCTGTTCCGCCTGAAAGCGGTCCATCAGCGAAAGGTAACTCTCTTCGGTGTAGGGATAGTACCGGCTCCACCAGTTTCCGAGTGCAAAACGCGGCAGCATGGGTGCCGGGCCGCACAGACGGTAGAAGTCACGCAACGCCTCGAGGTAGTCCTTTCCGTAGCCGAAGAGATACACATCCTCCACACCCTCCCGGCGCGGGCAAAGCCAGCCGTCGTCTGCCAGAAGCAGGCTCTTGCCGTCGTCCAGCACTGCGCAGCCATCCGTCGCAATGAGGCCGGGTTCCAGCTCCACCTGATCACCGTCGACTTCATCCAGCGTGCGCGCCGTTCCCCTCAGCGTCTCCACATGGTCGCCATAGTGCCAGCCGCCCCGGTGCGCACTCTCGTAACCGTGCAACGTGACAGCGAGTCCGTCACCGGAAAACCGCTTTTCGTCATAGACGATGCACAGGCGTGATGTTCGGATCGTAATGCCGCGCGTCCCGCGCACGACCGTGTGCGGGACCGGCGGAAAATCACGGTTCCACACGACCTGCGTCGGACGATCCTCAAATTGTCCTGTTTCGTCATACTCAAAGCGCGCCAGTTTTTCCGTCAGCAAAGTGATGCGGTAGTTTTTCCCGCAGATGCAGTTTTTCGGATCGGCCATAGGACGCGTGCGCGGAATACAATGTGTTTGCATGTTTTCACCTCATCTCAGTTGCCTTTCATTCGGAGAGATCTGCCAATTTTATCTTCCGCGATCCCATCCGCCTTTTCAAGTGCACAATTTTGCATCTGCAATTTCGGCAAAAAGCTGCTTGTTCGGAATGCGGAGCGATGTCCGCTGCGGCCCAACGGACCGATCCTGCTCAAAACGATCAATGCGCGCTCAGTCTTCTTTGGTCATACCGTTTCCCCGGCAGAGCCATACTCGTACTGCCGTCGTCCCTGCACATGCGGAATATAAACCTTGCCGCTCTATCTTCGAGTGATCTCTTTTCACAGACAACAAAAGAGGGACGCCACAGTTTTTCTTCTGCGGCGTCCCTCTTTCAAATGCAGGAAAGATGCGCTTGAGCCAACATTCTCTGATCCTCTTCCGCTGTGCGAGGCAAAGAGACTTTATGAAACATTTTGAAACAAAATCCATACTTTTCCTTTTTTATAATCGAATTTAACAAATATTTTGTGCAGCGGTGTTCAGTGTTTCTGAAACAACTTTACAACTGTCCAAATCGTTCTTTTCAAGTTCTTGCAAGGCTACAAAATGTCATTTTTCACAAAAACTACCTCTTGACTTTATCGAAAACAGGCGATATAAATAATTTGGCCTTAGGTGAAAACAGCAAATTTGTTTCAGAAACACGTGAAATGCAATGGGAGGGATCGTCTGTGACAGTGAGAGAAATTGCCCGACTGGCAGGAGTGTCACCCGCGACCGTTTCACGATATTTCACAGGCGCCGAATTTGTCAGCGACGGAGCCGCTGCAAAAATCAGCGAGGTGATCGCTCGGAGCGGACGTCAGGAGCCGCACCGTGTCCGTCGAAGGAGCGGACTTCTGGCGCTTGCCGTGCCACACATGAGACTTGCGTTTTACACCGAAGTGATGAAGCTCTTTATGGAAAAAGTCAGCGGTTATGGAATGCAGCTGCTGTTTTTCCCGATCTGCGGAATGGATGCCGCACAGAGCCGCGCATGGCTCGGACGCATGAAACCGGACGGCCTGATCCTGCTGGAGGAGACGGACGGCGTTCCCCTGTTGGAGATCGCAAAGGAGATGGAGATCCCGGTCGTCGTATGCGGAGAGGCACTGCCGAGCGCCAAGCAGGCGACCACCGTTCACGTCAACGACATCGCCGCGGCATATGAAGGCACGCGATATCTGCTCGGGCTTGGGCATCGCAACATTGTGTTCTTCTCGAACCATGCACGGGGCATCAACGCCAGCTACCAGCGCATCAGCGGCTGTTCCATGGCTATGCAGGAGAGCGGGCTCTCGTTTGGCGAACCCTATGTCCGCTATGGGGAACTGACGTACGAAAACGGCTACCGTTTTGCGCACGAGATCGTGACGGGCGGGTTGCAGTTTTCCGCCATCTTTGCGTTCAGCGACGAAATGGCCCGGGGCGCGATAAACGCTCTGCTGGACCTGAACGTCCGGATCCCACAGGATGTATCGGTGCTTGGATTCGACGACCTGCCGCTTGCAGAGCAAACGCGCCCTCGCCTCACCACCATCCATCAGCCCCTCGACGAGTTTGTGCAGCAAGCTGTGGACATCTTCTTCAATGATCCCAGCGCAATGCGCACGCGGGAGATCGTGCTTCCGCATTCGATCGTCGAGCGGGACAGCTGTTCACAAAAAGGAGCGGAGGATACAGGAAAATGAAAAAATTTGGATGGAAAGGGCTTTTCGCCGGACTGCTTCAGGGTATTTTCCTCTTATACACGACAGTCATTTGCGTCGGGCCGTTCATATGGGTCATCATCTCATCCTTCAAAACGAACAAAGAGATCCTGGACTCCGCGTTCGCCTTGCCCACTTCCTACGCATTCGACGGATACGTGCGCGCGCTGGACATGTCGCCCATCTTCCACTTTTTCGGGAACAGCGTGTGGATCTCTGTGATCAATACCATCATCAGCGTATTGGTGGTTGCGATGGCCGCGTATGTTCTGGCCCGGTTCCACTTCTGGGGCAAGAAAGCCTTCACGCTTTTGCTCTCCTCGTCGCTGCTCGTCCCCGTCTCAGCGCTTTTGATGCCCATCTATCTTCTGATGGCGCAAATCGGCCTGCTGGACACAAAAGCCAGCCTCATTCTCGTATATGCAGCGCTGGGGCTTCCCACCTCTCTGTTCATTCTCCGCGGGTCGTTTCTGTCGATCCCTCGCGAAATTGAAGAGGCCGCGGCGATCGACGGAGCAGGCCCTCTGCGCATCTTCTTCATTGTAGTTCTCCCGATGGCCCGCTCGGGCCTCGCGACAGCGGCTACGCTGCACTTTCTGACAAGCTGGAATGAATTTATGTTCGCGCTTGTCCTCACCAAGAGCGAGAGCGTGCGGACGCTGCCGCTTGCGCTGAACTATTTCTCGTCGCAATTCTCGTTCGATTACACCGCAATGTTCGCAGCCATCACCATGTCGGTACTGCCGAGCATCCTCGTCTATATCCTTTTGCAGGAACAGGTCACCAGCAGTCTTGTGGCCGGCTCCGTCAAGGGTTGATTTTTCGATATAAATGCGGCCGCATTTTATATAGCCAACATGTATCACACGTCAACAAAAAGGAGAGATCTGACATGAAAAGTGCCAAAAAAGTTTTGTCGCTTGCGCTGACCGCCGTCATGTGCGGTTCCCTTCTCGCCGGCTGCTCTGGCTCGTCGTCCGCCTCTACCCCCGCTGGAGCTTCCGGAAGCACTGCGTCCGGCGACGTCATCGAGATCAGCTTCCCCACCTTCATGTGCGGCACCGCGTCGCAGACGGAATGGGCCGCCGAGCGCGTGGCGACGTTCAACGAACAGTACGCCGGACAGTACAAGGTCGTCATGGAGGAGATCCCGGGCGATCAAAACTACATCGACAAGCTCAAGGTTCTGTACAGCGCCGACGACCTGCCTGACGTCATCGTCACCGGCGGTTATAACCTGATCGACATGATGCAGGACAAACTGGTCGACCTGACGCCTTACATGGAAGAAGACCCGGAGTGGGCGGACTTCATGAGCGACGTAGGCGTCAAAGTCAACTCCCGCGACGGAAAGCTCTATGCTGTTCCCTACATCCGTCAAATCGTCGGATACTATTACAACACCGAGCTGTTTGAACAAGCCGGAATCGAGAGCGTCCCTGCCACATGGGATGAATTCTTTGAGGCGTGCGACAAGCTGCTTGCCGCAGGCATCACACCTGTCTCGATGGACACCGCCGATTCAGGCTGGTGCACCAGCCTGATGCTGGGCGCGATGGTCGGTTCGACGGATTCCGGCGAGGAGTTCATGAACACGAATCAGCCCACCGATTACAACAACCAGGATCTGATCGACGCAGCGGCAAGGATCCAAACCATGTTCCAGAAGTACACCACAGCCGACGCCATCGGCGGCGACTACGCAGCGGCAGCCAACAACTTCTTCAACGAAAAGACTGCCATCATCGCCAACGGCCCGTGGATGGTGTCAAAGTTCTATGACACGTCCGTCGTCTCTGAGGACTTTGCCGACAAGATCGCCGTCGCCGCTTATCCCGAGGGCGTGATGTACAACAGCGGCCAGATCGGCTGGAGCATTGCCAGCAAGACGCCGGAGAAGATCGAAGCCTCTCTGGCATTCGTCAAGTTCATGACGAGCGAAGAGAGCCAGCGCCTCGACCTTGAGGTGTGCAGCGTCGTCCCCGACTGCACCATCGCCGACGCCGACGTCTATCCCCTCGTCAATGAGACCATCGCGTTAGCCGACACTGCTGAACACTCCATCAACGACTATCAGAGCCTGTGGCACGCAACGGTCGTGGATGAGGTAAGCGTACAGTATCCGCTGCTGGCGGACGGCTCGATCACACCCGAGCAATTTGCTCAGGCGCTCACGGACGCGGCCGCCTGACCTGATTTCCTGTGCGCGTCCGGTGTTCGTGCCGGACGCGCACAGAGGGACAGTGCCCGCATCAAAAAGGAGAGATCTGCACATGAAACCGAAAAAGACGACGCTGGCTGCATTCCTTCTTCCGTGCATCCTGTTGTTTCTCTTGATTTATCTTGTCCCGCTGGTTCTGGTAGCGGTGAGTTCCTTTGCAAATTGGCGCATCGGTCAGCCGCTGTCATTTGCGGGGTTGTCAAATTACGTGCAGGCCTTCCATGACAAAAATGTCCGTGCGGCTGTCGGGCACACGCTGCTCTGGGTCATCGCACAGGCAACGATCCATGTTTTTCTCGGAACACTGCTGGCGTTTATCCTCGCCAAAAAATTCCGTGGCTGGAAGGTGTTCCGCACGGTGTGCATGCTGCCGAACGTCATCTCGACCGCTGCGCTGGCCATGATCCTGCTGAATGTGTTCAAGACGGATGGAGGCCTTGTGAACGGTCTGATCAGCCTCCTCACCGGAAGCAAATTCGAATGGAACTGGTACTTCAACAGTTCCACCGCATTGCCGGCGGTCACGCTTGGCTGGCTTCTCTATCCCGGCATGATCACCATTCTCATGCTCGCGGCCATTACGTCCATTCCGAACGACCTGCTGGAAGCCGCGCGCATCGACGGCGCCACCAGCCTTCAAATCAATCTGCGCGTCATCCTGCCGATGGTGCGCAACACACTTGGCACAAGCGTCATTGTCGCCGCCACCAGCATGCTCAAGGAATTCGAGCTCATCTACCTCACAACGAATGGCGGGCCGGGCAATGCAACGCTCAATCTTCCTCTGTACATTTATAAGACTGCCTTCACGGAGAACAACTACAGCTACAGCAACGCGATGAGCGTGCTTCTGATCCTGCTTGGCGTTCTGATCGTCTATGCGATCAACCGGTTGTTCCGCATGGAGGAGTCGGATTACTGAACGAAAGATACGCGCCGCGGCGCGTGAAAGGACGGGACCTCAATGATCAAACTGACTGTCATCGGCGGCGGCGGCGTGCGCTCCATGATGCTGGCCAAAAGCCTGGCGCAAAACGCCCGTGAACTGTCGATCGGCCATATCGTTTTCATGGACAACAACCGCCAAAAGCTGGACATCTACGGCGCGCTGGCGCGTCAGGTGGCCCTGCGCATCGAGCCGGGACTGGATTTCACTTTGACGACCGACCCGGTGGAGGCCGTGCGCGACGCGGATTACATCATCACCACCATCCGGGCGGGCGAAGATCAGAAGCGCGTCGACGACGAGCGCATCGCGCTCGCACGCAACGTGCTGGGGCAGGAGACGACCGGCGCAGCCGGATTCTCATTCGCAATGCGCAGCGTCCCCGCTCTCGCCAAATACTGCGAACTGATCCGGAAATACGCCAAGCCCGGCGCCAAGGTCTTCAATTTCACGAATCCCGCAGGCGTCGTCTCACAGACGCTGCGCGACATGGGCTACGATTTCACCTACGGCATCTGCGACGCTCCGACAGGAATGCTGCGCGGCTTCGCACATCTGTACGGCGTCGACCCCGACAGTGTCACGGCGTCGTGCTACGGGCTGAATCACCTTTCCTTCTTCGACAGCATCCGTTTTTCCGGACGTGAGATGCTGCCCACACTGATGGATGACCCGCGCGTCTACGTCGAGACTGATATGCGCTTTTTCACCCCGGCACTTGCGAAAAAAATGGGGTGCATTCTGAACGAATACCTGTACTATTTCTTCTACCGCGAAAAGGCCGTGGCGAACATCCTGTCCGCCGGTGTCACGCGCGGCGAGGTCATCCGGGACGTCAACATCCACATGACGGCGGAGCTGTCGAAACTCGATCCCGAAAAAGATTTTGACGAGTGCATCAAGACATATGTCAAATGGCACGGAAAGCGCTCGGCCATGTACATGAAAAACGAGACGGGCGTGCGCCGCCCCGATCCGTTCACATTCGATTTGACAAGCCGGGACGACGGCGGATATGCGGGCGTTGCATTGCGGTTTATCCGTGCACAGCAAACCGGCAAGCCGGTGGAAATGATTTTCTGCGTGCCGAACAACGGCGCGATCCCCGGCTTGCTGGACACCGACGTTGTGGAGATCAGTTGCACGGTCCATCCGGACGGCACGTACACTCCGCATCCCGTGGAGCATCCGGCGGAGATCCCGATGGAGTTCATCCGCCGCGTGAAACTGTACGAGCGCTATGCATCCCGTGCCATTCGGAGCAAAAGCCGGGACGATGCCGTGACGTGTCTGATGGTGCATCCTCTCGTCAACTCGTATTCGCTGGCGGAAGAACTGGTGGACGAATATCTCAAATCCAATCGGGACTACATCGAGGAGTGGATCTGAATGAGTTATGTTGCGGGCGTCGGAATTGTAAACTGCGATCTTTTGTACAGCGGTCTGACGCGTCTTCCCGCCGAAGGCGAAGAGCTTTTTGCCCGCGGATTCGATATGCAGCTGGGCGGCGGCGTACCTGCCGTCATGATCCATCTCAAACGGCTGGGCGTTCCTGTGCAATTTTCCACATTTCTCGGACGCGACCGGTTTTCCCGCTTTGCCCGGACCCAGCTTAAAAAAGCTGGCGTCACGTTTCAGAACCTCTATCATGGCAGCGGAATGCCTGTCAACGTCACAAGTGTGGCAATCACGCCAAATGACCGCACATTCCTGTCCTATCGCGACGAGGTCGTCATCACGGACGCGATCAAGGAAAAAATATACGAACAGTTCCGCGGCGCAAGTATCGTTCGGATGCACAATGCACTGTATGACGTATATGCAAAATTGAAGCGGGAAAATCCCGACATCTGTCTTGTCATGGATACGGGCTGGAACGAAACGATGTCGCTTGAGACGTTTGAACAATACCTTGAAATCGCGGATTATTACACGCCGAATTGCAAAGAAGCTCTCAAGCTGACGAACACACAGGATCCATCGCGCGCCGCGGAGGTTCTGTCGCATTACTTCGAAACCGCAATTGTGAAGCTGGGTGCCGAGGGCTGCCTGATGCGTCGCGGCGGCTCGGAGGAGATCATTCCGGCTATGCCCGGTATCGAAGCGGTCGACGCCACCGGTGCCGGAGACGCGTTTATCTCGGGCTTCATCTACGGACTGTACCATCATTATCCCGTTCGTGACTGCATTTGTTTCGGCAACATCACCGGCGGTGAGTGCGTGCGCAGCGTCGGATGCCTGTCAAGTGGCCTGACGGAAGCACAGCTTCTCGCCACAGCCAAAGCACTTTACGGCAACCTTTGTGTTGGCTGACTGCTTAGAAACAAAATCACTGCATGTCGTTTTGTGCACGCATGCGGCTCTCAATCGATTTTTGCAGAGCCTTCGTACCCTTGGTCAGGGTACGAAGGCTCTTTGCTTTTCAGGCTTCTGTCCCTGAAAAGCGCGCGGAGCTTGCGCTTGCTCCAGCCGAAGCCTTTGGCCCACTCGAGGGCAACTGGGTCGTCGCAGAACCAGTTCTCCGGGATGAGATCATCGGCGAGCTCCCCTGTCTCGGCCGCCACGCTTGCCCAGTACTCACGTTCCGCCTTTCGGTTGATGCCACCGACGTCGCCCAGCACAGGCAGACCGGGCAGAATTTCGTATATTTCGACGGCAAGAGTGCGAAAACGCAACACAACGCGAGGGCAGAATTGCCTTGCCGCGAAGAATATCAGTTCATTCGCGCGGAGCTCTTGCAGCATCTGAACAATTATCAGGCCGTGCAGAACATGATGTACGTCGTCACTCTTGCCTGTCTCGGACTGTCCATCGGGAACGACGCACAGAATCCACATCTGTGCCTGCTCCCGTTGATTGTCATCCTGCCCTCCTTTCTGGTCGCGGTGAATTTTTGGAAATGCGTCCTGATCGACTCGACGTACCTGAAAGTTTTCCATGAGGATCGCGGCAGCTCTTTTCGCTGGGAAGGCCGGCATGACCAGCTGTTTCAGCAAATGCCAAAATTAGATGACGCCATCAACGTGCAGCACCTTCCGTACGCCGTTTGCGCGGCAGTCTCCTTACTGCTGTACGTAATCCAGCTCAGCCAATCGGGCAAAGCCACGCAGACCGACTACATTCTGGGTGCAATCCTTTTTGCAGCTTGCGTACTGCTGTTTGCCTTGCACTGGAAGCAGGACAAGCAAGCAATCGAGGACAACTGGAGAAAAGTCCTGAAAAGTGAAGCGCGTTCTTCTCCAAGGCAGGTACACTATGCCATTAAAAGCAAACACAGAAAAGCAAAATGAACGCAAGCGCTGTTCCTCCCTGTATCGAACAGCGCTTTTGCCACTCACGGCGGCGGGGGAAGCGACATTGACAGTCGGAAAAGATAGATGAAATTTTTTCTATTTTAAGTGCTTACAGATATTGACAAGCGCATAAAAATGTGTATTATGAAAGTATAAGTATCAAATTTTCATTTCGTGTCATCAAATGCCCGGATGTGTTGTTTCATTCGCAGGGGGGGCAGGTCTGCTTATTGGACGATCAACGCGTTTTCAAGCCTCTCATGATCGAGCAGTGGGATCGGGTTTGGCATCGCCAGAAATAGAATCAAAGCATGACGCTTTGCGCGCATGCGGCTCGTGATTTGTTTTCCCATCGAGCCTCCGTTACGTTCTTTACGACGAAACGGAGGCTTTTCTTTTTGCTTGTCCGCCCTTTTCCCCGATCCCACCTGCTCCGTAAGGAGGTTCCTCTTGACAACCCACGACACCTACAACAGCTGGCCCATTAAGATCTACACGACCTGCATCCGCAGCGGCTCGGACGGTGAGCCGGCCACCTACAACAGCTATGCCTACTGTCTCTGCAATGCCGACGGCAGCGCCGGCACCTATGCCGACCTCGCGCGCTGCGGCGCAAACTGCGGCGGGAAGAAAGGACCCGTCTCCGTGCAGGCTCAGGGCCGCACACCGGAAGAATCGCTCGAACGGGTCAGGGCCAAATACCCGCGCCTGATGACAAAGCTCGCCCCGCTGCTGAGCGCCTCGATCCGCAGCTCGCTCACTCTGCGCACCGCGTACGCGACATACTGCGCTGACGGCCGTCTCACTGCCAAAGCGCAGTCCTACCTGCGCAACCATCTGATCCCCGTGCTCGGCAAGACGCCGATCAGCGAGATCAGCGCGGCGGTTTTGTATGACGCCGTCAAGGCCATCGCCGCCGCGGACGAAGCGGGACATGCCACGAACGAAGAACGCAACCGCCACATCCGATACGTTGAACAGCTCTTCGTGCTGCTGCGGCAGGACAACTGCTACACGGCCGACAACGATCCGACGGTCGATCTGGGGCAGCTGAAGCATTACACCAAGAAATCGCGCGCAGCCGGCGCCAACCGCCGGCGCAGCCGCCTGACGGACGAGGAGCGCTCGCGCCTCATGGCGTGGTGCGCGGAGCACCCCGGCCGCAGCGCGGCGGCGGTGGCTCTCATTTACAACGGCCTGAGCGTGCCGGAACTCTCCGCGCTGAATCTTGAGGACGCCGAGACGCTGCCGTGCGGCATCCACTGTCTCTGGATCACGCATCGAATGCTTCGCAGCGGCGAAAAGTACAGCGCGCAGCCCGTCGCCGTCTCGCAGATCCGCCGTCTGCCTTTGTTCGCTGCAACGGAAAATGCGCTGCGCGCATTCGCGCGGACGCTGCGCGCTCCCGCCGAAGAGCGCCCGCTTGTCGGCGTGGGACCTGACGGCGGCCGCCGTTATACGCCCGATCAGGTCCGCAGGAACCTGGCGCAGCTGTTGACAGAGCTCGCCATCGACACCGACGCAGTCAGCTCCGGCACGCCTTCCGTCCGTCCGGAGCAGGCGGAGTCGCTGCTGCTGCACGACGCCGCGCACTGCATGTCCGATAAGATGCAGTTGCCCGCTGAATATGTCGCCATGCTGTTGGGCCGTCCGCAGCCGACGACCAACGGCCGTCACTATTTAGACCTCGATTGCGATGACACGCAGATCGCGCTCCACCGTCTGGCGCGCCGCATGTTCTCTGCATCCGACTCGTCCCCCGAGCACACCGCTAAAGCCGCGCTCTCCCCGCAGCGTCCCGTCTGCACGGTGGGCAGCGATGCAGGCCGCTGCGCCCGCGCCGTCCTGCGCACCGACCGCCCGTGCCATGTGGAGATCGTCTCCCCCTTCGGCTTTTCCATTCTGAACAAATGAGGTTACGCACATGACAAACGACAACATCACCCGCATGATCCCCGAAGGCGATCACACCTATGAGATCGTCCCCGGCAGGGACGGCGAAAATCTGCTCTTCACGGTTTTCTGCGTGTCCGCGTTGAATCGCCGCATCCGCTGCGGAGACGTATCCGCCCATTGCAAATCCCCCGACCGCGCTGTCTCCGTGTCGTTCACGCTGCCGCCGGACGCGTCCGACGCGCTGCTCAAACAGCGCGCGCAGAAGGCGATCGGACGACTGCGGCGCAAACTCGAGCCCTATTTCAGCCGCCAGCAGCGCCTGACGCTCTGGGATCTGTATGAAAAGCACCGCGACGCCTTTTTCCGCGCGCACGCCCGCGAATGGAGCGACGCCACGCAGACGCAATACCGCTCGATGTTTGCCCGGCATATGCAGCCCATTTACCGGCTTTATTCGCTTCCGTTTTCCCCCGACACGTTCCTGACGTTCCGTCAGGCCTTTGCGCAGGTCAAGGGTGTCAAGACGAATACCTATAACAATATTGTCGATAAATCGACAGATTTTCTTCATTTCCTTGAACTTCACGGCTACGTCATTGGCGTTCAATACACGATGGATCGCCGTGAGCCCGACCGCGCCGAGCAGCTCCAGCAGCGCTTTGCCGCAGTGCGGTCGATCGGGTGGGAGTTCCGCACCCGGCTTTTGCGTGTGCTGATCGACGCCGTCTACGCCGACGGCGACGACGCGCCTCTGGCTCTGTGTCTTTTGCTTATGATGCTCTGCGGCCTGCGCACCGCGGAGGCGCTCGGCACACACTTTTCAGATTTCAAAATGCCATATCTCTACGTGTCCAAACAAGCGCACGGACGCAAAGTCAATGGCGCTCTAAAGTCCGCGCAGGCGTACCGCTGGGTCCCTGTCGTCTCCGTGCTGCGCGACGTGATCGAGCACCGGCGTGCACACCTTAAAAAATACGTGCGCAAGGCCTCTGAGCGCAGCGATCTGCCGCTCGTCAGCTCATCGAAGAGCATCTATGAGCCCGAGCGCGAGGCCGTCGTCGTCGAGTACTCCAAGCGAATTTTCCGAGAGATCGGATTTTCAGACCAGATCCTCACTCACTATACGCACCTCATGAGCGAGATCCCTCTCGACGAGATCCGCAAGGAGGACACCAGCGTCTATGCGTACATCCTGCGGCGCGACTATATCACGAGGCTGTACTCGACGTCGCTCGCACCGCAGATGATCGACTACCTGTC
>CALXBO010000013.1 GCA_944386565.1 uncultured Ruthenibacterium sp. | reverse complement strand
CATCCGCACAGGGCGTTTTCCGGGACAGCTTTTCGGCTGTCCCCTTTTTTGTTCTAAATTTCGTCATATTGCACTGATAATTCTTTCACAACTTGTGCAAGTTGCATACTTTAAGGAAGAAAAAGCCAAAAAGGTTCATGGCGATTGCGGATTGAAGCGGACGGGCCAATCTCATATAATGAAGATGTCAAAGGAACTGGCCTTTGACGGGAAAGGAATCGCGCCGCAAGGCGGCGCAGAACAGGAGGCATTTCAGATGAAACTTATGAACTGGCTCAAGCGCGGATTTGCCTCGCAGGCGTCCATCGTGATGCCGGGGGAACCCTGGGCGATCATCGAACACGAATGATCTACCGCTTGAAGCGGGCCGCCGGAACGGCGGCCTGATCCATCGCCTGCCGCAGTTTGCGGCAGGCGATTTTTGTTGTCCGCGCACATTTCCCCGACTTTTGAACAATCCGTGAATTCTCGTTCACCCTGTTGACATGAGCAGCAAAGGTGATAAAATATTTAACGCAGTTAATATTTTACATGGTTAACATTCTGGAGGTGAAGAGATGCAGCAGCACGATCCCGGCCCGCTGATGCAGCTGTTCGGGGAACTGGAGCGGCTGCGCAAGGCGTGGACGTCGCTCGGCGCGCACGGCGAGGTGAGCCCGGCACAGTTCGGCACGATGATGCGCATCGCGTACGGCTGCAAATTGCTGGCATGCCGCATGGACGAGCCGTGGAATGAGGGCATCACGCTGTCGGAGCTGGCGCGCATGGAGCGCAACAGCCTGCCCGCGACGAGCCGGCGCGTCTCACAGCTGGAGGAGGCGGGCTTCGTGCAGCGCGAGGCGGAGCGCGACGACCGCCGCGTCTCACGCGTGCGCCTGACTCCGGCGGGGCTGGAGGCACTGACGCGCCAGCGCGACGACATCGGCCGCAAAGTCCACGAGGCGTTTGATCTGCTGGGCGAAGAAAAGACCGCCACGCTGATCCGCCTGACGGGAGAACTGGCGGACGCACTGGAACAAACCAATTTAGGAGCGAACAAACTATGCTGAAACTGAAACGGTATCTGAAGCCGTACGTGCTATTCCTCGTGTGCGGCATTGCACTTCTGTTCGGTCAGGCCATGCTGGAACTGGAGCTGCCGAACTACATGAGCAACATCGTGAACATCGGCATCCAGCAGGGCGGCATCACGGAGATCGCGCCCGAAGCCATCGACGACGGGACGATGCAGGTGATGCAGCTGTTCATGAGCGACGAGGACAAAGCCGCCGTGCAGGCCGCCTATACGCAGGCAGGGCCGGACGACACGCTCAAGCGCTTTCCGGACCTCGGCGAGGGCGACTGGATTCTGAACGCGGACGCCGACACGGCCGCCGCGGACGCGGCGTTTTCCCGTGCCGACTACGCGTTCCTCACGATGATGGAGGACTTCTTGGCCCAGTCGGGCGGCGCTTCTCTGGGCGACGCGGAAAACAAGTCCATGGATATGTCGAAGCTCAGCGAGATCCTGCCGATGCTGGAATCCCTGCCGCAGCAGGCGTTCGACGACGCGATTGCCACGGCGAACGCCGCGGACGAATCCGTGCTGAGCCAGACGGCGTATGTGTTCACGAAGGGCTACTACACACAGCTCGGCGCAGATACGGACGCCATCCAGACGGAGTACATCCTGTTCACCGGCCTTGAGATGCTCGGCTTTGCCGTTCTGCTGACGGTGTGCTCGGTGTCGGCGGGCTTCTGCCTCGCGAAACTCGGCGCGGGCGTCGCGCGCGATCTGCGCCGCGACGTGTTCATGCGCGTCACCTCGTTCACGAACAACGAGATGGATCAATTCTCCACCGCCAGCCTTATCACGCGCACGACGAACGACGTCACGCAGATCCAGACGTTCCTGTCGATGGGCCTGCGCATGATGTGCTTCGCGCCCATCATGGGCGTCGGAAGCCTCATCATGAGCCTGACGCGCAACTCGTCGATGGCGTGGATTCTTCTGATGGCGCTCGTCATCATGCTGGCCGTCATCTTCATCCTGTTCCGCGTGGCGCTGCCCCGGTTCAAGAAGATGCAGTCCCTCATCGACCGCCTGAACCTCGTCAGCCGCGAGAACCTCTCGGGCATGATGGTCATCCGCGCGTTCGCCACGCAGGATTTTGAGGAAAACCGCTTCGACAAGGCCAACCGCGATCTGACGGGCAACACGCTGTTCGTCAACCGCGCGATGGTCACGATGATGCCGGTGATGACGCTCGTGATGAACGGCGTGACGCTGCTCATCGTGTGGGTGGGTGCAAAATACATCGCCGCGTCGACGATGCAGGTCGGCGACATGATGGCCTTCATGCAGTACGCGATGCACGTCATCATGAGTTTCCTGTTCATCAGCATGATGTTCATCATGGTGCCGCGCGCCTCTGTCTCCGCGGAGCGCATCAGCGAGGTGCTGGAGACGAAGAGCACCGTGCTCGACCCGGAACACCCGAAGGAACTGTCTCAGCCCGCCAGGGGCGTCGTGGAGTTCCGCGACGTGTCGTTCCGGTATGAGGGCGCAGGCGAGAACGTGCTGGAGCACATCTCGTTCACCGCAAAACCCGGTGAGACGACCGCGTTCATCGGTTCGACCGGTTCGGGCAAATCGACGCTGGTCAATCTGATCCCCCGCTTCTATGACGTGACGGAGGGCAGCGTGCTGCTCGACGGCGTGGACGTGCGCGAACTGCGTCAGCAGGATCTGCGCGCCGCCATCGGCTACGTGCCGCAGAAGGGCATGCTCTTCTCGGGCACGATCGCGTCGAACCTGCGCTACGGCGACGAAAACGCCGACGAGAAAACCCTTCAGGACGCGTGCGACGTCGCGCAGGCCAGCGAATTCATCGAACATCTTGTGAACGGACTGGACGCGGGCATCAGCCAGGGCGGCACGAACGTGTCGGGCGGCCAGCGCCAGCGCCTTTCCATCGCGCGCGCCCTTGTGAAGAAAGCGCCCGTGTATATCTTCGACGACACCTTCTCGGCGCTCGACTTCAAGACGGACGCCAAACTCCGCAAGGCGCTGAAAGGCTACACCGAACACTCCACGGTTCTGGTGGTGGCGCAGCGCGTATCCTCCATCATGCACGCCGAGCAGATCGTCGTGCTGGATGAGGGGCGCGTGGCGGGCATCGGCACGCACGAAGAGCTTCTGAAAACGTGCGAGACCTACCGCGAGATCGCGCAGAGCCAGCTTTCAAAGGAGGAACTTGCATAATGGCACAGCAGCATCGAGGCCCCATGGGCGGCGGCCCGCGCGGCGCCGCCGGCATGATGCCGGGCGAAAAGGCAAAAAACTTCAAAGGCTCGATGGCAAAGCTCATCGCCTATCTGGGCAGCTTCCTGCCCGCGATCATCGCGGCGCTGGTGTGCGCACTGGCGTCGTGCATCTTCTCCATCGTCGGCCCGAAGATCCTCGGCAACGCCACCACAAAGCTGTTTGAGGGCGTTGTGGCGCAGCTGACGGGCACGGGCGGCATCGACTTCGCCGCCATCGGACAGATCCTCGTCTTTCTCGCATGCATCTACGCGCTGAGCGCGGCGCTGACGTACATCCAGGGCTGGATGATGACGGGCGTCTCCACGAAGCTCAGCTACAACCTGCGGCGCGACATCAGCAAGAAGATCAACCGCATGCCGCTGGCATACTTCGACCGCGTCTCGCACGGCGAGGTGCTCAGCCGCATCACGAACGACGTCGACACCGTGACGCAGACGCTCAACCAGAGCCTCTCGCAGATGGTCACGAGCGTGACGACGATGATCGGCGTGCTGGTGATGATGCTCACGATCAGCCCGCTGATGACGCTGGTGGCGCTGTGCATCCTGCCGCTGAGCGTGTTCATCGTGATGAATGTCGTCAAGCGCAGCCAGCCCTTCTTCCGCAAGCAGCAGGCATACCTCGGCGACGCGAACGGCCACGTCGAGGAGATGTACGGCGGCCACCTCGTCGTGACGGCGTTCTGCCGCGAGGACGAGAGCATCCGCGAGTTCAATGAGATCAACGACCGCCTGTACTCCGCCGCGTGGAAGAGCCAGTTCCTCTCCGGCATCATGATGCCGCTGATGAACTTTGCCGGAAACCTTGGCTACGTGGGCATCTGCATTCTGGGCGGTTTCCTGTCGCTGAACGGCACGATCAGCGTCGGCGACATCCAGGCGTTCATCCAGTATGTGCGCAACTTCACACAGCCCATCACACAGATCGCCAACATCTCCAACATGCTCCAGCAGACGGCCGCAGCCGCCGAGCGCGTGTTCGCGTTCCTGGAGGAGGAAGAGGAGACGCCCGACCCCGAGCCCGCCCTCTCCCCCGACCTCATTCACGGCGATGTGATGTTCGCCCACGTCCACTTCGGCTATGTGCCGGACAAGACGATCATCCACGACTTCTCGGCCGTTGTGAAACAGGGCCAGAAAGTGGCCATCGTCGGCCCGACAGGCGCCGGCAAGACCACGATGGTCAAGCTGCTGATGCGCTTCTACGACGTGACGGACGGCGCCATCCTGCTGGACGGCTACGACATCCGTCAGTTCCGCCGCAACGATCTTCGCGACATGTTCGGCATGGTTCTGCAGGACACGTGGCTCTACAACGGCACGATCCGCGAGAACATCCGCTACGGCCGCCTGATGGCGACGGACGAGGAGGTGCTGGCCGCGGCAAAGGCGGCGCAGGTGGACCACTTCGTGCGCACGCTGCCGCAGGGCTATGACACTGTTCTGAACGAGGAGGCCGCCAACATCAGCGCCGGCCAGAAGCAGCTGCTGACGATCGCCCGCACGATCATCTCCGACCCGAAGATCCTCATCTTCGACGAGGCCACTTCGAGCGTCGACACGCGCACGGAAGTCTCCATCCAGCGCGCGATGGATCATCTGATGGAGGGCCGCACGAGCTTCATCATCGCGCACCGTCTGTCGACCATCCGCGACGCGGACATGATCCTCGTGATGCGCGACGGCGACATCGTTGAGACCGGCAACCACGAGGAGCTGCTCGCGAAGGGCGGTTTCTACGCGGAGCTGTACAACAGCCAGTTTGCAGGCACGGACGACGAAGCCGTCTGATATACGAAAAACACCCCTGCGCGTCTGCCGGACGCGCGGGGGTGTTCTGATTTTTGCGCACAAAAAAGCCGGGCCGCAAATGCGGCCCGGCCTTTCAGCTTTTCAGCAGTTCCCGAAAACTCAGGCCAGCTCAGCGAAGTACTTGATGGTGCGGACCATCTGGCTGGTGTAGGAGTTCTCGTTGTCGTACCAGGACACGACCTGAACCTGATAGGTGTCGTCGTCGATCTTGGTGACCATCGTCTGGGTGGCGTCGAACAGGCTGCCGTAGCGGATGCCGATGACGTCGGAAGAAACGATGGGATCGGTGTTGTAGCCGAAGCTCTCGGAAGAAGCAGCCTTCATGGCGGCGTTGATGGAATCAACCGTCACGTCCTTGCCCTTGACAACAGCCACGAGGATCGTGGTGGAGCCGGTGGGAACAGGCACGCGCTGAGCAGAGCCGATGAGCTTGCCGTTCAGCTCGGGGATGACGAGGCCGATGGCCTTCGCAGCGCCCGTGGAGTTCGGAACGATGTTGGCAGCGCCGGCGCGGGCACGACGCAGGTCGCCCTTGCGGTGCGGGCCGTCGAGGATCATCTGGTCGCCGGTGTAGGCGTGCACGGTGGTCATGATGCCGCTCTGGATGGGATAGGCGTCGTTCAGAGCCTTAGCCATCGGGGCGAGGCAGTTCGTCGTGCAGGAAGCAGCGGAGATGATCTGGTCATCCGGGGTCAGGGTCTTCTCGTTGACGGAGTAGACGATCGTCTTCAGGTCGTTGCCGGCCGGAGCGGAGATAACGACCTTCTTGGCGCCGGCTTCGATGTGAGCCATAGCCTTGTCCTTCTTCGTGAAGAAGCCGGTGCACTCCAGAACGACGTCGACACCCAGCTCGCCCCAGGGCAGCTCGGCGGGATTCGGGTTCTTGTAGATGGTGATCTTCTTGCCGTCGACAACGATGTAATCCTCGCCGGCTTCCACGGTGTGGCCCTCATAGCGGCCCTGCGCGGTATCATATTTCAGAAGATGAGCGAGCATCTCGGGGCTCGTCAGATCGTTGATGGCGACGACTTCATAGCCCTCGGCTGCGAACATCTGACGGAACGCCAGACGGCCAATGCGGCCGAAACCATTGATTGCAACTTTTACTGCCATAGTAAAAACAGCCTCCTTATTTTTTGTCTCAATCGGACTTAAGTTTATTTTACTCCAAACGGGCCGGAACTGCAAGTCTCTTGACAAACTTTTAACACGAAAAAGCCATCCCGTACATAAAAAGAGCCTTTCCGGACACAATTCAACCGTGTGAAAGGAGAGGTTGGGCATGGAAAAGCAGCTCTGCTCGCTGGCGGCGCAGCGGATGCGGTCGGAGATGACGGAGCTTCTGTCGCTTCTGCCCGCGGCCCGGCGCGACCCGGCGCTCGACGAGCCCGGTGCATACGCGCTCGACTGCGCCGCGCTGTGCGCATACCGCTGTCTGCGCGACGCGCAGAACATCTCCGCGTGGGGCGCGCTACACTCCCCTCCGCGCAGGCCCGTGTGCATCTCCGCGTGCGCGGAGGCGTTCGTCCATGCGGCAGCGGCCGTATGCCCCGGCATCCGTTTCTCGTACGTGCCGCCCGCCTCACCGCTGTGGAGCAGGACAGACGCGCAGCTCTTTGCCGTGTGTCTGGGCAATCTCATCCGCAACGCGGCGCTGTACGGCCCGGACGCACCGAAAGTGAGCCTGTCGCTGCGGCGCTGCGGCCGGTTTGCCGTGCTGACGGTATCGGACCCCGGCGAGGGATTTCCTCTCGGGGCGGGCCGGCCGCTTTGCTCGATGGGGCGATGCGGCGAGCGCACGGGGCTCGGGCTGGGGCTCGGGCTGGCGCAGCGCTTCGCCGCGGCCTACGGCGGACGCTTTGCGGTGCGCACCGCGTCCCGCGGCGGCACGGCGGCGGCGCTGACGCTTCCGCTGTGCCTGCCGGGCGAAGCTGCGGCCCCGCCCGATTTCGCCGCCGACCGGTTCAGCGCCGTTTACGTCCAGCTCGCAGGGCTCTGCCGGCTGCCGCTGTGAGCGCCGCTCTGCAGGCGGCGCAGGAATTCCGACGCACACGCCGTGAGCGGCACGTCCTTGGCCCAGCACGCGCCGATGTAGCGCGGCGGGAGCGGCGGCGCGAGCCGGACGGGAAACACCTTTCCGGATTCGAGCGGCTGCGCGCAGAACTCCCGCACAACGCACGCAAGACCGAAACCGATCTCCGCGAAATCCGCCAGCAGGCTGTGCGCGCCGAGCTCAACGGCGGGGGCGAGCTCCACACCCTCGCGCGCCAGAAACGCGTCCACCGCGCGGCGGCTGTTGGCCGATCGCTCGAGCATCACGAGAGAATACCGGGAGAGCTCCCGCAGCGGGAGCGTGCGGTCGCGCAGGTCGGCAAATGTCTCCCCTGCAATAAATACATCGTGCACCTGCAGGACGGGGCGCACCTCAAGCCGGTCGTCCGGGAGCGGCAGATTGACGACGGCGATGTCCAGCTCACCCTTTGCCAGCCGCTCGGCGATCTGCGGCGACGTGCGGTTCACGACGCTGAGCTGCACACCGGGATGCGCGGCGCGGAAATCGGCCAGATACGGCAGGAGAAACTCCTTTGTGATCGTGTCGGCCGCGCCGAGCTTCAGCGTGCCCTCCTCCAGCTCCTGCGTGCGCTCCAGTTTGTTCTCCGCCGTCTCCAGCAGCTCCAGCGCGGCTTTCGCGTGGCGGTAAACGAGCTCGCCCTCCTGTGTGAGCGTCACGCCGCGCCGCCCGCGCACGAGCAGCTGCGCGCCGAGGCGCGTCTCCAGTTTCTTGACGGCCTGCGAGGCCGCGGGCTGCGTCAGAAACAGCATCTGCGCGCCGCGGCTCACACTGCCCGTCTCGGCCACGGCGGCGAACACACGGTACAGCTCGAGATCGGCTTTCATCGTGTCCTCCCCCTTTTCCATTCGCCGCACGGATAGTTCGCGGCGGTTGATTCTGTTTTACTTATACCACAATTTCACTGCGCAGACAAGAAAAGCGGACGCGCTGTGAAACGCGTCCGCTTTTGTTCTGTTATTTCCGCGCGTCGTAATCCTCGAGGAACGAGTGTGCGACGCCGTCCTTGCTCCAGCCGGGCAGCATGTTCAGATTCGCGCGGTGCAGGCTCTGAAAAATGTTCCAGTCCGCCTTCGGCTCCATCTCCCGCAGCTGCCGCACGAGCGCCTTCGTCTTGCCGCGCGCGCCGTGTCCCGCACCGTTGGCCGCGGTGTCATTCTCCGTGAAGCGGCACGCGCACTGCAGAAAGCGCAGTTCGTTGTAGCGCGCCCACGCGATGACGTCGTCCTCGCGCACGAGGTACAGCGGGCGGATGAGCGACATGCCCTCGTAGTTTTCCGAGTGGAGTTTCGGAAGCATCGTCTTCAGCTCCGCACCCCAGATCATGCTCATCAGCGCCGTCTCAACGACATCGTCGAAATGGTGCCCGAGTGCGATCTTGTTGCAGCCGAGCGCCTGCGCGTTCTTGTACAGGTGGCCGCGGCGCATCCGCGCGCAGAGGTAGCACGGCGAATCTTCGACGTTCACGACGCTGTCGAAGATGTCCGTCTCGAAGAAGTGCATCGGCAGCTCCAGAAGCGCCGCGTTCTGCTCGATGAGCGCGCGGTTTTCGGGGCGGTAGCCGGGGTCCATGCACAGGAATTCCAGCTCGAACGGCACGTCTGACACGCGCTGCAGATGGCGCATGCACACGGCCAGGAGAAAGCTGTCCTTGCCGCCGGAAACGCACACGGCGATGCGGTCGCCCGCTTCGACAAGGCGGTAGTCCTTGCACGCGCCGATGAAGCGGTGCCAGATGGGCTTTTGTATTTCTTGATGACGCTGCGGTCAACGAGCGTGCGCTTATCCACGGCGGATGTCCAGCGTCTCGAGCACGTTACCGTCGATGTCCTTCGTCGTGAACACGCCGTCCTCATAGACCATATAGCTGTGGATGCCGTCGCCCTTCGGGAGCGAGATGCTGCCGGGGTTCAGGAAGAAATAGTCGCCGCGGTCGGCCGCGACGCGCACGTGCGTGTGGCCGTGGATGAGCACGTCGCCCTTGCCGAGCTTCGGCAGGTTCTCCTCGTTGAAGAGATGGCCGTGCGTGAGGAACACCATGCGGCCCTCGAGGAAGAGCGCCGCGTAATCCGCCATCACGGGGAAATTGAGGACCATCTGGTCCACCTCCGCGTCGCAGTTGCCGCGCACGCACAGCAGCTTGTCCGCGATGCCGTTCAGCATGGCCGCCACCTTTTTGGTGTCGTAACCCTCGGGCAGGTCGTTGCGGGGGCCGTGGTACAAAAGGTCGCCCAGCAGGATGATGCGCTCGGGGTTCTCGCCCTCGCAAAGCGCAAGCAGTTTTTCGGTGTACACGGACGAGCCGTGCAGATCGCTGGCAAACAGAAGTTTCATATCAGATGTATCCTTTCACAAAAATCAGATTCGGATGTTGAGCCATTTTCCGGACCGCACACGCACCGAGGTGAGCACGAGGCGTATGAACTGGTCGAAGGCAAGCCCGAGCCACGCGCCGAGAAGGCCGAGCCCGGCCGGGTACGTCAGAAAATAGCCGGAGAGCGGGCGGACGCACGCCACGCTGATGAGGGAGACGATCGCAACATACTTCGTGTCGCCGGCGCCGCGCAGACAGCCGCTGGAGATCACCTGTGCGATCTGCATGACAACAATGACGGCCACCATGCGCATGATCATCTCGCCGTGGGAGAGAATGGCGGGGTCCGACGAAAACAGGCGGAAAATATCGCGGCCGATCGTAGAATACAGGACGGCAACCGTGAGCGAACAGAACAGCCCCAGCCGCTGGCAGAACGACAGGTACACCCGCGCGAGGTCGCGCCGCTTCTCGCCGAGACTCTGCCCGACAAGCGCGACCGACGCCACGGACAGACCGTCTCCGAATGCGAACGAAATGTTGATGATGTTCATGCCGACCTGATGCGCCGCGTAGGCCGTTGTACCCAGACGCGCCACGATCATCGTGTACGTCAAAAAGCCGAAGCGCAGGAAGAGCTGCTCGGCCAGAGAGGACGAGCCGATGTTCGCGATGGTCGAGAGCGTCTCTTTTTCGAGACGGAACCGCTCGCGCTCGAACTGCAGGTGCAGAAAGCCGTTCGGATGCAGCACGGACAGAACGCTCATGCCGAGTGCCACCGCCGTGCCGATGACCGTGGCCACCGCCGCGCCCGCGACACCGAGGCTGGGGAATCCGAAATGGCCCTCGATGAGCAGATAATTGAACACGATGTTGACGCCGTTCGACACAAGGTTCGTGCGCATGGCGATCTTTGTGTTGCCCGCACCGCGCTGTGCGGCGTTGATGACCATGCTGAGCACGTTGAACACCATGCCCGCGGAGATGATTCGGAAATACGCCACGGCGCTCTCGTGCGTGTCTTCATTCGTTCCGGCAAGGCGCAGAACAGGCTCAGCAAATACGAAAGCCAGAACGGTGATGACCGCCGTGAACAGCAGCGTGAGCACGATCGCCTGCGTCAGCACACGGTTGGCCCCCTCGCGATCGCCCTCGCCCTTGCGCCGGGCCACCAGCGCGGAGACGGCGATGTTCAGCGACATGAACACGGCGAGACAGATGAACTTCGGCTGCGACGTCAGGCCGACGGCCGCGATGGCATACGCCCCGAGACGCGAAACCATGATCGTGTCCACCATACCGACGAGCGCCACGAGGAACGACTCGAGCGTGGACGGCCAAGCCACACGGAATGCGCGCCGCAAGAGCGTTTCATCGTCGGGCATCTCTCCCTCTGCGGGCGCGTTTTTCAGAATGCGCTGTGCACAGAATATCTTCGCCAGAACGGCGTTCATGATATTGCCTCCTCATCGGTTTTGTCCGCATACCTGACTGTATTGTATCATTCTTTTCCGCGTTGCGCAATCGTCCGCGGTGTGATACGATGAAACGGTAAAGGAGTCGATCCCATGACGGAATTCACAAAACGCATTTACGAGACGGTCAAACAGATCCCGGCCGGGTGCGTGGCGTCGTACGGGCAGGTCGCGGCGCTGGCGGGCAACCCGCGCGGCGCGCGCGGCGTGGGCTTTGCCCTGCACCGCAATCCGCAGCCGGGCGTCATCCCGTGCCACCGCGTCGTGTTCGGCGACGGGCGCCTCGCGCCCGGCTTTGCGTTCGGCGGGCCGGACGCGCAGCGGAAGCTGCTCGAGTCCGAGGGCGTTACGTTCCTGCCCGACGGCCGCGTCGACATGGACGCCTGCCGCTGGCTCTGATTTCTGTTCCGGATGAAAAGCGCGCTGCACAGGCAGCGCGCTTTTCATTTTCACACCTCCCCCGCTCCGGGCAAAAGCGGAGCGTACATCGTGATCGCGTGATTTTCGGTGATGTATTCCTCCCACACTTCGGACGTATCCAGGTCCCGGCAGATACGCCACAGCTCGTTGTGGCGGGAAAAACCGCCCCACCACTCGCGCTCGAAGCGATGCTGTTTCTCTATTACCTTGTATTCGATGTGTGTCGGTTCACTGCAGCGCCACTCGCCCTCGAGATCCGTCTCTCCCACCCGCACGCAGAGCTGCCATGTGCAGTGCGTATCGTTGCGGATCATCAGGTCGCGGTAGGGATAGACGCACGTTGCGCCCGAGCCGAACGGCTGCGTGCGGTTCGAATCCGGAAACACATCGTACGAGTGGCGGTAGCGCTCCGCGACTGTGAGCGGCGTGTGGAGCGTCATCCAGTAGATGAGATTGGACAGCTGACACAACCCTCCGCCGACACCCGGCCCGAACGTGCCGCAGAACAGAATCATCCCGTCCACATAACCTTTCCGGCGTGTCGGATGACCGATGCACTTCCAGTAGCTGAACGTCTCGCCCGGGCGGAGGATGACTCCGTCGAGACACGCGCACGCGAGTTTCAGGTTGATGATCTTGTTGTATTGGTACTGCATGTCAACATCCTTGAGTTTGCGCAGAAGCGGTGTGCTGTGAGCAGCTGCGCGCCAGCCGAGCGGTTGTTCCTGCTGCGTTTTCGCAAAGCGCACGCCGCCGAACGCCCAGTACGCATACCGCCGCGCGGTGTAGTACGCCGTCCCGCATGCAAGGCGAAGCGCACTGCGATTTTTGGGTCTGAGATCCTCCGGCATACCTCCACCTCCCCTGTTCTCAGCATATCACACCCGCATCGTCAGATCAACAAAAAACGGACTGAACCGTTTCCGGCTCAGTCCGCTGTATGTTACTCTTTGCTCTTGATGTACTCGTCGATGGCCTTGGCCGCGTGCTTGCCCGCGCCCATCGCCAGAATGACCGTGGCCGCGCCCGTCACCGCGTCGCCGCCCGCGTACACGCCTTCGCGCGTCGTCAGGCCGTCGTCGCCGTTCGTGATGATGCAGCCGTGCTTGTTCGTCTCGAGACCCGGCGTCGTCGAGCGGATCAGCGGG
Source organism: uncultured Ruthenibacterium sp. (assembly GCA_944386565.1). Classification (GTDB taxonomy): domain Bacteria; phylum Bacillota; class Clostridia; order Oscillospirales; family Ruminococcaceae; genus Ruthenibacterium. The sequence continues at coordinate 38,743 of CALXBO010000013.1, read as the reverse complement.
TTCGGGCTCGTGCCGATCGACATGATCATGCAGTCCACATCCAGCGTGAATGTGCAGCCCTCTTTCGCCACGGGACGGCGGCGTCCGGACGCGTCCGGCTCGCCCAGCTCCATCTCCTGGCACACCATGCCCTTCACATAGCCGTTCTCGTCGCCCAGCACTTCAATGGGGTTCGACAGCGTCTTGAAGATGATGCCCTCTTCCTCCGCGTGCTCGACCTCTTCCTTACGCGCGGGCAGCTCTTCCATGCCGCGGCGGTACACGATGTACACGTTCTCCGCGCCCAGACGCTTCGCGCAGCGCGCCGCGTCCATCGCCACGTTGCCGCCGCCCACGACGGCCACGTTCTTCGCGTGCTGGATGGGCGTCTTCGCGTTCTCCTTGTACGCCTTCATCAGGTTGATGCGCGTCAGGAACTCGTTGGCCGAGTACACGCCGTTCAGGCTCTCGCCCGGGATGCCCATGAAACGCGGCAGACCCGCGCCCGAGCCGATGAACACCGCTTCGTTGCCCATCTCGAACAGCTCGTCGATCGTGATCGTCTTGCCCACGACCACGTTCGTCTCGATGTCCACGCCGATCTCCTTCAGGCCCTCGATCTCCTTGCGGACGATCTCCTTCGGAAGACGGAACTCCGGAATGCCGTACACCAGCACGCCGCCCGCTGTGTGCAGGGCCTCGTACACGGTGACCTTGTAACCGGCCTTTGCGAGGTCGCCCGCAGCCGTCAGGCCCGACGGGCCCGAGCCGATGACAGCCACCTTGTGGCCGTTCGAAACCGGCATCTTCGGCTTCTCGGTCGTGTGCTCACGGTGCCAGTCCGCCACGAAGCGCTCCAGACGGCCGATGCCCACAGGCTCCGTCTTGATGCCGCGCACACACTTGCCCTCGCACTGGTTCTCCTGCGGGCAGACGCGTCCGCACACCGCAGGCAGCGCCGACGAAGCGCTCAGCACTTCGTACGCGCCCTCCAGATCCTCGTTCGCCACGCGCTCGATGAACGCGGGGATGTCGATGCCCACCGGGCAGCCCGACACACAGGGCTTGTTCTTGCAGTGCAGGCAGCGCTTTGCCTCGTTCACCGCCATCTCATACGTATAGCCGAGGGCTACCTCGGAGAAATTCTTGTTGCGCACGTCCGGCTCCTGCACCGGCATCGGGCACTTTTTCGGGTCCATGTTGGGCATCTCACTCAACCTCCTTTTTCAGCAGGTTGCACGCCGCTTCGCGCGCGTGCGCCTCAAAGTCGCGGTACATCGCGCCGCGGTGCATCGCCTCGTCGAAGTCCACCTGATGGCCGTCGAAATCCGGGCCGTCCACGCACGCAAACTTCGTCTGGCCGCCCACCGTCAGGCGGCAGCCGCCGCACATGCCCGTGCCGTCGATCATGATCGGGTTCATCGACACCGTCGTCTTGATGCCGTACTTCTCCGTCACCTTGCACACGAACTTCATCATCACCAGCGGGCCGATCGCAATGACTTCGTCGTACTGGTTGCCCTCGTTGATCAGCTTCTCCAGCGCGTTCGTCACAAGACCTTTCTCGCCGTACGAGCCGTCGTCCGTCATCATGACCATTTTGTCCGACACCGCCGCGAACTCGTCCTCGAGGATCACGAGATCCTTGTTGCGGAAGCCGACGATCGAGTGCACTTCCGCGCCCAGCTCATGCAGGCGCTTCGCCGTCGGATACGCGATGGCGCAGCCGACGCCGCCGCCCACGACGGCCACTTTCTTCAGACCTTCCAGCTTGCTCGGTGTTCCGAGCGGGCCCACAAAGTCCACGAGGCTGTCGCCCTCGTTCAGCGCGTTCAGCTCCATCGTCGCGCCGCCCACGATCTGGAAGATGATCGTCACAGTGCCCGCCTCGCGGTCGTAGTCCGCGATCGTCAGGGGCACGCGCTCGCCGTCCTCCGACGCGCGGAAGATGATGAACTGTCCCGGCATGGCTTTCTTCGCCACCAGCGGCGCCTCGATGACCATTTTCGTCACCGTCGGGTTCAGCGCCTGTTTCTGCAGGATCTTATACACAGTCGTTCACTCCTTATACTCTCCGTGAGTCTCTCACTTGGAAAAAGGCGAAGCCGCTGGCCAATCGCGGCTTCGCCTTTATTAGTATAGCACAAAGTTTTGGACGGGAGTACCATAACCTTGTACGATCAGGCAAATTTTGTCGTTATTGCTGCGGAAACGCGATCAGAAGTCGATTTCCTTGTCGTAGTAGACAGCCAGCATCAGCTTCTCCATGTCTTCCTGGCTCGGCTGACGGGGGTTGGAGCCCGTGCAGGCGTCGGCGATGGCGTTCGCAGCCACGTCGTGCAGCTTCGACAGGAACTCCTGCTCGTCGATGATGCTCTTCTCAGCGATCACGCCGCCCTCGCCGTAGTTCTTGATGGCGAGAGGAATGTTCAGCTGACGGTTCATCTCGCGCAGCTCGGCGATCAGCGCGTCGACCAGCTCTTCGGTGGTCTCGCCCTTCAGGTTGATGAAGCGGGCGATCTCAGCATAGCGCTCGGCAGCCTCGGCGTTCTTGGAGTTGTACTTGATGACCTTCGGCAGGTACATGGCGTTCGCAGCGCCGTGGATGATGTGGCCGCCGGAGAACGCAGCGCCCGTCTTGTGCGCCATCGAGTGAACGATGCCCAGCAGAGCGTTGGAGAACGCCATGCCGGCGAGGCACTGAGCATTGTGCATGCGGTCGCGGGCTTCCATGTCGCCGTCGTAGGATTTCTTCAGATCGTTGTGGATCATCTCGATGGCGTGCAGAGCAAGAGGATCGGTGTAGTCGCAGTGCAGCGTGGAGACATACGCCTCGATGGCGTGCGTCATGGCGTCCATACCGGTGTGAGCGGTGAGCTTCGGGGGCATTTTCTCAGCCAGATCCGGGTCGACGATGGCGACGTCCGGCGTGATGTTGAAGTCGGCGAGAGGATACTTGATGCCCTTGTCGTAGTCCGTGATAACGGAGAACGCAGTCACTTCGGTAGCAGTGCCGGAAGTGGACGGGATGGCGCAGAAGTGAGCCTTCGTGCGCAGCTCGGGGAAGCTGAACGGCGTGATCAGCTGCTCGAACGTGCAGTCGGGATACTCATAGAACGCCCACATGGCCTTCGCGGCATCGATGGGGGAACCGCCGCCCATGGCAACGATCCAGTCCGGCTCGAACTTGCGCATGGCCTCGGCGCCCTTCATAACGGTCGTGACGGAGGGGTCGGGCTCGACGTTCTCGAAGAGTTCGACTTCCATGCCGGCCTCTTTCAGATAGCCGACAGCCTTATCCAGAAAACCGAAGCGCTTCATGCTGCCGCCGCCGACAACGACGATCGCCTTTTTGCCTTTCAGATTTTTCAGTTCCTCAAGAGAACCTTTTCCGTGATACAGATCACGCGGCAGAGTAAAACGAGCCATAGTTGTTACCTCCTGAAATATCGCGCCCGGATGCGGGCGATTTCTATTGACAAACAATATGTACCTGAGAGGATTTCTCCTCTCGTTAAAATATTAACATTTTACTTTCCGTTTGGGTAATGTATAATAGGAATAAGGCCTATATGCCGAATGACATATCAGGGGGACGTTTATGAATCTTCAGCAGCTGCGCTATGTGGTCGAAGTGGCGCGGACAGGGTCGATCACGCAGGCCGCGCGCAATCTGTATATGGGGCAGCCGAACCTGTCCAAGAGCATCAAGGAACTGGAGAGCGAGGTGGGGATCTCGCTGTTCCGCCGCACCGCCAAGGGCGTTGTTCCGACAAAGGCGGGCGAGGATTTTCTCGCGTACGCGCGCAGCATCACCGCGCAGATGGACACGCTCGAGCACCTGTACGGGGGAAGTCAGGCACAGGTGCAGCGCCTGCGGGCGGCCGCGCCGCGCGCGAGCTACGTCAGCGCCGCGTTCGCGCGCTGTGCGGGGCGTCTGGCCAGCGGAACGGAACTGGATTACCGGGAGCTGACCGCCACGGAGGTCGTGCGCGCCGTTGCGTCCGGCACTTCCGGCGTGGGCGTACTGCGCTATCAGGAGGCGCACAAGGCGTATTTTGAATCGCTGTGCGCGGAGAATCACCTGCGCACCGAACCGCTGTGGCGCTTCTCGATGGTCGTGCTGATGAGCGAGGAGCATCCGCTCGCGGCGCTCAGTCCCATCCCCTATCACCTGCTGGCACAGTATCCGCAGCTGGTGCACGGGGATCTGACGCCCGTGCTGCCGCCGGACGAACCCGCGCCGGCCGCACCGGGTGAGGCGGGCGCGGCGATCTGCGTGTACGACCGCGCGAGCCAGTTCGATCTGCTGCGCAGCGTTCCGGGCAGCTACATGTGGGTGAGCCCCGTGCCGTTCGACACGCTGGCGCGCGAAGGGCTCGTGCAGAAGCCCTGCCGCTCCGGCAATGTGTACTGCGACGCACTGATCTCCCGCGCACGTCTGACGGACGTGGAACAGAGCTTCGTCGCGGCGCTGAAAGAGGAGATCGCGATGCTGCCGTCCGAATGACCCTTTGTTATTATTTAAGGTAAAAAAATACCCGCCGCAGTTGCGCGGCGGGTATTTTCAATTCTTGGGGTTACTCGATGGCGATGACGCGGCGCTCCGGGAGCTTCGGCGCATCCTTCTTCGGGATGGACAGACGCAGGATGCCGTCCTCAAACTTTGCATGGACATCTTCCTCGGTGATGTTCTCACCGACATAGAAGCTGCGGCTGCAATGGCCGGCGTAACGCTCGCGGCGGATGTAGTGACCCTCTTTGTCCTTCTCGTCCTTGTCAAGGCCCTTGGCGGCGCTGACGGTCAGATAGCCGTCCTGCAGGTGAAGCTGCAGTTCGTCCTTCTTGAATCCCGGCAGGTCGATGTCGAGCTCGTACGAATTGTCGGTCTCACGGATATCGGTCTTCATCAGAGCGCGGGCGTGTTTGCCGTACAGCGCATCCGAAGCGGAAAACGGATCAAACGAAGCGAAATCACGGAACATATCGTCAAAAAGATTTTCACCAAAAATGCTGGGCAACATAAGTCATTCCTCCAATCAGATCTTGGCGCGCTGCGCGGATCGCGGCGCGTTGTTTGTTACCCGCACGCCCCGGACGGGGCGTGTGCACCGCTCTCGGGATGCTCGCTCTCTGTTCTGCTCGCTTCCCTCAAGCTCTGGCTATATTATATTCCGGATTTTTAGCACTGTCAATAGTATAGTGCTAAAAATCACAAATTCGTCACATTTTTACAGATATAAACCGCTTTCTTTTCTCGATAATTCGTTGTATCGTTTCTCGCTTCATTTTCCTTTCAGAAAATTAGCACTCTCGTCAAATTCTTCGAAGCGCATCCTGCAGAGCCGTTTTCTGAGTGGTCGTCTCGTCCTTCTGCTCCTTGATGACGCGCGCGGGCACTCCCGCGACGACGGCGCCCGCCGGAACGTCGCGGATGACGATGCTGCCCGCGGCGACGACCGCGCCCTTCCCCACGCGGACGCCCTCGATGACGACGGCGTTCGCGCCCACAAGCACGTCGTCCTCGATGACGACGGGGACGGCGCTGGCCGGCTCGATCACGCCCGCGAGCACCGCGCCCGCGCCGATGTGGCAGTGTTTGCCCACGGTGGCGCGCCCGCCGAGCACCGCGCCCATGTCGATCATCGTGCCCTCGCCCACAACGGCGCCGATGTTGAGGATGGCGCCCATCATGATGACCGCACCGTCGCCGATCTCGACTTTGTCGCGGATGAGCGCGCCCGGTTCGATGCGCGCGTTGATGTTCTTGAGGTCGAGAAACGGCACGGCCGAGTTGCGGCAGTCGTTTTCAACGACCATGTCGTCGATGTCCGCGGCGTGTTCGGCGAGGATGGGGCCGAGTTCGTTCCAGTCGCCGAAGACGATCTTGTCGGCAGCGCCGAACACCTTGGCGCTGCCGTAGTCGATGGGGGCTTTCTCGCGGATAATGAGTTTCACCGGGGTCTTTTTCTTCGCCTCGGCGATGGTTCGGATGATTTCCTGTGCGTCCATATCAGTGCTCCTCCTGTGTGAAGAGAATTTCCTCGAATGTGTAGAATCCGGGTTCGCGCGCGGCGAGCGCCTTCGCGGCGCGCAGCGCGCCCGCGGCGAAGATGCGGCGGCTGTCGGCCCGGTGCGTGAGTCTGACTTCCTCGCTGTCGCCAAAAAACGCGACGGTGTGTTCGCCCGCGACGGTGCCGCCGCGCACGGCGTGCACGCCGATCTCACGCGCCGTGCGCACGCCGCACATGCCCTCGCGCCCATAAACGGCGCTGCATGCGCCGTCCGGGTCAACGGCCGCGAGCAGCAGCTTCGCCGTGCCGCTGGGCGCGTCGGCCTTCTTGTTGTGGTGCGTCTCGACGATCTCGATGTCGAAGCCGTCGAGCATCCGTGCGGCCTCGGCCGCGAGGCGGCGCAGCACGGCCACGCCGACGGAGTAGTTCGCGCTGTACAGAACGGGCGCGTCTTCGCCGAGCGCGCGCAGCGTCTCCATCTGCTGCGTCGACAGGCCCGTGGTGCCGCTGACGAGCGGCGTGCCCGTGCGGCGCACGTACGCCGCCACGGCGTCGAGGCTGCCCGGCGCGGAGAAATCAATGGCGGCGTCCGCCCGGCCGAGTGTCTCCAGAAGCCCGGCCGTCGTCACGTCCACCTGCGCCGCGAGTTCCCACTCGCCGCTCTGCGCGGCCAGATTTGCAACCTCCGTGCCCATGCGCCCCGCGCCGATCACGACAAGCTGTTTCACAGCAGCCCGACCTCCTTCATCGCCGCCTCGAGACGCTCCCGGTTCGGCTGTGCCATGCGCGTGAGCGGCAGGCGGTAGCTGCCCGCCTGCATCCCCATGAGGTTCAGCGCCTCCTTGACGGGGATGGGGTTGACCTCGCAGAACATCGCGTGGATGAGGTCGAGATACTTCAGCTGCGCCGCGAGCGCCTTGCCGCGGTCGCCCTCGAGATAGTCCATGACCATGTCGTGCGTCTCGGCGGGCACAACGTTCGCCAGCACCGAGATGACGCCGCTCGCGCCGAGCGAGAGCATCGGCAGGATGATGTCGTCGTTGCCGGAGTACATCACGAAATCGTCGGAGAGATAGCGCGCGATGTTCGCGGCATAGCTCAGATTGCCCGACGCCTCCTTGATGCCCGCGATGTTCGGGTGCGAGGCGAGGCGGCGCACGACGTTCTCCGAGATGGAACATCCGGTGCGCCCGGGCACATTGTAGAGGATGCACGGGATATTCACCGCGTCGGCGACCGTCTTGAAGTGGAGGTACATCCCCTCGTCGTTGGTCTTGTTGTAGTACGGCGAGATGAGCAACAGGCCGTCCGCACCGAGCTTTTCAAAACTGAGGCTCTTTTCGAGCATCGTCTGCGTGCAGTTCGAGCCGCTGCCCGCGATGACGGGAACGCGGCCCGCGACGCGCTTTACGGTGTACTCACACACCGCGTCGTCCTCCTCGTGGCTCATGGCGGAAGATTCGCCCGTTGTGCCCAGCACGAGGATGGCGTCGGTGCGGTTGGCGAGGTGGAAGTCGATGAGGTTTCCGAGCGATTCGAAATCGACGGAGCCGTCCTCGCGGAACGGCGTGACGAGCGCGACGATGGAGCCGCGGATGACTTCAGCCTTCATATTCATACTCTCCCTTCAGAATGCGCTGCGCCGGGCCCGTCATCGTGACGCTCTCATCCGGCGCAACGGAAATGTACAATTCTCCGCGCGGCAGACGCACCGTGACGTCCGGGCCGCACAGCCCTTTTTTATAAGCCGCGAGCACGGCCGAGCACGCGCCCGTGCCGCACGCGAGCGTCGGGCCGACGCCGCGCTCCCATGTGCGCATACGGATCGTGGCACTGTCGATCACTTCGACAAGATTGACGTTCGTCTTCTCCGCGAACATCGGATGGCTGTGGATTTTTTCCGCCAGCGGCAGCAGCGAGTCGTCCGCCGCGTCGTCCACGAACCAGACGGTGTGGACGGTCGAGAGGAAAAAGCTGCACAGCGTCACGCGCAGATCGTCCACTTCGAGGGTGTAGTCCCAAAGATCTGTGCCGGGCGCCGCGCCGACCATCTCCGGGCGGTAGTCCGGCTTTCCCATCGCGATGCGCGCGAGGAACGGCACGCGGGACACAATGTCCACCTGTTTTTCGCCCGCACCCGTCTGAACCGGGAACGAATCCGAATCCGTGAGCCCCTCTTCCAGGCAGAAGCGCGCGAAACACCGGATGCCGTTGCCGCACATCGGCGCGGCACTGCCGTCGGCGTTGTAAAAGCGCATCGTGAGCGGGTCTTTCGCCGCGAGGATGAAGCCGTCCGCCCCGACGCCGGTGCGCCGGTCGCACACCGCGCGGATGAGCGGCTCAAGCGGGATGTCCCGCACGTCCTTTGCGTGCAGCAGGACGAAGTCGTTGCCGCAGCCGTGGGATTTCGTCAGCGTCAGTTTCACGTTCTTCACTCCTCCGTCTCGAGATACAACAGGTCCTGCGGCGTCTCGCGGCGCAGCACGCACCGCGCTGTTCCGCCGCGCGCGAACACGACGGCGGGACGGCCGAGGTGGTTGTAGTTGCTCGCCATCGAATAGCAGTACGCGCCGGTGGTGTACACCGCGAGCAGGTCGCCCGTCTCGAGCGGCGGCAAGAGCGCGGATTCGATGAGGATGTCGCCGCTCTCGCAGCACTTGCCCGCGACGGTATACGTCTGCGTTTTCGCTTCGTTCATGCGCGCCGCGGCGTCACAGCTGTACTGCGCTTCGTACAGCGCCGGGCGGATGTTGTCGGCCATGCCGCCGTCCACGAACACATACTGCCGGTGATCCGTCGTCTTCTGCCAGCCGGCGGTGTAGAGCGTCGTGCCCGCCTCGCCCGCGACGGAGCGGCCGGGCTCGATCCACACCTCGCGCAGCGCGAGGTGTCTCTCCTCCGTCTCTCTCGCACATGTCTCCAGAACGGTTTTGCACACCTCCGGCACGGGGATGGGCGCGTCCTCATCGGTGTACCGGGCCGCGAAGCCGCCGCCGAGGTCGAAGACCTCCGCGGGCCAGCCGCGCTGCTGCGTCTCCTGCGCGAGCGCCGCCAGCGCTTCGATTTCGGCGGCGAACGCCGCTTTGTCGAAGATCTGGCTGCCGATGTGTGCGTGAAATCCGCGGAAGTGCAGCGTCCCGCTCGCGCGCATCGTCCCGAGTACCGCGTACAACTCGTCCCGGCGTGTTACCGACACGCCGAATTTGCTGTCCGGATGCGCGGTGATGATGTATTTGTGCGTGTGCGCCTCGACGCCGGGGTTCACGCGCAAAAGCACATCGGCCTGCGTGCCTGTCTGACGCGTCAGCGCCGCGAGCGCCTCGCACTCGGGCAGATTGTCCACCACGATGGTCCCGACGCCCGCTTCGAGCGCCGCGCGCAGCTCGTCCGGCGTTTTGTTGTTGCCGTGGAACACGATGTCTTTCGCCGGGAACCCGGCCGCGAGCGCGCAGTGCAGTTCGCCGCCGCTGACGACGTCGAGTGAAGCGCCCTCTTCGCGCACAAGTTTCGCCATCGCCTTGCACAGAAAAGTTTTCCCCGCATACGCAACGCGTGTGGAAAACTTTTTGTTTGTCATGCACTCCCGGTATTCGCGCAGCCGCTTTCGGAGCATCTCCTCATCGTAGACCAGCAGCGGCGTGCCGAACGCGGCAGCCAGTTCCGCGGCGCTGACGCCGCCGATGTGCAGGATGTTTTCCATAGACTTTACGCTTCCTTTCCGGTTTTGAGTACAAAAATGCGCCGGTGAGGTGCGTGACCTCACCGGCGCATGTATTCTTTTCCGGGCCCGGAAAACATCGCTCAGCAAGGATAGCGCACCTGCGCATTTCACGCAGACAGTCCCGCAGATGTTCTCCACGGCCCCACCCGGCCGCCGTGCCCGGCGCCCGGATTCGGCGGAGTTGCCCCGCTCCGGTGTCTTCGCCTGCCGGCTCTCCCGAAGCTCTTCTTCCCCGCGCCTCTATCCAAGGCGTATAAATTTTCGTATATTCTATCATGCACTGTTTTCTCTGTCAAGCACTTTTTCGCTTGCTAACCGGGTTTTCCGCGCGTATAATACGGATAAGAAACGAAGAAAGGAGCATCTTTATGCATTCGATGCTCTCGAATCTCCGCCGGGAGCTGCACGCCGTCCCGGAATTGGATTTCGATTTGCCCGAGACGTCCGCCATCGTCCGCCGCGTTCTGGAGCCGCTGCCCTGCCGCGTATTTTCCCCGTCCCGCGGCGCTGTGTGCGCATTCTTCGATGCGGGAAAACCTCATACGGCCGCCGTGCGCGCGGACATGGACGCGCTGCCCGTCGCGGAGCAGACCGGCGCACCGTACGCCTCGCGCCACGCCGGGCGCATGCACGCCTGCGGGCACGACGGCCATATGGCGATGGCGCTTGCGCTGGCGTGCGACGTGGCGGAACATCTCAGTGAACTGCCGCGCAACGTGCTGTTCGTGTTCCAGCCCGCGGAGGAGACGACGGGCGGCGCAAAGTTCGTGTGCGAATCGGGTGTTTTCGGGGAATATCACGCCGACCGCATCTTCGGCTTTCATCTGTGGCCGGGCATCCCCGCCGGGCGCATCGTTTCGCGTCCGGGGCCGCTTCTGGCGCGCTCGAGCGAGACGACGGTGACGGTGCGCGGCAAAAGCGCGCACATTGCGCGCGCCGAGGAGGGCGCGGACGCGCTGCTGGCCGCGGTGCGCTTTGTGTGCGGCGCAAGCGACGTGATGAACGGCGTGCGGCGCGAATTCGGGCCGTGTCTTCTGAAATTCGGCCGCATGGAGAGCGGCACGGTGCGCAATGCGCTGAGCGCGCGGTCACAGCTTCTGGGCAGCCTGCGCGTGTTTTCGGACGAGGCATTCGAGGCCGCCAAAGCACGGCTCGGCGCGCTCGCCCGGGCGCTGGAAACGGACAGCGGATGCCGCTTTGAACTGCACTTTTCCGAGGGATATCCGCCCGTGTGCAACGACGAAGCGCTGTTTTCCTCCGTGCGCGCAGCGCTGCCGGAGATGGAGCTGCTGGACGCGCCGCTGATGATTGCCGAGGACTTCGCCTTTTACCAGCGCGCGCTGCCGGGCGTGTTTCTGTTGCTCGGCACGGGCGACACGCCGCCGCTGCACGCCGACACGTTCGATTTCGACGAATCCGTACTCGAAGCCGGGTTCGGCGCATGGCGTGCGCTCGTGCGTATGCCCTAAGCATTCCCGAAAAAAAGCAAATCATGCAAAAAAGAGAGCTTCAGCCTGCGTTTTGCGGGCCGGGGATCTCTTTTTTTCGTAAACGCGCATTTCACGTTTCCGGCGCTTCTCACCCCTTTGCCGCGCCCGGCATAGCCTGCGGCAAAAGAGGTGATCGTGTGAAAGCGAAAACGAAATTCATCGTGTCGGTCGCATTTTCCGTGGTCTGGCTCGCGGTCTCGCTGCTGTTTGCGCGGCGCTGGGCCGAAGCGGTGTCGGAATTTCTGCCCGCGGCGTACGTGTGGTGGGTGATCTTCGGCATCGCGCTGCTGCCGGGTTTTCTGATGAGCGCGATGCTCGTGTCGAACCTTCTGAACCGGTCGCTTCCCCGCCTGCGCCGCACGTCGATGCCTGTAACGATCCTCATGAGCGCGCACAACGAGGAAGCCGGCATTGCCCGCGCCATCCGCTCCGTGTTCGCGCAGACGTACGCGGGCCGCATCCGGCTGATCGTCATTGACAACGGCTCGACCGACGGCACGGCCTGCGTGGTGAAAAATCTGTGCGCCGAAGCGCCCGCCGGGCGCACGCTCGAACTCGTGTTCTGCCGCCGTGCGGGCAAGTCGAACGCGCTGAACAAGGGCCTTGCGATGGTGCGCACACCGTACTTCCTGACGCTCGACGCCGACACGGTACTGGAAAAGACCGCCGTGCAGAATCTGATGAACCACATCACGGCGCGCGGCAGCGTCTGCGCCGCCGGAAATCTGTTCGTCGGCAACGGCGGAAGCAGCGTCATCGCGTCGATGCAGACGTACGACTACCTGCTCAGCATCGCGGCCATCAAGCGGTATCAGGGAAGCTACGGCTCGACGCTCGTGGCGCAGGGCGCGTTCAGCGCCTATGAGACGTGCGCCGTGCGCGAGGCGGGCGGCTGGGAGGAATGCATGGGCGAGGACATCGTGCTGACGTACCGCCTGCTCTCGACAGGACGGACGTCCAGCTACGAGCCGCGCGCCGTGGCATACACCGATGTGCCCGAATCACTCGGAGGCTTTTTCCGCCAGCGCAAGCGCTGGGCGATGGGTATGTTCGAGGGGCTCGCAGCCGTGCCGCCGCGCCGTCAGCCCTCGTTCTACGCGCGCTGGTTCACCCGCGTGAACCTCGCGGTGATCGCGCTCGACCTCGCCTACGTCACGGGCTTCATCCCCGGCGTGATCCTCGCGCTGTGCGGCCATCCGTGGTTCGTGGGCATCCTGACGCTCCTGATGCTGGCGGTAAACGCCGCGATCTACTTCACGCTCTACCGGTTCCAACGCTCGCTGGGCATCCCGTTCGCACGCCCGCTCGGCGGATTCCTCCTGTTTCTCTTTTTCTTCCAGCCGCTGCAGAGCACGGCGGCTCTGGCAGGCTACATCGCCCACCTTTCGGGGCGCGGCCGCGTCTGGTGACGCGGCAGAACGCCCTTTGAACCATGCAGCCCCCGCGTCCTTTTCCGGGACGCGGAGGCTGCGCTTTTTATTCTTCTTTTCCGCCGAGGCGCCGCGCCGCTGCGGCAAATACAGCTTCCAGCTCGCGGCGTTTTTCCTCCTGCCCGGGCACATCCGACAGGACGCACTTCTCCGCGTGCTGCAGCAGCCACAGCTTCGCACCCTCCCACACGGCCTGTTTCACCCGGATGCGCACCCATCCCGGCCGCGCCAGCGGCATCTCCCGCGCGAGGTTCTCGCGGCCGAAGTCGTCCACGGCGCTGTTCATCAGGCTCTCGTCGCAGTCGATGTACAGCGTCTCGGGCACGCCGGAATACATGATGGTGCTGTCGTTGCGGTATCCGAACGCGCCGCCCGGAAACCGCCCGCCGAGCGCCTGCCCCAGACGGCGCAGGTCTCTCACGCTGTATCCCTCGAGCATCCCGCCGGAGGCGTCCGTCTGCCGCAGATCCGAGACGCGGTCGAGCCGGAGATTGGAAAAGACAAGCTGCCCGTTCTCGTCCTTCCCGCCCGTGACGGCCGGGTCAAGGTCGAGCCGCAGGCCCGCGAGATAAAAATATCCGTTGCTGTACACCACCTGCCACGGCAGCATCCGGACGGGCTTTTTGCGCGGCACAAGGCGCAGACGGCCGTTTGTCCACTTCCAGGTGTGATAGCGCAGCTCGTACCAGAATTCTCCTTTGCTTTCTTCACCCTCACCGAGCGAATAGAATTCCTGTGTGCGCCGCACGGCGTCGAGCGCGCGGGCAAGCATTTCCGTCAGGCCGTTTCCGCGGCCGAACGACTGCGGCGCGCGCCCCTCGAGCACTTCGTCCATTGCCTGACGCCCCGGCTCCGACAACAGCAGCCCGTCGAGCACGGCGCGCGCGTCATCTGTGCCGAGGAACGGATAGAACGCAGTCTGTACGGCGGCCATGTTGTGCTCGGTCTGCCCCACGGGCGTGACGCGGTACAGATCTTTCTTCCCGCATGCGCGCAGACGGAACCCCTGCAGGCGTGCCGCGACGGAATCCGCCTGCGTTTCATCCTGCATCCGACACAGCCGCTGCTCGAATTCCGCAAGCTCCCCCAGCAGGTTTGCGGCCGTCTTGCGCTGGATGCCCACCTCGGTGCGCGGCGAGGCCTCCCGCAGCGCGCGCAGCGATGCGATCTCGCTGTCGCTGTCATACTGCAGCCGCATCAGCTCTTTCAGCGCGCCGAGCTGCGCGCCGTCCTCCAGCTTCAGCTGTTCGGCGTCGTCGTCATAGAGCCACACGTTCATCGCGCGGGCGATCACCGGCGCGGTCAGCACACGGTCCGTCGCCCACGTCTCCCGCTCATTCTGCGTCCAGCTGCCCTCCAGACGGCGCAGCTCTTCGCGCGGCCCGAGAAAGATCAGGCTCTCCCGGTAAAACCGGCGCAGCATCGTGACGAGCAAAAAACGGTCGATGCTGTGATTGGATTTTCGTCTGGCACTGTCTGCCATGGTGCGCATCCCCTTTGTTTGTTTGCCTCATTATACGGCTCGTCGCGAATGCGCGTCAACTCATTCCGGGAAAAAAATCCCGTTTTCTGTTTTGTCTTGATATCCTGATGGCACAGACACAAAGGAGGAATCACCATGACCGACCGCACCGAGAGGCTCAGCGCCGTCCGGCACCGCTGCGATTCGCGCGGACGCCACTTTTTTTCCATTCCGCAGGGTTACTGGGGCCCGGTGGCCCAGACGATGCAGATCCCCTTTCTTGCCGAAGCCGCCTGCAGCTATCTGCGGCAGGCCGCGCCGCGCGCGTTTGCCGTGCGAGCCAAAACCATGGCGCACGCCCAGGACTGTGCCGCGCGGCTGCTCTCCCTCGCGCTCGGCTACCGCCCGGACGAGTCCGAAGGTACGGCGGCGCTGTGCGAACGGCCGGAGCAGTTCCTCGCGGCGGCGCTGCGCCATCTGCGGGAATTTCCGGACGAACCGTACGCCGTCGTTCACCGGGACGTACAGGTGCATCTGTGCCGCACGCTGTCGTCCGCCGACGAAAGCTGCGCGCTTCTCGTACCGTCCGTGCCGGAGGACACCGGCCTGCCCGTCCTCATCCAGCAGCGCGACCGCCTGCCGATCAACGAATGCGATGTGCGCGCGCTGACAGGACGCGGCGCTCCGGTCATTCTCATTCAGGCAGATGACGCGCCCGTGCCGGAGGGATGGCCCGTCTTCGAGCCCGGCGAGGCGGACGCCGCATGGTTCGGCCGCCTGCTGTTCTTTCTCTACGAGGCGCTGTCGCCCCGCTCGCTGGCGATGCCGGAAGCGGCGGCAGTCGCCCGTGAGATACTCGAACAGTTCGGCCCCGGGCTCGCGGAGGAAGATTTTCAGCTCGCAGCTGAATTTGTCTGCCGCTTTGAGGGGCGTGGCAACTACGTCACGGCAGAACGCTTTTGGGGCCTTGTGCGCAAGATGCCGCACAGCGTGCTGTCCGCACGGAGCGGTGCGCTGAACACGATGTTCTTTCGGGACGACGGCATTCTGAAAACATATGATCTTGCGTTTCCCGCCCTGCTGGCGGCGTGCTGGCGGCACACGGCCCGGCAGGCACCGCGCGCCTGGCCGCACGCCGACGCACCCGTCCCCGCGGGCATCTCCGACACCCGGCGCATCGTCAACCGGATGCTGTACGAACCGGGGGAATCGCTCGGCCTGCGCGAAGCGCGACCCGCCGTGCTCGTGGCCGACTGCCGCGGCGACTGCTACGGCCTGCGCACCGCGGGGCTTGTCACCTACGCCGAGCTGTTCGAGCTGGCCAAAAGCGTGCCGGAGCGCGGAAAAGACTTTGAGTACTGGGTGCTCGTGCTCGACGAAGATCCGCGCGCGTTGAATCCCGCCGATCTTCGCTCCGCTTCGTTCGCCTTTCACGTCACGCCGGATGAGATCACGCTGTTCGACGGCGCGCAGGGGCTGCGCGAATTCGCCGAGGGCGCGCACGCATACCAGCGCGAAGCCGTGCGCCGCCGGGCGTGATTGCGGACGAAAAAAGCGGGAGTTGCGGCTCCCGCTTTTTTATCAGGACTTTTTGTGCCGAAACGGCGCGAGGCAGAGCTGATACGCGCGGTACTGTTCCGCTTCAAGGCCGCTCATCTCATCGAGCGCTCCCGCGTCCTGCCCGATCATCAGCCGGTAGGAATTGACGAGCCGCTTTGCCCGCGCGTACTGCGCCCGAGCGCGCGAAAAGAGCGACGCGTAAAAGCAGCGGCGCACGTGGAAACAGCCTGTGCCCGACGCGGGGTCGTACTCGCCCGGCGAGAAGAAATTGAGCTGGCACTCGTACAGGCCGCTGCCGCGCCACTCCGGGCGCAGAGAAAGGGCCTCGCCGTTTCCGTTTTCCCGCGCGTTCAGCAGCGCGGCGTTCAGGCGGAACGCGTGGCAGCGGAACCGCAGCACGCGCCCCTCGCGCTGTTCGAGGTCGATGGGGCGGCGCGGCACGGACCAGTGCACGACGCTGCGCGCGTACCAGTGCAGGTCGACGCCCTCGGTTCCGATGGACGTGGACGTGAACACGAACGGCAGAAACGGCGAGTTGAACGCCGTGCGGATGTTCGCCATGCGGCGCGTGCTGTCGTCGCTCTCCGTCTCGGAGAACAGACCGACCGCGAACCGGTTCGCCGCTGCGCACGGCCCGTTCACCACGCGCCCGGCTTTGTCGTCAAACAAAAGCAGGTTCGGCTCGGCGATGCGCAGCGTGCGCACCCCGTCGAGCGCGTCCGCGACGGCCGCGTCGTTGTCCCCGCCGTACTCGGCGCGCAGAAGCCCGAGGTATTCGTCCAGCACGTCCGCAAGGCAGCCGTCCTGCGCGTAACGGCGCACGGCTTCGGGGTATGCGCCGTCCGGGTAGACGCTGCGCACGGCCGCGACGCCGTGCGGCTGCGTGAACAGTTCTTCCAATAACTTTGCAAGCGCGTCCGCCACCGATTTCGGACGTTCCGCCGTCAGCTCCGCGATCCACGGCCGCAGCGCCCCCGCGTTCTCCTGTCCGGCGTCCGGCAGACGGCGGCGCGCCTCGTGGCACAACAGCGTCGTGAACGCCATGGGCGTCATGCGGTAATGCGTGAAAATCAGAGTCTTGCTGAACCCTTCGCGCCCGGCAAACGCGCCGCTCAGACGGCCGGACGGCGCGCACGGCGGAACCCACAGCATCGACGCCGCGGAATACCCCGCGGCATTTTCCGCGAAGAGGTCGTCTTTCAGCCGCTCAAACGCGGGGTCGCCCGACGCGATCGCCGCGTGCCCGTCGAGTGCGGCGCGGTGCAGAAAGATCTTGTCCGACGCACCCGACGCGCACTCGTACCACGCACATCCCTGCCCGTCCGGCGCACCGAGGGCGTAGCCCGCGGCGAACGTCGGCGCAAACGGCGTCGTCTGCGCGTAGTCCGCGCGCCAGCCCGTCACGCCCGTCTCGGCCATGTGGCGCTGCACGCGCAGCGCGGCGGTGTAGTCGTCGAACAGATCGTCGCGCCGCAGTTCTGTCACCGGCGGCTGCGCGGCCGCCGCGAGGCGCTCCGTGCGCACGATGCCGAGCTGTTCGAACAGAAGTGCCTCGCACCGCGCCTTTCTCGCTTCCAGTTCTTCCCGCGGGCGCGTCTTCAGCACCTGAGCCGTCAGACGGCTGCGCTCCCACTCTGCGCGCCACGCGGCGAACTGCGCGCCGTCCCCTTCCGAGAGGAACCGCGCCAGCGTGAAAAAGCTCTCGAACGCCTCCTCTTCCGAGCGGCAGGCGCGCTCGTCGAGGCTGTCCGCGCCGGCGCCGTCCTCCGGCTCCGGGACGTAGTCCGCGATGCCGAACGGCGTGGCCGAGAGCATCAGCAGTTTGCATCCCTTCTGCGCGAAAAACGCCTGCGCCAGCACATTTGCCTCCGACGCGGCGCCGCCTTTCAAAAGCGCTTCATAGTTCTGAAATTCGTCGAGCACGACGAGGTCGAACCCGATGCTGTGAGTAAGATTGCGGCGGATGAACGCCCGGCGGATGTCGGACATCGGAGCCGTGCGGATATCGACACCGAGCTGCGAAGTGCTGAGCGGGGCAACGCCCGCCGCGCGCAGACGGCGCTCGAACGACGCAAACTCCTCCGCAAAGCGCTGTGCGTCCGCTTCGCCCACGAATTTCGCGGCGATTTCCCGGTCCGCGAGCAGCTGCCGCCCGTTTTGCAGCGACGCCGCCAGCAGCGCGCGCTCCCGGTACGTTCCCTTGCCGCTGCCGATCTGGAGCGACGTGCGCGGCGTAAGACACTGCAGTTCCATCACGCCGCCGCTCTGCGCCGCCGCCTCGGCCGCGTACAGATGCTGCATCGAGAGGCGGTAGTCCTCCTCCACGCCGTACCGCAGGCAGTACGCCGCCGCTTTGTTGAACGCGTACCAGCATTTCGCTGCGCCTTCCTTTGCGTGCTCGTGCGCGGCGTCCTCCCACAGACGGCGCAGCACGGCCGACTCCGGCAGCCCGTTCAGAAGCACTCCGCGCAGCTGCGCCGCGTGTTCCAGCACGCGGGCGCCGTCATTGGCCGCCCACTCGGACGAGGCACTTGCCGCGCGGCCGCGCGCCTCGGGCAGATAGATCGCACGCACGCTCCGGTCCATTGCCGATTCGACCGAGCGGCCGGTATACCGCGCCAGAAGCCACTCGGCCGCGCGCGTGTACACGGACGGCTTCGCGAGGAATTCCCTCACTTTTTTATGGGACGCCGGGACGTCGCTCACATCGTGATACACGGTGAGCGCCGCGCGCAGGCGGTCGGCGGCCGTCTGGTCCGACTCTCCGCGAGACGCGTCAAAGATGCGCAGCTTCGAAAAGTTCTGGCGTGCGACGTTCTGGCTGGCGCACAGATACGCAACGCGCAGCGGCCGCCTGTGCATCTCCCAGCAGCGCAGAGCCATCTGCGCGATGACGCCCTTTGCAATTTCCGTCTTGCCGAGGCCGACCTCGTCGGCCAGCAGCGCGCGGTCCTTGCGCTCGAACGTCTCACAGATCGCCTCCACCGACGCGCGCTGATACGGCATCAGGCGGCCGTTCATCAGACGGTCACCCGTGCTGCGCGCGATGTTCAGAGCTTCTTCCCGGTTCATACCGTCCCCTCCTTCGGCCGGCAGTCCGCCCAGACGGCGCGCACCTGCCCCGCGATGCCCGCGAGACACGCGCGGCGCGCATCGTTCTCCGGCAGCCCCTCCGCAATGGTCTCGAGCGCGCGCGCCGCCCGATGCGCCGCCTCCGGCGTGTCAATGTCGCCGAGCACTCTCGGCAGCGAGTCGTCCGGGGCGTCCGCACTGCGTGCGCCGTGCCCGCCGACCGTTTCGCGCGCGCCGTCCGATGTGGCGCGCGTGCGGAGTGCCGAGCGCAGCGCCTCGGCCACGGCCGCGTCCGCTCCACGCTCGAGCGCCTCCCGGTCCACGGGGAGCGGCTCGCCCGCGAGCAGCAGCGAAATGGTTTTTTCATGTCCTTTTTCGTCGCGCACCGTCAGCTTTGCCGCGCGGCGGCGCGCGCCGGTTTTCTCCCAGCGCACCGCATTTCCGTCGCGCACGCCTTCGCGGCCGTCGAGCGCAAGCCGCCACCCGGCGGGCGCTTCGGCGCGGTATTCCCCTTCCACCGTGCAAAACGACGCGAGGATGTCCCGGCACGCGGCGTCAAATTTCTTTTCCGCGATGAGCGCTTCGTCCGCCTCCTGCGCCGCCGCACCCTCGCAGGGCGTAAATGCACTGACAACCGCGTCGATCACGCTGAGCTTCTCCTCAAGGCGCGCCAGCACCTCGATGTTTTTCCCGAACGCCGACGCCGTCGCGTTCGCCGAGCCGAGGAAGAGCGCCGTCTTTCCGCCCGATTCAAACGCGTAGAGCTTCGCGTGCAGCGCCGCGGCGAGATCGTCCCCGCCGTCCCGGCTCTCCAGCGTCAGGACGGACACGTCTTTCGGCAGCGGCCCCGCTGTGCGCAGCGCCTCGGCGCGCGTGACGAGATATTTCTCCCCGCTCCCCGCAAAGAGGCGGCGCAGCACGCCTGCCGTGAGAAACGGCGACACAACGAGCGTCTTCTCCGCCGATTCCGCCTCGCGCTCGAGGGCGGCGAGCGTCTCTTTCGTGACGGGGATGAGCCCCGTCTGCTCCGCGCACCGGTGCAGCAGCCCGCGCACCGCGGTTTCGGGATCTTCTTCGTCCCACGCGCGGGGCGTGACGGAGAGGTTTTTCCACAGCGTCTCCGCCTTGGCCCCGGTGCGGTCGATCTGTGCGTAGACGTTCAGCTCGTCCGCATTCGTGAGGTTTGCGCTGGCTGCGAGGACGCGCACCGCGCACTCGTCCCCGCGCTCAAAGCGCAGGCAGAACACTTTCGCGTGCAGGCAGCCCCCGCGCGGCGCGACGGCGGTGAGGAAGTTGCGCGCCGCGCCGTCGTAGTTGCCCTGCTGCACGAAGAGCCGGAACGACTCCCCGCGCTCGAATCTCTCCCGCGCACGCGCGTCGTACGCGACGTTCAGCGCGCGCAGCATCGCGACGACCGTCTTCTCGTCGGCGGAGTACACCATTCCCGCGCCGCACGCAAAACAGAAGCCGCGGGGCGGCGTCATCAGGTCGATCAGATTCGTCCGGTCCATGCCTCTCCCCCTCTCACGCGCGCCGCCACGCAGAGCCCGCGGCCCTGACGTCGCTTTCCTTAATCGTAATGGTATAGCGCCCGTCGGCCGTCACGCCGACCGCGCCGCCCACGGCGCTCTCGAGCGCGGCGCGCGCCGCCCGCTCGTCGGACGCATCGGCCGCGCTGAGCGCAAGGCGCGCCGGGCGCCAGAACTCGAGATGTTCCGACGCCTCGTCGAACAGGCCGATGTAAAAGAGGTTTCCGCCGCACAGCTCGCGCGCAAACTGGTCGCGGTGGATGGCGGTGTAATACTGGCCGTTTCGCAGCCCGGCGGTGATGAGGTGCGCCCCGGCATCCTCGCCCGCCGCGCGCAGGTATGCGCGCAGCTTCTGCCGCCCGGCGCGCGCGCCCCGGCCGTCCGCACGCCGCCGCTCCACGCTCTTTGCCTCGAGCCATCCCCACTGCCATTCCATGAGAAAATCCCCTTTTCACCGCACATTTTGTCTCAACGATAGCATAAAGCCCCGCGCCCGTCAAACAGCGGGAATTTTTTCCCGTTTCAATTTTGACTGCGATACAATCTGATTGCACCGAAACGAAGACAAGGAGGAACGAACCATGAATACCATTCCCGTAGTCACCGACACGATGGGCCGCATGCGCGACATCGGCTCGGCGCTTCTCGAACAGCGCATCATCGTGCTCAGCGGCGTGATCGACACCGCGCAGGCGGAACTCGTCACGAGCGCGCTGCTCTACCTCGACGCGCAGCCGGGCATTCAGCCCATCAGCCTGTACATCAACAGCCCCGGCGGCAGCGTCACCGACGGGCTCGCCATTCACGACGTGATGCGCCAGTGCCGCCATCCCGTGCACACCTTCTGTATGGGACAGGCCTCAAGCATGGGCGCTGTGCTGCTGGCGGCGGGCGACCGGCGCTTCGCGCTGCCGAACAGCCAGATCATGATCCACCAGCCCAGCGGCGGCGCGAGCGGACAGTGCGACGACATCCAGATCGCCGCCGCGAGCATCGCGGCCGCCCGCGAGAGGCTCAACGGCCTCCTCGCCGCATACGCCGGGCAGACGGCGCAGCGCATCCTGACGGACACCGCGCGCGACCGCTTCATGACGCCCGAACAGGCGAAGGAATACGGGCTGATCGACGAAATTCTTGCCGAACCCGCGCGCGATGCGCAGCGCGGACAGCATTGAGTGAACCGCAAGGAGGAAATCCGTATGAAACCGAATGGCATGGAAACGCAGCACAATCCCATTTATCTTCCCGAACTCATCCGGACGGAACAGAAATTCACGGAAATTCAGGCGAGCGTGGATTGCGTCGTCGTTCCGTTTCTGTCCGAAGAGGAAGTCCGCAGCGATCTTGCGATCGCGCAGCATTTCAGCGACATCAACCATGTCACCCTCCAGGGCGACCATCTGTGCTGCGTCATCATGAGCGAGACGCAGGAACTCGGGCTGATGGCGGCTGCCTACATCGCCGCACTGCACGGCGGCGTGTACGAAGACGATTCTCTGAGCCGGTCGGAGCTTCTCGACGCGCCGGATCCGGATGACTCGGACGACCTGCTGGACATGATCTTCGAGGAACCGGACGAACGCGTCAGCCTCGAGAACATGCTTCCCGTCTTCACGCCGCCGAACTCCGACGGCACGTTCGTCACGATCGATCAGATGCTGTCCGATTCGTTCCGCGTGAATAAGCAGGGTCAGCGCGTGCGCTGCCCGCACTGGACGCGCGTGCAAAGCCGCCACCCGCTGGTGATCTGCACCGACAGCCCCGGCCCGGATCTTCTGCCGGAGATCGAGCGGCAGGTGAAGATGCGCAGCCTGACGATGGTCGTCGTCCCCATCCACTACTGGAAGGACAAGCGCAGCTTCGGCATGTTCGGCACCTCGAATCCCGGCTCGGCATCGCTTGCGGAGGAGCTGATCTTCTCGTGTGCCGCGGACGCCGTGCAGGTGAAAAAGCCCGCGTTTTCGGCGGCGTACAACCGGAAGCTCCTCACGCAGCAGCTGGACTATTTCCATCTGAAACTGGACCGGCGCTGCCGCCCGCAGACCGTGCTCAAGGAGCTGGACATCTACCGCTCGCAGAGCGGCGGCGTCACCAACGCGAACGTGGAGAAATACGCGCGGCTTCTGCACAAGAATTTTCCGGCCGGGCTGGGAGAAACCCGCGCGCTGACGCGCAGCGAGGCGCTTCGGCCGATGGCGCAGGCCATCGCCGACCGCAAGCGCAGGCAGGCCAAAGTGCGCGCCGAAGAGCCCACGATGTACGGATGCGAGAACGTCAAGCGGCAGCTGCAGAGTGTGGTGGACATGATGCGTCTGAACAAACATCGCTGGCAGCACAATTTCCCGATGCAAAAGCACGGGCAGGTGCTTCTGTTTGCCGGCGCGCCGGGCACCGGCAAGACGACGGCCGCGCGTCTGCTGCACTACTGGCTGCAGGAAAGCGATCTTCTGGGCGGCGAGTGCTGGTGCGACACGTTCTGCCAGGTCTCGGGCGCGCAGCTCAAGGCGAAATACGTCGGTCAGACCGCACCGATGATCCACGAGCTGTTTGAAAACCACCCGTTCCTGCTGATCGACGAGGCGTACGCGCTCGCGGAGTCGGGCGAGGCGGGGCTGAACAACGACCACTTCGCGCAGGAGGCGATGGGCCAGCTGTGCATCGAACTGGAAAACCTCGAGCCCGACCGCGTCGTCATCTTCGCGGGATACGGCGGCGCGAAGGACAACCGGATGCGCGCGTTTCTCAACGCAAACCCCGGCCTTGCGAGCCGCATCACGGGCACGATCCAGTTCGACCCGTACAGCCCCGACAAGGAACTGCCCGCCATCTTCGAAAAGCTGGCCGAAAAACAGCTGCTCAAGCTGCCCTCCCGCTGGCGTGAGACGGCTGTGCCGTACTTTGAGCGCCGCGCGCAGGAGGAGGACTTCGGCTCGGGCCGTGAGGCGCGCCGCCTGCTCGAGGCCTGCATCCGGATGCAGGCGCAGCGTCTGGCCAAGGAGGACGATTTCCGCCCCGAGTCGATGGGCAGCCTGAAACAGGACGACCTCGCTTGTGCCGTGCGCGAACTCGAGGCAGGCTTCGATGCGCTGCGCGAGGAAAAGGCCGGACGCTTCGGCCTGCGCGGCGCGTGACGTCCGCTTGCCGCGCCCGGTGCGCACACGCCGCGCCGGGCGCGCTTTTTTCGGCGTTTTCTTGTGAATGAGCGCACGATTTGCTATACTGGAGAAAAGTTTCGCGCCCGCGTGACCGCGCGCGGCGCATCAAGGGGGAACCTCAATCATGATGGAATGGAACGCCCTGCTCTCCACGGAGAAACTCGGCGGAGAAACGGCGCTGCCGGAAGTGTTCGCGCGCTTTCCGGTGAACCCGTTCGAGATCGACTACAACCACCTCATCAACAGCGCGTCGTTCCGCCGTTTGCAGGACAAGACGCAGGTCTTTCCGCTCGACAAGGGCGACTTTGTGCGCACGCGGCTGACGCACTCGATCGAAGTTTCGACCGTTGCGCGCCAGCTCGGCATGATGCTGACGGGAGACACGAGCCAATACGCGAAGGAGGAACTGCGCCGCTACCGCATGGAGATCCCCTCCGTGCTGGCGTGCGTGGCGCTTCTGCACGATCTCGGCAACCCGCCGTTCGGTCACTTCGGCGAGGCGCTGATCGGCGAGTGGTTCTCCTCGGTGCTCGACCGCATCCAATACAAAAACAAGCCGCTGCGCGCATGGCTGACGCCGCAGATGGCCTCGGACCTCGAGCATTTCGAGGGCAACGCGCAGGCGCTGCGCCTGCTGGCGAAGTCCCGTTTCGGCAGCGGCATCAACCTCTCGATGGCCGTGATGGGCGCGCTGCTGAAATACCCGACCGACTCGTGCCACTTCCGCCGCAACGACCCGGATGTGAAGCTCCACAAACTCGGCTATTTTGCCGCCGAGGCCGATGTGTTCCGCCGCGTGACGGACACGCTCGGGATGCACGGCGCCGACGGGGCTGTGTGCCGCCATCCGCTGACGTATCTGATGGAGGCCGCGGACGACATCGCCTACGCGACCGCCGACCTCGAGGACGCGCTGAGCAAGCACCTGTTCACGTTGGAGGAATTCATCGCGTGCTACCGCTCGTTCTACGATGCAAGCGCGATCGAGCCGAAGTCCGCGCAGGACTACACGCACCGCCTGCTGCTTGAACTCGAGGACGCGCTGCGCGCCGCACCGCCGGAGGACGGCGCGCACATCTTACACGCGTGGCTGCTTCAGGCGCGCTACTGGCTGATGAACGCGGCGGTGTACAGCTTCAGTTACCACTACAGGGACATCATGGACGGAACGTTCCGCAACGAGCTGTTCGACGGGACGAACCACGCGTTCACGCTGCACGTGCTCAAGGAGATCACCGCCCGCTTCGCGTACGACTCCCGCGCCGTGCTGCGCCTTGAGCTCGCGGCGGAGTCCATCGTCACGTTCCTGCTGGAGAAATATGTGAGCGCCGTGCTCTATTGCGACAAGGCGTACCAGACGCCGGACGCAAAGCCCACGAGCGCCGACCGCAAGTATCTCGTCACGATGCCCGAGCGCCATCTGCAGGACTACCGCGCGGCGCGCACCGGCGACGAGGGAACGGATCTGTACCTGCGCATCCTCGCCGTCACGGACTACCTCAGCGGCATGACGGACGGATACGCCCGCACGCTCTACCGCGACGCGTGCGGCATCACCTGAAATCGAACGAAAGAAGGCATCTTTCATGAAGGAACCCCGACCGGACCTCTGCGCGCAGATCCTTGCGTTCTGCGCGACCCAGCCCGTCCGGCGCGTGCTTCTGGCGCCGTCCCGCAGTGCGGGGCGGCGTATTTTGGCTCAGTGCGCGCGGCGCGGACGGGGCATTGCGGGCGTGACGGCGCACTCCGTCTTCACGCTGGCCGCGGACGTCTGCTCCGGCGTGACGGCCGCAGACAGCGCGCCGCGCCTGCTGACGCGCCTTGAGACGGAACAGGCCGTGCTGCGTCTTTTGTGCGAAGCGGGCGGCGAGGCGTTCCCGGACGCCTGGAAAACGCCCGCTGCCGTCCGCGCGCTGTGGCGGCAGCTCGAGGCGTGGGAGCTCGACGGCGCCGATATTCCGGATGGCCGCGACGCGGCGCTTCTGCGCGCTCTGCGCGCCCGTCTGAATCAGTATCTGGAAGAGACACGCGCGCTGACGCGCCCCGCACTGTACCGTCTTGCCGCCGGACGTCTTGAGCGCGGCGAAGTTCCGCCGCCCGCGCAGGAATTCGCGCGTCTCGCCACAGCGGAGCTGACAACACTGGAACAGCGCCTGTGGGACGCCGCGTCCGGCGGGCGCGAGACCGTGATCGAACCCGCGCGTCCGGACGCCGCAGAACTGCGGGACCGTCTGCGCGGGCGCTGCCGCTTCGTGCGCTGCCGCGGGCAGGAAAACGAGGTGCGCTTCGTCTTCTCCGACCTCGCGCAGTCCGGTATGTCCCCGTCGCGCGCGGCCGTGGCCGTGCCGACGCTCGAATACGCGCTCGCGTTCCAGCGCGAGGGCTGCCGTCTCGGCGTGCCCGTCGCCGTCGAGGGCGGCATCCCGCTGCGCCACAGCAGCCTGTTTGCCCTGCTGCGCGGCCTTGCCGACTGGCGCGACGGCGGCTTTGAGGCCGAGCGCCTGATCGACCTTCTGAACACGCCCGGCTTTGCCGTGCCCGCGCCCGGCGCGCTGCTGCGCCGGCTGCGCGGCTGCAAGGTCTGGCGCGGCCGGGAGCGCTACGCCCTCGTGTGGGAGCCGCTGCCCGGCGACTCCGAAGCGCTCAGCGAAAACCGCCGCGCGTGGAAGGATTTCTTCGCGCTCGTCTTTGCGGCGCTGACGCCGGGCGAGGGGCAGCGCGATGCGCTCGCCGCGTTTTTGCAGGCGCACTGGCGCGTGCGCGACGCCGCAGCCGGCGCGGCGGTGGCGCAGATGCGCGCCGTGACGGCGCAGCTGTGCAATGCGGGCGGCGACCTCGTGCGGCTTTTGCTGGAATCCGGCGGGGACTTCCGGTATTCCGCTGCTCCGGCGGAGAACGCGCTCTTCTGCGGCACGTTCGACCAGTGCCTCGGCACGGGCGCGGACGTCGTATACGCCGCAGGGCTCTCCGCAAACGAAATGGCCGCGCGCCCGGCCGTCTCCGCGTTCGGCGCCGTGCCGAATGCCGCCGGAAAAGACCTCGCTCTCAGCCTGCGCACGCTGCTTGCGAACCACGAGGGGCGCGCGGTTCTCATTCGGCCCGACTACACGTCGGACGATCTGCAGGAGCAGCCCGCCGCGCTGATCTACACACAGCTGCGGCACACTTGCCCCGAAGAGACGTTCGGGTTCGCCGATGCGCCCGATCTGCCGGACGTTCCCGAAGCATCCGAAGCGCCCAAAAAAGCGTTCAAAACAGGCACGCCGCCCCGCGTGTTCCCGGATTTTACGGACTGGCTGGCGCAGAGCAGCTTCTCCGCCAGCGCGCTCGAGACGGCGCTGACGTGCCCGTACCGCTTCTATCTGCAATATTTCCTGCAGCTCACCGAACCGCTCGCCGTGGAGCCGCCGCGCACCCGCTGGCTCGATGCGGGGGCGATCGGCACGCTGGTGCACGGCGCGCTGGAGGAGTATTTCTCGCGCCCGGTGCGCCGGGAAGCCGATGCCGAGTGCATCCTCGCGCTGCGCGCCGAGGCGCTGCGGCGCACGTACCCGCCCGCGTCCGATGAGCGCGTCGCCGCCGACACGGCGCGCGCGATGGCGCTCGTGCTCACAGGGGCGAAGAGCCTTGCCGAAGGCAGCACCGTCGCGGGCACGGAGGTCGGGTTCGGCGGCGCGCACGGCGACGTCGTCGTGAACGTCGGAAAATACGCGCTGCACGTGAACGGCAGCATCGACCGCATCGACCGTCTGGCGGACGGCAGCCTCGCCATCGTCGACTACAAGACGGGCGACATCGGCAAATACCGCGACCATCCCGAGCGCTATGTGCAGCCGCTTTTGTACACACTCGCCGCCGAGGCTCTGCTCGGCGAGCCCGGCGCGGTGCGCCGCGCGTCGTATCTGAGCCTGCGCGACGGCAGCGTGCTGGAGCGCGACATGTCCGCCGGGCCGCGCGCACAGGCCGCCGCGCAGCTCGAAGCGTTTCTCGATTTGCTGTGCGCAAACGCCGGAGACCCGCCGCGCAACCCGTGCCTGTCGTGGTCCGGCGGCGCGTGGGAGACGGGCAGCGAGGAACAGCGCGCCGACCGCCGCGCATGCGGGACGTTCTGCCCGTACCGTGGATTCTGCCGCTCGTAAAGGAGGAATTTGTTATGACGGAAGCGGAGCTTCGCAGCTTTCTCGAGCGCGACGCGCAGAGCTACCGCGCCAACTGGCTCGTGGAGGCCGGTGCGGGCGCGGGAAAGACGCATCTGATCGTGCAGCGCATGGTGAATCAGCTCGCGGGCGGATTCTGCGCCCCGGAGGAGCTCGCCGCCATCACGTTTACCAACAAGGCGACGAACCAGCTCCGCGAGCGTCTCACGGACGCGCTGTGCGAGCGCCGGAACGCCGCCGCCACCCCGGAAGAAGCCGCGCGGCTGACGGAGATCATCGCGCGCGTGGACGCCGTGCAGATCAGCACGGTGCACAGCTTCTGCCAGCGGATGCTGAGCGAGATGCCGCTTGCCGCGGGGCTCGGTTTCTCGCCGGTGATGCTGGACGAGAGCGCAACGGCGCGGTACGTGCGCGAGTTCTTCGAGGCGTACTGCCGCGAACACGAGGACCGGTTCGCATCCCTCCGGGCGCTCGGCATCGAGCCGTCCGGCCTGCAGGAGGCGTTTCTCCGCCTTCTCGCGTGCGGGGACGCGCAGGCGGTGCGCCTTGTTCCCGGCTCGCCGGAATATTCGCGCCTTGAGAAAGCGCTCATCGCCGGGGCCGAGCAGATGCGCGCCGGGATCGCCGCGCTCTTACCGGACGGCGCTGCCGCGCCGTGCACGTCGTGGCTCACACGCGCGCTCACGTTTGAGCCGATCACATCGGCCGAAGAGGCCGCCGACTGGGTGTTCCTCGCGGAAGCGTTCACAACCGCGCGCAACCGGCGCGGCTGCTCCGTGTCGGTGACCCAATGGGAGGACGGCTCGCCGAAAAAACTCGACCTGCAGCGCCTGATTCCCGACCCCGACTCCCCCGCCGTTGCCGCGTGGAACGAATTTTCCGAGAACTCCCGCACCGCGTCCAAATGGAAAGCCGAGATCGACAAGCTGGAGGCGCGCAGCAATCCGACGGCGAAAAGCATTGCGACGCTCGCAGAGCGGCGGCGGGAACTTGCGCAGCTGGAGCCTGTGCTCCGCAAGCAGGAACAGTCGCCGGAATGCCGCTTTGTGCACGGCTGCATCCGCCTGATCCTGCAAACGAAAGACATCTCCGGGCTTGTGAAACAGCGTGACGAACTGCTGCACGCCCTCATCTCCGAAGCGCTCGAGCGCTGCCGCGATGCGATGGTGCGGGACAAACAGGCGCGCGGCTTTGTGTCGTTCGACGATCTGCTGACGCGTGCCCGCGACCTCGTGCGGGACGACCCCGATGCGCGCCGGACATTCGGCAGCCGTTGGCGCGTCATCTACGTGGATGAATTTCAGGACACCGATCCCGTGCAGGCGCAGCTGCTGTTCTACCTGACGGCGGAACACTTCGACCGCGACTGGACCAAGTGCGTGCCGCGCCCCGGCAGCCTGTTCCTCGTCGGCGACCCGAAGCAGTCCATCTATCGCTTCCGCCGCGCGGACATCGAGGTGTACGATCAGGTGCGCCGGCTGTTTGCGCAGGGGCAGGCCGGGCGGGTCGCGACGATGCAGTACAATTTCCGCAGCACCGAAGCGCTGTGCGAGTACGTCACCGGCATCTTCTGCCCCGTGATGACGGGGACGGACTATCAGGCCGGGTTCATCGAGATGCACTCGCCGTCCGGCCGGACGGCTCCGGGTTCGGGCGCGTATTCGTTCCCGGCGGAGGACCCGGAGGGCTGCCCTGCCGCCGTCGCCGCGTTCATCGAGCGCGCGGTGGAGACAAAGCGCGCGGCGTTCCGGGATTTCATGATTCTGTGCCGCACCAAGAGCCAGGTGGAAGTATACCGCGACGCGCTGCGGGCGCGGCACATCCCCGTGAACGCCAGCGGACAGCACGATCTCTCCGACACTCTGCCTGTCGCGCGCTGCGCGCTGTGGTGCGATTTTCTCTTGCATCCGCGCAATCCCGTGGCGGCCGTGCAGCTGCTCGACAGCGCAGGCGTCTCCCCCGCGCAGATCTTCGCGGTGCAGCAGCACACGGGCTGTGACCTCATGACGCTGCTTCGCACGGACGCGTCCGAAATTGCGAATCTGCCGGACGGGCTTTCCTCTCCTGCGCGGATGCTCGCGCGGATGCGCCGGGCGCAGCGCCTGTGCGCGGAGCTGCCGCCGTCGGCGCTTGTCGAGGAACTGCTGTCCGGGGATTTCGGTCTCTGGGACGGCGCGGACCGCGGGCAGGATTTCAGCTGGGTGTGCCAGTATCTCGCGATGCTGCGCCGCGCGCCGGATCAGAGTTTGCACGGGCTGCTCGGACGAGCCGTCCAGCTCGCGCACAGTTCGCTGGAGCGCCAGCTCGACAGCGAACCGGACGCCGATCAGGTCCAGGTGATGAACCTGCACAAATCAAAGGGGCTGGAGGCGCGCGTTGTATTCCTCGCGCCGGGGAAGGTCACCTCGCGCGGCCCTGTCCGGCACATGCGGCGCGAAAAAGCCCTACTCCGCTTTTCGGGCCGGCGCGCCGGAGAGGACGGACAACGCTTCACCGCCGTGCCGCCGGGATGGGACGACGCCTCCGGGGAAGAGGAGAAATTTGCCGCGGCGGAGAACGACCGCCTTGTCTATGTGGCCGCAACGCGCGCCGCCGAGCTGCTTCTCGTCGGCCGCTGCCCGTCCGTGGGCGGCGACGCGTGGGGACTTCTGGACTGTCCGGAATTGAAACCCGGGGCACTTCCCGGTTGGGATACGTCCCCCCTCTTCGACCCGCAGGGAACGCCGTGCAATCTGACCGAGCGCGGAGCGGACGCTCCGGACGCGTCGCAGGACGCAAAACTCAAACACGCGCTCGCGTCGCTGCCCGGAGCTTCTCGCATCTCCGTCACACCGAGCGGCCTTGATCACCCCGAGCCCCCGGCGCGCCTCGCACAGGACGACACAGCGGACGCGCCCGCGCAACAGCCCCACGGCAATCTCTGGGGAACGATCGTGCACCGGACGCTCGAACTCGCCGTGAACCGGAGCGCGTGGGACGAAGCGCGGCTGCTCCCGCTGGCCGCGCAGGCCGCGAACGAGACACTGCCGCCGCAGCTGTCGGCGGCCGAGCGCCGCATGCTCGGGCTCGAAGAGAAGGACGGCGCGCCCGCACAGCATCTCGCCGCGCACGCCGCAACACTGTGCCGTGACATTCTCCGGGACGGCTCTGCGCTGCGAACGCTGCTGGCCGGAGGCGGCGCTGTGACGGAATATCCGTTCTGGCTCTCGGCGGACGACGCCGCCGACCCGCTCTATGAACACATCTTCCGCTCGCTGCCCGGCTGCCGCCCGGACGGGAGACCCGTCGATCTCCACGGCGTGATCGACCTCGCCGTGCGCACTGAACAGGGCTGGGTCGTGGTGGATTACAAGACCGACCTCATGCTGCCCGGAGAGAGCGAGGCGCAGTACGCACAGCGTCTGAAAACGGCCTACGCCCCGCAGGTCGCGACGTACGCGCTGGTGCTCTCCCGCCTCACGCCGGGTGTGCCCGTGCGGCTGTATCTCTGCGCCGTCGCGCTCGGCGGCGCGCTCATCGAACTCGCGGAATAAACGCCATATGAAAAGCGCCCCCGGATGCCGAACCATCCGGGGGCGCTTTTCCGTATTCTGTTTTCCGCCGTCAGATGGCTTCGCAGGACAGAAGCTCCGTCCCCGTCTCGTCAAGGACGAGCGCATAGCCCCGCCCGTTCGGCACCTGCGTCGTGCGCCACGCCTCGTCCGGCAAACCGCGCAGCGAGACGAGCAGCGTCTTGATGACACCGGAGTGCGTGACGACCGTCGCGCTGTGCACGCCCTCGGCGCGGCACTGCTCCGCGAGCGTGTTCACCGCGCCGCGCACCCGGGCCGTGAAGGCCTCGCGGCTCTCCTCGTCCGCCACGCGGACGCCCGACAGCCACGCGCGGAAAAAGCGCGCAAATTCCTCGGGCTTCCACCGGATGTTCTCGAGGGACCCGAAATGGATCTCCCGGAACTCCGGGCGCAGGCCGTCGAGCACCGCCCGCCCCGCATACAGTTCCTCGAACGTGTCCCGGCAGCGCACGAGATCGGAACTGTAATAGCGCTCCGTCACGGGATAGTCCGCCGTGCGGCGCAGTTCGCGCAGCTCCTCGCGGCCGCGCTGCGTGAGGGGCACGTCGCTCCATCCGCTGAGAAGCCCCTGCTCGTTGCCCTCGGAAAAGCCGTGGCGCACCAGCACAAGCTCAAATGTTCCCATTACGATTCTCCCTTTCGCTCCGGGACGTCCAGCGCCAGCAGCCGGGAGGCGAGAAGCGTTTTCCCGTCCCAGACCGCCTGAACGTCCCGCAGAAGTTCCTGCACATCGCCGTAGACAGGCAGGTGGCTCAGCACGAGCGTGCCGGGCTTCGCGCGCGTCGCCAGACGCGCCGCGTCCGTGCAGGCCATGTGCCCGGCGCGCGAGCCGTCCGCGCCCGCGTACAGGCTGCACTCCGTGATGAGCACATCCGCCCCCGCCGCGAACGCCGCGAGTTCCTCCGTATACGCGCCGTCCGCTGTGTAGACCAGCACGCCGCCCGCACATTCCACGCGGACGGCAAGGCACTCCACCGGATGCTTGGTGCGCAGGAACGAGCACGAAAACGGCCCGATCTGCACCGTCTCGCCCGCGTGCACCGCCTGTGCCTCGGAGTACGGCGGCATCGCAAGGCGCGCGAGCTCCGCCGCGTCGTCCGGGGCCCAGAACGTCAGCGGCGTGCTTGTCACGCCGCGCTGTGTGTCGATGAGGCGGCCGTAGTCGAGCGCGCCCGCGTCGCTGCAGTGGTCAAAGTGATAGTGGCTCACCACCACGTGGTGCAGCTGCGTCAGCGGGATGACGTTCTGCACCGCGGACGCGACGCCGCTTCCGCAGTCGAGCAGAAGCGCGGCGTCGCCGTGCTGCAGAAGATAGCCCGAGCACGCGCCGTCCTTCCGGCAGCTGCCGCCCCAGCATCCGATCACAGTGCACCGCATCTTGCCGCCTCCCTTGTGAAAAATGCGCTCGCGATGAGCGTCCGCGTGTAGTCGTTTTTCGGCGCGCGGATGACCGCGGCCCCCTCGCCCTGCTCCACCACATGCCCGTGATTGACGACGATGATCTCGTCGGACATGTAGTGGATGACGCCGATGTCGTGCGAGATGAACAGATACGCCGTGCCGAACTCGCGCTGCAGATCCTTGAGCAGATTCAGGATCTGCGCCTGGATGGAGACGTCCAGCGCCGAGACGCACTCGTCACAGACGATGACCTCCGGCGAGAGCAGCAGCGCGCGCGCGATGGCGATGCGCTGGCACTGGCCGCCGCTGAGTTCGGACGGGTACTTCCCGAGTGCCGACTCCGCGAGCCCCACGCGGCCGAGCATCTCCGCCGCACGCCGTCTGGCCGATGCGGCGTCGTACGAATCGAGCAGCACCTGCATCGGCTCGGTGAGTATTTTTTCCACCGTGAAATACGGGTTCATGGATTCCTTCGGGTTCTGAAAGATATACTGCACGTTGCGGCGGAACTGCCGGTACTCGGCCTTTGTCAGCGAGCGCACGTCGCGCCCCTTGTACAGCACCGTCCCGGCGCTCGGGTGCTGCAGATCGCCGAGGATCTCGCCGAGCGTCGATTTGCCGCTTCCGCTCTCGCCCACAACGCCGACCGTGCGGCCGGAGTCGAGCCGGAGATCGACGTTCTCCAGCGCCTGAAACACTTTTTTCTTCCACAGCGACGCGCTGTCCTTAACGGCAAACTGCTTGCCGACGCGTTTTGCCTCCAGAATGGTCATGCTCCCGCCTCCTCGCATACTTTGCTGCAGCGCACAAACCGGTCCGCGCCGCGCAGACAGCGCACCGCGCCGCTGCACGCCTGTGTGCACTCGGCACAGCGCGGGCGGAACAGGCACTCGTCCGTGTCGCGTCCCGTCTCGGGCACATAACCCGGGATCTCGCTCAGGCGCGCCGCGGGGTCCTGGTCGACACGCGGCACGACGGAGAGCAGCGCCTTGGTGTACGGATGCTTCGGCGATGTAAACACCGCCTGGCTGTCGCCCGTCTCGACGACCTGCCCCGCGTACATGACCGCCACCTTGTGGCAGTAGCGGCGGATGAGATTGAGGTCGTGCGAAATCATCACGATGGCCACATGGCGCTGCGTGTTGATGGAATGGAACAGCTCCACGACCTGCTGCTGCACGACGCAGTCGAGCGCCGTCGTGGGCTCGTCGGCAATGATGAGCTTCGGGTCGCTCATCAGCGCCATCGCGATGTTGACGCGCTGGCGCATACCGCCCGAGAGCTCGCCCGGATAGCTTTCCATCACGCGCGAAGCGTCGCGGATGCCCACCTGTTCGAGCAGCCCGTGGGCGCGCTCGAGCGCCTCGCGCTTCGTCGTGTCGTGATAGCACAGATACCCGTCCGTGAGCTGGCGCTTGACCTTGATGAGCGGATGCAGATAGGCCACCGTGTTCTGCGGCACAAAACCTACCTCACAGCCGAGAAAGCGGCGGCGCTCCGGCTCCGTCATGGAGAGGATATCCTTTCCGAGGACGCTCAGGCTGCGCGCCGAGGCGCGCAGGTCGGGCGGAAGGAGCTGCAGGACCGATTTCGCCGTGACCGTCTTGCCGGAACCGGATTCGCCGGCAATGCCGAGGCACTCCTGCGCCCCGAGCGTGAGGCTGACGTCGCGCACGAGCACGTCGCCCGACGCGGCGCGCACTGTCAGCCCCTCAATGTTGAGAACAGCGTCTTGTTTCATCGCGAACTCCTTTTCACAAACCGGTCGTTGAGCCCGTCGCCCAGAAGATTGAAGCCCAGAACGGTGATGAGCAGCACCACGCCGGGCGCGACGGCAATGTACGGATAGCTCAGCACGAACTGACGCGCCTCGCTGAGCATCATGCCCCAGCTCGGCGTGGGCGGCTGGATGCCGAGACCGAGGAAGGACAGGGACGACTCCAGCAGCACCGCGCCGCCGATGCTGGAGCTGAACTGCGTGATGAGGCGCGGCAGCATATCGGGCAGCATGTGATGCAGCACGATGCGCCGGCGGCTGCATCCGTAGCTCTGCGCGGCCTTGACATACAGGCGCTGCTTGTTTTCAAGCACCATCGAATACACGAGCCGCGAGAAGGTGGGGATCATGAAAATGCCGATGGCGAGCACCGAGCCGAGGATGCCCTTGCCCAGCACCGTGACGAGCATCATCGCGAGCAGAATGCCCGGGAAGGACATCATGCCGTCGATAAAGCGCATGATGACGGAGCGCAGCACCCCGCCCAGCATGGCGGCCGCGGCGCCGATGGCGCTGCCCGCCGCCGCACCCGCGGTGACGGAGCACACCCCCACCAGCAGCGCCCAGCGGGACGCCTCCATGATGCGGCTGAGCACGTCGCGGCCGAACTGATCGGTCCCGAGAAGGTGCTGCGCACCGGGCAGGGCGAAGCGGTTCGCCGTGTCCATCTTCTCCGGATCCATCGGCATCCAGACGAATGAGACGAGGCACATGGCAACGATCAGCGCGACCATCACGGCGCCCGCGGTCAGCGAAAAACTGCGTTTGCGTTTCACCGGCTCACCGCCTCCTCTCCCGTGCGGATGGCCGGATTGACGGCCATGACGATGAGGTCCGTGACGAGCGACACGAGGACCACCATCGACGTGATGAACAATACGATGCCCTGCAGCAGCGTGATGTCGCGCTGTTCCACCGCCGTGAGCATCAGGCGGCCGATGCCCGGCAGCGCGAAGATGGTCTCCACGATGACCGTGCCGCCCAGCAGTTTTGCCAGCTGCATGCCGGAGATGGTGATGGGCGCAATGACGGCCGAGCGCAGCGCATAGCGCACGATGGCCGCGCGCGGCGGCAGGCCCTTGACGCGGGCGCTGAGCATGAAGTCCTGATCGAGCGCCGTGAGCATCGAAGAGCGGACGATGCGGATGAGGATGCCGAGCTCGCCGATGGCCAGCACGAAGGACGGCAGCGCGATGCTTCTCAGGCAGGCGCCGAATCCCTCGGACATGGGCGTGTAGCCGGTGATGGGGAACCACCCGAGGTAGGATGCGAAGAAGAGCATGAACAGCATCGCCAGCCAGAACGACGGCAGCGCGCCTCCGAGCTGCATCACCGTGCGCGCGAGGATATCGAGCGGGGAATCCTTTTTCAGCGCGGCCAGGATGCCGAGCACCGCCGACAGCACGACGGCGATGAGCATGGACAGCAGCGCCACGGAGAACGTGACCGGAAGGCGCTGGCACAGCAGCGTCCACACGTTTTCACCGTACACGTACGACGTGCCCCAGTCTCCTCTCAGCACGCCGCCGATCCAGTCGAGATACTGGATGTACCACGGTTCGTTCAGGCCCATGGCCTCGCGCAGCGCGGCGACCTTCTCGGGCGTTGCGTCCACGCCGAGGACCAGCTGCGCCGCGTCGCCGGGGATGCACAGGAGCACCACGAACGTGATGAACGAAACCACGAACAGGACCGCCAGAGCGCTCAGAAGACGCCTGACAAGCAATTTGAGCATATGTTTGATCCGCCTTTCCTGCGGGGCCGCAGCGCGCCCCGCCCTGTGATGCGAACGGCGGGCCTGCCGTCAGCAGACCCGCCGCAACCGGGTATTGTCCGCGCCGGTGAGGCGCGTCAGGAAGCAAAGGAGACGTCTTTCATCTCGTAGATGTCGATGGGATAGATCTCAAAGCCCTCGACCGCGCTGCTGGTGACATACAGCGTGATCGGCGTCTGGATGTAGTAGGCCGGGACGTCCTCGGCGAGGATCTCCTCGACCTGCTGCACCATCTCCGTGCGCTTGGCTTCGTCCTTCTCGCTCTTGTATCCGCTCAGCAGTTCGTCGACTTCGGGGTTCGAATAGTTGAAGTAGTTCTCGCTGCTGTCGGACTGGTAGCGCGCCAGCAGGACGTACGGATCGAGGCGGCCGGTGTGGCCCACGACGGTGAGATCATAATTGCGGCCGTTGTACACGTCGGAGAGCCATGCCGCCCACTCGACGATGGTGATGTTGCAGGTGATGCCGACCTCTTTCAGCGAATCGGCGATGACCTGGCCGGCGCTGACGTACGCGGGATAGCTCTTGGGCAGATACATCTCCAGCGTCAGGCCGTCGGCGTATCCGGCCTGTGCCAAAAGCTCTTTCGCCTTTTCGGGGTCATAGGAGTAGGTGTCGTTCAGATCGACGTATTCTTTCAGCACCGTGGGATAGTGCGAACCGATCGGCTCGCCGTAACCCCACCAGACCGTGTCGATGAGGGACTGCTTGTCCACCGCATAGTTGATGGCCTGGCGCACGCGGACGTCGGACAGAGCCTCGTTGGCGAGGTTCATCGCCATCAGCTGGATGCCGTTGGACGGCGCCTGCACGATGTTGAACTGGGGATCGTTCTCAAACGCGGCGACCTGATCGCCCGAGACCGAGATGATGTCCAGCTCGCCGCTGCGCAGCGAAGCGATCTGGGAGGTGGCGTCCGGCATCATCTTGAAGGTGATGGTCTCAAGATTGACGGTGTCGTAATAATCGGGGTTCTTTTCCAGCGTCAGGGACTGCTGCGGCACCCACTCTTTCAGTTTGTACGGGCCCGTGCCGACAGGAGAGTTTTTCAGCGTGTCTGCGACGCTCGTGTCGACGATGGCCGACCACGGATACGCGAAGCTGGACAGCGCGGCCACATCGAGCTCGGCGCACGTCACAACTACGGTGTCCTCCCCCTGTGCGGTGAACGTGAAGTTCGCGTAGTCCGCAGCGCGGGGGCTGTCCTCCGCCTGCAGACGCTCGAACGACGAGACGACAGCCTCCGCGTTGCAGGGATTGCCGTTGTGGAACGTCACGCCGGAGCGCAGACGGAACGTCAGCGTCAGGCCGTCTTCCGAAGTCTCCCACGACTCAGCCAGGCCTTCCTTCAGCGTGCCGTCCGTGTTGACGCGCAGCAGCGTGTCATAGATGTTGTTCGTGATCTGGAACGTGCTCGCAGCGGTCGTGCGCTGCGGGTCAAGGCCGTCGGGATCGACTGAGAGGGCCATGTTGAGGTCCGTGCGGGTCTGGGCCGTCTGAGAGGCGGACGCCGTCTTGGATCCGGCGGACGATCCGTCCGCGGAAGACGCTCCGCAGGCCGTCATGGAAAGCGCCGCGGCAGCGGCGAGCAGACCGGCAAGCAGTCTCTTGCAAAGATTCATAATGTGTGTTCCTCCGTTTTTGATTGTCTGTTTTGTCCAAAAACATCCTACCATATTCAGGCAAAATGAACAAGTCAAGTTTCTGCAAATCTCTTCCCGCACATTGGAAAAGGTCTTGTAACTTTTTTGTAAAATACGATGCATCGAAGTTTCTTCGTGATATGAAAAAGGCCTTCCGCCCGATCATCGGGGGAAGGCCTTGAAAAGTCATTCCGGGGCGTACCAAGTCAGCACTGCATGCCGTTTGCCTGCATATATTCCGCCAGCTCCCGGCCGTGGTTCTGCTCCGCCTGCTGGATGCCGCTGAGCACCTGACGCGCCGCGGGGTCGTTGAACTCGAACACCGCCGTGTTGTACACGCCGGCCACGTACTTCTCCGTGGCGAGAAGGTCGGAAACAAGATAGGTGTCGCTCTGTTTCTGCGCGCGGTTCGTGTGCGCTTTCAGTTCCTTCTGGCTGCGCGGGCGCGGCGTCTGCGCCTTGTTCTGCGGCGAGGGCACCTTGCCGTCGAGCATCTGCGTCACGGTGTCGTAGTGGCTCTGTTCGGTCTGCTCGATCTTCTCAAAGATATGGCGCAGCGTGGGGTCGCACGCGGCTTCGGCGGCCTTGTGATATTTGTCCACGCACAGTTTTTCCTCGTTCTGAATGTCTTTCAGAAAGTTCTTTTCCTTTTGCGTCCAGCTCATTGCATTCTCTCCTTTTCGGGATTTGAGAACAGTGTGCCCGGTTTTCGGCGAATCATACGCAAAAAATCCCGGATGCCCATGCATCCGGGATTCTCGCCGCTCTCATCCGCTCAACCACAGCAAAAGAGCCTCCGCCGGGATACGGCGAAGGCTCTTTTGTTGGTGGGAGAGGATGGATTCGCGAGCCGCTCACTGAAAAACAGTCCGCCGGACTGTTTTTCCCCGCCTGCGGGCGGGACGTGCTGTTCTCATCGCATCCTCTCAACCACAAACAAAAAACCGCCGGGACACGGCGGTTTCTTGTTGGTGGGAGAGGATGGATTCGAACCATCGAAGCGAAGA
>CALXBO010000012.1 GCA_944386565.1 uncultured Ruthenibacterium sp. | reverse complement strand
GACGCCTCTCCTACTAAAACTGTTTTTTCCTATTCAGGGCTCTTCTTTGTGTTGTCTGCACAATCTGGTTCGGTTCAGAAAAGCCCGAAGCTCTTTTTATTTTCCGGAAACCAAAGTTTATGCGCTGCGGAGCGTCCCGCCGTTCTCCAGACGGCGGAACAGGCGGCGCAGGACGATCATGGCCGCAACGGACAGGACGAGCTCAGCGGAGAGCTGCGCATAGGCAAGGCCGTACAGCGGGAACAGGAAGTTCAGGATGCACAGCGCGGGGATCTCCAGAACGATCTTGCGGAGAAGGGCGAAGATGAGAGCTTCGCGCCCCATGCCCACGGCCTGAAACACGCCAACGGCCAGAAAGTCCAGACACAGGAACGGCAGGCCGAGGCAGAATCCCTGCAGGAAACGGGAGCCGTAGTCGATGATGACGGGGTTGTCCATGAACAGGGAGACAAAGAACTGCGGGAAGAAAAGATACGACGCGGACACGAGAATGATGATGACGAGGGAAGCATTGCGCGAAAAGTGCACGGTTTCCTTCATGCGGCGGACGTTTCCGCTGGAGTAGTTGTAGCTGATCAGCGGCATGATGCCCTGGGAAAGCCCCATCGCGATGTACATCGGGACCATGTTGATCTTCTGTGTGATTCCCATGGCCGCCACGGCGTCCGCACCGTAGGAGGAGGTGAAGTTGTTCAGCAGCGTCATGCTGGTGACGTTGAGCAGGTTCTGGATGGAGGCGGGAACGCCGACGCCGCACACGCCTTTCACGATCTCCTTGCGCAGCGTGAAGGCGTTGGGACGGATGCAGACGTAAGTTTTGCCGCGCTTGACGATGAGCAGGACAAAGAAGTACAGGCACGCCACGCAGTTCGAAATAAAGGTGGCAAGGCCGGCGCCGGCCGCGCCCATATTGAATCCCCACGGCATGATGAACACCGGGTCCAGCACGATGTTCAGAAGACATCCGCTCATCGTGCCGATGCTGGCGTGCAGGGCGCTGCCCTCCGCACGGACGAGATATGCGAGGACGACGTTGAGGATCGTCGGGGTCGCGCCGCAGGTGACGGTCCAGAACAGATAGGCGGCGGTGGCCTGCGAGGTTTCGCTGTCTGCGCCCAGAAGCGTCAGGAGCGGATTGCTGAACACGGCGCAGAGAACCGAGAAGAGCACGCCGCAGGCCAGAGAACAATAGAAGCCGAACGCAGAACTCTGCGACACCGTATCGTAATCCCGGCGGCCGAGCGCACGGCTCATCATGCTGGAGCTGCCGATGCCGAACAGGTTGTTGATCGCGTTGAATGCGAGCAGGACCGGTGCGGCCAGCGTGACGGCGGCATTCTGGACAGGTGCATTGAGCATACCGACGAAATACGTGTCCGCCAGGTTGTACAGGACCATGACAAGAGAACTGAGGACCGTCGGGACGGCCAGCTGGAATACAGCGCGCGGAACGGCGGTCTGTTCAAACAATTCGGTTTTGGAATCGGACTGCATGGTGACATCTCCTTTGATCAGCAGCAAAACAGGCAAATAAAATGAATGAGACCGGCTGGAAAGATCCGGCCGGCTCTTTCATAGGAACGGCTTGCAAAGCAGCGTTCAAAAAATACGTTAAAACTTATTGTAGCACAGATTACAGCGGGAAACAAGCATGCGCTGCGCATCATCAGCCTCGGATTCGTCGTCTCCTCTGTTTCCGTTATTTCATGCGGTGCGCTGGAGGGCCTCGGCCAGGGCCGTCCGTCCCTGATCATCTCGCTGCTCCGGTATGCGCTGCTCATCATCCCGGCAGCGTACATCCTCAGCCGGTTCCTGGGAGCCGTCGGCGTCTGGCACGCTTTTTGGGTCACGGAAGTTGTCACGGCAGTGGTGTCCTATGCGCTCTACAAATCCAGGGATAAACGCACAAACGTGTGAACAGAAGAGACGCCCCGCATGCAAAAAGCCCCGGACGATACGTCGTCCGGGGCTTTGGTGCGGGTAACAGGGGTCGAACCTGCACGTCATGGACACCAGATCCTAAGTCTGGCGCGTCTGCCAATTCCGCCATACCCGCAAGATTGCAGTGCAAAAGCACTTTTAACATTTTACTCCGGGCATGTCGAAAAGTCAATCGGCTGTGCCTTGTGTTCCCGGGGCGATTCCTTTATAATAGAAAAAGATCCACACGCCTTGCGGCCTTTCAGACCGCGGGCGTTTTCCGTCATGATCCGAAACGGAGGTGCGGGACATGAGAATGTACGACATCATCGCCGCCAAAAGAGACGGCGGAAAACTGACGAAAGAGCAGATCGACTTTTTCATCGGCGGTTACACGCGCGGAGAGATCCCCGACTACCAGATGAGCGCACTGGCGATGGCCATTTATCTGCGCGGAATGGACGCGGAGGAGACAGCGTGGCTCACGGCCGCCATGGCGGCGAGCGGCGATATGGCGGACCTGTCCGGAATCGAGGGAGTCAAGGGTGACAAGCACTCCACCGGGGGCGTCGGGGACAAGACGACGCTTATTGTCGCGCCCATCGCGGCCTCGTGCGGCGTGAAGATCGCCAAAATGAGCGGCCGCGGGCTGGGCCACACGGGCGGCACGCTCGACAAGCTGGAGTCCATCCCCGGCTGTTCCGTGTCGCTGACGGAACAGCAGTTCATCCGTCAGGTGAACGACATCGGCATCGCGGTCATCGGACAGACGGGCGATCTCGCGCCGGCGGACAAGAAACTGTATGCGCTGCGCGATGTGACGGCGACGGTGTCCAGCCTGCCGCTGATCGCCTCGAGCATCATGTCGAAAAAACTCGCCGGCGGTGCGGACTGCATCCTGCTCGATGTCAAGACGGGCAGCGGCGCGTTCATGAAGACGCTGGAGGATTCGATTGCGCTTGCAAAGGCGATGGTGGAGATCGGCGAGCACAACGGGAGGCATACGGCCGCCCTCATCACGGATATGGATACGCCGCTCGGATGCGCGGTGGGCAACAGCCTCGAAGTGATCGAGGCGGCCGAAACGCTGAAAGGCGGCGGGCCGGACGACCTGTGGCAGGTGTGCCGGGCGCTTGCGGCGAACCTTCTGTCGCTGTGCGGGAAGGGGACTTTGGACGAGTGCGAGGCCATGGCGGACGAGGCGCGTTCCAGCGGGCGCGCGTTTGAGACGCTCTGCCGCATGGTGCGTGCGCAGGGCGGTGACGACGGCTTCCTGCGCGACACCTCGCGCTTTGTCAAGGCGCCGTGCCGCCGGGAGGTGCGCTGCGGCGCAGACGGTTTCCTCACGGCCACCGACACCGAGAAGATCGGCCTTGCGGCCGTCGCGCTCGGCGCGGGCAGGGAGACGAAGGAAAGCTCCGTTGATCCCGCCGCCGGGCTGCACGTCCTCAAAAAGGCGGGCGACAAAGTCCGCTCCGGTGACGTGCTGGCCGTGCTGTACGCCGCGGACGAGGCCAAACTCGACGCGGCGGAGGAGGTCTATCGCGGCGCGCTCACAGTTTCACAGGAGCCGCCCGCGCCGGTGAAGCGGATCTTCGCCCGCGTGGACCGCGGGGGAGTCACAATGCTGTGACACATTTCAATGCAATGAGAGGTACTTCATGAACGAAAAAGAAATTGCGGAGCTGCGGCGCCGCTACAAACCCGATAAGAGCAACATCAGCCACATCCGCGGCTGCTACGTCAACGAGACGGGCGAGATCGTCTCGGAATTCAACCAGTCGCTCGCGCTCACCGCGCAGGAGGAGACGGAAAAGCTGCTGGCGATCCTGAAAAAGTCGCTGTCCGGCACGCTGGGCAAGAACCTCATCGACATCAGCTTTGAGACAAAGCAGGTC
This sequence comes from uncultured Ruthenibacterium sp., assembly GCA_944386565.1. GTDB lineage: Bacteria > Bacillota > Clostridia > Oscillospirales > Ruminococcaceae > Ruthenibacterium. The sequence goes on along the minus strand of CALXBO010000012.1, from coordinate 48,994 downwards.
GTCGACGGAGAAGAGCACGCGCTGCTGATGGCGCTGCGCGATTCAAAGCTCGGCGACGACGAGGCGGTGCAGGCCCTGTACCGCCGCATCCTCAATTCGGTGATGATCGAGGGCAGCTATATGATCCTGCTCGCACACGACACCTATGACGTGCCGTTCCGCAGCCGGGACGGCGAGCGGATGGAAGACGCGTCCACCGACGTGTTTTCGTACATCCTGTGCGCCATTTGTCCGGTGAAGCTCACGAAACCGGCGCTGAGCTACTACGTCTACGAGAACGAGTTCCACAGTCTCCAGACGGACTGGATCGTCTCGTCCCCCGAGATCGGCTTCATGTTCCCGGCGTTTGACGACCGTTGCTCCAACATTTACGGTGCGCTGTATTACACGAGGGACATCACCAAAAACCAGTCCGACTTTGTGGATGCGCTGTTCCGCGCACCGCTGCCGATGCCGGCCGCCTCGCAGAAGGACGCGTTCGAGGCCATTCTGGGAGAGACACTGGCGGAGGACTGCAGCTGCGAAGTGGTGCAGGCCGTGCATGAACATCTGTGCGAGCGCATCGAGGAGCACAAGGCGAATCACGAGGAAGAACCTCTCGTTGTGACGAAAGAGGAAGTCAAGACCGTGCTCGACGCCTGCGGCGTGCCGGAGACGCGCGTGGCGGCGTTCGGGCGTAAGTACGACGAGGAGTTCGGCGAAGAGGCGGCGCTCAGCCCGCGCAATCTTGTGGATACGGCGAAGCTCGAAGTGCGCACGCCCGACGTTGTGATCCGGGTGAGCCCGGAGCGCGGCGATCTGGTGGAGACGCGCGTCATTGACGGCGTGAAGTACATTCTCATCCGCGCGGACGAAGGCGTTGAGGTCAACGGCGTGGATGTCAACATCCGGTAAAAGAAAGGAACAGGGCTATGAAACGCAAAAAAATGGGGATTCTGGGATGCGGTTATCTCGGCGGGATCGTGGCGGACGCATACCTCCGCGGTTTTCTGAATGCGTATGAACTGGTCGGCGTGACGAGCCGGTCGCCGGAATCGGTGCAGGCTCTGGCGGACAAGGTGGGCTGCACGGCCTGCGCGAATCCGGAGACGCTTCTGGGACTGTGCCCGGACATTGTTGTGGAGACGGCCGGCGTCGCGGCGGTCAAAGAGAACGCCGTGAAGATCCTTGAGGGCGGCGCGGACCTTGTGCTCATCTCCATCGGCGCGCTCGCGGACGATGCGTTCCGCGCCGAAGTGGAGCAGACGGCTGCGCGCTGCGGCCGCAAGGTCTATCTCGCCTCCGGCGCCGTGGGCGGATTCGACGTGCTCTCCACGGTGGCGCTGATGGCGCAGGCGGAGGGGAAAACGCCGGAGACGTCGTTCAGCTCCCTCAAGCGCCCGGGCGCGCTGAAGGGCACACCGCTCTACCGCGAAGAGCTGGAGAAAGAAGAGGGCACTGCCTTTGAGGGAACGGCCAAGAAAGCGATCGAACTGATGCCGACGCACGTGAATGTTGCAGTGGCCACCGCGCTGGCGCTTTCCGGCCCGGAGGCTCTGAAGATGAAAATGACGGGAAAACCCGGTTTTGTCGGAGACGAATATTTCATCTCCGCATCGGGAGCGGACGTCCGGGCCAAGCTGGACATCTACTCCGAGTCGAGCGCCATCGCCGGCTGGAGCCTGGTCGCGCTGCTGCGCAATCTGGCTTCGCCCATTGAGCTGCACTGAGAGAGGAGAGACGCGATATGTTCCGGAAACTGACTGCCATTGAACCCGTCAGTCTCGTCCCGCAGGCCGAGCAGGAGCTTCACAGCCTTGCGCAGGAAGTTGTCCTGTTTGAAGATGTGCCTCAGGACAACGACGAGATCGTCCGCCGCATCGGTGACTCCGATGCGGTGCTGCTGAGCTACACGTCCCGCATTGAGCGCGAGGTCATCGAGCGCTGCCCGAATATCCGCTACATCGGCATGTGCTGCAGCCTGTATTCCGAGGAGAGCGCCAACGTGGACATCGCGTTCGCCCGGGAAAAAGGCATCTGCGTCAAGGGTATCCGCGATTACGGTGACCGCGGCGTCGTCGAATATGTTCTGCACGAATTGACAGGGCTGCTGCACGGATTTGACCTGCCGCGGCTGCGCGCGGAGGCCGAGGAGATCTACGGCCTCAACGTCGGAATGGTCGGGCTCGGCACCTCCGGCCGCATGGTCGCGCAGGCGCTTCAGTTCCTCGGGGCGAACATCCTCTACTACTGCCGCGCGCCCAAGGCGGACGCCGAGGCGGAGGGGATGCGCTTCACGCCGCTGCCCGAACTGCTGCGCGAGAGCGATGTGGTCATCACGTGCCTGAACAAGAATGTCCTGCTGCTGGGGGAAGAGGAGTTCCGCGCGCTGGGCGACGGAAAGATTTTGTTCAATACATCCATCGGGCCGGGATTCGATTCCGAAGCCATGGAGCGCTGGGTGCGGCGCGAGGGCAACTGGTTCTTCTGCGATACCGCAGCGGCGGCAGGCAGCGTGAGCGAAGATTTCTTCGAGCTGCCCCGTGTGGTGTGCCGCAATGTGTCGGCGGGACGCACGCGGCAGGCGTTCATCCTGCTGAGCGAAAAAGTGCTCGCCAACATCCGTGAGTTTCTGAATGAGAAATAAAAAGGGCGGCGGCCTCCGTACGGAGGCCGCCGCTTTTTTTAGAAATCACTCGCGGAGAAGCCACGCGAAGCTGTGCGGATACAGCTCGATGTCGCGGATGCTGTCGTAACGGGTGCCGTACACGATATCGGTGTACGCGCCGTCGCGTGCCGCGCCCGCATGCACGAAATTGCTGCTGAAATTGAACAGGCAGATCAGTTCGCGCCCTTCGTACCGGCGGCAGACCGCAAGCACGTGGTTGCTGCCGGAGTCCTCGGTCCACACGTCGGCGCGCGCGTCGAAGCAGGGTTCTGCGGCGCGCAGCTCTTCCAGACGGCGCAGACCGGCGAACTGCATGCCCTGACGCGTCTTCGGGTCGTGCCGCAATTCGGCCAGATCCCACTGGAAATCGCCGCGGTGGATGTAGCGGCTGTCCTCGCGCTTGTCGGGGTCGTCGTGATACGAATAGTCGTTCAGCTGGCCGATCTCATCGCCGCTGTACAGAACCGGGATGCCGCTCTGCGAGAACATCCACGCGTGAAGCATCAGATCGCACGCGACGGCCTGCTCCAGCTTGGCGGAGTCGTTCTCATAGACGGCGGCTTCCACGCCGCACAGCGAAGCCGTCGTACCGCACAACCGCGCGTCGCCCAGACGGGGATCGTCGTTGTACAGCTCGCCGCGGCTGTTGCTGCCGGGCCACTTTCCGGTGAACCAGTCGTTCAGGTATTTCTTGTGCGGCACTTCGCTGGCCCCGGAGCACCATCCCAGATATCCGTAATCAAGCCCCCAGCCGATGTCGTCGTGGCAGCGCAGGTAGTTCAGGAACACGAAGTCGTGAGGCAGGGCGCAGACTGCGTCCATCTGATGGCGCAGCAGGGATACGTCCTGCGTGGCGAGTGTGTTCCACGTGGTGGCCATCGTCGTGACGTTGTACAGCATATGGCACTCGGGCTTTTCCGGCGTTCCGAAATAGGGAACCACCTTGGCGGGCTCCATGACGACCTCGCCCAGCAGCAGTACGCTCGGACACACGATCTCACATGCCATGCGGATCATGCGCACCAGCGTGTGCACCTGCGGCAGGTTGCGGCAGTTCGTGCCGAGCTGCTTCCAGATGTAGGGCACGGCGTCCAGACGGACGACGTCCACGCCGCGGTTGGCGAGGTAGAGCAGGTTTTCCGTCATGTCGTTGAACACGACGGGATTGGCGTAGTTGAGGTCCCACTGATACGGATAGAAATTCGTCATGACCGCCTGATTGCAGTCGGAGAGCCACGTGAAGCTGCCCGGCGCGGTGGTGGGGAAGACCTCGGGAATCGTCTTTTCAAACTCGCGGGGAATGTCCCAGTTGTCATAGAAGAAATAGCGGTCGCGGTAACCCGGCTCACCGGCGCGCGCGCGGCGCGCCCAGTCGTGATCCTCGCTCGTGTGGTTCATCACGAAATCGAGGCACACGCACATGCCGTCACGGCGGCACGCGTCAGCCAGATGCTCGAAGTCCTCCATCGTGCCGAGCTCCGGCTGGACCGTGCGGAAGTCGGCGACGGCATATCCGCCGTCGCTGCGTCCCTTGGGGCTCTGCAGCAGCGGCATCAGATGAACGTAGTTCACACCGCACTCGCGCAGATACGGAAGTTTTTCCTCCGCGCCTTTCAGGGTGCCCGCAAAGGCGTTCGCATACAGCATCATGCCGAGAATGTCGCGGCTGCGGTACCAGTCGGGATCTGCTTCGCGGCGGGCATCCTGTGCGCGGAGGTCTTCCTTGCGCGCTTCCCAGCTGCGGCGCAGCATCGAGACAAAGTACTCGAACGCGCCCATGTCGTTGTGATACAGTTCGCAGTACAGCCATTTCAGCTCATCGTAATGGCGCGCAAGACGGCGCTCAAATACGCCGTTCTCTTCGCCGCACGTCGCGGTGCCCTGCACGGGCCCGGTTGCCTGCGTGCCCGAGACGGTCTCTACCGCCGTTTTGGCCGCTTTTTTCCGAGCGGCGCCGTTTGTTTTCCGCTTCATCGTGATTCCTCCTGATCGGTTACAAAGATTCCACTTCGTCCGGTGTGGGCATGGCGGGGATGGCGCCGCTGCGGGAACATGTCAGCGATGCCGCGCGGTTGGCGAACGCGACGATGCCGCGCAGTTCCTGCGCCGTCAGGCCGTCCAGCGGGTGGTCGCCGCGCAGGGCCAGACGGCTGAGCACCGCGCCGAAGAAGGTGTCGCCTGCGCCGTTGGTGTCGGCGACCTGCGTCTTGACGCCGGGAACGGTGAAGGTCTCGCCCTGCCAGCGGCAGAACGCTCCGTCGCCGCCCAGAGTGACCAGAACAAGAGAGATGCCGCGCTCTTCCAGAATGCGGCTGCCCTCCTCGAGATCGGACGTGCCGGTGAGCAGCTCCAGCTCTTCCTCGGCCAGTTTCATGACGTCGACGAGAGAGAGGGGCGTGCGCATCCACTCCACGGCTTCGGCCTCGCTCGGCCACAGGCTGGCGCGGTAGTTCGGGTCATAGCTGACAAGCACGCCCGCGCGCCGTGCCGCCCGGGCAGCTGCGATGGTCGCGGAGCGCGCCGCACCGCCCGTCAGGCTCACGGAACCGAAGTGCAGGATTTTTGTAGCTGCGATAGCCGTTTCATCCAGTTCCTCCGGAGCCAGCTCGCTGTCCGCGCCGCGCACAAAGCGGAAATCGCGCTCTCCGCTCTCGGACACGGAGACGATCGCCATGGTCGTGGGCGTGTCCGAAGTGCGCAGCCCGTCGGCCGCGACGCGGTTTTCCTCGAGCACGCGGCGAAGGTAGGCGCCGAACCCGTCCCGCCCGGTCTTGCCGATGAATGCGGTGCGGGCGCCGAGCCGCGAAGCGGCGACGGCCACGTTGGCCGGAGCGCCGCCGGGATTGGCGGAGAACTGCGGAACGCCGTGCGCATTCGTTCCGGTCTGGGTGAGGTCGATCAGAACTTCTCCGATGCACGTGATATCAGTCATGACGGTCTTCCTTTCTGTGATCCTTATCTGAAAAAGTATACCCAAAACGAAAGAGGCGATTATCCGGTGCTCTCCCGCGCAATGACGGATGCATAGAGCGGCAGATCCAGCGGCACAGCCCTGTCCGGCGTCTCAATCCGGCACACGAGCTGTCCCACGGCGTGCGCGGCCATCTCGCGCAGCGGCTGGCGCATGCTGCTCAGGTTGGGGGTGAGGTAACGGCTCACGGGGATGTCATCGAATCCGAGCACGCCCGCGCGCTGCGGAACGGTGACGCCGTGCGCGTGCAGACGGTTCAGCAGCTCCAGAGCCTGCAGGTCGTTGGAGGTGAAAATGCCCGTGCGCTCCTCGCGGGAAGCGGTCCGGCCGGCAAGGACATCGGCCCAGCCGTCCCGCGAGACGTCAGCCGTGAAGCAGCGCTCCGGCGCAATGCCGTTCCGGGACAGTTCCGCGAGAAATCCCCGCTGTTTGTCCTCACCGGGCGTCCCCGCAAACGCAAAGGCATCGTAGCCGCGGGAAATCAGGCAGCGTGCGGCCTGAGAGCCGGCCATCGCGTGGTCCACATAGACGCAGTCGCGCCCCGGCACGCGCAGCGTGGCGATCACGAGCGGAAAATCCAGCGCATCGGTTCCGCGCGTCCAGAATTCGTCGTCTGCGCGGCACGGAACGGCGATCACACCGTCCACCCGGTAGCGTCGCAGAACGTCAAAACACTCGCGTTCGCGCTCCGGTTCATAGTTGCTGTTCCAGAGAAGGATGCTGTATCCGGCCTGTTTGGCGCTCATTTCGATCTCCTTGGCCAGCTCCGCGAAAAAGCCGTTGGAAATGTCCGTGAGCAGGACGCCGAGCAAGTGCGTCGGCTGCCCCTGAAGGCTTTTGGCGAGCGCGTTCGGCTGGTAGTGGTGTTCGCGCGCGCAGGCAAGCACGCGTTCGCGCACCTCCGGATTGACAGAGGGATTCCCGTTCAGCACACGGGAGACAGTGGGCTGCGAGACGTTTGTGAGCCTGGCGATCTCCGACATGGTAATCACTGCATCCACCTCCGTGAATACGTATTCATTGCCTTTATTCTAGCACGCCGCCAATCTCTCCGCAATGGAAAAGGTCCACAGAAAACAGGCGGATTTTCTGCCATGAATGCAGCAAAAAACCGGACGAAGCAAAGCTTCGTCCGGTTTTTCAAAGAATGGGTCAATAGCCCAGATCGTGCATGAATTGCTCGTTCTCACCGTCTTCTCCCCCGATGATCTTCTCGACGGCCTCCGCGGTGCAGTGCAGGCCGTCGTAGAAGTCGGCTTTCGTCACGCCCTCGATCTTGTCGGGGTCATACGAGCCGTAGACGGGGATGTCGTATTTCGCGGCAAGCTCGCGGATCGTGGGTTCCGTGTCGAGGAATCCGCCGTAATCTTCCGCGTTTTCCTCGCAGTAATCGTAGACGATGGGCGGATACGGCGTGAGCATGATGACGATGTTCACGCCGCGCTCTTGGGCATAGGCAAAGAATTTGTCGAACAGCTCGACGCATTCCTGGTCGACTTCGTCGTAATCCTCCATGTACAGGAAGTTCCCGCACTGAAACAGCGCATCGGTGTCGCGTTCTTCCTGCGAGCGGTTGCGGTAGTTGACGTCGTACAGAAGGCTGCCGTCGCCGCGCTTGACCTCGGTGGTCTGCTGGTACACGTCGCCCTCCACGACCTGGGGCTTGTCCACTCCCGTCGTGTCGCGGCTCGCATACGAGAGATTGTTCTGGAAGTACTCGGGCGAGTACAGGGCCAGCCACTTTTCCTCGTCGTCCGTCTCCACGTATTCCACGTCGGACGGAACCCCGAGACATTTCTCCAGAAATTCTGCATAGAGCTCCTTGTCGGTCCGTTTGTCGATGATGTCCGAGCGCAGCAGCCACGGGTCAAAACCGATGATGAACGTCTTCGGCAGGCGGTCTTCGCGGTCGAAGAGATAGAACGTGCCCATCACGTCCGCACGGTCGCCGCCCGTGACGCTGCAGTTGAAGAAACTGTCGATGTGCAGCACATCGCGGCTGAGCTGCATGATGCGGCTCGAGCCGAGGGCGATCACGTCGGGGACGGGGTCGATGTTGTTCACGAAGATCTTGAGGATCTCGCGCTGCTGGTCGTTCATCTTTTCATAACCGACAATGTCCTTGCCCTCCAGCACCATGTTGCCGACTTCACGCAGGTAGGCGTCGCCCTGAAAGAAACCGGAGCAGTCCACCGTGTAATTGTACCAGACCATCAGCAAGGGCAGGGGGGCGAGCAGCGCGGCGCCGACGGCGAGACGCACGGCGGAGAGCAGCCGGCTGCCCGCTGTGAGAAAAAATCGTTTCATGCGTCCCTCCTTTTAGTACTGCTGATAAATGAAACCGGAACTGCCGAACTGGCCGTAGAACCCGATCAGGATGATCAGTGCATAGTACAGAGGCCAGCGCACGAAGAACGGGATGCGGCGGATCAGCTGATTGACGGGAATGCGCCAGAACTCCAGAAGCTCCACGCCGAACGCGCCGCCCAGGATGATCCAGGGAACGGCATCCTTCCATCCGACGGCTGAAAGGCTCGACAGAAAGCGCGAGGACTGCGAGAAAACGACGTCCCAGCCCTGCCACAGACCGCCGTAGATCACGGCGGCGTCCGAGAGGGATGCCGCGCGGAAAAACACGAGCGTTGCGGTGAAGAGCAGATAGACGATGACAGCCTGTATCACGCTCTTCAGCGCGGAGAGCCGGTACAGAGGATTGCGTGCGGCAATGCGCCCGCGCACGGCGGAAGTCTCCTTTCCAACGGCGAGAAATACGCCGTTCAGAAGCCCCCAGATCAGATAGCCCGGCGTCAGCCCGTGCCACAGGCCGCTGACGGAGAAGACGATCACCTGATTGACGTGCGCACGGAGCTTTCCCTTCCGGCTGCCGCCGAGCGGGAAATACAGATAGTCGCGGAACCACGACGACAGGCTGATGTGCCAGCGGCGCCACAGCTCGGTATAGCTCGAGGCAGCCAGCGGCCGCGTGAAGTTTTCCATGACTTCGATCCCGAAGACGGCTGCCGCGCCGATGGCGATGTCGGAAGCTGCGGAAAAATCGCAATAGAGCTGATAAGTAAACAGCAGACATGCGATGAGGAGGATCGGGCCGCTGTACTGAGCGGGTTTGCCGAACACGGTGCCGACAATGCCGCCGATGGTGTCCGCAATCACCAGCTTCTTGAAGCATCCCCACAGAATGCGGAACATGCCGCCGGACACGCGGTTGTAGTCAAACGTGACCTTGCGCTTGAACTGCGGCAGAAGATTGCCCGCGCGCTCGATCGGACCCGTGACGATGCACGGGAAGAAACTCACGAACAGCGCATAGTACAGAGGGTTGCGCTCGGCGCGCGTTTTGCCGCGGTACACGTCGATGATGTACCCGAGCGCCGCAAACGTGAAGTAACTTGACCCCAGCGGCACCATCAGCCCGGCGAGTGCCGTCGGCTTGATGGCCGTGTGCAGATAGAGCCCCCATCCCAGAACGCCGGAACAGCCGAGAACGGCTGCGGCGACGGCTGCAATCCGCACCGGTTTGACGGGGCAGATCTGAATCAGCAGGCCCAGAAGGTAGGTTGCAGCGGTCATGCCGAGCAAAAGCGCCACAAAGGGGGCGTTCTCCGGGTCGTATAAATAGAACGTGTAGCTGCACGCCAGCATCCAGAACGGGCGTGTGATTTTCGGCATGACATAATAGCACACCGCCGCAACGAACAGGAACAACAGAAAGGACAGCGAGACAAAATTCATACGGATACCCCTTGCTGCCGCACGTGCGGCGGTTTATTCGGAGCGTTCGCTGAGACGGGCCTCCAGATCCCGCACCCGCTGCTCCAGAAGCGCTGCCTCCTGAGAGAGCCGCTTGAGCTTTTCCGAAAAGACGGAGACGATGCAGGAAATGCTCAGAAGCATAAACAGAACGAAAGCCAGAACCATCAGGAACACGAGGTTCGACACCAGCTCTACCTGCAGCAGATCGCGCAGCACCAACACGATGTACGGAAACACCGCGAACAGGACGAGCACGAATGCGGCGAAGAACCACACGATGGAATACCGGACGGTCAGTTTTTTCTTTTTCAGCATCCAGAGAATGATGAAGAGAAAGAGGATCGCACCGAGGATCAGCCCGATGCGGAAAACGGGTTCAATGTGTCCAGCGTTCATTTTGCAGCTCCTTTCTGCCGGGAGTTCGTCAGACGGAAAACGACCAGCGAAAGACTGACTTTGATCATGTAGTATACGGATTTGAACGCGTTGATGGAGGAGATGCCGCCCATGCGCTCCGCCATCACGACGGGCGCTTCACCCACGCGGAATCCCTCGAGCACGGCGGAGATGATGGCCTCCGGCTCCGGGTAATCCTGCGCATAGTGCTGCGCGAAATACTCCGTCAGCTGTCTATTGGACGCGCGGAACCCGCTTGTCGTGTCACGCACATGCGCGCCGCACAAAATGCGCAGCAGAACACTGATGATATTGATGCCGAGACGCCGCATGAAGCTGGTCTGAAATCCTTCTTTTTTGATGAAACGGCTGCCGATGCACATGTCGAGCTCTCCGCGCGCAACGGGGCCGACGACGTCGGCGAGATAATCGGGGTTGTGCTGGCCGTCCCCGTCCATCTGCACGGCAATGTCGTAGCCGTGGCGGACGGCATAGAGATAGCCCGCCTGCACCGTGCCGCCGATGCCGAGATTGACCGGATTGGACAGATAGGAAAATCCGTTTTCCTCGCAGATGCGCGCGCTCGAATCCGTCGAGCAGTCGTTGATGACGAGATAGTCCACCGTTCCGGGAAGCTCGTGCGTCCGGACAGACCGCTTCAGACGGTGCACGACGCGCTCGATGTTTTCCTCCTCGTTGTAGCACGGGATGATGACAAGAATTTTCAAAACTTCACCTCATTGCGAAAGGATGAATTCCTCCAGCCGGCGCAGCAGCGTGCCGCGCCGGAAATGTCCGCAGAAATACGTGCGCCCGTTTTCGCCCATCGTTTGCCGTTCGCTCTCCGGCATCGCCGCGAGGCGCACAAGATTCGCATACAGCGCGTCCGCGTCGCCCGCGTCGCACGTCAGGCCGCACTGCGCGTCGTCCACGACGCGCGCTGCCTCACCGTCCACGGCCACAAGACAGGGGCGCCCCGCGGCCATGTAACTGGTGATCTTCGCGGGAACGGTCAGGCCGAGGTCGTCGCTCTTGGCCAGCGCCGCAAACAGCGCGTCCGCCGCCGTGTGGTAGGCGGGAATGTCCGTCACGGGTTTCATGCCCTCAAAGAGAAAATACTCCGACACGCCGGATTCGCGGATCTCGCGCTCGAGATCGGCGCGGCTCATGCCGTCGCCGACGATCACGAAGCGGATGTCGTGCCGGTCTTCGGCCGCGAGCCGCCGCGCACACTCCACCAGAAGAGTCAGATCCTGCGCGGGGCTGATGTTTCCCGCGAACAGCACGTGAATCGCCCCTGAAAAGCGCTGTTCGAGCGCCTCGTCGTGAACGTCCTGCAAATACAATTCTTCGCAGTACTGCGGGATGACGGTGATCCGGCTCTTCGGCGCGGCCGCGCGCAGCTTGTCCGCCATTGCGTCCGACAGGGCGATGAGCCTGTCGCTGCGGCGGTACAGCCAGTGCGACACGCCCTGCGCCACCGAGCGCAGAAAGCGGTTTTTGACCGGAAGCACGGAGTACAGGTTTTCCGGCCACAGGTCGAGAACGTATGTCGTCAGGGGAACGCGGTGCAGCTTTGCGTACACGATCGCCGGAATCATCATCAGAACGGGGCTCGTGTTGTAACAGAGCACCGCGTCATATCTGCGCCCGTGCAGGCGGGGCAGGTGAAACAAAGCGAACAGCGGGAACGACACATAGTTGAGAAAGATGCGCAGCGATGTGTTGCCGCGCCGGCGGATCTCACCCGAACGGAACAGTTCAACACCCTCGTACATTTCGCGGCGCGGGCCGCGGTAGCTGTAACCGTCGAACCATTCGCCCTTGGGGTAGTTCGGCAGGCCGCACAGCACGTCGCACTCGATGCCGTCCTCGAGAAAACCTTTGCAGATGTCCGTGATGCGGAAGTTTTCGGGCCAGTAGTGCTGGCTGACGACCAGCACGCGCTTTTTGCGTCCGTCCATACTCAGTATTTCCGCCACACCATCTTGTTGACGACGCCCACGTAACTCTGGATGATCTTCACCACTTTGGTGGACACGTCCTCCGTATAGTAGGGCACGGGAATGCCGAAATCACCGTTCCGGTTCATGGAGACCGCTGTCTCGACAGCCTGCTCGACGCCGCCCTTACGGATGCCCGCGAGGATGAAGCATCCCTTGTCCAGCGCCTCGGGGCGTTCCGTGGACGTGCGGATGCACACAGCGGGGAAGGGATGCCCCACGCTCGTGAAGAAGCTGGACTCCTCCGGGAGCGTGCCGGAATCGCTGACGACGCAGAACGCGTTCATCTGCAGGTGGTTGTAGTCGTGGAAGCCGAGCGGTTCGTGCAGGCGCACGCGCTCATCGAGCACAAATCCGCGTTGGGTGAGGAACTTGCGGCTGCGCGGATGGCACGAATACAGGATGGGCATATCATACGTTTCGGCCAGACGGTTCACGGAGGTGAACAGGTCGATGAAATTCTTCTCTGTGTCGATGTTTTCCTCGCGGTGCGCGGAGAGCAGAATATACTTTCCGGCCTCGAGGCCGAGGCGCTCAAGCACGTCGCTTGCCTCGATCTGCGCGAGATTGGCGCGCAGGACCTCGGCCATTGGGCTGCCCGTCACATACGTGCGCTCGCGCGCCGTGCCCTCGGCGTTCAGATAGCGCCGTGCGTGCTCGGAATAGCACAGGTTGACGTCCGAAATGTGGTCCACGATGCGGCGGTTCGTCTCCTCGGGCAGACACTCGTCAAAGCAGCGGTTGCCCGCCTCCATGTGGAAGATGGGGATGTGCAGACGCTTGGCCGCAATCGCGGACAGGCAGCTGTTCGTATCGCCCAGAATGAGCAGCGCGTCGGGCTTTTCCTCGGCCATCAGCTTATAGCTCTTGGCGATGATGTTGCCGATTGTCTCACCGAGGTCGCCGCCCACTGCGTCCAGATAGAAATCCGGCGCGCGCAGCCCGAGATCCTCAAAGAAGATCTGGTTCAGCGTGTAGTCGTAATTCTGCCCCGTGTGAACGAGGATCTGGTCAAAATACATGTCGCACTTTTTGATGACGGCGGACAGGCGGATGATCTCCGGCCGCGTGCCGATGATCGTCATCAGGCGGATCTTCTGTGCCATATGGCGTTTCGCTCCCTTTTTGCAGTGTTCAGCGGCCCATTGCGGCCAGTTCTTCCTTCACGTAATCCAGCGTGAGCAGCTTGTCCACAACGCCCTGCACGTCGAGACGGTCGGTGTTGTGGCTGGTGTAGCTCTCGTCGGCCTGCGTCTCCACCTGGCCGTCGACGAAATACTTGTCGTAGTTCAGGTCGCGCGCGTCGGCCGACACACGGTAGTAACCGCCCATGTCGGTGGCCTTCAGGCGCTCTTCGCGCGTCATCAGCGTCTCGTACAGCTTTTCACCGTGGCGCGTGCCGATGATGTGCGTGCCCGTGTCGCCGAACAGCTGCTGCACGGCCTTGGCGAGATCCCCGATCGTGCAGGCGGGCGCTTTCTGGATGAACAGGTCGCCGGGTTCGGCGTGCTCGAAGGCGAAGAGAACGAGATCCACGGCCTCTTCCAGGCTCATCAGGAAACGGGTCATATCCGGATCGGTGATCGTGATGGGTTTGCCCGCCTTGATCTGGTCGATGAACAGGGGAATGACGCTGCCGCGGCTGCACATGACGTTGCCGTAGCGTGTGCAGCAGATCGTGGTGTGCTCCGCGGGGACGTTGCGCGCCTTGGCGCGGATCACTTTTTCCATCATGGCCTTGGAAATGCCCATCGCGTTGATGGGATAGGCGGCCTTGTCCGTCGACAGGCACACGATGCGCTTGACGCCCGCGTCGATGGCGGCCGTCAGCACGTTGTCCGTGCCGACGATGTTGGTGCGCACGGCCTCCATCGGGAAGAATTCACACGAGGGGACCTGCTTGAGCGCGGCCGCGTGGAAGATGAAATCCACGCCGCGCATCACGTCGTGCAGGGAATCCGGGTTGCGCACATCGCCGATGTAGAATTTGAGCTTCGCGGCGCTTTCGGGATCGCGGAGCTGGTATTCGTGGCGCATATCGTCCTGCTTTTTTTCATCGCGCGAAAAAATGCGGATCTCGCCGATGTCGGTGCGCAGGAAACGGTTGAGAACGGCATTGCCGAACGAGCCCGTTCCGCCTGTGATGAGAAGCGTTTTGCCGCTGAAGATCGAATCGTTCATGGATGACCTCCGATTGTCAGATTTCAAAGCGGATTTCTCCGCGAAAATGCATATATGTATTTATTATACCACAGTTTTGCGCTTTTTCCACATAAACCGCATAGATGCGGCCAAAAGAAACGCAGCTCGGGCACAGTGAGAATATGGGCGGCAGTTCGTTCCGCCATACTTCCCGGCGGGCTTGACAACGGAGGGGGCGGTGCTATAATAAAAACAGACACCTACACCCCGTGGGGGTGTTCAGACAGGAGGGCTTATGGCACAGAAATATGATGTGACCGGGATGACCTGTTCGGCGTGTTCGGCGCATGTGGAAAAAGCCGTGCGCAAGGTCGAGGGCGTGCAGGACGTCACGGTCAATCTTCTGACAAACAGCATGCAGGTGGAGGGCGCGGCCGATCCGGCCAGCGTCATCCGCGCGGTGGAACAGGCCGGGTACGGGGCATCCGTGCAGGGGACAAAGCAGGAGAATCCCGCGTCGCAGCGCGACGAGCGCCGCCGCAGACGCGAGGAGACGCTCCGTGCCATGAAGCGGCGGCTCATTATCTCATTCGCCTTTCTCATTCCGCTGATGTACGTCTCGATGGGGAGCATGATGGGCGCGCCGCTGCCCGCGTGGCTCACGGGACACGAGAACGCAGTCACGTTCGGCATGGTGCAGCTGCTGCTCACGCTGCCGGTCGTCTACGTGAACCGCAGCTACTACGAAAAAGGTTTTGCGACGCTCGCGCACCGCAGCCCCAATATGGACAGTCTGGTCGCCATCGGTTCGGCGGCGTCGCTCGTGTACGGCGTATTCGCCATCATCCGCATGGGGCAGGGGCTCGGCGCGGGTGACATGGCTCTCGTCGAGCGCTATCACATGGACCTCTATTTCGAGTCGGCGGCGATGATCCTCGCGCTCGTCACGCTGGGCAAGTATCTTGAGACGCGCAGCAAGGGCAAGACGGGCGAGGCCATCGAGAAGCTGATGGACCTCGCGCCCAAGACGGCCGAGGTGGAGCGCGGCGGTACGACCGTCTCCGTGCCCATCGAGCAGGTGCAGGTCGGCGACATCGTCTGCGTGCGCCCCGGCTCGAGCGTTCCGGTCGACGGCGTGATCGTCGAGGGCTCGTCGGGTCTCGACGAATCCGCGCTCACGGGTGAGAGCATCCCCGTGGAAAAAACGGTGGGGGACACCGTCATTGCCGCGTCCGTGAACAAGGCGGGATTCTTCAAATTCCGCGCCACAAAAGTCGGCGAGGACACGACGCTCGCGCAGATCGTTCGGCTCGTGGAGGACGCCAGCGCCACAAAAGCGCCCATCGCCAAAATGGCGGACCGCATCGCGGGCGTGTTCGTGCCCGTTGTCATTGCCATCGCCGTCGCGGCGTCGGTCATCTGGCTGATCGCCGGGCAGACGCCGGAGTTCGCGCTCTCCGTAGGCATTGCGGTGCTCGTCATCTCCTGCCCGTGTGCGCTGGGGCTCGCCACGCCGGTCGCCATCATGGTCGGCACCGGCAAGGGCGCTGAGTACGGTGTGCTCATCAAATCGGGCGACGCGCTCGAGCGCGCGCACAACATCACGGCCGTCGTGATGGACAAAACCGGTACCATTACCGAGGGCAAGCCCGCGGTCACGAACATCATGGCGCTGCCGCCGATGCAGGAGAAAGACCTGCTCCGCCTCGCCGCTTCCATCGAGAACGGCAGCGAACACCCGCTCGCGTCCGCCATCATTGCGGCCGCCGAGGAGCGGGGGACGGGAATCCGCCCGTCGACGGAGTTCAAGGCGTGGTTCGGCCTCGGCGTGACGGCGAAAGTCAGTGGGCGGGAATATGCCGCCGGCAATGAAAAAATGATGGAGCAGCGTGGAATCGAGATTCCGCAGCCCGTGCGCGAGCGCGCCGCGGCTCTCGCGGGAGAGGGGAAAACGCCGCTGCTCTTTGCCGACAGCCGCAAGCTGCTGGGGATCGTGGCCGTGGCCGACACCATCAAGCCGACGAGCACGGTCGCCGTGCGCACGCTTGAGAAGATGGGCGTCGAGGTGACGATGCTTACGGGCGACAACGCCCGAACGGCCGAGGCCATCCGCAAGCAGCTCGGCATCCGCCGCGTCATCGCGGAAGTGCTGCCCGACCAGAAAGAGACCGAGATCGCCCGCCTGCAGAAAGAGGGCAAGGTCGTCGCGATGGTCGGCGACGGCATCAACGATGCGCCCGCCCTCGCGCGCGCTGACGTCGGTATTGCCATCGGCGCGGGCACGGACGTCGCCATCGAGAGCGCGGACGTCGTGCTGATGAAGAGCGACCTGCGCGACGTAGCCACGGCCATCGAGCTGTCAAAGGCGGTCATTTCGAACATCAAGCTCAGCCTGTTCTGGGCGTTCTTCTACAATTCCGTCGGCATCCCGCTGGCGGCGGGGCTGCTGTACCCGATGTGGCACCTCAAGCTCAGCCCCATGTTCGGCGCGGCGGCCATGAGCCTGTCGAGCGTGTGCGTCGTGACGAACGCGCTGCGCCTGCGCCGTTTCCGCCCCCGCTTTGCACAGGAAACAGAATCTGAACCCACGGAGCAGCCCGCAGGCGTCTGCGAGACCCCGGCGGCTGCGCCCGAGACAAATACGACCAATATCAAGGAGGAATCATCCGTGAAAACCATTACTCTGAACATCGAAGGTATGATGTGCGCGCACTGTGTGGCGCATGTGACGAAAGCTCTGGAGGGCGTCGAGGGCGTCAAGCCCGCGGTCAGCCTCGAGAATAAGAACGCCGTCTGTGAAGTGCCGGAGGGTGTGACGGCGGAGATGCTCTCGGCGGCCGTCACCGAAGCGGGTTATGAAGTCACGGGGATGAAAGAAGGATGAAGGCAGATAAGCAGACCGTCATGCGGCTCGTGAAGACGGCGCGCGGGCAGCTCGACGGCATCCTGACGATGATCGAAAACGACCGCTACTGCATCGACATCTCCAATCAGCTGCTCGCGACGCAGTCGATTTTGTCGCGCGCCAACCGCGAAGTGCTCAAGGCGCACATTTCCGGCTGCGTCAAGGAAGCGGTGGAAGCAGACGATGCCGATGCAAAGATCGACGAGATCCTGACACTCGTCGATAAACTGGGACGATGAAGCGGCTCCGTCCTCTGCTCGCACCTTTCGCTGTGCTCGCGGCGGGAGGGGCGGGCCTCGCCGTATTCCGGGCCGCCTGCGGCAGCCGGGACGCAATGAACTGGCTGTCCGGTCACGTCACGCGTCCGTACAAGCTGTTCTGGGGCGGCGTGTGGGCGCATGTGCGGTTCTCCGTGGCGGAAGTGCTCTGGACGGCGCTGGTTCTGGCGTGCATTCTGTACGTTGCGTTTGCCGTGCGCGCCGTCGTGCAGAGGCGCGGTGCACGGGCGGTCACAGCCGTACAGCGTGTGCTCGGCGCGGCGGCCATTGCGCTTTGGGTCTATCTCGGATACACGCTGCTTTGGGGAACAGAATTTTATGTTACGTCCGTCGAGGAAAAGATGGGCGTTTCCGCCGAGCCCGTGAGTGTGCAGCAGCTCACGGATGTGACGCGCCTGTTTTCGGAGAAGGCGAGCGAGCTGTCCGCATATGTGGAGCGGGACGAAGACGGCTGCTTTACCGGAGACAAGTCGGCGCTGTTGGAGCAGTCAAAGGACGTCTACACGGCACTGGAAGAGGAATATCCCTTCCTCGAAGCGCCCCACCGTGCGCCGAAGCCGATGGCGTACTCGCGTCTGATGAGCGAGATGCAGTACACGGGATTTTTCTTCCCGTTCACGGGCGAAGCGAATGTGAACGTGCACATGCCGGTCTGCTTTCTGCCCGTCACGGCCGCGCATGAGCTGTCGCATGTGCGCGGCGTCGCGCCCGAACAGACGGCGAACTTCCTCGCCATCCTCGCGTGCGACACCGGCGGCATCCCGGAATTCGAGTATTCCGGCGCGCTGTTCGGATACCTGCACCTGTCCAACGCGCTCTATACGGCGGACCCGGAAGCCTGGGCGGAGATATGGGCGGCGCTTTCAGACGGTGCGCGCGCCGATCTCGCGCAGAACAATGCCTATTGGGATCAGTTTTCCTCTCCGGTCACAACGGTGGCCAACACGGCCTACGACGGCTTTCTGAAGAGCTACGGTCAGGAGCAGGGGATGAAGAGCTACGGCGACGTGGTCGATCTGCTGGTCGCATGGTACAAAGACGAAGCATCGCAGTAAAAAATATCGCCCCGCATTCCCATTTCTACGGGAATGCAGGGCGATTGGTATTTCAGAACGTGTGCGCAAGGGTCTCCAGATCGGAGAAAATGCGCGCCGCGTGAAATCCGTCGCACACGGCGTGGTGCACCTGAACGGCGAGGGGCAGAAGACAGCGCCCGCCGGAAATGTGATATTTCCCCACGGTGAAAATCGGAGGATAGTAGCTGCGGTCGGCGGAGAGGTTCAGGTTCATCCCCGTGAACGAGACCCATGGGATGCAGGAGAAATTGAAGCAGTTGGACACGGGCGGCTTCACGCAGAAGCCGTGCTGTTCACCGTACTGCGCGGCGTCGCTGCGCCAGTTGGCCAGAAACGCGTCAAAGTCCTCGTCGTATTCCGTCCAGAGACAGGAAAATGTCTCATCGTCCGGATGAAAAACGGTGTAACTCGGGTGCATCACATCATGCCAGCCGGGCGCGCCGTCCTCATCCGCTGCCATGCGCAGTTCCCGGTGCGCGTTGACGATGCGCGAAAACAGATAGACGAGCACGGCGTGGAACGGCGCTCCGCGGCGGCGTGCGGCTTCGGGCAGGCCGGTGATGTCGACATCGGCCGTCATGCTGTACGTACAGGCGGTCGCGCCGGAATACGCCGCGAAATGCTCCCGCCGCTCCCACGTGTCGAGATCCAGTTTGTGAAATGCCATGGAGAACCTCTCAGCGCAGGCGAGCCCCGGCGAGATCGAGCACACCGCCGAGGATGATGCTCACGCCGAAAAAGCGGATGACGCTCGTCACGACCGTGAACGGACGGAACAGCAGAACAACGCCCAGAACGAGCGGCAGCGCCGTGATGAGGATCATCAGCCACGCCATCGGGATGCGGTTCTGCACGGCGTCCCACGCCATCGGCAGACGCGTGATGCCGTCAAGCACCAGCAGGCCGCCCAACACAAACGGCAGCAGGGAGAGCAGAAGTTCGGGAGCGGAGAAGCACACGATGGCGAGACACAGCAAACCGATCGCGGCGATCACCGAGCCGGGCGCGGAAAAACCGGCGCGCCGCGCGGACCACGCCGACAGCGCCTGCACCACGGCGAAGATCAGAGCGCCCGCGCCGAGGATCCAGCAGAAGATGCGGCCGCTCGTGGCAGGGTAGAGCACGAGCACCAGCCCGAGAACGACGTAAAGCAGAGAGGTGAGCACGGATTCACCGCGGCTGCGGAAAAAACGATCCATAGCAAAACATCCTTTCTGAAAAGGTTTTTTCACAGTATATCACAGAATGTGAAAAAAAGACAGGGGCTATGCATCAGGTTTCAGAATTCAGAAATTCTTCTGCGAATTTTGCCGCCACCGCGCCGTCTGCCGCGGCCGTCACGATCTGCCGCAGGGGCTTTTTCCGCACGTCGCCGGCGGCAAATACGCCGGGAAGATTCGTGCGCGTCGTCTCGTCGGCGTCCACATAGCCCGCTTTGTCGAGCGCGACCTGTCCGGCGAACAGCGCGGTGTTCGGCTCGCGCCCGATGGCCACGAACAGTCCGTCGCACGCGAGCGTTTCCCGCTCTCCGGTGCGCGTGTTTTCAAGCGTTACGCCGGAGAGCGTCTCCTCGCCGAGCAGTTCCGCCACCCGGCGCTCGTAGAGAATGTGCACGTTTTCGGCCTGTTCGAGCGCGCGGATACCCGCGCGGTCGGCGCGCAGGGCATCCCGCCGGTGCACAACATACACCGTTTGGCAGATGCGCGAAAGGAACAGAGCCTCCTCGACGGCCGAGTTCCCGCCGCCCGCAACAACGACGGTCTTGCCGCGGTAGAACATGCCGTCGCACGTGGCGCAGTAGCCGAGCCCGCGTCCGGTGAATTCCGCTTCGCGCGCGTCGCCGAGGCGGCGGGGCTGTGCGCCCGTGGCGAGAATGACCGTGTGCGCCGAAAACTCGCCCGAGCTCGTCACGATGCGCTTCGGCGTTTCGGTCAGATGCAGCTCCAGCACTTCGGTGTTGTACGAGACGGCGCCTGCGCGCTCGGCACCCTCTTTCATGCGCTGCGCCAGCGAGAAGCCGTCCACTTCATCAAAGCCCGGATAGTTCTCGATGCGGTTCGTTGCGGCCATCTGTCCGCCTGCGTACAGCGTTTCCAGCACGGCGGCAGACAGCCCGGCACGGGCGCAGTACAGCGCCGCGGTGTATCCGGCGGGGCCGCCGCCGACGATCACGGTATCAAATACGTTCATGGAGCATTCTCCTTATCGTTTGGTTTCTGGTCTCAGTATGCCCCAAACGGCGGGCCAAGTCGGTGATAACGTCACAAAAAAATCCCCGCGCACCGGTCGGATGCACGGGGATTTTTGATTTGCAATCAGCAGATGCGCGTGCCCTCGGGGACGCAGTCGTCCACAAAGACAATCTGGCAGCCGCAGGCGTTGTTCGTTCCCGCCAGCAGCATGCCCTCGCTCGTCACGCCGGTGAAGCGCGCGGGCTTGAGGTTCGCCACGACGATGATCTTCTTGCCGACGAGCTGCTCGGGCGTGTAGTACTTCTTGATGCTCGACACGATGACGCGCTCCTTCAGTCCGTCAAACAGCGTCAGTTTGTAGCAGCTGTGGGACTTGCGGATCTCCGTGCACTTGAGCACCTTGCACACGCGGAAGTCGAGCTTGACGAAATCGTCCATCTCGATCTGCGGGCGGATCTCCTCGACGGGGTCGGGGTCGCCGTACACGACGGCGGGTTTCTCCGGTTCGGCGGGCGCCTCCTCCACGACGGGGTGCAGTTCCTCCTCGGTCTTGGGCGTCGAGAAGTCCAGCAGATGGACAAAGCGGTCTTTCTCGATGGCATAGAGGAACAGATACAGGCGCGGACCCTTTTCCTTGCCCAGCAGCAGACGGTACACGATCTTGAAGAACGCGCCCTGCACGGCCTTCAGATTGTCGATGTCCTCGCCGAACACTTCCTTCGGAATGGCGTACAGCTTCGTGTTCAGCTCGTCCAGCGTGTAATTCTCGCTCGCGAGATAGCTGTGCAGACGGGAGATCTCGTCCTTTTCCGCGTCGGACAGGGATTCATACAGATCCCAGTCGCGCGTGGTGCGCAGATGGTTTGCGTTTTCAGGGGCGCACTGCTCCAGCCAGTAGTGGGCGAGATCCAGACGCTCTTTGAAATCGTCGTATTTGTACGGCGTGCCGATCTTCTCGAACACCGTCTCCAGCATCGGGACGTTGAAATCGACGATCGAGCCCAGCTGCACGAGCAGACCCATCGGCACGGTGGACATGCGGTGATCCTTCGTCACGCAGTTCGCCATGATCTCATTCGTGCGCGCGTCGGCCGTGCCGTCCATGTACGCGTTATACATCTTGTCGAACTCGAAGTACTGGCGCAGGATGCCGTCGTCGAAGCAGAAGTCGAACGCCTTCGTCGGCTCGGTCTTGGAGTACAGCCACAGGATGACCTCAGGCTGATAGATGTGCAGAAGCGTCTCGGGCGTGAGGTTCAGGCCGGACGAGCCGGACATCTTGCCCGTCGTGCCCTTGATGCCGATGAACTCATAGCCCTGGAACAGCGGGGCGGGGTAGCCGAAGATCTTCTCGGAGATCACGCGGCTGGTGTCGTAGCTGCCGCCGGGGCTGGCGTGATCCTTTCCGCCCGGCTCGAAGTCGACGCCCTCGTACATCCAGCGCATGGGCCAGTCGATCTTCCACGCCAGCTTGCAGTGAAAGTCCTTCGTGAAGTCGAACGTGCCTTTGTGGCCGCAGGTGCACTCGTACTCGGCCACGGTGCAGTCGTCGGACAGATGCGTGATCTTCGTCGTGTCGCGGTGGCAGTGCGGGCAGTAGATGCTCACGGGGTAGTACGCCTCGCGCTCGCCCTCCTGCGCGTCCTGCGTGCGGAAGCTGTCGAGAATGTCGAAGATCTCGCCGCGCTTTTTCAGCGCGTGGATGACGTGCTCGGCGTATTTGCCGCTGCGGTTCATCGCGCCCTGATAGCGGTAATCCATGTCGATGCCGAAGCGCTTGACGGCGCCCTCGAACTCGCGCTCGAAATACTCGGCATACGTCGCGGCGTCGCCGCCCATCGGATTCGGCACATCCACGTACGGATAGCCGATGTACTGCTCCATGTCGTCGCGAACTTTGGCCACGTTCACGGGCACTTTGCGCAGGCGGTCGTATTCATCCCACGAAAAGAGGAGTTTGGCCTTTTTTCCGCGGCGGCGCAGCGCGCGCACCACAAAGCAGCTCGTGGCGATGTCGCGGAAGTTGCCGATGTGGATCGAGCCCGACGGGCTGATGCCCGCGGCGCAGACGTATTCCTCTTTGTCCGGATTTCTCTGTATGATCTTGTCAGCGATGGCGTCTGACCAATGCATGTCCGTTTCTCCTTCCATGATTCCAGCAATGTATCACATAAGTAAATATATTGTATCATCGCGTCGCACCGGTGTCAATGAAACACGGGGAAAAGCGGCGTTCTTGACGGAAATGCTCGCGCCGTGGTACGCTGAATTTGTGAAAAGCCCCGCAGAGGGCAGAAGGAGGCTGTTTATGAGACATTCCGGACGAGTCAAACTCCGCAACGTGCTGTTTCCGATCTGGTTTTTGTATCTCTATCCGCCGCTCTGGCTCTATGTGATTCCCGCAAACTTTCTCATTGATTCCGCCGTTCTGCTCCTTGCCGCGCACAGGCTGCGTCTGCCGGAGAAGAAAACGCTGTGGAAACGCTGTATCGTGAAGCTCTGGGCCGTCGGATTCGCGGCCGACTTCATCGGCGGAGCGCTGACGCTCGTGCTCTGGATGGCGCTGATGGGCGTGGTGGAAAACGGTGCGGCGCTGGTGCTGTTCCCCGGCACGACGCTCACCGCAATCCCCGGCACGGCGCTCGCGGGTTTCCTGATCTATGTGCTGAATCGGAAATTCACATTCCGCTGCACGGAGCTGACGGAGCAGCAGGTGCACAAGATCTGTCTCGCGATGGCTGTTTTCACCGCGCCGTATCTGATGCTCGTTCCCCTGTACGGCTGACGGTCGTGCCTCTTTCCGCATTTTTCCACGCGTAGCGCCGCGCTGTGCGTGCAGAATAATGGCGAAAGGAGGCAGCACGATGAACGACAACGAACTTCGGGATCTGTTTGCTGCGCTGCCGGAGATCCGGCAGGAAGAACCCCGGAATGCACACCACGGGCGTGTGGCCCGCTGTGCGCAGAGCGCTTATGAAGCGATCCGGAACGAGGAGTGGCCGCGCCGCACGTACGGCGACGACATCTTTCCTCCCATGGTTCCGCCCGTTCCTCCCGCGGAGCTGAAATCCGAATAAAAAACGCGCCCGGCGTGGCAGATGCCGGGCGCGTTTTCTTTATTGCGGGCGCGCTTTCCAGCGGAGCAGCAGCGCCGAGTGAGCGATCACGAACACCGAGCCCGCGTTGTGCACGAGAGCGCCGAACACGGGATTGAGGATGCCGGCGGCGGCGAGCGCCACGGCGATGAAGTTGAGCGCCATGGAGAACGTCAGGTTCCAGCGGATGGTCCGCATCATCCGGCGCGACAGCCGGAACAGGTGCGGCAGCTCACGGATGTCATCGTTGACGAGGGCAGCGTCGGCTGCGTCCACGGCGATGTCGCTGCCCACACCGCCCATTGCGATGCCAACGGTGGCGAGGCGCAGGGCGGGCGCGTCGTTGATGCCGTCGCCCACCATGCACACGCCCCCGGCGCGGTGTGCGTCGATGAATGCGAGCTTGTCCTCAGGCAGGCAGTCCGCGCGGACGTCCGAGATGCCCGTCTGAGCGGCGATGCGCCGGGCGGCGTTTTCATGGTCGCCCGTGAGAAGTACCGGCTGCACACCGGCGCGCCGGAGCCCGTCCACGGTCTCGGCCGCGTCGGAGCGCAGCGTGTCGGACAGGGCGGCGAGCCCCGCGGCCCGACCGTCCACGGCGAGATAGATGACGGTGCAGCCCTCGTCGAGGTAGCGCTGCGCCGCTGCGAGCAGTTCCGGCCCCGGCGCCGCGCCGCGTTCGGAGAGAAGCGCTTCGTTCCCCGCGAGAACCGCGCGTCTGCCGGCGGACGCGCACACGCCGCGGCCCGGAATCATCTCAAACCGGTCGGGTTCGGGCACACTGCCGGATTCCTCACGGAAACAGCGAACGACGGCTTTCCCGAGCGGATGTTCCGAGCGCTTCTCAGCACACGCGGCAAGGCGGTACAGCTCTTCGCGCGAAAGCTCCGGGGAGACGCTCTCAACAGCCGCGACGCGCGGCGTGCCGCACGTCAGGGTGCCCGTCTTGTCGAACGCGACCGTCTTCACGCCGGCCAGACGTTCCAGCGCGTCGCCCTCCCGGACGAGAAGGCCGTGGTGTGACGCGTTCCCGATGGCGGCCATGATGGCCGTCGGCGTTGCGAGAACCAGCGCACACGGGCAGAACACGACAAGGATGGTCACGGCGCGGATGATCTCACCTGTCACGAGCCACGTGGCGGCTGCGGCTGTCAGCGCGGCAATGACGATCCATGTCGCCCACCGGTCCGCGAGGCGTACGATCTTCGCCTTGCCCGCGTCCGCAGACTGCACAAGACGGATCATGCGCTGGATGGAGCTGTCCTCGCCGACGCGCGCCGCGCGGAATTCGAACGCGCCGAACTGGTTCACCGTGCCGCTCGCCACCTCATCGCCTTCGGTTTTGTCGACGGGCATGGATTCGCCCGTCATGACAGACTGGTCGATCGACGTCTTTCCGGAGACGATCACGCCGTCCACCGGGACGGTCTCGCCCGGCAGCACGCGGACGATGTCACCGACGCGCACGTCCTGCGCGGAGACGACGCGCTCTTCCGTGCCGGACACAACGCGCGCGGTGCGCGGCGTCAGACGCACCAGCCGCTCGATCCCGGCGCGCGCTTTGAAGACGGTCAGATCCTCCAGCAGGGCGCCGAGCTGCATGATAAAGGCCACTTCGCCCGCTGCGAACGTCTCGCCGATGGCAACGGAGGCGATCAGCGCCAGAGACACCAGCACGTCGGCTTTGATGTCAAAGCGGGTGACCAACCCGATGAACGCCTCCAGAAGAATGGGGATTCCGCACAGAATGATGGCGGCCCACGCCGCGTCGAACGGGAACGGCGATGCCCCCGCGAGGCTCAGCGCCAGCGCCGCGCCCGATGCCGCAAGGAGCGCCGCGTCCTTCTTCCAGCCGCCCCACTCCAGAAGTTTCTCCAGTTTTTCCATAATTTCCTCCGCACATCCAATATACCCTATGGGGTATATTCAGTATACCCATATGGGTATACTCCGGTCAAGAGGAAAAACAAAAAAAGACGAAGGCCGCGTGCCTTCGTCTCTCGTTTTGATTTCGCTCAGAGCTGCAAAAAGCGCTCGATGTCCTTGTTTCGTCCGAGAATGAGCATCCGCTCGTCGCCCCGGAACACATGGTCGGGCGAGGGCAGGGGCTCCATGTCGTTGTCGCCGTGCTTGAGTGCGAGCACGTTGATGTGGTATTTCGTGCGGACGGCGAGCTGTACGATCGTCTTTCCGACCCACCACACGGGAACTTCCGTCTCGTAGATGGAATAGTCCGGCGTGAGGCTGATATAGTCGAAAATGTTGTCGGCGCTGTACTTGACGGCAGCGCGCACGGCCATGTCTTTTTCCGGGTAAATGATGGCGTCCGCGCCGTTGCGCAGCAGGAATTTGGCGTGGACGTCGCGGCTCGCGCGGGCGAGGACGAACGGTGCGCCGAGGTCCTTGAGCAGGGACGTCGTCTCCAGAGAGCTCTGGAAGTCGTCGCCGATGGCGACGACGCAACGGTCAAAATTGCGCACGCCCAGCGACGAGAGGAACGCCTCGCTCGTGCTGTCGCCGATCTGTGCGTCGGTGACGAACGGCAGAATGTCGTTCACGCGTTCTTCGTCGATGTCGACAGCGAGGACTTCCTGATTCAGTTCATTGAATTTCTGTGCCATGTGGCGGCCGAAGCGGCCCAGACCAATCAGCAGAATGGATTTCATAGATTACTTTGCTCCTTGTGATTTGTACCGTCAGCCGACGGTGATTTTTTCCTGCGGCAGCTGCGCCATCGAGCGGTAGCGCCCGGAGGTGGCCGCGTACAGGACGGTCAGGCCGCCCATGCGGCCGAAATACATCAGCAGGGTCAGAATGATGTGCGAGGCGGTGGACAGCGTAGGCGTCAGGTTCAGCGTCAGGCCGACCGTGCCGATCGCGGACGCGCATTCAAACACCACCGCGCCGGCAGAAACGCCATCAATGCAGGAGATGAGCATTGTGCCGGTCAGAAGAAGCGACCCGTACAGGGTGAAGAGCGTCACCGCGCTGTGCAGGATCTCCGGCGGGATGCGCCGCCCGAAAGCGTGCAGGCTGTCGCGCCGCTGCAGTGTGGCGCGCGCGCTCAGGAGAACGACCGCAAGCGACGTTGTCTTGACGCCGCCGGCTGTCGAACCGGGGGAGCCGCCGATGATCATCAGGCAGGTGATCAGCAGCGCACCCGAGGAGTGAAGCATTGTGAAATCCACGGAGTTGAAGCCCGCCGTGCGCGGGGTGACCACCGTGAACAAAGACGAGAGCACACGCTCCGAGAAGGTCATGTAAGACCACTGAGGCTGTGCGAATTCGTAGAAGAAGAAATAGAGCGAGGGAATCACGATCAGCAGCGCCGACGTCAGGAGCACGAGCTTGGTCTGAAGACGGTAGTGATGCACGCGCCACTTGTTTTCGAGAATGTCGTGCCACGTGAAGAACCCGAGACCGCCGATGGTGATGAGCAGCATGACCGGAACGATCACGAGCGCGTCGTCCGAAAACGAAGTCAGGGAGGACATCGGCGCATCCTCGCCCATCAGATCAAAGCCTGCGTTGCAGAACGCGGAGATCGAATGGAACACGGAGAACCAGATGCCGCGCGCGACGCCGTACATCGGGATGAACCGGATGGCCAGAATACACGCGCCCGCACCTTCGAGAAACGCGGTGGCCCGGATGATGAAGTTCGTCAGCCGGACGATGCCGCTCATCTGCGGTGCGGAAATGGATTCCTGCATCACGACGCGCTGTTTCAGACCGATCTTCTTGCCGGCGATGGCGGCGCCCGCCACGGCCATGGTCACTACGCCGAGACCGCCGATCTGGATCATAATGAGGATGACCAGCTGCCCGAAGAACGTCCAGTACGTGTAGGTGTCGAAGACGATCAGCCCCGTCACGCACGTCGCGCTCGTCGCGGTGAACAGAGCGTCCGCAAACGGCGTGACGACGCCGCTGCGCGACGAGATCGGCAGCATGAGGAGCCCGGTCCCCGTCATAATGAGAAGAAAAAATCCGATCAGAACGATCTGAGCGGGATTCAGACGATTGAGTTTCCACCGCGCAACACGCGGCATAAACAAGACCTCCTTACACAAACGATGTGCGCCGGGGTGCGGCGCACAGGATTTTTGAGCTTAGTATACCACACGCAAACTGTGTTTTCAATATGAAAATCCTGCTTCCGGACGGCGCGCGAACAAACGCGGGATTTCGCGCGAATACAGGAGAAAAACGGTGAAAAACGTCCGCTGTATGCCGAAAAATCGCAAAAATCGTGCAAAAACACCATATTTCGGCGGAATCCGTGCGGCTTCCTATTGACAAGGGGGGGCGCATGCCGTACATTATATGTAAAAATCCGCACGATGTGCTGCTTGAAAGGCCATGCTGTTCCGCGCTGTTTGACGGTGCGGGCGGCAGGCTTTTTCGTGTGTTGCGGGCGGGTCCTATCGTCAAGGGGGAAAAATCATGCAGACAAACACGGTTGTCGCGCTCAAGGATATCGTGGTCGATTTCGACGGCCAGCGCATTCTGTCCGGGCTTTCGCTCGATATACACGACAAGGAGTTCGTCACGCTGCTGGGGCCGTCCGGATGCGGTAAAACGACGTCCCTGCGCATCATCGGCGGCTTTCTGGAGCCGAAGTCCGGCCATGTCTATTTCGACGGGAAGGACATCACGCGTCTGCCGCCCTACAAGCGTCAGGTGAATACGGTGTTCCAGAAATATGCGCTGTTCCCGCACCTCAACGTGTTCGAGAACGTCGCGTTCGGCCTACGGCTGAAAAAGACGCCGGAGAGCGAAGTGCGCCAGCGCGTCATTGAGATGCTGGAGCTCGTCGGCCTCAAGGGCTTTGAGCGCCGCAGCACCGTCACGCTGTCGGGCGGCCAGCAGCAGCGCGTCGCCATTGCCCGCGCGCTGGTAAATCATCCGCGCGTGCTCTTGCTCGACGAGCCGCTCGGCGCGCTCGACCTCAAGCTGCGCAAAGAGATGCAGATCGAGCTCAAACGCATCCAGCAGAGCCTGAACATCACGTTTATCTACGTCACGCACGATCAGGAGGAAGCGCTCACGATGTCAGACACGGTCGTCGTCATGTCGGGCGGCATCATCCAGCAGATCGGCTCTCCGCAGGATATTTACAACGAGCCCGTCAACTCGTTTGTCGCGCGCTTCATCGGCGAGTCGAACATCCTCGACGGCGTCATGATGCGCGACTTCCAGGTGGAATTCGCCGGGCAGTCCTTCTCCTGCGTGGACAAGGGCTTTGCCCCGCGTGAGATCGTGCAGGTCGTCGTGCGCCCGGAGGACATCAAGGTCGTTCCCGCCATTCAGGGGCAGCTCACGGGCATCGTCGAGACGGTCATCTTCAAGGGCGTGCACTATGAGATGCACGTGCGTCAGGCGGGATATGAGTGGATCATCCATTCCACGCAGGCGTCGCAGGTGGGCGAGCTGATCGGCATGTGCATCGGCCCGGACGACATCCACATCATGCGCGCGGAAAGGGAGTGAGAGGCTTGATCAAAAACAAATCTCTCGCGTCGCCGTACATCGTGTGGTCGGTGATCTTCACGGCCGTGCCGCTGGCGATCGTGATCTACTTCGCGTTCACGGACAAGAACGGTGCGTTCACGCTGCAGAACATCATGGACATCGGCCAGTACACGTCCGTGTTCGTGCGCAGCATCGTGCTGGCCGTGATCGCCACGGCCATCTGCCTCGTGCTCGCGTTCCCGCTCAGCTTCATGCTGTCGCGCATGCGCGCGTCGCGGCAGAGCATGATTCTCATGCTCATCATGCTGCCCATGTGGATGAACTTCCTGCTGCGCACGTATGCGTGGATGACGCTGCTCGAGCGCAACGGACTCATCAACCGTTTTCTCGGGCTGTTCGGCATCGGGCCGTTCAATATGATCAACACGTCCGGCGCGGTGGTGCTGGGAATGGTGTACAACTACCTTCCTTATATGATCCTTCCGCTGTACACGATTATGACGAAGATCGACTCGAGCGTCATCGAAGCCGCGCAGGATCTCGGCGCGGGCCATTTCCGTGTTGTGACGAAGGTTCTGATTCCGCTGTCGATGGACGGCATCACCACCGGCATCACGATGGTGTTCGTCCCGAGCATCTCGACCTTCATCATCAGCCGCATGCTCGGCGGCGGCTCGAATCTGCTGATCGGCGACCTCATCGAGCTGCAGTTCCTCGGGAACTCTTACAATTATAATCTCGGCAGCGCCATGAGCCTGATGCTGATGGTCATCGTGCTGCTTTGCATGAGCTTTACGACCGCCGACGGCGAGGAAATGGAGGCGATGGTATGAGACGTCTCAAAGCGTGCGGACGCGTGTATCTCTGCGTGATGTTCGCGTTCCTGTATTTGCCCATCGCGGTCCTCATCGCATTCAGCTTCAATGAGTCGAAGAGCCGCGCCGTGTTCACGAACTTTACCTTCAAATGGTACGGCGAGCTGTTCCACAACGACATGATCCTCAAGAGTCTCGCGGTGTCGCTCGTCATCGCGTTCGCCAGCGCGGCCATCGCCACGGTGGTCGGCACGCTGGCGGCCGTCGGGGTGAACGGCATGTCCCGCCGCGCGCGGTCGGCCGTCATGGTGCTGAGCTATGTGCCCGTCATCAACCCGGAGATCATCACCGGCGTTTCGCTGATGCTCCTGTTCGTGGTGGGCAACGAGAAGATCTCGGCGGTGCTCTCGGCGCTTCTGGATGCGGAGACCTCGTTCAACGGATTCGGCATGTTCACGCTGCTCGCGGCGCACATCACGTTCTGTCTGCCGTACGTGCTGTTCAACGTGAGCCCGAAACTGCGCAAGATGGACGTGCGCGTCTACGAGGCGGCGCTCGACCTCGGGTGCAATCCCCGTCAGGCGTTTTTCAAAGTGGTGCTCCCGGAGCTGACGCCGGCCATCCTGTCGGCATTCCTCATCTGCCTGACCTATTCCATCGACGATTTCATCATCTCCTATTTCACCTCCGGCACGGTGCAGACGCTGCCCATCGCCATCTACTCGATGACGCGCAAGAAGGTCAGCCCGGAGATCAACGCGCTCTCGGCGATTCTGTTCGCGGTCATCCTCACGATCATTCTGGTGGCGAACGCGCTGGACAGCGCCAAAGAGCGCCGGCTGGACCGCGCCGCGCGCGCGGAAGAGAGAAAGGCGGGGATGACGGCATGACAGATCTGAAAAAACGCCTTGCCGCCGTGCTGGCCGCCACCGTGGTGGCAGCTTCGGCGCTCACCGCTCCGGCATTTGCCGAGACCGAGGTCGACGACGGCTACGACTACACCCGCTTTGCGGACGACAACATCACGCTCAACGTCTACAACTGGGGCGAGTACATTTCCGACGGCTCGGAGGGGACGATGGACGTGGTGGCGGAGTTTGAGGAACTGACCGGCATCCACGTCAACTACACGACGTTCGACACGAACGAGAGCCTGTATGCGAAGCTGAAATCCGGCGGCGGCGCGTACGACGTCATCATCCCGAGCGATTATATGATCGGCAAGATGGCGAACGAAGGGATGCTCGAGGAGCTGGACTTCTCGAACATCCCGAACTACGAGAAATACATCGGGGACGCGTACAAGAACCAGAGTTACGACCCGGAGAACAAGTACAGCGTGCCCTACATGTGGGGCCTCGTCTGCATCATCTACAACACGACGATGGTCGACGAGGGCGACATCGCCTCCGGCTGGGGTCTGCTGTGGGATGAAAAATACGCCGGGCAGATCCTGATGTTCAACAACAGCCGCGACGCGTTCTCCATCGCCGGGAAGATGCTCGGGCGGAGCATCAACCCCTCCACGGTGGAAGAGGTCGAGGAGTCTGCGGAAAAGCTCAAGCAGCAGAAGAGCGTCGTGCAGGCCTATGTCATGGACGAGATCTTCGACAAGATGGGCGGCGGCGAAGCGGCCATCGCCCCGTATTACGTCGGCGACGGCGTGACGATGATTGAGGACAACCCCGATCTCGCGATGACGCTGCCCGCCGAGGGAACGAACATCTACATCGACGCGATGTGTATTCCGAAGGGCGCGCGCCACAAGGAAGCGGCCGAGATGTTCATCAATTTCATGTGCGAGACGCAGGTGGCGCTTGCGAACGTGGAGGCGATCTGCTACTCCACGCCGCACACCGGCGCGCTGGAACTCCTCGATGAGGAGACGCGGGAAAACGAATTCATGTACCCGGAGGACGGGTACCTCGCCCTGTGCGAGACGATGAGTGTGCTGCCCGACGAGCTCAACAGCGCGATGGACTCCGCGTGGAGCAGCGTGCGCAGCTACGACGCCACGGGAAACGCATGGCTGATGCCCGTGCTGCTCGTGGTCATGCTGGTGCTGGCCGCTGTCGGGTTTGTGCGCAAGGCCATCCGGCGCAGAAAGAGAGACTATTAAAACGAAAACACCCTGAACCGGAGTTCAGGGTGTTTTTTCATGTGTCGAACGCAAAACGGCAGGCGCTGCGCACGCCGAACGCGTCGTGATAGGCCTTTTCCATCGGAATCCACCGGGTGCGGAATGCTTCGAGTTTGTCCGCGCCGCCGCGCGCCGCGATGCGGCGCAGCTGGGTGTCAAGATCCGTCGCGAGAAAAACGCTCAGACCGTAGGAATCCCGGAACTGCGGCAGCATCGAATACGAGCCCTCCACGATGAGCAGCGGTGTGTCGGGAACTTCCACCGCGCCGGCAAGGTGCATCTGCGAGCAGTCGAAGCGGCGGTAGGAGAATGCTCCGCCGCCGAGATGAGGAAGCACTTCCCCGGCGAACCGCTCCCGGTGCACGTTGCCGCCGGGTTCGGCCAGCCGCTCCGGAGTGCGCAGCTCCGGGGGCAGGAAGAAGTCATCCATGTGGACGCACGCCGCCGGGAAGAGCTCGCACAGCCGGGCGGCCAGCGTCGTTTTGCCCGCGGCAGCGTCGCCGTCGATCGCAAGGGCCAGATGCATGTGCGTCTCCAGTTCCCGCCGCACGGCGTCAAACAGCGGGGCAAACAGCGCGTCAGTCATGGGGAATCAGCTTCGATTTCTCCAGCGCGGCGACGATCAGCGGCACGAGGATGAGCTGCACGATGATGCCGGGCCACGCGTTGGCAAAGGCGCCCGCCCAGAACGCCGCGATCGAGAATTGCACGCCCGTGGCGATCTTGGAGAGCAGGAACATCACGCAGCCCCAGATGGCGCGGCCGCCGAGCATGGCGACGACGAGGCTGGTGTACAGCGATTTCGCGCCGCGGTGGCCGAGCGCTTTGTACAGCATCCCGGACAGAAAACCGTAGCCCGCCAGCTCAAACGCCATGGCTGTGGCGGTGGGGAAGAGCGGCGGCATATGGAACAGCATGCTGCGAAGCAGCGGCGCGATAAAACCGACCGCAGCGCCCCACGGGCCGCCGCACAGAAATCCGCACAGCAGCACCGGCAGATGCATCGGGGCGAGCATGGAGCCGAACTGCTGGATCTGCCCGGTCAGAAACGGGAGCAGGAGCGCCAGCGCGAGGCACAGAGCGGAATACACGAGCTTTCGTGTCGAAGTGGGTTTCATGTGATTTCCTCCAGTCAATAAAAAAAGATACCGGACTCCTTCGGGAGGCACCGATACCTTCATAGCATCGCTCATTCAAAAAACAGGTTTTGCGCAGGGGAGCGCGGCTTCATGCCGCGCACAGTTCTTTTACATTATAAAAGAAGCCGTGGGGACTGTCAAGATTGACACGGGATGCTATAATTACCTGTATGGGCTACACTGAAGGAGATGTGAACGATGAGCCTGATCCATGAGTTTTCCGATTCGTTTGTGGTGACGCAGTATGAGTGCGACGCCTCCAATCATATGACGGCCGGCGCAGTGCTGCGCCGCGCCCAGCAGGTCTCCACCGACCACTGCGACGCGCTGGGGCTGACGTCCGAGGTCTATGCCCGCACGGGCACGGCGTTCCTTCTGGCCAAAGTGGCCGTGGAGTGGACGCGTCCGATCCCGGTCGGAACGCGCGTCCGCATCGTGACGCGGCCGGGCGCGCCGGTGCGCGCCGTCTACACCCGCTGCACCGATTTTCTGGATGAAGCGGGGGAGCGCCTGTGCGCGATGGACAGCCGCTGGGTGCTCGTCGACGTGGCATCCCGCCGCATCCTGCGCAATCCGCCCGAGGAGATCGCGCAGTATTTCGATGCGAAAGCGCCGTATGAACTGGATGTGACGGTCCACAAGGCTGCGCAGCTCGAGGACTGCGGCTCTCAGACGGCCACCTACACCCGCTGCGATCTGAACCGCCATCTGAACAACACGATCTACGCCGACATCGCCTGCGACTGCTGCGACGTGCAGGCGCTTTTGGACCGCGGGATCGCACGCTTTGCCGCGGTGTACCACAAGGAGGTTCCGCTCGGCATGTCGTTTGAAGTGAGCCGCGGCGTGACGGAGAGCGGCAGCATGTACTTCTGCGGACAGAGCGAAAAGAGCCGCCATTTCGAGGCGGAAGTGACGCTCTTCGGCGAAGGTTGAGCCGCCCGGAATGCTGTCCTCCGTGAGAGTACACTTTGTGCGGTTTTTCAAAAAAACGTCACAAGTTTTTCTCAATTTATTTACAAAAAACCCTTGACGAGTGATGACAAAAAGGTTACAATATAGTTGCAAGAAAGTTACAAGCTAACTTGCGGTGCACTTTTTCATCGGGTACGGGTCCTTTCCTCCTTTCGCCGTCGAAGATTCGCGGCGGCGATTTTCCGGGATGCCGTACAACCTTCCTCAAACTCCTTTATGGAAAACAAAAAAGCTCCGTGAACGCAGCACGGGGCTTTTTTGTTGTTAAATGTCAAAAGAAGTGGCATTTTTTTGGAAAACATCTTTTACGGCAACGGGTTTTGTGGTATGATAAAAAGAAAAATCGGCGCTTTTGCGAAGAAGTCGGCCGGTTTGATAAGTGCAGCATTGAAAACAAAAAGGAGAATATGACATGGCAACTTATTTCACAGAGCCTTCGCGTACCTTTGGTGAGTATCTTCTTGTTCCCGGTTATTCGTCGTCGGAGTGCATCCCCTCGGCGGTCAGCCTGAAAACTCCGCTCGTCAAGTACAGAAGAGGGCAGGAGGAATGCCCGCTGTCGATGAATATCCCGATGGTCTCCGCCATCATGCAGGCCGTTTCGAATGACACCATGGCCATTGCTCTCGCCAAAGAGGGCGGCGTCTCGTTCATCTACGGCTCGCAGTCGATCGAAGAGGAAGCTGCGATGATCCGCCGCGTGAAGAGCTACAAGAAGGGCTTTATCGTCAGCGATTCGAACGTGCGCCCGGATGCCACGCTGGCCGACATTCTGGCACTGAAGCAGAAGACGGGCCACTCCACCGTGGCTGTCACGGACGACGGCACGGCCAACGGCAAGCTGCTGGGCATCGTCGGCAGCCGCGATTACCGCATTTCCCGCATGCCGACCGACACGCTCGTGTCCACGTTCATGACGCCGTTCGAGAAGCTGGTCGTCGCGGACGAGAACACCACGCTCAAAGAAGCGAACGACATCATCTGGGATCACAAGATCAACGCTCTGCCGCTGATCGACAAGAACCAGCACCTCAAGTGCATCGTGTTCCGCAAGGACTATGACTCCCACAAGGAGAACGTCAACGAGCTGCTGGACAAGAACAAGAGCTACATCGTCGGCGCGGGCATCAACACGCGCGACTACGCGGAGCGCGTTCCCGCTCTGGTCGAGGCGGGCGCCGATGTGCTCTGCATCGACTCCTCCGAGGGCTTCTCCGAGTGGCAGAGCCGCACGCTCGCGTGGATTCGCGCAAAGTACGGCGACAAGGTCAAGGTCGGCGCGGGCAACGTCGTCGACCGCGACGGCTTCCGCTTCCTCGCTGAGGCGGGCGCCGACTTCGTGAAGATCGGTATCGGCGGCGGTTCCATCTGCATCACGCGCGAGACGAAGGGCATCGGCCGCGGACAGGCCACCGCCACCATCGAAGTGGCGAAGGCTCGCGACGAGTACTTCAAGGAGACGGGCATCTACGTCCCCATCTGCTCGGACGGCGGCATCGTCCACGACTACCACATCACGCTCGCACTTGCCATGGGCGCCGATTTCGTCATGCTGGGCCGCTACTTCTCCCGCTTCGACGAGAGCCCCACGAACAAGCTGCGCATCAACGGCCAGTACGTGAAAGAGTACTGGGGCGAGGGTTCGAACCGCGCCCGCAACTGGCAGCGCTATGACCTCGGCGGCGCCAGCAAGCTGAGCTTCGAGGAAGGCGTCGACAGCTACGTGCCGTATGCCGGCGCGCTGAAGGACGGCGTGGGCGTCACGCTCGCGAAGGTCCGCAGCACGATGTGCAACTGCGGCGCGCTCACGATCCCCGAGCTTCAGGAGAAAGCCCGTCTGACGGTCGTTTCTTCCACGAGCATCGTGGAGGGCGGCGCGCACGACGTCATGCTCAAGAACAAGGGCACGGTCACGGAATAATCGTAAAAGCGGCAGCCCGCCGGGAGTTATGTCCCGGCGGGCTGTTTTTTGTCCTGAGAGGTGAGCATTTCCGTAAACGCGCGCGCAGCGGCGGACAGGGGATGGGCCGGCGAGCAGACCAGGCAGATGCTGCGCGGGGGCAGCGGATGCTCCAGCTGTACTTCAAATACAGTCCGGCGCGCGATGGCGTCCCGGGCGAACGCGTGCGGGACAAACCCGATGCCGAGCCCGTTTTCCACGAGCGGTGTGATCAGGTCCGCCGTCGCGAGTTCCATGTCAGGCGAGAGAGAAAGCCCCTCGGAGCGGAACACGGCCTCGATGTGGTCGCGGGACAGCGTGCCGGGCGTCATGCAGATGAGAGGAAAATCCGCAAGCTGTTCCAGCGTCGTCACGCCGTTCAGCGCACTGCGGTACTTTTCCCCCGCGATCACCACGTCGCGGAGCTCTGCGAGCGGCGTGGTGCGGTAGGCTCCTTCAAGCCCTTCCTTCGCCAGAACAAGAACGGCAAAATCAATCGCGCCCTCGTCCAGATCGGTCAGCATACCGGGTGTGGAACCGTTGGCGATCTTGAGCCGGATGTCCGGGTACGTCTCCTTGAACCGGCGCAGCCGGGGCAGCAGAAAGTGGTGCAGCGTCGTCTCCGTCGCACCCACCCGCACGACGCCGCGCGCCAGTGTGCGGTGCGCTTCCAGAACATCGCGCGCCTCGTCGATGCGCGCCAGCGCCTCCGAGAGGTAATCGTACAGGATCTTGCCCTCGGGCGTGAGCGTGACGCCCCGCCGCGTGCGCACGAACAGGCGGCAGCCGTGGCAGGCTTCCAGATTCTGCAGGTGGTGCGTCACCGTCGGCTGAGAGAGATACAGTTCCCGCGCTGCAGCGGACAGACTTTTGGTCCGCGCGGCACAGACAAATGCTTTATAGGCGTCCAGACTCGGTTCCATGCGTCCTCCTATTGATATTATCTATGACTATAAGAAAAAATAACAATTTTATGAATAACTTATTTTGTAGTATAATAAAACCCGTGCGAAAAAACAAGAGGGGGAAACGTCCATGAACAAGGATTTGACACAAGGGGCGCCGCACACCGTACTGTGGCAGTATACGCTGCCGCTGTTCGTCAGCGTCATCTTTCAGCAGCTGTACAACATCGCCGACAGCGTGATCGCCGGCAAGTTCGCCGGTGAGAGCGCGCTTGCCGCCGTCGGCGCATCGTATCCCATCACAATGATCCTCATGGCCATTGCCGTGGGCAGCAACGTCGGCTGTTCCGTCGTGATCTCGCGTCTGTTCGGCGCAAGGGATTTCAAGGCGATGAAGACGGCCGTGTCCACCACGATGATCGCGTCTCTGGTGCTCTCGCTGGTGCTGACCGTGCTGGGGTTGGCCGGAACGCCGGCGCTGATGCATATGCTCAACACGCCGGAGGACATCTTTGCCGACGGCTCGCTGTATCTCGCCATCTATGTGGGCGGGTTCACGTTCCTGTTCCTGTACAACGTCACCACCGGTATCTTCTCGGCAATGGGCGATTCCAAGACGCCGCTGTACTTCCTGATCGGCTCCTCGGTGGGCAATATCGTGCTGGACTACATCTTTGTGCGCTACTTCTCCTGGGGCGTCGCGGGCGTTGCGTGGGCGACGTTCATCGCGCAGGGTGTGGCCTGCGTTCTGGCACTGATCACACTGCAGTTCCGGATTGGCCGCATTCAGGTGGAGGGACACGCCGATCTGTTCTCGCGGCGCATGCTGATGCAGATCGCGCGCGTGGCCATTCCGAGCATCCTGCAGCAAAGCTTCATCTCCGTGGGCAACATCTTCATCCAGTGGCTCGTCAATGGCTTCGGCTCGTCCGTCATCGCCGGGTATTCCGCGGCGGTCAAACTCAATACATTCGGCCTCACCTGCTTTACCACGCTCGGAAACGGCGTTTCCAACTTTACGGCGCAGAATCTGGGTGCCGGAAAAGAGGACCGCGTGCGCAGCGGTCTGCGCACGGGCCTTGTCATGGCCATGATCGTCTGTGTGCCGTTCGTGGTGTGCTATACCGTGTTCGGCGGTGCGTTCGTCGGCATTTTCATGGAGAACGGCTCAAGCGGCGCCGCCTTGCAGACGGGTGTTGAATTCCTCCGCATCGTATCTCCGTTCTACTTCGTCATCTCCGTCAAACTGGTGGCGGACGGTGTGCTGCGCGGTTCGGCGGCGATGGTTCCCTTTATGATCGCAACATTCACCGATCTGATCCTCCGCGTGATCCTCGCATTCATCCTGTCGGGAATGCTGGGATCGAGCACGGGAATCTGGCTTTCGTGGCCCATCGGATGGACGGTGGCCATGGCGCTTTCGCTGTACTATTATTTCCGCGGTGTCTGGCGTCTGCGCGCCCGGACGGAATGAGACGGCGGACGCTTCTCCGCTTTGAGATTTTGTTCGGTTTTTCGCCGGATTACCTCCCGTGTTCACGCAAATTTCACACTTTGCCTGTATAATATAAAATCTCATCATTCTGGGAGGTGGATCTGTGCGGCCGAAACGTTCGAAAGTCAGGATCGCTTTGATCGTGATTGACGCGGTTCTGGCGGTTGTACTGCTTGTTGTATTGGCGGGTGTGGTGTACCTGAGCGGGAAGATGAATCTTCTCACGCGCCCGTCGCTTGAAACACAGGCTGGCGCAGAAAGCACGTCCGGGACAGACCCGGCGGACGAACTGCTTTCGTTCGGAACATTTAATTTTGATGACATTGACGTGATGGAGAACGGAGGCACGATCGAGCCGCCGGGGGGCGAGGTCAATGTGCACGAGAACATCACAAATATCCTCGTGATCGGATCGGACGAGCGCACCGAGGACGACGATGCCCGCGCCGACAGCATGATGCTGATCTCCATCGACAGCAAGAAAAACACCTGGAAGATGGTCTCGTTCGAGCGAGGTGTCGGCGTTTCGATCCCCAATGTCGGCGATGACTGGCTGACGCACACGTACGCGTACGGCGGCCCGGAACTCGTCCTGAAGACACTTCAGGAGTATTACAAGGTCGATGTAAGCCGGTATGTGAAGATCGACTTCTCGCTCTTTGAAGAGGGAATCACCCTCATCGGCGGTGTCGAGGTGGACATGAGTCAGGCGGAAGCCGATTTCATGAACCAGATCGCCGGAGAGAAGAAGTGGACCGAGGGCAAGGCGAGACTGGACGGCCCCACGGCGCTCGTTTACGCCCGCATGCGCCATCTGGACAGCGACTGGGAGCGCGTGGAACGCCAGCGCGAAGTTGTGCAGGCGGCGGCGGATCAGGTCGCGACGCTGAGTTGGGCGAAGATCGACCAGATCCTCAATCTGCTGCTTCCGGAAGTGGAGACGAATCTGACGAACAATGAGCTGTGGCAGCTTTTGTTCAAGATGCCGGTTCTGCTCGGCACGGAGGCCGATCAGCTGACGGTTCCGGACCGTGAGCAGACGTGGACCATCTCTTCTCCGCTGGAGGATTCTCTCATCGGCTGTGACTTTGCGGCCGAGGCCGAGCGTTTGGACAGCTTCCTGCTCGGTGAGCTGGTGCAGGAGACGGAAACAGCAACCGTGACGGAATAAAGCAAAAAAACAGGACTCTTCCGAGTCCTGTTTTTGTTTGCGCGGATTTGTGTCACGCTTCTGTCCGCTCCTCCGGCCGGCAGGGAACGACAGGATTGCACATGAGGTCGATGCGGTACCACAGGTAGTCGAGATCCTTGAACAGATCCATGTTGATCTGGAGCGATGCCGGATTGGTGGCCTGCAGGTCGCTCATACAGACGAGTGCGTCAGGCGTTTCCGACAATTTGAGGATGATGTGCTCGTCCTCGCAGAAGAAGATCTTGATGATCCGCACGCTCGTCGACTCCAGAAAGTAGACGGCCAGTTTCAGCACGGGGCGGTCGTCCTCGTCTGTGGTGAAGCGCGCACGCGAAGCGCACAAAAAGCGGTTTCCGTGTACATCCAGCTCGAAGCGGGCGAAACTGTCAAACGCGAGCGGGATGCGGTGTGTCTGCGTTTCGTCGTGCCAGAGCAGGGCGGCGTGCGTGCCGTCCCCGTCGGCCTCGAATGCAATGCTTTTCAGCTTGTCGGTCAGCACAAGATTCATACCCGACAGGATCAGGGGCAGAACACCGGCTCGGTTGGATGCGGCGGTATAGCTGCGGCCGGCAAGGCCGGGGGGCAGGGCGGGGAGCGGTTTCTTGCGCATCTGGCGCGTCACATAACTGCGCAGAAGCTGCGAGAAGCCGGGAGCCGTCATCTCCGGGACGGCAGATCCGGATTCCAGATGCGACAGCGTGAACTCAAGCCGCCTGCGGTCGATCGCAGGGGATGTGCCGAGCGCGTGGAGCAGGAAGCGGCAGATGATCTCGTAGGCGTCGCTCTGGATGAAGAAGTGTTCCGCGCCGGCGTTGACGGCCACGACCATGCAGAGCTGCGGGACACAGATCACATACTGGCCGAACATCCCGTTGAACAGGTAGAGCCCGTGCCGTGTATCCGGCCAGAGCTGGTATCCGTACTCTTCGCCGTGGTCGTTGCGCGCGTGCGGACGGACGGCGTCGCGGACCCACTCGGCCGAGAGCAGCTGGCGTCCCTCCCACATTCCGCCATTCAGGTACAGCAGGCCGAGCTTTGCCATGTCCTCCAGAAGAACATACAGTCCCCATCCGCCGATTTCGATGCCGGACGGGCTGGTTTCCCATGCGACGGAGCCGAACCCGAGCGGTTCAAACAACCGCGGCCGCAGATATTCCGTCAGCGACTGCCCGCTGCGCTTGCACACGACGGCAGCGAGCACGTGGGAGTTCATGCTGTTGTAGTCGAACGACGAACCGGGTTCATTGCCGGCGTCGGATTCAAAGAACGCCTTGACCCAGTTGGCGTCTGTCAGTGCGCCCATCTCGCGGAAGTTGGCGCCGCTCGTCATGGTCAGAAGGTGGCGGATCGTCACACTGCGCATGCGGCGGCCGGTGAGCAGCGTGCAGTATTCCGGGAAAATATCGCAGATGCGTTCATCCGGCGACAGCTTTCCCTCGTCCACCAGAAATCCCACCGCCGTACCAACGAGCGTTTTGGACATGCTGTGTGTCACGTGCCACGTTTTGGTCGAGTAGGGCGGGAAATCGGCTTCGCAGATCACACGCCCGTTCCGGATGACGATGCAGCCGTGCATATGCGTCTCCTCGGACGCCGACAGCGCGCGCAGCATGCCGTCGAGCGCGGCGGCGCTCACGCCTTCCGCCTGCGGCGTCGAGCGCTCCAGCGGGCGGCAGGGTTCCGACTGCGGCGCCGGTTTCTGCGGCCGCGACGGGTAGGGAAGGGCGCGCTCGCCGCCGTCAAACAGCATTTTCTTTGTAAAATTCAGCGCTTTTACGCTGCTTCGAAGTTCCATAAGACTCTCCGTTCTTTCTGTGGACGCCGCTCGGATGCGGCGGAATTCCTGATACTCTTATTATATCACATGCAGTGTGGGGAGAAATGGATACTGTGTAAACAAAAGCGCCGGACGAAAACCGTCCGGCGTCTGAATCTGTTTTTTACTCCACGGTGACGCTCTTGGCGAGATTGCGGGGCTTGTCGACGTCGCAGCCGCGCAGCACGCTCATGTAATACGCGAACAGCTGGAGCGGCACGATCATCAACAGCGGCATCAGCAGGCTCTCGAACTGCGGCAGGCGGATGATGTAGTCGGCCGCGTCCTCCGGCACGGCGGCGCCCTCCTTGCACAGAAGAATGACCCGCGCGCCGCGGCTGCGCGCCTCGCGCACGTTGCTGATGGTCTTTTCGTAGACGGAGTCCTGCGTGGCGATGGCCACGACGGGCGTTCCCTTGGTGATGAGGGAGATCGTGCCGTGCTTGAGCTCGCCCGCGGCGTACGCCTCGCTGTGCACGTAGCTGATCTCCTTCAGCTTCAGGCTGCCCTCGAGCGACAGCGCATAATCCATGCCGCGCCCCATGAAGAAGAGATGGTCGCTGTTCATGAAGCGGCTGGCGAGAAATTTCACGTTCTCGCACTCTTCCAGCAGCGGGCGGATCAGCTCTCCCGCACGCATCAGTTCGCCCGTCAGATAGCGGATCTCGCTCTCGTCGCGCACGCCCTTGGCCAGCGCGAGGCGCAGAGCGAACAGATACATCACGGCCATCTGCACGCTGTATGCCTTCGTGCTCGCCACGGCGATCTCCGGGCCGGCA
The DNA here is from genome assembly GCA_944386565.1 of uncultured Ruthenibacterium sp. Taxonomy (GTDB): domain Bacteria; phylum Bacillota; class Clostridia; order Oscillospirales; family Ruminococcaceae; genus Ruthenibacterium. The sequence continues at coordinate 6,848 of CALXBO010000012.1, read as the reverse complement.
TACGTGTACAGGACGGCGTCCGCCGCGCGGGCGATGGAGGAGCCCACGACGTTCACGACGGCCAGAGTTTTTGCGCCGCGCTGTTTGGCCAGCTTCAATGCGGCGAGCGTGTCCAGCGTCTCGCCGGACTGGCTGATGATGACCACGAGGTCGTCGGGTTTCAGAATGGGGTCGCGGTAGCGGAATTCGCTGGCGATGTCGGTGAACGCGGGGATGCGCGCGAGCGCTTCAATGGCGGTCTTGCCCACCATGCCCGCGTGCATCGCCGTGCCGCACGCGACGATGTGCACGTTCTCGATGCGGCGCAGATAGTCGTCCGACAGGGCGTCGATGTGAAGGTCGGGCAGGCCGTTCTCCACGCGCGGCCCGATCGTTGCGCGCAGCGCGGAGGGCTGTTCGTGGATCTCCTTCAGCATGAAGTGCGGGAAGCCGCCCTTTTCCGCGGACTGCTCGTCGAACGCGGCTGTCAGACGTTCCTTTTCAATGGGGGCGCCCAGATCGGAATAGATCTCGATGCCGTCCGGGCGCAGCACGGCCATCTCGCCCTCGTCCAGCACGGAGTATTCGCGGGTGTATTTCAGCAGGGCGGGAATGTCGCTCGCGAGGAAGTTCTCTCCGTCGCCGTATCCGACGATCAGCGGGCTCTCGCGCCGCACGGCGTACACCTCGCCCGGATGATCGCGGAACAGGATCGCCGCGCCGTAGCTGCCGCGGACCTCCGCGACCGTGCGGCGGATGGCGTCGATGGGATCGTTCTGATAGTGATAGTCGAGCAGCTTGACGAGCACCTCGCTGTCCGTCTCGCTGCAAAACTCATAGCCGCAGCGGATGAGGTGCTCCTTCAGCTCCGCGTAGTTTTCAATGATGCCGTTGTGAACGAGGCACACGCGGGAGGCGGCGTGGGGATGACTGTTCACGTCGCTCGGCGCGCCGTGCGTCGCCCAGCGCGTATGGCCGATGCCGCAGTGCGTATCCGGCGCCGGCATTGCCGCAAGGCGTTCCCGGAGAGCCGCAAGGCGGCCCTCGCACTTGACGACGCGGATGTCGTCTCCGTCAAAGTATGCAACGCCCGCCGAGTCGTACCCGCGGTATTCCAGCTTCTCCAGACCGTTCAGCAGCACGTCGACACCGGCACGTTTTCCCGAATAACCTACGATTCCACACATAAAAAATCAACTCCAAAGCAAGATTATTTGCCCCGGAGCTGAAAATTGCACACAGAAAACCAGCGCGTGCGGAAACCGCGCGCGATTCGTTCCGTATTCTCTTGTTTTATGCAATCACAAGCCGACCGCCCGCATTGTGCGGACAGTCCTTGTCAGTCTCCGGGTTTTCGTCTCGCTTTTCCGCACGTCTCTGTTCCGGCGTTACCGCCGGGTTTTCTGCGTACGGTCACGGCTCTGCGATGTGCCGTGGGAGCATCCGCCGAATCTTTCGATTGCGCCGCACCGCGTGCGGCATCCCCCAACCTCGTCACCCTTCGTGGCACGCGCATCCCTGCGCACGCTGTTGCAAAAGGGCCCGGCGCTTTCAAACTCTCAGATACTCCGATCCGCCTCCTTCCGTTCCGGCAGCACTCAGCGCTGCCGGAACAACCGCGGCCGCAGCGCGGCGCAGTAATATGCCACAAGCCGCTTGACCGCCATATCATAAATCAAAAATGTGATGTTTCCCGCAATGAGCAGAATGCCGAGAAACGCTTTGCCCGTATCCGCAAATTCTTCCACAAGCGCCGCCACCGGGAACAGGACGAGAAGCAGCCCGTACACGATGAACACGGAAACATTGAATATCGCCAGTTTCGCGGTAAGACGCAGCGCTTTGTTCCGGATGCGCTCCAGAAACACTTTCGCAAGAGGGTAGTGCCCGAGCAGGAAGATGAAGAACATGCTCATTTCCTTGTCCGGAACCGCAAAAAGCGCCAGCAGCGCGACGGCTCCGTATACGGCGGCGCCGCTGCGGATACCGTACTCCACCGCCACCGGCACGATAGCCAGACCGGCGATGGCGGGAGCGACAAAGGTCGCGGCAGGGAAGACGCTGCCCATCAGCAGGATGACAAGCGACAGAGCGCCGAATACGCCGCCCAGAGCGATGCGGCGCGACGATGCTTCGCGGCGCATCTCAGCAGCCTCTTCCGCAGCTGCACAAAGCGTCCATGCACATCCACATGGCGCACATATCGCAGCACGAGCAAGTGACCGCCTGCGACCCGTAGGCGTTGTCCCCCGCATAGAAGGGGTTTCCGTTCATCGCACCGCCGCCGCGCGCGCGCAGGTTGTTCAGCGCGGCGCTGTATTCGCGGTTGTTGGGATCAAGGCGGCAGGCCGTCTCAAAATAACGCAGAGCCTCGTTGACCCAGCCCTTGAAGTAGTAAGCGCTTCCCACAAGGAAGTTCCACTCCGCGATCTCCGCGCCGCCCGGAATGCGGTTCAGACGCTGCAGCGCGGCGTCGGCCTGACCGTTCTGGATCATCGTGCGGATCTCCGCAAACAGGGTGCGGTTGTCCTGTGCGCCGCCGGCGTTTGCACCGGAGGCGTCGTTGCCGTCCGCGCGGATGCCGCCCATCAGGAGGTCAAACGCGGCGTTCAGCTCGTTCATGCGCGCCTCGGAAGGCGTTCCGTTGCCGTCCGCCTGGGCCTTCTGCGCCAGTGCGCGGTAAGCGGCTTTGATTTCGTCTTCACCCGCGCCGTCGCGCAGGCCGAGAATTGCATAGGCTTGTTGTTTTGTCATGTTACGTCCTTTCCGGTTTCCTCGGCCGTTTTTCTCCCGCGTGCTCGATGCTGGCGGGAACGCCGAGATACAGTATATTGTCCAAAATGCCCTTGTGGGCCTTCCAAATGAGCTCCTGATAACAGATGCTGGCTTCGCCCGCGCACATGCGGCAGACGAACTGCACGTGCTCACGTGCGGCTTCGCGCGAGAGGCCCGCGCGGATCAGGACGTTGTACGCGCCCGACGCGGCATCTTCGTCGTAGTCCTCGGCCGCATCCAGAAGATACAGGATTTTTCCGAGAAAATAGCCGAAACGGCCGAGCGCACGGTTTTCACCGGACGGATCGGCGGCCTCGAACAGCGCCTGCGTCATGCGGGCGGTCGGGTCGGCGGCTTCGTCCGTCACCGCGCTGCCGCGCGCTTCCAGTTCCGCCTGGCGCATCGTTTCGCGCCGGAGCGCCTCGTCCAGTTCAGGATGGCGTGCGGCGGCCTTTTTTCTCCACCGCTCCGCGGCTCTGAGAGCCGCCTTGGCGGCCAGGCGCTTCGCGCCGTGCTCATCCGCCGCGTCGTCCCAGATCTTGTAGTATACGGTGAGGATCAGCCCGTCGGCCGCAAGGCGGAGCCCCGGCGTGGACTGACAGACAGGGTGCTTTTGAAGCGGGTTGGCGATGCAGCGCTCACCGCATGCCTTACCGCATTCTCCGGCGAGGCTGTCGGCCGTCAGAGCCAGCAGCACAAGGTCGTAGTTCAGCACAAAGCGGGACAAAAACCCGTACTCACGCCCGAGCTCCTTGCAGAGCCCGCAGTAATAAGCGCGGTAACTCTCCCATTCCCGGACGCGCAGTTCCGATTTCCGCGGAAGCACATATCCAAACATTGCGCGCCCTCCCCGCCAGCATACATACAACGAAAGTATAACGCAATTTTGTTGCTTTTACAATCACCGGAACGGAAAATGAGTCAAAATTTGCACTTTCTTCATATCTTATTCACACGGGCGGTCAGGTGTTCCCGTCGTCCGGCGGCATCTCGTCGAGCGCTGCGAACCGATAACCGGCAGCCCGGAACCAGGCGATGACGTCCGGCAGGGCTTGTGCCGTCGTTTTCGTTGCCTTGGTGTCGTGCATCAGCACGATGCATTCATTGTGTCCTTCCGCACCCTTGACGATGTTTTCATACACGCTGCGTGCGCTCAGATGTTCTCCGGCGGCGTCCTCGGCGCACACGTTCCAGTCGACATAACGGTACCCTTTTTCGAGCGCCTGCTCCCGCAGAGTCTTCATGATGGAACTGCCGCCGTACTTCCGGCTCACGGTGTTTGTGCTGCCGCCGGGAAAGCGGAGAAGATCATCCGGCGGGCAGCCGAGCGCGGTCAGCGTTTCCTTCAGCGCGTCGATGTCCTGCCAGAATGCATCCGGCGACGCGTAGATCGTGCTGTACTTGTGCGAGCAGGAGTGCAGGCCGATGGCGTGACCCTCGTCGCGCTCGCGCTCCAGCAGAGGAAGATATTTCTCGTTGCATTCCGCGGCGGTCACAAAAAATGTGGCGGGCACGCCCTCGTCCCGCAGAATGTCGAGCACGAGTTCCGTCGTTGAAGACGGGCCGTCGTCAAATGTGAGATAGACCACCTTTTCTCCGTCGCTGCGCTCCGGCGCCGTGCACGCCGCGACCGCCGTGTCCAGATCCTGCGCCGTGCACAGTACCGTGTCGCCCGAAGACGAGAGGGCCACGCCGAGGCAGAACGCCGCCGCGACCGCCGCGGCGCAGCCCGCCGCCAGGATTACACCTTTCCGAATCATGTCAGTTCCAGCCTTTCCGCCGCGTCTTGCGTTCGCGGCTGCAATCTTTTATACTATGTATATCGTTGAAATCAGCAATTATGAGAGGTTTGTCATGATATTGGATGTGGTGACACTTGCAGCGTCTCTCGCGGCCGCCGTGCTGGCCGCGCTGGCGCTTTTCCGGAAGAGCGGGATCACACAGTCTCAGCTCGACACAGCGCTTTCCTCGCGCGTGGACGACGCGCTGCGCGAACAGTCGAGACAGTTTTCCGAAGAGCTGCGCCGCGTGCGCGCGGAGGTGACGGAGAGCGTCAACGGCGCGATGAAGCTCGCGAGCGAAACACAGTCCGCCGCATACCGGCAGGTGGCCGACGTGCAGAACGTGCGCCTGCGCGAACTGACCGATCAGCTCACCCAGCGCCAGATGGCGCTGCAGCGCACCGTCGCCGAGCAGTTTGCGCAGATCGAGCGCCGGTTGCAGACGGGCAGCGTGGAGAATGAGCAGAAGCTCGAGAACATCCGCGCCACGATGGAGAACCGGCTCACGGCGATGCAGGCCGAGAACGGACGCCGCCTCGAAGAGATGCGCGTCACGGTCGACGAGAAGCTCCAGAAAACGCTCGACGACAAGCTGCGCCAGTCGTTCAGCCTTGTGAGCGAACGCCTCGAGATGGTGTACAAGGGGCTCGGAGAGATGCAAACGCTGGCCGCGGGCGTCGGCGATCTGAAGAAGGTGCTGGGAAACGTCAAGACGCGCGGTATCCTCGGCGAGATCCAGCTCGGCGCGATCCTCGAGCAGATCCTCTCCCCGGAGCAGTACGCAGCGAACGTCGCCACGGTGAAGGGCAGCAGCGAGCGCGTGGAATACGCCGTGCGCCTGCCCGGAGACGGCGGCGAACCCGTCTGGCTGCCCATTGACGCCAAGTTCCCGGCGGACGCCTACGCGGCGCTCCTGGACGCCTACGACGCGGCGGACGCCGCGCAGGTCGAGACGGCGGCAAAGGTGTTGGAACAGCGCGTGAGGGGCTTTGCGAAGGACATTCACGACAAGTATATCCACGTGCCGGAGACGACCGAATTCGGCATCATGTTCGTCCCGGTCGAGGGAATGTACGCAGAACTCGTGCGCCGCGGCATGGTGGAGAAGCTGCAGACGGAGTTCAAGATCGTGCTCGCGGGGCCGACCACGATGGCGGCGCTTCTCAACAGCCTGCAGATGGGTTTCCGCACGCTGGCTATCCAGAAGCGCTCGGGCGAAGTGTGGGCTGTGCTCGGAAGTGTCAGGAGCGAATTCGATACGTTCGGCAAAGCGCTCGAGCAGACGCAGCGCCGCATCGAGCAGGCAGGGTCGGAACTCGAGAAGCTCGTCGGCGTGCGGACGCGCCAGATCCAACGCCGTCTGCGCAGCGTGACGGCGCTGCCCGAATCCGGCGCCGGAGAAGAAAGCGCAGCGTTCGACGAAGAAACACTTTGAACGCGAAAAAAAGTATTGACTTTTTTCATCCTGCATGATATTATATTACTCGCGACATGGCTCAGCGCCATGTCAATGTGCGAGGGTGGCGGAATCGGCAGACGCGCACGTTTGAGGGGCGTGTGGTTTTACCATGCGAGTTCAAGTCTCGTCCCTCGCACCAAGAACGGCAGGCTTCTTCGGAAGCCTGCCGTTTTTCTGTACACAGCGCGATTGTTGCGGAAAAAGAGAGGGAAACCGGAGGTTTATCGGATTCAACCGGGAGTCGGTTGAAAGAAACCGGATATTTTTCTATGATGATGTCCGAAAGGAGGGACGCATTTGAATCCCGGAACGATGGGGGCTTTGATTGCAAGGCTTCGGAAAGAGAAGAACATGACGCAGCAGGAACTTGCATCCCGGCTGCAGATCACGGACAAAGCTGTTTCAAAATGGGAGCGAGGACTGTCGTGTCCCGACATTTCTCTTTTGCCGCAGCTGGCGGAGATACTCGGCGTCACCGTCGATGATCTTGTGTCGGACGGCATGAAAACTCCGAGCAGCGTGTTCGGAAAGCTGGGCAGAGAAGATATCAGGGAGATGGCCTCACTGATGTTCCGATGCGTCAGCATGGCGCTTTGTGCAGGAGGGCTGCTGGTTTACTGCCTCGGCGGCATTTCTGTGTCTGACCTGTGCGTTATGCTGTGTCTCGCCGTCATTTTGCTCGGGCTGGACAGCTTTTGCAAATAGCATCAGGAGAAAGCAAAAAGAAAGCTCATGATTCCTCGGTGGGGATCATGAGCTTTTTCGGTTTAAAACAAATCTTTCCGGGAAAGCGCGCCTCAGGCATCTGCACGGCGTCTGTGCAGACGGCGCATGACGCCGTCGGCCAGAGCAGG
>CALXBO010000011.1 GCA_944386565.1 uncultured Ruthenibacterium sp. | reverse complement strand
GGGCTCGCCCCATGCAGTCCTGACAAGTTTATTGGGTGTTGAAGGTGCTCACTTTTTTGGAGCCCTTTTGCAAGACTTTTTTATTGACAAACACAGTAGATACATGAATTTATGGAACGGATAAGTCCGTAAGTACGGAAAATGCTGAGTATTATGAAAAAGTACCTATAAGATTTAATTTAAATTTATCATGCATTGCAAAAGAACGGCTCAGAGGTTCGTCGACTTCTGAGCCATCTGTTTTAGACACTTTGAAAATATTTGTTCAAATTCACAATTTGAAAAGTGAAAATTTTCTGTTTTGATGAATGAAAATCGCGCGCTGTTTTGTGCATTTTATGGATTTTTCACGCGAAAGCGGGGAGGGTTGCGCAGAGCGGCGTTCTTCTATTCATTACGCATTCATTATGCGGGCAGGAAAAGGCTTTCTGGAGCACCTGAAGAAGCGGGGAAGAGGGGGCTGCGAAATGCTCGGAAATGCAGAAAAACAACGCAGGAACAAAGAAAAAGCACCAATCTTTCGATTGGTGCTTTGTGGTGGAGATAAGCGGGATCGAACCGCTGACCTCTTGAATGCCATTCAAGCGCTCTCCCAGCTGAGCTATACCCCCATATTTACTTTTTCGGTTCTTTGCTGTGGCCTTTCGTCTTGGCGCTCCATTATAATATCAAATGCCGAGACGGATGTCAACACTTTTTTCAAAAAATTTCAAAAAAGTTTCCCCGCCGGTTTTGGGGCCGGCGGGGCGGGCATTTTACTTCTTGCTGTGCTCGCAGTAGGCGCAGCGCAGTTCGCCGGATTCACTCCGGACGTAGAGGGGAATCAGGCCCTCTTCCGTGCGGGTGATGCAGTTGCGGAACTGGCACGGATCATCAGGATACTTTTCGGCGCCCTGCAGGAAGGCAAGGGGCTTGTCCGCGAGCGGACCGGTAGGCGCAAGCCCGAGCAGTGTCATGATGAGCGCCATGCGCATATACAAACCATTCTGGGTCTGCTCAAAGTATGCTGCACGCGGATCGTTGTCAACGTCCAACGTGATCTCATTGACGCGGGGCAGCGGGTGCAGCACGGCCATGTCGGCCTTACCCAGCTTCATCTTCTCGGCATCGAGGATGTAACTGTTCTTCAGACGCTCATACTCGAGTTTGTCTGCGAAACGCTCGCGCTGGATACGGGTCATGTACAGGATGTCGAGCGAAGGCATCGCGTCTTCCAGACTTGTGACCTCCGTGCAGGGGATATTGTTGGGGACAACCACGCTGTCGATCAGGTGGCGCGGCACGCGCAGCTCCTCAGGGCTGATGAGAACAAACTCAATGCCTTCGTAGCGGGACAGCGCATGCATCAGGGAGTGTACGGTGCGGCCGTACTTGAGGTCGCCGCAGAATCCGACGCGCAGATGGTCCAGACGGCCGCGGCGCGAGAGAATGGTCATCAGGTCGGTGAGCGTCTGGGTGGGGTGCTGGTGTCCGCCGTCGCCTGCGTTGATGACGGGGATGCGGCTGAACATGGCTGCGCGCATCGGCGCGCCCTCAAGCGGATGGCGCATGGCGGCGATGTCGGCGTAACCGGAGACAACGCGGATGGTATCGGCCACCGTTTCGCCCTTCGAGGCGCTGGAGGCGTTTGCACTGGAGAAGCCAAGCACGTTTCCGCCGAGGTGCATCATGGCGGAAGTAAAGGAAAGGCGCGTGCGCGTAGACGGCTCATAGAACAGAGTCGCCAGCACTTTGCCGTCGCACACGTGGGCGTATTTGGCCGGGTCGGCGGCGATGGCCTGTCCCAGATGAAGCAGGTCATCAAGTTCTTCTACGGAAAAATCGAACGGATCGAGCAAATGTCGCATCTTCAGTTCTCCTTTACACAATCTTTCATCTTATACTTTACATGATTTTATTGCGAATGCAAGAGGAGCGGGCAAACTTTTTCGCGGAGATTCGCCGCAAACCGCGCGGGAGCGGGACGCGCCCCGACGCGCCTTGTATTCGGATTCCGGCGTATGGTATAATAATAAAATCCTTAAAAAGGAAGGTGACACGTTTGGAACGCATCAGGCGCTGGCTGGCGCGTCCGCGTCCGGGGTATGCGGACGCTGCGGTGCTCGTCATTCTGGCCGCAGGGGCCTTTCTGCTCTGGAATCATCCCGACATTCAGGAGACCGCGCGCCATACGCGCATCCTTCTGGAAGATCTGTTCTCCGGACGCTTTTTTGACTTTTATAATGATACGATGGCGGGACGCGAGATTTACGGCTACGCCAACGCGGCACACTATCATATTATGTTTTATTTATTGTGTGCACTGTGGGACCTGCCGGTGTATCTGTTGTCGCTTTTCCTGCCGGTTTCCGATTTTGCGTTTGTGCTGTGGACGAAGCTGCTCGGCGTCGGCGCGTGGGCAGTGAGCGGTCTTCTCCTCGGGGAGCTGGCGGGGAAGATGGGCTGTACTGACGATGACGCGGCATGGGCGCCGTATGCGTTCTGGCTCTGTCCGATTGCTTTCTTCACCGTGCTCGCGATGGGGCAGTACGACAGCCTGTGCCTTGTGTTTCTGCTCTGGGCGCTGTTGCTCTACTGGGACGGCCGAATGCCTGCATTCTGCCTTGTCATCGGTGCAGCAATGGTGTTCAAGATGTTCGCACTGTTCATCGCGATCCCGTTTCTGCTTCTCCGGGAAAAACGCGTGCTGCGTCTGATCGGGTACGGTGCGCTGTGCCTGTGGCTGTATCTGCCGGGGATGCTTTTATTCCGCGGCCGGGACGGCGACGCCGGATTTTTCAATGGCCTCATTGCCGACCGTCTGTTTGTGCAGCGGCTCGGTGTGGAGGCCGCGCCGTCGCTTGTTCTGACGCTGCTGGCTGTATTGTATATGATCTGCTGGGCATGGCGCCCGGCGGACGAGCGCTCGCTGCGGGACAAATCGCTCTACGTCTGCATGGCGGTGTTTGCGGTTTTGTTCCTCTGTGTGGAGTGGCATCCGCAGTGGCTGATCCTCCTCACGCCGTTCCTGATTCTGACGACGCTCTCTTCGCGCCGCAGACTCTGGTGGCTGGTGTTACAGATCATTTTCACCGCGTCGTTCTTTGTGCTGGTGTTTTACCGGTTCCCCGCGCAGCTCGAGTGCAATCTGTTCGATTTCGGCGTGCTGGGCGAATGGGCCGGTCTCCTCGTGAGCGGAGCAGAAACGATGCGCACCAACACGATCTACTTTGACCTTCTGCCGTACGCGAAAGAGTTGGCGGCCGTCGGGTTTGCTGCGCCGCTGCTGCTCTCGCTGGCGGGCAAATTCCCGCTGCGGAGCGTTCAGCTGGCGGACCGTCTGGACCGCGGCGAAGCCGTCTGCGTGTGGCCTTCAGCTTCGGTCTGGCTTCCTTTCGTCGCGGCGTTCGGCGCGTTCTGGTTTGTGCCGACCGCGTTTGCATGGCTCAAAAGCCTTGCGATACTGTCCTGAAAAGCGGTTGAACTCCGGAAAGAAGTATGATAAACTATTAGTTTGATAAGCTTTCATGTGATATTTCCGGCCGTTTCGGTCCCGTGTCTGAGATCAATAAGGTGGTGCGATTCAATATGAGTTATCAGTTTACGCCGATCGCGCAGTCCCGCGCGCGGTATTATTCCAAGGGCAGCCCCGTCCAGTTCGTGCGCGTGGAACTTCTGCGCATGGAGGAGACGGAAGACCTCGTTGCGACGCTGACATTCAAGAATGTCCATGTGGACACGCTCACGAGCTTCACGGTGCATTTCCGCTGCAAGTCTCCCGACGGAGAGATCATGCTTGAGGATGATTTTGTCTACGACGGTCTCAATGTGCGGGAAGGCGAGCTGTTCGGCGCCGACGACGCGGTAGTCGTCAGCGAGGAGCGCATCGGCAGCGTGGAGGTCAACCTCATCCGCGCGGAATACAGCACCGGCCGCAGCTACAACCTGACGCGCTGCGAGAACATTGATCTGCCGGCGATCAAGAAACTGCCTGCCGTGACGGTCAACTACGTGAACGAGGCGATGCGCTTTTCAAAGGCGCACTATCTGCCGTGCAATCTGCCGGACGGCTGGGTGTGCACCTGCGGTGCGTTCAACTACAACGTCGGCCACGGTGCGGACACCTGCAGTGAGTGCGGCGCGGACAAGCGTGCTCTGTACGGTGCTGTGCGCGCGGGCCTGAAAGCAGCTCAGGCCGCGGGAACGACCGCGTCCAGCGTGGCGCGCGCTGCACAGAACAACATCGAGCATGCGCAGGCCGAAGCACCGCGCACGCTGAACACGCAGCAGACCCGTGTGCTCTCCACCACGCAGATCCATGAGCTGTCCCGCCCCGAGGGCGGCGAGGCGGCCGTGTCGTGGATGAGCGATGAGACGGCGGATTTCATTCTGAAATTTGCGCCGATCATCACGGCGGGGGCGTCGCTTCTCTACATCGCGGGCGCGCTGACGATCAATTTGCTGCTGAAATAATCCGGAGGATTTCATGGCGAAAAAACAAGCCTATACCAATGAAACTATCACACAGCTCAAGGGTGCGGACCGCGTCCGCAAACGCCCGGGCGTTATTTTCGGATCGGATGGAGTGGACGGTTGCGCCCACTCCATTTTCGAGATTTTATCGAACTCCATCGACGAGGCGCGCGACGGCTACGGCGACCGCATCCTGATCACGAAGTTCAAGGACGGCTCGGTCGAAGTCGAGGACTTCGGCCGCGGCATGCCGGTCGACTACAACACGCGCGAGCAGCGCTACAACTGGGAACTGCTCTTCTGTGAGCTGTACGCGGGCGGCAAGTACTCCACGGATGAGAACAACTACGCCTACTCGCTCGGTCTCAACGGCCTCGGTCTGTGCGCCACGCAGTATTCGTCCGAGTGGATGATCGCGGACGTCTACCGCGACGGATTCCACTACCATCTGGAATTCAAGAAGGGCGAGAACGTCGGCGGGCTGAAAAAAGAGCCGTCCACACGCAAAAAGACGGGAACCTGCATCCGCTGGAAGCCGGACGGGGAAGTGTTCACCGATACGAACGTTCCGTCCGCGTATTATCACGACGTTATCAAGCGTCAGGCGGTCGTCAATGCGGGCGTGCGCTTCGTGTTCACGGACGAGACTGCCGAGGGCGATGCGAAGAAAACGGAATATTATTATGAGCACGGCATCGTGGATTACGTCGAGGAGATCGCAAACCTCGAGAGCATCACGCCCGTGCGCTTTTTCCAGTCCGAGGCGACGGGCCGCGACACGCCCGACCGCCCCGAATATAAGGTGAAGATGAGCGCCGCGTTCTGTTTCTCCAACAAGACGCAGTGCATCGAATACTATCACAACTCCTCGTGGCTCGAGCACGGCGGCAGCCCCGACCGCGCGGTGCGTCTGGCGTTTGTGAGCCAGATCGACGCCTACCTCAAGTCGAAGGGTATGTATAAGAAGAACGAGAGCAAGGTCACGTTTGCCGACGTGCAGGACTGCCTGATCTTTGTCTCGAGCTGCTTTTCGAAGAACCCAAGTTACGAGAACCAGACGAAAAAGGCCATCACGAACCGCTTTGTGCAGCAGGCGATGACGGAATTCCTCAAGCACAGCCTGGAGGTCTACTTCATCGAAAACCCGGACGAGGCGCAGAAGATCGCCTCGCAGGTGCTCGTCAACAAGCAGAGCCGCGAGCACGCGGAAAAGACGCGCCAGTCCATCAAAAAGACGATGACGGCGCAGCTCGACATCGCGAACCGTGTGCAGAAGTTTGTCGACTGCCGCTCGAAGGACGTCACGCGCCGCGAGCTCTACATCGTGGAGGGCGACTCCGCCCTCGGTGCTGTCAAGCAGAGCCGCGACAGCGACTATCAGGCCATCATGCCCGTGCGCGGCAAGATCCTGAACTGCCTGAAAGCCGACTACGACCGCATCTTCAAGAGCGATATCATCACCGACCTCATCAAGGTGCTCGGCTGCGGCGTGGAACTCTCGGGCAAGGCGAAGAAAGACCTTGCGAGCTTCGACGTGGCGAATCTGCGCTGGAACAAAGTCGTCATCTGTACCGATGCCGACGTGGACGGCTACCAGATCCGCACGCTGATTCTGACGATGCTGTACCGGCTTGTGCCGACGCTCATCAACGACGGCTACGTGTTCATTGCCGAGTCGCCGCTGTACGAGATCACCGCGAAGGACAAGACGTATTTTGCCTATACTGAGACAGAGAAAGCGGAGTTCCTCGCGAAGATCGGAAACGGAAAATACACCATCCAGCGCTCGAAAGGTCTCGGCGAGAACGACCCGGAGATGATGTGGCTCACGACGATGAACCCCGAGTCGCGCCGTCTCATCAAGGTGATGCCGGAGGACGCGAAGCGCACGGCCGAGGTGTTCGACCTGCTGTTGGGCGACAACCTCGCGGGGCGCAAGGAGCACATTGCAAATCACGGGTACGAGTATCTCGACGAACTCGACCTTTCCTGATGAAAAGGGGAAACTATGGCGAAAAAACAACCCAAAAAAGTGATGGCGCGCCCGCAGCTCGGCGACGGTGTTGAAATCCTCGACGCGGGCAGCGTGATGGAGACCCCCATCACCGAGACGCTCGAGACGAACTACATGCCCTATGCGATGAGCGTCATCGTCTCCCGCGCACTGCCGGAGATCGACGGCTTCAAGCCCGCGCACCGCAAAGTTCTGTATACGATGTACGAGATGGGGCTTCTGAAAGGCGCGCGCACGAAGAGCGCGAACATCGTCGGCAGCACCATGCACCTCAATCCGCACGGCGACGCCGCGATCTATGACACGATGGTGCGCCTTGCGCGTTCCAACGAGAGCCTGCTCGTGCCGTACGTGTCCGGCAAGGGCAACTTCGGCAAGGCGTACAGCCGCGATATGGCGTATGCCGCGTCCCGTTACACCGAGGCAAAGCTCGAGGATATCTGTGCCGAGCTCTTCGGCGACATCGACAAGAACACCGTCGATTTCGTGGACAACTACGACGCCACGACGCAGGAGCCGACGCTTCTGCCCGTCACGTTCCCGACGATCCTCGCGAACAACACGCTGGGTATTGCGGTCGGCATGGCGTCGAGCATCTGCTCGTTCAACCTCGCGGAGCTGTGCGCGACAACGATCGCACTTTTGAAGGACAAGAACCACGATATCAAGTCGACGCTCCCGGCGCCCGATTTTGTCGGCGGCGGCTACATCCTTTACAATGAGGGCGACATTGATAACATTTATGAGAACGGCCGCGGCTCGGTGCGCGTGCGCGCAAAATACGAGTACGTCAAGGACGGCAACATGATCGAGGTCACGCAGATCCCGCCGACGACCACGGTCGAAGCCATCATGGACAAGATCGCGGAACTCGTCAAGGCGGGCCGCGTGCGCGAGATCAGCGACATGCGCGATGAGACCGACCTCAACGGTCTGAAGCTCACGATCGACCTCAAGCGCGGGCAGGACCCGGAGAAGGTCATGGCGAAGCTGTTCCGCCTGACGCCGCTCGAGGATTCGTTCTCGTGCAACTTCAACATCCTTGTGTCCGGCATGCCGCGCGTGATGGGCGTGCGCGAGATTCTCAACGAGTGGTCGGCGTTCCGCATCATCTGCGTGCGCCGCCGCACGGAGCATGAGCTCAACGGCAAGCGCAAGCGGTTGCATCTGCTCAAAGGCCTCGCTGCCATCCTGCTCGATATCGACAAGGCCATCCGCATCGTGCGCGAGACGGCCGAGGAGGAAGAAGTGGTGCCGAACCTGATGATCGGCTTCGGCATCGACCGCGTGCAGGCTGAATACGTGGCGGAGATCAAGCTGCGCCATCTGAACCGCGAATACATCCTCAAGCGCACCGAGGAGACGACGGCGCTGGAAGAGGATATCGCGCGTCTCGAGGACATTCTGAAGAATCCCGCGAAGATCAAGAAGATCATCATCGCCGAGCTCGAGCAGGTCGCGAAGAAGTACGGCCAGCCGCGCCGCAGCGAGATTCTGTATGATGTTGCCGAAGATGAAGAGGACGACGGTGCGGACGCGATGCCGGATTATCCCGTCACGGTGTTCTTCACCCGCGAGGGATACTTCAAGAAGATCACGCCGCAGTCCCTGCGCATGTCGGGAGAGCAGAAGCTCAAAGAGGGCGACGAGATCATCGCGCGCATCGAGTCGAAGAACAATGCGGAACTGCTGTTCTTCACCGACCGTCAGCAGGTGTACAAGTGCCGCGTGGGCGATTTCGACGACGGAAAGGCCAGTGTGATGGGCGACTACATCCCGGCGCGCCTGTCGATGGACGACGGGGAATCGCCGGTGCGCATGGTCCTCACGGAGGACTACAAGGGCCACATGCTCTTTGTGTTCGACAACGGCAAGGCGGCGAAAGTGCCGCTCGCGAGCTATGCGACAAAGCTCAACCGCAAGAAGCTTGTCAACGCATACAGCGACAAAGCGGGCCTTGTCTGTGCGCTGTATCTGCCGGAGGAGACGGAGCTTGCCATCCAGACCAGCGCGGGACGCATGCTGCTCGTGCACTCGGCGCAGATCTCGGAAAAGCAGATGAAGAACACCGCGGGCGTCGGCGTCATCACGCTGAAAAAGAACCAGACGATCGTCTCCGTGCGGCCGGCGTCGGAGCTCGAACTGGCCGACCCGCACCGCTACCGCGTGCGCACGCTTCCGGCGATGGGTGCCATCCTGCGTGCCGAAGATCTGGCCGAACAGACGAAATTGATGTAAAATCGGCGCGGAACGCCCAAAAAGCCTTGCAATTCCAAGCTTTTTATGCTATCATATTTTCTGCATTGATTTAGGAGGTTTCACACATGAGTGTTTTGGAGATCGTTTCCGGCGTGATTCTCATTTTCGCCAGCATTGCTATCATCCTGATGGTCCTGTTCCAGGATTCGAAGGGCAACGGCCTGTCCGGTGCTATCGGCGGCGGCGAGATGATGATGGGCGAGTCGCGTATGCGCAGCAACACGGCCATCCTCGCCAAGTATACGAAGTATGCCGGTATCGTCTTTTTTGTCTGCACGCTGCTTGTCGGTGTGTTCAGCGTGATCGCGTAAAAGAGCATTTGTGTGATGTTGCCCGCCTTTGTCTCAAAAGGCGGGCTTTTTCCGTAAGAGGTCGGAGAGTAGTATGAGCATCAAATCAAAAATCCTGCGCGAGCTGGAAAAGAAGCCGCGCACGATGAAAGAACTGAAAAACAAGCTGGGTAATGATAAGAAAGTAGCCCGCACGGTGGACGAGCTGCGGCGTGACAACCGCGTTCAGCGCACGAAGGGCGGCTACGCGCTCACCAAACCCGAGGGCGAGACCGTTCCGTGCACGCTCGTCAAGCTGGCGGCGGGGTTCGGATTTGCCCGCCCGGACGACGGCTCCGATGACATTTTCATCCCCGGCCGCGCGCTGAACGGCGCGATGCCCGGCGACGGAATCCGCGTGGAGCGTGTGGAGAGCGCCAAAGGCGATCACCGCACCGAGGGCCGCGTCGCGGCCGTGACACGCCCGCGGACGGGCTTTGTCGGCACGGTACGCGCCGAGGGCGGCAGGCTGTATCTTGTGCCGGACGACTGCCCGGCCGTGTCCATCGCCATCAAGAAGAGCGCCGCGGGCGGTGCGCGCGACGGAGAAAAAGCTGCCATTGTGATGCTCGAGCGCGGAGAGACGCATGAGGATCACCGCGCCGGTGTGGCGATGCGCTTCGGTTCCTCCGCGCAGGCGCGCCACTGCGCACAGGCGATTCTGTACGCGGCCGGAATGGACCGCCGCTTCCCGGAGAAGGTGAAGGCGGAGGCGAAGGAACTGCCGTCCGCGGTCTCCGAAAAGGAATGCCGCGGCCGCGAAGACCTGCGCGACCTGCCCATCTTTACGATCGACTCCGCGCAGACGAAAGACATCGACGACGCCGTGTATGCCGAGCGCATCGAGGGCGGATACCTGCTCGGCGTTCACATTGCGGACGTGAGCCATTACGTTGCGCCCGGCAGCCGCCTCGACAAGGAGGCTCTGCGCCGGGGCACGTCCGTGTACTATGCCGACAGTGTCATCCCGATGCTGCCGCGCCAGCTCTCGAACGGCATCTGCAGCCTGAACGAAGGGGAGGACCGCCTTGCGTTCTCGTGCATCATGAAGCTGGACGAGATGGGCAAGATCGTCGATTACGATTTCCGCAAGACCGTGATCCGCTCCCGTGTCAAGGGCGTTTACAGCGAGGTCAACGCGATTCTGGACGGCACGGCGGACGGCGAGACGCGCGAAAAATACAGCGACGTCATTCCCGTGATCGAGACACTGCGGGAGCTGTTCGGAAAGCTCTATGCGCTGCGCGAGGCGCGCGGTGCGGCGCAGATCGAGAGCGGGGAAGCCGCGCTCATTCTGAACGAAGAGGGCGAGTGCATCGATGTGGTGCGCCGCACGCGCGGCGTGGCGGAGCGCATGATCGAGGAATTCATGCTCTGCGCCAACACCTGTGCGGCATCGCTGGCGCGCCGTCTCGGTATTCCGTTTGTGTACCGCGTGCATGAAGCGCCCGACCCCGACCGCGTCGCGGCGCTGCGTCAGGCGCTGACGGCGGCGGGCGTGCCGTACAGCTTTGCGGGCGAGCAGCCGACGGCACTTGAGATCGCGAAGCTGCTTGACGACACACGCGGCACGCCTCTCGAGCGCTTTGTGCACACGAATGTTCTGCGCACGATGGCAAAGGCGAAGTACGAGCCCGCGCCGAAAGGCCATTTCGGCCTTGCGCTCGAGGACTATGCGCACTTCACGTCGCCCATCCGCCGTTACCCCGATCTGGCGATCCACCGCATCCTGACGCAGGTCTGCGCGGGCGCGGATGCGAAGGACATCGCAGAGCGCTTCGCGGGATTTGCCGCGGAGGCCGCCCGCCAGTCGAGCGAGTGCGAAGTGACGGCGATGCAGACGGAGCGCGACATCACCGACTGCTACAAGGCGGAGTTCATGCACTCGAAACTCGGCGAAGAGTTCGACGGCGTGATCTCTTCCGTGACGAGTTTCGGCGTGTATGTGGAGCTCCCGAACACGGTCGAGGGGCTCGTCCGCGCGCAGGAGCTGTCGCAGTCCGAGCTGACGCTCGTGGACGGCGTGTGCCTGCAGGATGCATCGACCGGACGCCGCTGGCAGATCGGCGACTCGATGCGCGTGAAGCTCGCGTCCGTGGATGTGGCGCAGGGCCACATCGACTTTATCCCGGCATGAAACGGGGGCCTGTCTCATAAAATGAGACGAGGTGATCAATGATGACGTTCCCCGTTTTCTGCGCGGCGGTGTTTGCCGCGGTGTGTCTCATTGCGGTCTGCACGGCGCTGTGCCGCTCGCGCCATCCGTGGCGCGGAGCATTTCTCAGCGCCGTGTGCGGCGTCGGCGCAATGGGAGCCGTCAATCTGTTTGCGTCGTATACCGGCGTGGGCATTGCGGTCAACTGGTGCACGGCGTTTGCCGCCGCGGTGCTCGGAGCTCCCGGCGTCGTGGCAATGCTGATCCTGCGCGTATTGTTTCTGGCATGACAAAGGCCTCTTCCCGAGTGGGGAAGAGGCCTTCTTTTTGCAACAAAATCAAATTTTATGCGTCTTTTTTTGTGTGGATACACAGCGGATAATGTGCGGTAACAAGTCAGATACACCGCATTTTTACAGTTGTATTTGCAAGGAGGGAGACGCATGGAAGCAGTATGTACACGGCGGATTCACACAATGCCCCGGACACGGGCCGCGGTGAGAAAAAGGAGAAACCGGAAGTTCCTCGCAAAGTGCTTTGTGTGGGTTCTGATGCTCGGCGCGGCGGCGCTGTCGCTGCGGATTGCGTCAGGCTGGGACGATACGTTCCTCACCGGGCTTCCCGTGGAACCGGTCCTCCAGAAGCCGGAACTTCCGAACGGCTGCGAGGCGGCGAGCCTCACGCAGGTGCTGAACTATCTCGGGTTTCCTGCGGATAAAATGGAGATCGCGTACGATTACATCCCACGCGTGGATTTTACCGAGGACGGTTCCGTGCGCACCGGCCCGAACCCGGAGACGGCTTATCCCGGCGACCCCGCGACGTCCCGCGGATTTTACTGTTTTGCCGGGCCCGTGTGCGAAGGGGCGAACGCCTATCTGGAAGCGCAGGGCAGCACGCTGCGCGCGCACGACGTCACCGGGGTGACGCAGGAGGGGCTCCGGGAGTATCTCAATCGGGACATTCCGGTCATCGTCTGGGTCACGCTCGATTTTTCCGCGCCGTACAAAGGAGATTTTGTATGGACCGACACGGCAACGGGAGAAGTGATCGAACCCTATATGAATCTGCACTGCATCGTCCTCACGGGAATGGGGGAGGACCTGTGCGTTGTGGCCGACCCGCTGCGCGGAACACGCCACGTGGACAAAACGGATTTCCTCCGAAGTTTTGCAGAAGTGGGCAGCCGCGCCGTTGTGATTGATTGAAATTGCAGAAAAGAATGAAACGAACGGCTGGTCTCCGTCGTCTTATGAATGAAAAAATTTTGCGGCTGATACAATTTGGACACATTCGGCCATTACAATAGAATCGGCAGAAAACGGACAGGCTGTGAGGAGGACGACAGGGTGCGGGAAGAGTACAGAGACATTTATGTGGATCGTGCGCCGTCTGCGCAGGAGCCACCGCGGCGTCAGCAGCCCGCACCGCAGCGCCGCCGTCCGGCGTCACAGAGGCGTCCGTCACCGTCCGGTGCGCGCCGTCCGCAGCCCTCGCAGGCAGCCCGCCGCAGTGCGGCCCCGGTGCACGCAGAGATGCAGCCGGAACCTCGTTCCCGTGCGGGAGCGCCGCCGCGTCCGGCGCACGCGCGCCGCAGAAAAAAACGGAAACTGACGCGCCGCTGGGGCTGTATGGGCATTCTGATGCTGATTCCGATTCTTCTGGTGAGCATTGTTCTTGCCGTGACGCACAGAGGTGCGGAAGTCCCGGAAGAGCCGGCGCTCCCGGCGGCCGGTCAGACGAAAGAGGAGAATGTACAGGAAGGGCCTCCGTATACCGTCGTCATCGACGCGGGGCACGGCGGTATCGACCTCGGCACCGACAGCGGCTACGTCGTGGAAGTCGACATGATCGAAGATACGACGGACGCGCTCATCGCGTGGCTCGAGCAGGACGAAAATTACACACCGATGCGCACGCGCGAAAACGGCGAGGGACTGAGCATCGCCGGGCGTGCGGATGTGGCGAATTCCAACAATGCATCACTCTTTCTGAGCATCCACGGGAATTACGATGAGACGCTCACGGCGTCCGGGTTCGAATGCTATGCGCAGACGCCCGGCCGCGCAACGCACGACGGCTCACTGGCATTTGCCAACGCCATCGTCTCCGCCATGAGCAGCGCGGGCGCGGAGATCCGCGGCCAGTCCGGCGTGCGGTACGCATATTACGTCGATAACGGCGACGGTACATACGATAAGATCATCGCAGAGGCGAGCGACACCACCGTGCGCAGCGAGGTGACGTTCGGCGTTCTGGAGAAGACGACCTGTCCGGCCGTGCTGGTCGAACAGTGCTTTTTGTCCGATCAGGCCGACTGCAATGCATGGGCCTCGGAAACGGGCTGCAAGAACGCGGCGCGCGCGTATTATGAAGCCATCTGCGCGTATTTCGGAACAGAGCCGATCCCCGAATGACCATCCAGAACGGTCTTCTTCGCTCTTTGTGAAGCGCAGCCCCCCTGCGCGGAACAAAAAAACACCCGGCAAATGCCGGGTGTTTTTTTATGCTCCGCGACCAAACCGTAAGCCGGGTTCTGTATTAAACGACGATCTATCTCGACTGTACGTTGCCGCACAGCTCCAGCCGCCTCCGAGAACGCGCAAGGGCACGCATGTGTTCTCATATGGGCGTTGCTTCCGGTAGGGTTTACACGGCCGCGCAAGTCACCAAGCGCGCCGGTGCGCTCTTACCGCACCTTTCCACCATCGCTCGTCCCGAAAGACGGGCAGTCTCATCTCTGTTGCACTATCCCTGGGGTCACCCCCGGCTGCCGTTAGCAGTTACCGTTCCCTTGTGAAGCCCGGACTTTCCTCAGAGGGCGCAAAGCCCTCCGCCGCCGTATGTTTTGCTCGCGGAGCGATATTTACTATACCATAAACTTACACTTTCTGCAAATTTTTTCTTGATTCAACGGATATCGGAGATTATAATAGAATTCGTACAGCGCACAAAGACAGTTGTGCGCGGAAAGGGGAAAAGGGAGTATGTTCAAAAACGAATATCTGAAACGCGTGTACGAGCAGGTTGAAGCCCGCAACAAAGGCGAGGCGGAATTCCTGCAGGCTGTCCGCGAGGTGCTCGAGAGCCTCGAGGCCTATGTGGAGAAGCATCCGGAACTCGAGAAGTGGGGAATTCTGGAGCGCATCGTGGAGCCGGAGCGCTTCATCCAGTTCCGCGTGGCGTGGATGGATGACGCTGGCAAGGTTCAGGTCAACCGCGGCTACCGCGTCCAGTTCAACTCGGCCATCGGCCCGTACAAGGGCGGCCTGCGCCTGCATCCGAGCGTGAACGCCTCAGTCATCAAATTCCTCGGCTTTGAACAGATCTTCAAGAACAGCCTGACCGGCCTGCCCATGGGCGGCGGCAAGGGCGGTTCGGACTTCGATCCGAAAGGCAAGTCCGACGCGGAGATCATGCGCTTCTGCCAGAGCTTTATGACGGAGCTGTCCAAGCACATCGGCCAGTTCACGGACGTGCCCGCGGGCGACATCGGCGTCGGCGCGCGTGAGATCGGCTATATGTTCGGCCAGTACAAGCGCCTGCGCAACGAAGTCACCGGCGTTCTGACCGGCAAGGGCATGTCCTACGGCGGCAGCCTTGTGCGTCCGGAAGCCACCGGCTACGGCCTGTGCTACTTCACGGAGGAAGCGCTCAACTGCATGAAGAACGACAGCTTCAAGGGCAAGACGGTCGTGATCTCCGGCTCCGGCAACGTGGCCATCTACGCGACGCAGAAAGCCACGCAGCTCGGCGCGAAAGTGGTCGCTCTGTCCGACTCCACGGGTTACATCTACGACAAGAACGGCGTCAACCTCGACGTTGTCATGGACATCAAGCTCAACCGCCGCGCCCGCATTTCCGAGTACGTCAAGGAAGTGCCCACGGCTGAGTATCACGACGGCTGCTCCGGCATCTGGACGATCCCGTGCGACATCGCGCTGCCGTGCGCCACGCAGAACGAGATCAACGAGGAGAGCGCCAAGGCTCTCGTCGCCAACGGCTGCAAGGTCGTGTGCGAAGGCGCGAACATGCCCTCCACGCCGGAAGCCATCAGCGTGTATCTGGCGAACGGCGTCCTGTACGGCCCGGCCAAGGCGGCCAACGCGGGCGGCGTTGCCACGAGCGGTCTCGAGATGAGCCAGAACTCGCTGCGCCTGTCCTGGACGTTCGAGGAAGTCGATGCCCGCCTGCAGGGCATCATGAAGAACATTTTCCACAACGCATACGACGCGTCCGTCGCGTGCGGTGCGGAAGGCAACCTGATGGTGGGCGCGAACGTCGCCGGCTTCATCAAGGTGGCCGACGCGATGCTCGCCGAGGGCGTTGCGTACTGATTTCCGAGTCCAAACGGCAACAAGGCCGCCGAAAGGCGGCCTTTTCTTGTGTGCAAAAGGAGCTTTTCGCCCATGACGCTTTCCTTTGATGTAAAAGAGCATGAAGACGGCTGGCTGCTGCGCGACGTGCTGCGCGCAAGGCTTGTCTCCGCGTCGTTGCTCACACAGCTCAAAAATACGGACGGCATCCGCGTGGACGGTGCTGCGCTGCGCGCCAATGAGCGCGTGCACACGGGCGCACACATTGTGCTGACGCTTCCGCCGGAGCGGGACACAAGCGTGACTGCACAGAATATCCCCGTGACCATTGCGTACGAATCCGCGCACGCCGCGGTTCTTGAAAAGCCTGCGGGCATGGCCGTTCATCCCACGCTGGGGTATCACGACGGCACGCTGGGCAACGCGTGGATGGGCGTGCTGGAAACGCGCGGGGAAGAGGGCGTGTTCCGCCCGGTCAACCGGATCGACCGCAATACGAGCGGTCTTGTTCTGTGCGCCAAAAACACATGGGCGGCGTCGGTGCTGGCGAGAGGCGTCCGGAAGGTGTATCTTGCGATCGTGGAGGGCGAGCTGCCCCTGGGCGACGCAGTCATCGACGCTCCCGTCGCCCGGTGCGCTGATTCCATCATCCGGCGCTGTGTGGATGAATCCGGGAGGCCAAGCCGCACGGAGTACACGGTGCTCGCGTCGTCGGGCGGATGCAGCCTTGCGGCGTGCAACCCGGTGACGGGCCGAACTCATCAGATCCGCGTGCACTTTTCACACATCGGCCATCCGCTCGCCGGGGACGATCTCTACGGCGGCAGCCGGGAGCTCATCAGCCGCCACGCGCTCCACTGTGCGCAGATCGCATTTCCAGACCCGGAGACAGGGCGGACGGTGCGCGTGCAGAGCGCGCCGCCGCCGGATATGCTTTCGGTGTGCCGAAGGTGCGGATGGGACAACAAAGAATTTTCACATTTGTAATACCTCGATAAAGCGTGATATTTTTGCGAGAATAGCAAATGCGCGCTTGCATGCGGCGGCACTTTGTGCCATAATATTACTCGCTTCAAACAAAAAACAGAGAGGAGGAACAGCGTGGAAGCGGCAAAGAAATCCGTAAACAGGCGCCGCCGGGAAGGCTTCTGGCACTCGCTGGGCGTGCTGCTGTACGACATCGGTTTTCAGGCCGAGTACATGTTCGTCCGCGCGTTCCGCCTTCTTGCGCGCGTCCCGGGAATTTTCATATTGCTGGGGTCGGTGTTCGCCCGGCTGTTCCACCGGAACATCCGGCCGTTTTTTATGTCGCTCGGAAACGACCTTCTCTCGCCGTTCCGGCAGGCGGTCAGCGGCTTTTCCAACATCGCGGCCGTCATCCGGGCGGAGCGTGAGACGGGCGGCTCGGCGGTCAAGGCGGGGACAAGCTATTTCATGCGCGGCGTGCGCGTGTACAGTGGCCTGATCCGGCGGTCTCTGTCCTATCTGTTCCCGATCGGAGCGGCGGCCGTGTTCGGTGTGGTGGTCTGGTCGGTCCTCGGGCAGAACTACGCGCTGGCGGTGGAATACCGCGGCGAGATCGTCGGCTACATCGCGGACGAGACCGTGTACGAAGAGGCTCAGAAATACGTGGAAGGCCGTATCCGCAACACGGGTACGGAAGAGGAGTGGTCGGTTTCGCCGACGTTCACCATTGCGGCTGTGCCGGAAGCGGCGATGCGCAACGTGACGGAGCTGGCGGACCGGCTGATCGAGACGTCCGACGAGCAGATTCAGGAGGCGTCCGGCGTGATCGTGGACGGGCTTCTGATCGGCGTGGCCTCGGACAGCGCGGGCCTCAACGAAGCGCTGGAGGCCGTGAAGGCCCCTTACGAAGACGCAAACAACCCGAACCTGCGCGTCGAGTTCTGGCAGAACGTCGAAGTGGTGGAAGGTCTGTACTTTACCAGCACGCTCGAACCGCTTGATTCGGTGCTCTCCAAACTGCGAGGCGAAACGCCTGTGACGCTCGACGACGGTACGCAGGCTTCGGTCAACATGCTGCGCGTCAAGCAGATCGTCCGCACGACGGTGACGGAAGAACTCGTCTACGAAGAGCAGACGGTGGAGGATGACACGCTCACGTGGGGCAAGCGCGAAGTCGTTCAGGAAGGTGTGAACGGCTCCCGCGATGCGATCTATGACGTCACCTATATGGACGGCGTGGAGATGAGCCGCGAATTTGTCGCGGAGGAGAACGTTGTTCCTGCCGTGAACGAGATCACGCGCATCGGAACCCAGACGATCAGCGGAACGGCCGGTGCGGCCGGAACGGGGGACTTCATGTGGCCTGTTCCCGACTACACGTACCAGAGCCGCGGCTTCATGGGTCAGGCGCACCGCGGCCTCGACATCTGTGCGTCGTACGGCACATATATCTATGCGGCGGACAACGGCGTGGTGGAATTTGCCGGTTCCGACCCGAACGGCTACAACTGGAGCTACGGCAACTACGTGAAGATCGACCACGGAAACGGCTACACGACGATCTATGGCCATTGCAGCGCACTGGCTGTCACTTCGGGACAATACGTGACCAAAGGAACGATCATCGGCTATGTCGGCAGCACGGGGCGCTCGTCGGGCAACCACTGCCATTTCGAAATTCTGTACAACGGCCAGCTGTGCGATCCGGCAAAATTTGTCACGGCGCCTTAAGACTTAAGAATCGCATTCTGGACACACTTCACAAAACAAGGCCCGCATCCGGGCCTTGTTTTTCTTTGAAAACTGTTGCAAAGAGGGCTGTGCTTGGGTATAATATAAAAGGTTATCTGCACTTATCAAAACCGAATCTGGTTTTCAGACACATACAGTGCCCGCATTTCGGGCGCGCCCACCGCCCCGGATGCCGCTTGGCTCCGGACGGTATCAAATCAAAGGAGATTTGAGGATTTGGAGAAATTCGTAATTCGCGGCGGCAAGCCGCTCGTGGGTGAAGTAACGATCAGCGGCGCCAAAAATGCGGCGGTCGCCATTCTTCCCGCTACGATCCTTGCGGCCGACAAATGCGTGATCGAGAACCTTCCTTGCATCAGTGACGTCGCTGCGTCTGTGGACATCCTGACGGCAATGGGGGCTTCCGTCCGTGTGATCGACAAGCATACGCTGGAAGTGGACACCACTCACGTCACGCAGACGAGCGTGCCGGACGCGCTGTCCCGCGCCATGCGTGCGTCGTACTATTTCCTGGGCGCTCTGCTCGGCCGCTTCGGAAAGGCGACGGTCGCCATGCCCGGCGGCTGCAACCTCGGCCCGCGCCCGATCGACCAGCACCTGAAGGCGTTTTCCACGCTGGGCGCGAAGGATTCCGTCGAGTACGGCATGATCAGCGTCGAGGCGGACAAGCTCCGCGGCGGCGAGGTTTTCTTTGATACGGTCTCCGTCGGCGCGACCATCAACGCGATGCTCGCGGCTGTGATGGCGGACGGTCTGACGGTGCTTGAAAACGTGGCCAAAGAGCCGCACATCGTCGACGTTGCGAACTTCCTCAACACGATGGGTGCCGACGTGCGCGGCGCCGGTACGGACGTCATCAAGATCCGCGGCGTGCGCTCGATGCATGGCGGTACGTATTCCATCATCCCCGATCAGATCGAGGCGGGCACGTATATGGTGGCCGCGACGATTACCGGGGGCAACATTCTCATCAAAAACGTCATTCCGAAGCACCTCGAGCCGATCACATCCAAGCTGGAAAAGGCGGGCGCGACCATCGAGGAGTTTGACGACGCGGTGCGCGTCTACCGCACGGTGGACATTGAACCGCTCAACATCAAGACGATGCCGCACCCCGGCTTCCCGACGGATATGCAGCCGCTGATGACGGTGCTTCTCACGCGTGCGCGCGGCACATCCATCGTCACGGAGGGAATCTGGGAAAACCGTTTCCGCTATGTGGACGAGCTGGTGCACATGGGTGCGAACATCCAGGTCGACGGGCGCGTCGCCGTGATCGAGGGCGTTCCGGAACTGTTCCCGGCGCCGATGCGCGCGCCGGATCTCCGCGCGGGCGCGGCTCTGATCCTCGCGGCGCTGGCGGCCAAGGGGACGAGTGAAGTGGACGATATCAGCCACGTTGAGCGCGGCTACGAGGACATCGTTGAAAAGCTCCGCGGCGTCGGAGCGGACATCCGCCGCGTCGGCAAGCCGGAGCACGCGCTGCCGCAGGCGCTGTAAGCACAAAACAGATTCCATGCAAGGGCCTTCCCGCAAGGCCCTTTTTTCATGAGGTGAGAGAGCCGAATGGCACGATTTACGACTTTATACTCCGGTTCGTCCGGAAACTGCGCTGTGTTCGAGGAAGACGGCCGCGCGCTTCTGGTGGATATGGGCCGCTCCGCGCGCTGCACGAAGACCTCGCTCGCGGAACTCGGCATCGCGCCGGAAGACCTCGGCGGCATTCTGGTCACGCACGAGCACTCCGACCACGTGGCGGGTCTGAAGGTGTTTCTGAAGCATCACCACGTCCCTGTGTATGCGTCGCAGCTCACGCTGGACGAACTCGCCCGGCAGCAGCTCGTGCCGCCCACGGCGGAACTGATTCCCGTGGACGGTGAGACGATCGACATTGCCGGGTTCGGCGTCAGCGCGTTTCCCACAAGCCACGACGCGGCGGACTGTCACGGCTACCGTATTGCGTCGCCGAAGGGAAAGACACTCGCCATCGCCACGGACCTCGGTTTCGTGTCCGATGAAGTGATGGCCAATCTGTACCTCGCGGACATTGTGGCGCTTGAATCGAACTACGACGTACATATGCTCATGACGGGGCGGTATCCGTATTATCTGAAGCGCCGCATCGCTTCGAAAAACGGGCACCTGTGCAACGAGGAGAGCGCGGCAGCGGTGACGAAACTTGTGCAGACGGGGTGCAAAAACATCCATCTGTGTCACCTCAGCAGTGAAAACAATCTGCCTGAGCTGGCGATGCAGAGCGTCCGCGAGGCGTTTCTGCAGGCCGGAATCGTTCCGCAGCAGGATTGCGTCGTCCGCGCTGCAAGCCGGTACGAGATCTCGCCGGTGTGTGCGGTGTAAACGGGGGAGAGAAATATGCAGTCAGTCACACTCATCGCCGTGGGAAAGCTCAACGAAGCGTATTTTTCGGCGGCTGCCGCCGAATACCAGAAGCGCCTCGCGGCATTCTGCCGTTTCCGCATGGTGGAGATCCCCGAGGAGACCATTTCAGAGAAAAACGCGTCGGACGCCGTAGTGGCCAAAGCGCTGGAAAAAGAGGGCAGTGCGATCCTCGCGGCCGTTCCGAAAGGGGCCTCGATCATCGCACTGTGCATCGAGGGCAAGATGATGCCGAGCGAAGCGCTTGCGGCGGAATTTGAACGCCGCGCGCTGAGCGGAAGCGGTGACATGGCGTTCGTGATCGGTTCGTCGCACGGGCTGTCGCCGCGCGTCAAGTCCGCCGCGTCGCTCCGGCTCTCGATGAGCCCCATGACGTTCCCCCACAAGCTGGCGCGCGTGATGCTGCTCGAGCAGATTTATCGCGCATATTCCATTCTCGCCGGAACAAAATACCACAAATAAAAAACGGGCCGCATCCCATGCAGGAGATGCGGCCCGCCTTTTTCGTTTACCGGCGGTGTGAGGACTTGCCGAGCCAGTACAGCGCGGCGGCGGATGCGGCGGCGAGCGCCGCCAAAACAGCAATCAGCTTTTTCATGGAAAAACTCCTTTCAGGCTCTGACAAGCCGCGAATACGTCCGGCTTGTCAGGCGGTAGATCAGGTAATAGACCGCGGCGCACAGGACAAACGTTGCGGCGCACAGGCAGGCGAACAGCATGCGGTCGGTCACGCCGAGAATGAGAAGAATGTTGCAGATGATGTTGTAGGCGAACACAAGGTGGAGCGCCGCGGCGGCAAGCGGCAGGAAGAAGACGAGTAGGATCTGGCGCCGGATCGCTCTGCGCGATTCCTCGGGCGACAGGCCCACTTTCTGCATGATCGCAAACCGCGTGCTGTCGTCAAAGCCTTCGCTCAGCTGTTTGTAGTAAATGATCAGCCCGGTCGCCATCAGGAACAGTGCGCCGAAGAACAGGCCGAGGAACAGGAAACAGCCGTACAAAGCGTACCATTCCTGTGCAACGTCTGCGCGCGAGCTCGCATAGGAAAACGCGCACCCGGATGACGCGATCGCTTCGGCGAACGCAGTCTCCGCCTCGTCGCCGCCCGTCACGTCGAAGTATCCGTTGAACCCGGTCAGGCTGCCGCCCGCGGATGTGAGAAGGCTCTCCGCATCGCGGCAGACGATCATGGCGAACTGCATGTCCATGCCGGCAAGGCCGGTCTGCGTCACGGCATTGAGCGCGTCCGCTTCACCCGCGCAGCGGTACTCGGTGCCGTTCAGAGAGAGAACGGTGTCCTGAGAAAGGGAAGACGATGCGAGCAGGAATTCGTTTGGTTCAAGCACAACTTCTTCCCCGGAGAGAGCGGCGTAATCCTCCGCCGGGACGATCGTGGCGTAGACGAAATGATCCGCTTCGTCACCGTCCTGAGTGAGAACCAGTGTCCCGTCCTGTTCCGTGAACACGAGCGTTCCGCTGCGGAACACGAGCGAGCGGGTGAGTTCGGCGCCGTTCTCCTGCGCAATGCTTTCCGCGGTGTTGAGGGCTTCGGTGACGTCATCCGCGCCGGACGCTTCTCCGAACGCCGTTACCGCAGTGGGATACAGCTGCTGCAGGGAGGATTCCCGGCCGAGGTACAGGCACAGCGTGGTCGAAACTGTCACGAGCAGCATCGTGAAAAGGATGCAGATGCTCGCGAGCCCGGCGGCGTTGCGCTTCATCCGGAAGAGCATGCCGGACAGGGAGATGAAGTTTTCCGGTTTATAATAAAAGCGCTTGGAGCGTTTGAGCGCTTTCAGAAATTTGATGCTGCCCGACGTAAACAGGCAGAACGTTCCGATGATGACGAGAAGCACCGCCAGAAAGAAATCGGGGATGGACGTAACGGCGTTGGTGCGCACGACCGCGATCGTGTAGCCGCCGCCGAGGGCGGCAAGGCCGATGATCGTCAGAATCCACGATGCGCGGGGCTCTCGTTCGCCGGTTTGTTCTCCGTGCAGCAGCGAGACGGGGCTCGCCTGATACAGGTGCAGCAGATTGTAGAGAAAAATGACGGCGAACAGGCCGCCGAAGAGGATGCAGGCGGCGATGGCGGCCGCGTCGCAGAAGGAAATGCTGAAGACGACGTCAAAGGAGAGAAGCGACGACAGCGCTCCGAAGAGAAGCTGGGACAGGAGCGTCCCTCCGATGAGGCCGAGAATCAGGCTGGCTGCGAGCGTGTACAGCGTTTCGAAGAAAAGCACCACACCGACATGGCGCTTTTCCATGCCGAGCACGCTGTACAGTCCGAATTCCTTTTTTCTGCGCCGGATGAGAAAGCTGTTGGCGTAGAACAGCAGAGCGGCGCAGAAAATCGCGATGATGACCGTGCCGAACCCGAACAGCATCACAGCTCCCGTCGCGTACGGCACACGGGCCATCTCAGGGCTGATGGCGAACGTGAGCATGATGTAGAACGTCGCAACGCACACGCTGCTCGTCAGGAGATAGGGAAGATAGGCCGTTTTGTTGCCCGCAAGATTCACGGCCGCGATTCTTGGGAAAAAGGCTTTCATCCGACCAGCCTCCCCGTCGAGAGCATCGTCAGCGCCTCGTTCACACGGGCGAACAGGGAGTCGTCGGTTTCCTGTTCTTCCCGGCGCAGTTCATGGAAGACGACGCCGTCCTTGATGAACAGCACCCGGTCGGAGCGGCTCGCGGCGATGGCGGAATGCGTCACCATCACGATGGTCTGGCCGTTTTCATTGATGCGCCGGAACATCTCCAGCAGCTTCATGCTGGCACGGGAATCGAGCGCGCCCGTCGGCTCGTCCGCCAGCAAAAGCGAGGGGTTCGTAATGACGGCGCGCGCCACGGCCGCGCGCTGCTTCTGGCCGCCGGAGACTTCGTACGGATATTTGTCGAGCAGGTCGCTGATCTCGAGCATCTCAGCCAGAGGGGCGAGTTTTGCCTGCATCTCCGCGTACGGGCGGCGCGCCAGAACGAGCGGAAGAAAAATATTGTCGCGCAGCGTGAACGTGTCCAGGAGGTTGAAGTCCTGAAAGACGAAGCCGAGCCGGTCGCGGCGGAACGCGGAGAGCTTGCGGTCGGGGACGCCGGCAAGCGGCTGTCCGTCGAGAAACACAGCGCCCTCCGTCGGCTTGTCCAACGCCGCGAGAATGTTCAGAAGCGTCGTCTTTCCGGAGCCGGATTCGCCCATCACGGAGACGAACTCGCCCTCTTCCACGCTGAAGTCCACATCGCGCAGCGCCTGTACCCGCATCGTGCCGAAACGGGTCGAATAAATCTTTTGAAGATGTTGTACCTGAAGCATTGCCATGTCAAAACCACCCTTTCTGCTTCCTTGCTCATGTTGACGGCGCAGCGGGTTTGTTTTCTTCACAATTTTTGCGAAAAAAGAAATGCACCGCAATAAAACTGCGGTGCATCGTTTGAAAATTTGCGCTTTCAGCGGTGATACCAGTACTTGCGGTCAAGACTGCGGTACTGGACCGCCTCGCTGATGTGTTCGGCGCAGATCTCTTCGCTCCCGTCGAGATCCGCGATCGTTCGGCTGACTTTGAGCACGCGGTCGTGCGCGCGAGCGGAGAATCCCATCTTGTCGAACGCGCGCCGGAGCAGCTTCTGTGCATCCGGCGTCAGACGGCACACATCGCGAAGAATGTCGCTCGTCAGCTGCGAATTGCAGTGGATGCTCATGCCCTCGTAGCGTTTTGCCTGAATCTCGCGTGCTTTTTGAACGCGCAGCGCGATGGAGGCGCTGTCCTCACCTTTCTCGGGAGAGGCCAGGTCGTCGTACTCGACCGGACGGAGCTCGACGTGCAGGTCGATGCGGTCGAGAAGAGGGCCGGAGATCTTGTGGAGATAGCGGTCGATCATCGGCGGCGTGCAGGTGCAGGGCTTGGTGGGGTGGCCGAAGTTCCCGCAGGGGCAGGGATTCATGGCAGCGACGAACATGATGCGGCAGGGGAACATGCCGGAGCCCGTCGCACGGCTGACGGTCACGACGCCGTCCTCGAGCGGCTGGCGGAGAAGTTCCAGAACGTCGCGGCGGAATTCGGGCAGTTCGTCGAGAAACAGCACGCCGTTGTGCGCGAGGCTCACTTCGCCCGGACGGGGAACAGACCCGCCGCCCACAAGGCCCGCGCTGCTCACCGTGTGATGCGGCGCGCGGAGCGGCGGCGTGTGGATCAGGCCGCTGCCGCGGGGCAGCATCCCGGCGACGGAGTAGACGCTCGTCGTCTCAAAGGCTTCCTCCCGTGTGAGCGGCGGAAGAATGCCGGGAAGCCGGTGTGCAAGCATGCTCTTGCCCGAACCGGCAGGCCCCACAAACAGAATGTTGTGCCGTCCGCTCGCTGCGACCTCCAGAGCGCGGCGCGCTTCGAGCTGTCCGCGCACGTCGGAGAAATCCGGGACGGGAGCGCCGGACGCAAAGACGTCCGGTGCGCTCGCGCGGGGAATCAGCGCTTCGCCCTTGAGATGCAGCACGGCGTCGTTGGCGCTGACGACCGGATAGACTTCCAGATCGTCCACGACAGCGGCCTCGGCGGCGTTGTCCGCCGGGACGAAAAAGCGTCGGATGCCGTTGCGGCGCGCCGCGAGCGCCATCGGCAGAACGCCGGATACGCTGCGGACCATACCGTCGAGCGAGAGCTCGCCGACGAACGCGCAGCCGGGCGGAACGGGCGGGAGCACGCCTCCGGCGGCCAGAAGCGCGAGGAAAATCGGCAGGTCGTACACCGGCCCCGTTTTCCGCTTGTCGGCCGGAGCGAGGTTGACGGTGATGCGGCTCACGGGATAGCTGTATTTCAGATTCTTCATGGCCGTGCGCACACGGTCGGCGGACTCCTTCACGGCGCTGTCAGGCAGACCCACGATGGAAAACTGCGGAAGTCCGCCGCTGATATCCGCTTCCACCTGCACCGCAAAGCCGTTCAGGGCAAAAACGCCCATGCTGTTCACCTTGGAAAACATACGACCCCTCCACACAAAAGGTGTTGTATCCAGTATATAACGCGCGGCCGCCCGCGGCAAGAGTTCATTGACATCGGCGCCCGAATGGGGTTATTATATTACTAAGAAACATATCGGGGACATATCTCTCCGGTGTGGGAATACTGCAAGAAAGCAGGTGTCTGAATGGTAAAAGCCGATTATGAGCGCTGGCTCGAGCGTGCCGTGGACGACAAGGATCTGCGTCCGGAACTGCTGAGCATTCAGGGTGTTGAAGAGGAGATCAACGACCGCTTTGCCGTTGAGCTTGCGTTCGGTACGGCCGGTCTGCGCGGTGTGCTGGGAGCCGGTACGAATCGTATGAACATCTACATGGTCCGCAAGGCCACGCAGGGCCTGGCCAATTACCTCACGAGCACGCCGGGTGAAAAGTCCGTCGCGATCTCGTACGACAGCCGCATCAAGAGCGACGTGTTTGCCAGAGAGGCGGCGCGCGTTCTCGCCGCCAACGGCGTGAAGGCGCACCTGTACCGGGAGCTGATGCCCGTGCCCGCCCTCAGCTTTGCCACGCGCCATCTGAAATGCGACGCCGGCATCATGGTCACGGCCAGCCACAACCCCGCCAAGTACAACGGCTACAAGGCGTACGGCCCCGACGGCTGCCAGATGACGGAAGAAGCCGCGGACGCGGTGTACGCCGAGATGCAGAAGACCGACGTGTTTGACGACGTGAAGCTGGCCGACTTTGACGAAGCCGTCGCCGACGGACGCATCGAATACATCGGACAGGACACCATCGAGGCGCTGTACGACAACATCAAGGCGCAGTCCGTGCGCCCGGGTCTGTGCAAGACGGCGGGCCTGAAGCTCGTGTACAGCCCGCTGAACGGCTCCGGCAACGTGCCCGTGCGCCGCGTGCTGGCGGACATCGGCATCACCGACATCACCGTGGTTCCCGAGCAGGAGCATCCGGACGGAAACTTCCCGACCTGTCCGTATCCCAACCCGGAGATCCGGGAAGCGCTGGAGCTCGGCCTGCGTCTCGCCGTCAAGACGGGCGCCGACCTGATGCTCGCCACCGACCCCGACGCCGACCGCGTCGGCATTGCGGTCAAGACGGCCGACGGCGACTACAAGCTGCTGACAGGCAATGAAGTGGGCGTTCTGCTGCTGGATTATCTGTGCAAATCCCGCATTGAGAACGGCACGATGCCGGAGAACCCCGTGACGGTGAAGAGCATCGTCTCCACGACGCTGGCGGATGCGGTGGCGGAGAGCTACGGCGTCGAGTGCCGCAATGTGCTCACCGGCTTCAAATACATCGGCGAGCAGATCCATCTCCTCGAGGAAAAAGGCGAGGAGAAGCGTTTCCTGTTCGGCTTTGAGGAGAGCTACGGCTATCTGTCCGGCACGTACGTGCGCGACAAGGACGCCATCGTCGCCTCCATGCTGATCTGCGAGATGGCGGCGTATTACAAGTCCATCGGCTCGTCCATTCTGGAGCAGCTCGAGGCCATCTACAAGAAGTTCGGCCGCTACCTGCATAAGGTTGACTCGTTTGCTTTCGAGGGCCTGTCCGGCATGGACACGATGAAGGCCATCATGGCGGGCCTGCGCGAGAACGCGCCCACTGAGATTGCGGGCTGGAAGGTCGTCAAGACGGCCGACTACTCCACGCACGAGATGTGCGACGTGGTCACCGGCGAGAAGACGGAGATCCGTCTGCCGAAGGCGAACGTGCTGACGTACTGGCTCGAGAACGGTGCGTGCGTGATCGTGCGCCCGTCCGGCACGGAGCCGAAGGTCAAGGTGTACTACACGACGAAGGGTGTCGATCTGGCGGATGCCGAGGTACAGCAGAAGAAGCTGGCCGAAGCCATGCAGCCGCTGATGAAATAATCCGTATCTGCCGCGCTCCCGGGCGACGCCGCCCGGGAGCGCATTTTGCGCCGGAAAATCTTTCTGCAAAAAAAGCTTGCTTTTTGGCGGGCGGCATGATATAATTTTCTGGCAACATGGGAAAGAGCGATGACACGCTGAACACTGGGTTGTGATGGGCTCATGTCAAAGAATATGGCCCCTTGAGTCAAAACCGGAAAGAGGTGAATCGGACATGAAACAGGGTATCCATCCGAATTACGAGGAAACCACGATTACTTGCGCCTGCGGCAACGTGATCAAAACGCGTTCGACCAAGAAGGACATTCACGTTGAGGTTTGCTCCAAGTGCCATCCGTTCTACACGGGCAAGCAGAAGCTGGTTGACACCGGCGGACGCGTGGATCGCTTCAAGAAGCGTTTCAATCTCGGCTAATCGTCCGGGAGTTCCAAGTAACGGAAACCGAAGACCTGAGAATCTTCTCAGGTCTTTTTTCTTGTATATTGTCCGGCGCATCGAAAGGGGCAGGGTATGGATTCGTATAAAACAGTCGACGGCACGGCCTATGCCGAGATCGAGGAAAAACGCTCGCGCTTTCTGTCGTGCATCGCGTTTGCCGACACGGAGGAAAAGGCCGTGGAGGTGCTGAACGCCATCCGCGCGAAGCACCGGACGGCCAACCATAACGTATATGCCTATCTGCTGCGGGAGGGTGCGCGCACGCGTTATTCGGACGACGGCGAGCCGGCGAAAACTTCCGGCCTCCCGACGCTCGAGGCCATCCGCCATGCGGGACTCGTCGACTGCATCGTCGTGACGACGCGCTATTTCGGCGGCACGCTGCTCGGAACGGGCGGCCTTGTGCGCGCCTATACGGCGGCGGCCAGCGCGGCCATCGAAGCGGCACACATCGTCACGATGAGCGTGTGCGTCAAAGGCGAGTGGAATGTGGATTACGCTCTGTACGAACAGGCGGCCCGTCTTCTCAATGAGTGCGGCGCGCGCTGCGAACAGCCGGAGTTTTCCGACCGTGTGCGCCTGTCGTTCACGATGCTCAGCGGCGGCGAGGACGCGCTGCTCGTGAAAGCGCGCGAACTCTGCCGCGGAAAGGCGGAAATCACGGTTTCAAAGCCTTTTCATGCACCGTTCTGAAAATTTTTTCAAAAAATCTGATTGCAGCACAAGGGTTTTCGCGTTCTTTGTCGTATAGTATATATGACGGAGTTTCGACAGGGGAGGCGGACTGCATGACCGTACGGGAACAGACCGAACAGATCGAACGGAGCACCTTGTCTCCGTTTGCGTCGTTCAGCGATCAGAGCCGCGGCAGACAGCGGGAGGAAGAACCGTGCCCGCTGAGAACGTGCTGGCAGCGCGACCGCGACCGCATCATCCACAGCAAGGCGTTCCGCCGTCTCAAGCAGAAAACGCAGGTGTTCCTCTCCCCGGAGGGCGACCATTACCGCACGCGCCTGACGCACACGCTGGAAGTCAGCCAGATCGCCCGGACGATCTCCCGTGCGCTCCGGCTGAACGAGGACCTCACGGAGGCCATCGCGCTCGGACATGATCTCGGGCACACGCCGTTCGGCCACGCGGGCGAACGTGCGCTGAACCGTTTAACTCCGGGCGGGTTCCGGCACTATGAACAGAGTGTACGGGTGGCCGAGCGTCTGGAGAAAGACGGCCGGGGCTTAAATCTGACATGGGAAGTCATCAACGGGTTCATCTGTCACACGAAAGGCACATGGCCCGCGACGCGCGAGGGCTGCGTCGTGCGGTATGCCGACCACATCGCGTATATGAACCACGACATCGAAGACGCCATGACAGCGGGCGTGCTGCGCAGCGACGACATCCCGAAGGAGCTGACGGAGGTGCTCGGCAACACGAAATCCGAGCGCATCACCACGATGATCCGGGCGATCGTCGACCACGGCCCCGAGCAGATCGGCATGGATGCGGAACCGCTCGCGGCGTACGACGCGCTGCACGACTTCATGTACAGCACCGTATACGTGGACAAGGTCGCCAAGCGCGAAGAGCAGAAAGTGGACAAGCTGATCGAGGAACTCTACAACTATTTCCGGGAAAACCCCACGCACATGCCGCAGGCCTACCTGTACATCGTCTGGCAGGAAGGTGTCGAGCGGGCTGTGACAGATTATATATCCGGCATGTCGGACGAATATGCCACCAAAACATTTGAGCAGTTGTTCGTTCCCCAGAAGTGGAACGTAATGTAATAGAAGGCCGCCGGCCGGGGAGGAGGTGAGACGCGCGTGATCCCGCATTCTTATATTGAAGAACTTGTGGCGCGCAACGATATTACGGATGTGGTGCAGAGCTATGTGCAACTGCGCCACCGCGGAAGGACTTACACGGGCCTGTGCCCGTTCCACAATGAAAAGACGCCGTCGTTTGTCGTGTATCCCGAGACACAGTCGTTCTACTGCTTCGGCTGCGGCGCGGGCGGCGACGTCATCACCTTCATGAAGCGCATTGCCAATCTCGAATATGTCGAGGCGGTCAAGGCTCTCGCGTCCCGCGCGGGCATGCCGCTCCCAGAAGAGGATGACACGGCGGGCAAAAAGCGCAGCCGCATCATCTCCATCAACAAGGACGCGGCGCGGTTCTATTTTGAGCGTCTGAACAGCGACGAGGGGCGCGAGGCGCGCGGATACTGGAGGCGGCGCGGTCTGTCGGATTCGACGATCAAGCGCTTCGGGCTCGGCTACGCGCCGGACAGCTTCCGCGAGACGCGCGACCACATGCGCAAGCTCGGGTATTCCGACGACGAACTGATCGAAGCGGGGCTGCTCAAACGCCACGAGAAAGGCCACACGTACGACGTGTTCCGAAACCGCGTGATGGTGCCGATCTTTGATCTGCGCGGCAATGTGATCGCGTTCGGCGGGCGGAACATGGGCGATGAAAAGCCCAAGTACCTCAACAGCCCCGAGACGATGGCGTACAAGAAGAGCCGCACGCTGTTCGCGCTGAACGTGGCCAAGCGTTCAACGTCGCGCCGGTACATCCTCTGCGAAGGGTACATGGACGTGATCTCAATGCATCAGGCAGGGTTCACCACGGCGGTGGCAGGCTGCGGCACGGCGCTGACGGCGGAGCAGGTGAAGATCCTCTCCGACTATGCCGACGAGGTCGTCCTGTGCTACGACTCGGACGAGGCTGGGCAGAAGGCGACCGCGCGCGCGATCTCGCTGTTCGCATCGTCGCCCGTGAAGGTGTCGATCCTGAATATCCCCGACGCGAAGGACCCCGACGAGTTTATCAAAAAATACGGGCGCGACCGGTTTGAGATGCTGCTGAACGGTTCGTCGAACGCCATCGAATACGAACTGGCCAAGGCGCGCAAAAAGTACGACATTTCAACGCCGGACGGGCGCCTCGGATACATCCGCGATGCGGTGGGCATTCTGGCCGGGCCGCTTTCCGTGACGGAGAGGGAAGTCTACGCGGGGCGTCTCGCCGAGGAAACGGACGTCACGAAGCAGGCGATTCTCGCCCAGGTCAGCGGAGCCGTGCGGGCGCGCAACCGCCGCAACGAGAAAGAGCGGGAACGCCGCCTCCTCGAAGAGGGGATGGGCGGGCGCATCCAGATCTCTCCGACCAAGGGCGGGCAGAAGGCGCTGGGCGTCGCGTTTGCCGAACAGCAGCTCATCGGAGCCGTCATCAAACGGCCGGAGTTTTTCTCCCTCGCGGCGCAGAGCCTGAAGGAAGAGAACTTCTTCACGGATGATATGCGCTCCGTCTTTTCGCTGATACGCAGGCGGTACGAACACGGCGAGCCGTTTGATCTCGCCGCGCTCTCGGGAGAACTCCCGCCGGAGACCATCAGTTTGCTGGGGCGCATCCTCGCCCAGAACTATGAGCTGGCCATCGGTGAGCAGGATGTGCGGATGTACATCGAGCGGATCATCGGGAGCGTCCCGGAGAGCACCCGCGCGGCGGAGAAATCCCCGGACGAACTGGCCGCGTATCTGCAAACTCTCAAGGAGAAGAAATCCTGACCCATTCCGGGCAGGTTTCGAGGAATAAAGGAGACTGAACATGGCAGAAAAAAAGAATGCGATCGTGTCTCTTGTCGAAAGCGGAAAACGCAACGGCAAGGTGACGACCAAGGAGATCAACGACACGCTCGAAGAGATCGGCTTTGAAGTTGATGTGGTCGACCGTCTGTATGAGACGCTCGAGCAGAACAACATCGAGATCATCGACGAGTCCGACAACGAGCCGGAGGAGTTCACCCTGACGGAAGACAACGTGGACGCGCTGGAGTCGGCGCTGTCCGCGGAGGGCGTCAGCATTGACGACCCCGTCAAGGTCTACCTCAAGGAGATCGGCCGCGTGCCGCTTCTCACGCCGGAAGAGGAGATCGAACTCGCCGTGAAGATCCAGGCGGGCGGCCCGGACGGCGAGAAGGCCAAGCAGCGCCTTTCGGAGGCGAATCTGCGCCTTGTCGTTTCCATCGCCAAGCGCTACGTCGGCCGCGGCATGCAGTTCCTGGATCTGATCCAGGAGGGCAATCTGGGCCTGATCAAGGCGGTCGAAAAGTTTGACCACACCAAGGGCTTCAAGTTCTCCACGTATGCGACGTGGTGGATTCGCCAGGCCATCACCCGCGCCATCGCGGATCAGGCCCGCACCATCCGCATCCCGGTACATATGGTGGAGACGATCAACAAAGTCAAGAAAGTCTCCAGCCAGCTGCTGCACCGCAACGGACACGATCCCACAGCCGATGAGATCGCGGAAGAACTCGATATGCCGGTTGATAAGGTGCGCGAGATCATGCGCGTTGCGCAGGAGCCCGTGAGCCTTGAGACCCCGATCGGCGAGGAAGAGGACAGCCACCTTGGCGACTTCATCCCCGACGAGGATGCGCCGGTCCCCGCGGAAGCGGCCAGCCACACGCTGCTCAAGGAGCAGCTCTCCGGCGTGCTGAAGAGCCTCACGCCGCGCGAGGAGAAGGTGCTCCGCCTGCGCTTCGGACTCGAGGACGGCCGTCCCCGTACGCTCGAAGAAGTGGGCAAGGAGTTCAACGTCACCCGCGAGCGCATCCGCCAGATCGAAGCCAAGGCGCTGCGCAAGCTGCGTCATCCCAGCCGCTCGAAAAAACTGCGCGACTTCCTCGATTGAGCTGCCGCGCCCTTATGCGCCGTTCCGCCGAAGCGGACGGCGCGTTTTTATCAACAGGAAAGGGGAAGAGCCATGCACCGGGTTGTTGTTCTGGGAGCCGGTTCCATCAGCGCGACGCACGTCCGGGCGTTCGAGAGCCTTGACGGGCGCGCAAAAGTCGTCGCCGTCGCGGCGCGCCACACATCCTCCGCGCAGAAGATCATCGACGAATGCGGCATTGACGCGCGCGCCTACGATGATTACCGGCGTGCCGTTCTGGAGGAGGACTGCGACATTGTGGTCGTGTGCACGCCGCCGGCGCTCCACTGTGAAATGGCGGTGTTCTGTCTGGAGCACGGCAAACATGTACTGGTCGAGAAGCCGATGGGCATGTCGGTCGAGGAGTGCGACAGGATGATCGCCGCGGCGAAGCGCAGCGGCAGGAAATTGTCCGTCGTGGCGCAGAGCCGTTTCTTTACCCCCATCTGGAAAACAAAACAGCTGCTCGCGGAGGGCGCCGCGGGCCCGCTCCATTTCGTTCAGGTCAATTCATTCTGGTTCCGCGGCCCGATGTATTACGATCTGGAGTGGCGCGGCAGATGGGAGACGGAGGGCGGCGGCTGCACATTCGTTCAGGCGGTGCACCACATCGACCTGCTGTGCTGGATGGCGGGGTTGCCTTCGGAGGTGACCGCGATCCTCGGCAACAGAGCGCATGACAACAGCGAGGAGGAAGACATTTCGCTCGCGCTGCTGCGCTTCCCGTCGGGAGCGCTCGGAGAAATGAATTCGGCGATCATCTGTCACGGCCAGCCGCAGTCGCTGTATTTCGTTTGCGACCGCGCGAGCATTTCCGTCCCGCACAAGATCGTGGCGGACGTTTCTCAGCCGAACGCGTTCCCGATCGAGGACCCGGAACTTCTGCGGGCGCTGGAACAGCGTTTTGAGGAGATCCCCGCTCCGGCCTACGAAGGTTTTGCTGGGCTTGCCGACGATCTGATCCGTGCGATCGAAACGGATACGCAGCCGGTTTCCAGCGGAGAGTCCGGCCGTGCAACGCTGGAACTCATTGCGGCGATTTATGAATCCGGGGCGACCGGGCGGACGGTGCAGCTGCCGCTGTCACCGGAGAGCCCGTTCTACCGCGCGCAGGGAATCCGGGACAACATGCCGCGGTTCCATCAGAAGAGAACATCCGTCGAAAAACTCGAAGACGCACCCATCATTCTGGCAAGTGAAAATATGCGCTGAACCGGATCAGAACCGGCCGGCGAGCGTGTGAAGCAGGCGCAGATGCACGGCTTCTTCTTCGGTGATGCACCGCAGAAGGTCGGCATCTGCGCCTTGTGCTGTTTCCAGCAGCAGCGACTGGCGTGTGAGGGCGAGCCCCTCCTCGCGGATCAGTGTGTCGAAATAGGCGCCCGGCGTTCGGCCTTTGATCCGGCTGCGGATACCGGGCTGAAGAGCGGGGAGGCATCGTCTGCGGCGGAGAGCCTGCTCCAGAAGCGAGGCGTGCCGCAGCGTTTCCCCGAGGATGATCGAGAGAGCCTGTGCGGCTGCGGCGTCAAGAGGCAGACAATCCATCCGGCATTCCCGGAGCGTGGACGCCTTCCGGAGCGTGTGGAGCAGAGCATCGGAAAGTTGGGCATCCGTCAGAGATTCCATACTGCGACCGTCCCTTCTTTTTCCTTATTATATATAGGTATACGAAACGGAAGGAAGGTATGCACACGCAGCCTTGACAAACCGGAGAGCCGCGGGTATAATTTAATGTATATAATTCCAGTATACTTTAAGGAGCGCACGGAATGCATATTACACAGGAATCCGATTATGCGATCCGCATTGTCTACTGCCTTGCCAAGAGTTCCGCCCGGAGAGATGCACGTGGGATCAGTGAGGAGATCAACGTCTCGCTCCGCTTTTCCCTGAAGATTCTCGGCAAGCTGGTGCAGAGCGGGATCGTGACGAGCTTCAAGGGAAACCGGGGCGGCTACGAACTGGCAAGGCCCGCGTCCGAGATCACGCTCCGCCATGTGATCGAGGCGGTGGAAGGGGAGTACTGCTTCTCCCGCTGCCTGAAAGGCGAGAGCGACTGCTGCAGCCGCGGCGCGTGGGGTTCCTGCGCATTCCAGCGCGTTTTTGCCGAGATCTCGGCGGATGTGAACCGGAAACTGGATTCGGTCAGCTTCGCACAGCTGGTCGAGGGAGAGTCGGCTTAAAAGATCAAAAATCCGTACACGGCGCGTGGCGTTTCGTGTCCGGATTTTTTTCTTTCCGTAAATTTGCAGCGGAAGGCAAAAAAGTGTTGACAAGCAGTAAAATTTGAACTATAATGCTTTAATGTATCATAATGGCTTTATGCGCCTATCATGGCAAAACCGGCAAGAAAAAATTGTGCAGGTTGCCACAAAATAGGCGGCTGATTCCTGCCGTTTGTGTACGCTATTGCAACGGGTTGCAATGCTTAATCAAAAGTTGAACAAGGAGTGGTCGCAAACATGGTGAATGTCAAGCCCGTACAACTCGGCAAGACCGAGCGCATGAGCTTTTCGCGCATCGACGAAGTGATTGACATGCCCAATCTCATCGAGGTGCAGAAGAATTCGTACCGCTGGTTTCTGAACGAGGGTCTCAAGGAAGTCTTCCGGGACATTTCCGCGATCGAGGACTACACGGGAAATCTTGTGCTCGACTTCATTGACTT
This sequence comes from uncultured Ruthenibacterium sp., assembly GCA_944386565.1. Lineage (GTDB taxonomy): Bacteria > Bacillota > Clostridia > Oscillospirales > Ruminococcaceae > Ruthenibacterium. The sequence continues at coordinate 18,780 of CALXBO010000011.1, read as the reverse complement.
CCGTCTCGATTCTGAGCCCAAGTACACCATCAAGGAATGCAAAGAGCGCGACGTCACCTATGCCGCGCCCCTCCGCGTCACGGCGCGCCTGCTGAACAAAGAGACGGGTGAGGTGAAGGATCAGGAAGTCTTCATGGGCGATTTCCCGCTCATGACGGATTCCGGCACGTTCATCATCAACGGCGCCGAGCGCGTCATCGTCTCTCAGCTCGTCCGCTCGCCGGGCGCTTACTTCGGCAAGAGTTACGACAAGACCGGTAAGGAGCTGTTCACCGCGACGCTGAACCCGAACCGCGGTGCGTGGATCGAGTACGAGACCGACGCCTCGGACGTGTTCTACGTCCGCATCGACAAGAACCGCAAACTGCCTGTCACCGTGCTGCTGCGCGCGCTTGGCCTCGGCAGCGACGAGCAGATCCTCGACGTGTTCGGCGAGGACGAGCGCATGGTCGCCACGCTGGCCAAGGATTCGACCAAGAGCATCGAGGAAGGCCTGCTGGAGACGTACCGCAAGCTGCGTCCGGGCGAGCCCCCGACGGTCGAGAGCGCCCAGAGCCACATCAACGGCCTGTTCTTTGACGCGCGCCGCTATGACCTGTCGCGCTTCGGCCGCTACAAGATGAACAAGAAACTCGCGCTGGCGCGCCGCATCATGGACCGCGTCGCCGCGCGCGATATCATCGCGCCGCTGACGGGCGAACTGCTCGTGGCTGCCGGTGAGAAGATCACGAAGGTCAAGGCGTGGGAAGCCGAGAACGCCGGCGTTTCCGTCGTTTACCTGACGGTGGACGATCAGGAAGTCAAGGTGTTCACGAACGGCACGGTCGACGCTTCCAACTTCTTCGACTTTGACGTCCGCCAGTGCGGCATCAACGAGCGCGTCAACTTCAACGAGCTGCGCGCCATCCTCGACGAGACCTCCGATCCGGAAGAGCAGCAGGAACTGCTCCGCAAGAACCGCGACAAGCTGATCGGCAAGACGATCTCGGTCGATGATATCTTTGCTTCCGTCAACTACATCAACTGCCTCGGCCACGGCGTCGGCACGGTGGACGATATCGACCACCTCGGCAACCGCCGTATCCGCAGCGTGGGCGAGCTACTGCAGAATCAGTTCCGCATCGGCTTCTCCCGCATGGAGCGCGTCATCCGCGAGCGCATGAGCCTGCAGGCGCAGGACATGGAAGTTGTCACGCCGCAGGCGCTGATCAACATCCGTCCCGTCGTGGCGGCCATCAAGGAGTTCTTTGGCTCCTCGCCTCTGTCTCAGTTCATGGACCAGAACAACCCTCTGGCCGAGCTGACGCACAAGCGCCGCCTGTCCGCTCTGGGCCCGGGCGGTCTGTCGCGCGACCGCGCCGGATTCGAGGTCCGCGACGTCCACTACTCGCACTATGGCCGCATGTGCCCGATCGAGACGCCGGAAGGTCCGAACATCGGTCTGATTTCCTACCTCGCCACGTTCGCGCGCATCAATGAGTACGGCTTCATCGAAGCTCCGTACCGCCGCATCGACAAGGAGCGCGGCGTCGTGACGGACGAGGTCGTCTACATGACGGCCGACGTCGAAGACGAATACATTGTCGCACAGGCCAACGAGCCGCTCGACGAGGAAGGCCACTTCCTGCGTGAGCGCGTTTCCTGCCGCTTCCGCGATGAGATCATCGAAGTCGACCGCGCCCGCGCGGACTTCATGGACGTCTCGCCGAAGATGGTGGTCTCGGTCGCTACGGCCATGATCCCGTTCCTTGAGAACGACGACGCCAACCGCGCCCTCATGGGTTCGAACATGCAGCGTCAGGCCGTGCCCCTTCTCGTCACCGAGCAGCCCATTGTCGCCACCGGTATGGAGTACAAGGCTGCGTGCGACTCCGGCGTCTGCGTTCTGGCGAAGAATGCCGGCGTTGTTGAGCGCGTGACGGCTGACGTCATCCGCATCCGCACGGAAGAGGGAACCGTGGACGAGTATGAGCTCATCAAGTTCATGCGTTCCAACCAGGGCACCTGCATCAACCAGCGCCCAATCGTGGACAAGGGTGAGAAGGTCGTCAAGGGTCAGGTCATCGCGGACGGCCCTGCCACGAAGAACGGCGAGATCAGCCTCGGCAAGAACGCCCTGATCGGCTTCATGACGTGGGAAGGCTACAACTACGAGGACGCCGTCCTGATCAACGAGAAGATCGTCCGTGAGGACGTTTACACCTCCATCCACATCGAGGAGTATGAGCTCGAGTGCCGCGAGACGAAGCTCGGACCCGAGGAGATCACGCGCGACATCCCGAACGTCGGCGACGAAGCGCTGAAGGATCTCGACGAGAACGGCATCATCCGCATCGGCGCCGAAGTCACCGCAGGTGATATCCTCGTCGGTAAGGTCACGCCGAAGGGCGAGACGGAGCTGACGGCGGAAGAGCGCCTGCTGCGCGCGATCTTCGGTGAGAAGGCGCGCGAGGTGCGCGACACTTCGCTGCGCGTGCCGCACGGTGAATACGGCATCATCGTCGACGTCAAGGAGTTCACTCCGGAGAACTGCGACGAGCTGCAGCCGGGCGTCCGCAAGGTCGTGCGCTGCTACATCGCTCAGAAGCGTAAGATCAGCGTCGGCGACAAGATGGCCGGCCGCCACGGCAACAAGGGCGTTGTGTCCCGCATTCTGCCGCAGGAAGACATGCCGTTCCTCGAGGACGGCACTCCGCTGGACATCGTTCTGAACCCGCTGGGCGTTCCGTCCCGAATGAACATCGGTCAGGTGCTGGAAGTCCACCTCGGCTATGCGGCCAAGGCTCTGGGCTGGAAGGTCATGACGCCGGTCTTCGACGGCGCGCACGAGTCCGACATCCGCGAGATGTTCCGCATGAAGGGCCTGCGCGAGGACGGCAAGAGCATCGTCTACGACGGCCGCACGGGCGAGAAGTTCGACAACCCCGTCACCGTCGGCTATATGTACTACCTCAAGCTGCACCACCTCGTCGACGATAAGATCCACGCCCGTTCCACCGGTCCGTACTCTCTCGTCACGCAGCAGCCGCTCGGCGGTAAGGCGCAGTTCGGCGGCCAGCGCTTCGGCGAAATGGAGGTCTGGGCGCTCGAGGCGTACGGCGCTGCCTACACGCTGCAGGAGATCCTGACCGTCAAGTCGGACGACGTGGTCGGCCGCGTGAAGACGTACGAAGCCATCGTCAAGGGCCAGCCGGTTCCGCAGCCGGGTATCCCGGAGGCGTTCCGCGTCCTGATGAAAGAGCTTCAGTCTCTGGGCCTTGACGTCCGCGTGCAGGATGTCGACGGCAACGAAGTGGACATCAAGCAGAATTACGACGATGACGATGTCGGATTCGATATGTCGGATATGAACATCGGCGACGACGTGATGGTCGAGAGTGACCTCGATGGCGAATACAGCATCGAAGAGACCGATTCGGACGAAGATGCAGATTTTGATCCGGACGACAGCGACATCTTCTCGGGCGAGGACCTGTTTGCGGGCCTGTCCGATTTGGATGACTGAGAGCTAACCGATCAAAATTGAGATAAAGAAAGGGTTCGTTTCATGGAGTTTAACGCTTTTGATTCAATCAAAATCGGGCTTGCTTCTCCCGAGCAGATCCGCGCGTGGAGCTACGGCGAGGTCAAGAAGCCCGAGACGATCAACTACCGCACCCTGAAGCCGGAGCGCGACGGCCTGTTCTGCGAGCGCATCTTCGGACCGACGAAGGACTGGGAATGCCACTGCGGCAAGTACAAGCGCATCCGTTATAAAGGCAAGATCTGCGACCGCTGCGGCGTCGAGGTCACCCGCGCGAAAGTGCGCCGCGAGCGCATGGGCCACATTGAGCTGGCCGCGCCTGTTTCCCACATCTGGTATTTCAAGGGCATTCCTTCCCGCATCGGCCTGATGCTCGACATCAGCCCGCGCCTTCTGGAGAAGGTCCTGTACTTTGCAGCTTATATCGTGACCGATCCCGGTTTCACGCCGCTGGAGGAGAAGCAGCTCCTCAGCGAGAAGGAATACCGCGAGATGCGCGAGCGTTACGAGGATGAGTTCCAGGCGTCCATGGGTGCCGAGGCCATCAAGACGCTGCTCGCGAAGATCAACCTCGAAGAGCTCTCCGCCCAGCTCCACAAGGAGCTGGAGGAGGCGGGCGGCCAGAAGCGCGCCCGCATTCTGAAGCGCCTTGAGGTTGTCGATGCGTTCCGCACGTCCGGCAACCGCCCGGAGTGGATGATCCTGGACAACATCCCCGTCATCCCGCCCGATATCCGCCCGATGGTTCAGCTCGACGGCGGCCGCTTCGCAACGAGCGACCTGAACGATCTGTACCGCCGCGTGATCAACCGCAACAACCGCCTGAAGCGCCTGCTCGAGCTCGGCGCGCCCGATATCATCGTGCGCAACGAGAAGCGCATGCTGCAGGAGGCTGTTGACGCCCTGATTGACAACGGCCGCCGCGGCCGTCCCGTCACCGGCCCGAACAACCGTCCGCTCAAGAGCCTGTCCGACATGCTCAAGGGCAAGCAGGGCCGCTTCCGTCAGAACCTGCTGGGCAAGCGCGTCGACTACTCCGGCCGTTCCGTTATCGTCGTCGGCCCGGAACTGAAGATGTACCAGTGCGGTCTGCCGAAGGAAATGGCGCTCGAGCTGTTCAAGCCGTTCGTCATGAAGGACCTCGTCGAGAAGGGAATTGCCAGCAACATCAAAGCCGCCCGCAAGAAGGTCGAGCGCGCTTCCACCGAAGTTTGGGACTCCCTCGAGTACGTTATCAAGGGCCATCCCGTCATGCTGAACCGCGCGCCTACGCTGCACCGTCTGGGCATCCAGGCGTTTGAGCCGGTCCTCGTCGAGGGCCGCGCCATCAAGCTGCACCCGCTGGTCTGCACGGCGTTCAACGCCGACTTCGACGGCGACCAGATGGCTGTCCACGTTCCGCTTTCCAAGGAAGCGCAGCGTGAGGCCCGCCGCCTGATGCTGGCCTCCGGCAACCTGCTCAAGCCCGCCGACGGCAAGCCCGTTACGGTCCCGACGCAGGACATGGTCCTCGGCAGCTACTATCTGACGATGGTGAACGAGGGCGACAAGGGCGAGGGCAAGATCTTCTGCGATGAGAACGAAGCCATTATGGCGTATCAGGAAGGCGTCATCACCCTGCAGGCCAAGATCCGCGTGCGCCGCACGATGGAGATCGACGGCGAGGTGCGCAGCCGCATCATCGACACGACGGTCGGCCGCATCATCTTCAACGCCCCGATTCCGCAGGACCTCGGCTATGTCGACCGCAGCATCCCCGAGAACCGCTTCCTCTACGAGGTCGATTTCCTCGTCAACAAGAAGAAGCTCGGCCAGATCATCGACCGCTGCATCCATGTGCACGGCACGCAGATCACCGCCAAGATGCTTGACCGCATCAAGGCGCAGGGCTACAAGTATTCGACGAAGGGCGCCGTCACGGTCGCCGTCTCCGACGCCGTCATCCCGCCCCAGAAGGCCGACCTGCTGGCTGACGCCGAAAAGCGCATTGCCGCTGTCACGAAGCAGTACAACAAAGGTCTTATCTCCAACGAGGAGCGCTACAACAGCGTCATCAAGATCTGGTCCAAGACCACGGAAGACGTTGCCAGCGCGCTGCAGGCGAACCTCGATGCCCGCAACCCCATCTTCATGATGGCGGACTCCGGCGCTCGTGGTTCTATGGCTCAGATCCGTCAGCTGGCCGGTATGCGCGGCCTGATCGCGAACACCTCCGGTAAGACGATCGAGATCCCGATTCGCGCGAACTACCGCGAAGGCCTGAACATTCTGGAATACTTCATCGCCGGTAAGGGCGCCCGTAAAGGTCTGGCCGATACGGCTCTTCGTACGGCTGACTCCGGTTACCTCACCCGCCGTCTGGTCGACGTCTCTCAGGACGTCATCATCCGCGAAGAGGACTGCGGCGCGCAGCGCGGCATCATGATCTCCGACATCCGCGAGGGCAACGAGATCATCGAGAAGCTCGAAGAGCGTCTGCAGGGACGTTTCCTCGTGCACGATCTGTATCATCCCGAGACGGGCGAACTGCTCGTTTCTCACGACAAGATGATGACCGAGGAAGACGCGAAGAAGATCGTCGGTGCGGGCATCACCGAAGTCGAGATCCGCAGCGTTCTGTGCTGTGATTCGAAGCACGGCGTCTGCTCTCACTGCTATGGCTCGAACCTTGCCAACGGCCGTCTGGTCGGCGTGGGCGAGGCGGTTGGTATCATCGCCGCCCAGTCCATCGGCGAGCCGGGCACGCAGCTGACGATGCGTACGTTCCACACCGGCGGTATCGCGTCGGCGGAGGACATCACGCAGGGTCTGCCGCGCGTTGAGGAGCTGTTCGAGGCGCGCCGTCCGAAGAATCTCGCCATCATGACGGAGATCGCGGGCACGGCCCACATCGACGACTCCAAGAAGAACCGCCACGTTGTGGTTCAGGGCGTCGACGAAAACGGTGCTCCGACGGAAAAGAGCTATCTGATCCCGTTCGGCCAGCGCATCCGCATCTCCGACGGCGACAAGCTCGAGCCGGGCGATATCCTCACCGAGGGCTTTGCCTATCCGCAGGATATCCTCGCCATCAAGGGTCCCATCGCCGTTCAGAACTACCTGATCAGCGAGGTGCAGAAGGTTTACCGTCTGCAGGGCGTTGATATCTGCGACAAGCACATCGAAGTCATCGTGCTCCAGATGCTGCGCAAGGTCCGCGTCGACCACAGCGGCGACACGTCTCTGATCGTCGGCGCCGTGTATGACAAGTCCGAGCTCCGCAGCGCGAACGACGCGCTGATCGCGGAGAAGGGGGATGAGGCGGATCTCGCCACGGGTCAGTCGATCCTGCTGGGTATCACGAAAGCCTCTCTTGCCACGGATTCCTTCCTGTCCGCCGCCTCCTTCCAGGAGACGACGCGCGTGCTGACCGACGCCGCCATCAAGGGCAAGGTCGACCCGCTGATGGGCCTCAAGGAAAACGTCATCATCGGCAAGCTGATCCCTGCCGGCACGGGCATCCCCGAGGTGGAAGCTGCATTGGCTGCTCTCGACGAGCAGGATGAAGCGGCTGCCGCGGCGAATGAAGAAGCCTGATCGGCCGGAATCCAACCGACTCAAAGCGCTCCGGGAAAGCCCGGGGCGCTTTTTGCAGCCGGCGGGTATAAATTCTGCCCGCGCGGTCAACCCTTTAAAGCGGGTGCAGGAAAATCAATGCGCAAAACGCTGAATTTCTTGAAAAATTTCTGTTGACATGACGAATCATTCCGTGTAGAATATAGATGTTGCGCCAAAGGCGAATTTTGTTGTGCAACCAAACAGGCTGTCAGGCGCTTTTCCGCGCTTTGACATAGAAAAGGAATCAGGAAAGGAGGAAAATCATGCCCACTTTTAACCAGCTCGTACGCAAAGGCCGTGAGGTGATGGTCAAAAAGTCCACTGCTCCTGCGCTGCTGAAAGGTTACAACTCTCAGAAGAAGGCGTATACCAATCAGAATTCTCCGCAAAAGCGTGGTGTCTGCACTGCAGTTCGTACCATGACCCCGAAGAAGCCGAACTCTGCTCTTCGCAAAATTGCCCGTGTCCGTCTTTCGAATGGTATGGAGGTTACTTCTTACATTCCCGGCATCGGCCACAACCTGCAGGAGCACAGCGTCGTACTGATCCGCGGCGGCCGTGTTAAGGATCTCCCGGGCGTTCGTTATCACATCATCCGTGGTACGCTCGATACGCAGGGTGTTTCCGGACGCGCCCAGGCCCGTTCCAAGTACGGTGCGAAGCGCCCCAAGGCCGGTAAGAAATAAGTAAGAACGAAACCCGATGAAGTACATTACGCCGCATGAAGGCTTTTCGATAGATTTTGCCTTTTCTGCGGGCCGTACGGGAGTTTTTATTGCTTTCGAGTACCGATGATATCATTCTATGAAGGAGGGAAGAAACATGCCCAGAAGAGGTAACACTGCAAAACGTGACGTTTTGGCAGATCCTGTTTACAATTCCAAGATGGTGACGCGCCTCATCAACAACATCATGTATGACGGCAAGAAGGGCGTTGCGCAGCGTATCGTTTACGATGCTTTCGACATCGTGAAGGAGAAGACCGGCAACGATCCTCTGGAGAGCTTTGAGAAGGCTCTGGAGAACATCATGCCTGTCCTGGAGGTCAAGGCCCGCCGCGTCGGTGGTTCTACCTATCAGGTCCCGATGGAGGTTCGTCCTGAGCGCCGCGCCACTCTCGGCCTGCGCTGGCTGACCACCTATGCCCGCGCCCGCAGCGAGCGCACCATGCGCGAGCGTCTGGCCGGCGAGATCATGGATGCCGTGAACGGAAACGGCAACGCCTGCAAGAAGCGCGAGGATACGCACAAGATGGCTGAGGCCAACAAGGCGTTCGCTCACTACAGATATTGATTTGTGTGTCTAACTTTTAGGAGGAAACTATGCCAAGAGACGTTTCTCTGGAAATGACCAGAAACATCGGCATTATGGCTCATATCGACGCCGGCAAGACCACCACGACCGAGCGCATTCTGTTCTACACCGGTATCAACCACAAGATCGGTGAGACGCACGACGGCGCCGCGACGATGGACTGGATGGCGCAGGAGCAGGAGCGCGGCATCACGATCACGTCTGCTGCTACGACCTGCTACTGGAGCCATACCGAGTATCAGAACGACCCGGCCAAGGCCAAGAAGTTCAGACACCGCATCAACATCATCGACACGCCGGGCCACGTGGACTTCACGGTGGAAGTCGAGCGCTCTCTGCGCGTTCTCGACGGCTCCGTGACGGTTATGTGCGCCAAGGGCGGTGTTGAGCCGCAGTCTGAGACTGTCTGGCATCAGGCTACCAAGTATCATGTCCCTCGTATGATTTACGTCAACAAGATGGACATCATGGGCGCTGACTTCTATCACGTTCTGGATATGATCCACGACCGTCTGAAGGCCAATGCAGTGCCCATCCAGCTTCCGATCGGCAAGGAGGAGACCTTCAAGGGCCTCGTCGACCTGCTCGAGATGAAAGCTTATGTGTACTATGACGATCTCGGCAAGGATATCCGCGTGGAAGAGATTCCCGAGGATATGAAGGAGATCTGCCAGAAGTATCACGATCAGCTCATTGAAACCGTTGCGGAGAGCGACGAAGAGCTGATGATGAAGTACCTCGACGGCGAAGAGCTGACGATCGCTGAGATCAAGACGGCTCTGCGCAAGGAGACGATCGCGAACACGGTCGTTCCCGTCACCTGCGGTACTTCTTACAAGAACAAAGGCGTGCAGAAGCTGCTCGACGCCATCGTGGACTACATGCCCGCTCCGACGGACATCGAGGACATCAAGGGCGTCAACCCCGAGACGGAAGAGGAGGAATCCCGTCCGTCTTCCGACAATGCTCCGTTTGCTGCTCTTGCGTTCAAGATCGCTACGGACCCGTTCGTCGGCAAGCTCTGCTTCTTCCGCGTGTATTCCGGTACGGTTGAGGCCGGCTCCACGGTGTACAACTCCGTCAAGGACAACCGTGAGCGCATGGGCCGCATCCTGCAGATGCACGCAAACCATCGTCAGGATATCGAGATTTGCTACGCGGGCGACATCGCCGCTGCCGTCGGTCTGAAGAACACGACGACGGGCGACACGCTGTGCGACGAGAAGCACCCGATCATTCTGGAGAGCATGGAGTTCCCCGAGCCGGTTATCCGCGTGGCCATCGAGCCGAAGACGAAAGCCGGCCAGGAGAAGATGGGTATTGCTCTGGCGAAACTCGCCGAGGAAGACCCGACGTTCCGCACCTACACCGACGAAGAGACGGGTCAGACCATCATCGCCGGCATGGGTGAGCTGCACCTCGAAATCATCGTTGACCGTCTGCTCCGTGAGTTCAAGGTCGAGGCCAACGTCGGCGCCCCGCAGGTTGCGTACCGCGAGACGATCCGCCGCGCCGCTGATCAGGACACGAAGTATGCGCGTCAGTCCGGTGGTAAGGGTCAGTACGGTCACGTCAAGATCAAGATCGAGCCGAACGAGACCGGCAAGGGCTACGAGTTCATCAACGCCATCGTCGGCGGCGCGATCCCGAAGGAGTTTATCGGACCGATCGATCAGGGTATTCAGGGTGCCATGCAGTCTGGTGTTCTGGCCGGTTATCCCGTCGTGGACGTCAAGGTTACGCTGTATGACGGTTCTTACCACGAGGTCGACTCCTCTGAAATGGCGTTTAAGATCGCCGGTTCTATGGCCTTCAAAGAGGCTATGCGCCGCGCCGATCCCGTTATCCTCGAGCCGATCATGAAGGTGGCTGTCGTCGTTCCTGAGGAATACATGGGCGACGTTATCGGCGACCTGAATGCCCGCCGTGGCCAGATCCAGGGCATGGAAGCCCGCAGCGGTTCTCAGCAGATCAATGCGATGGTCCCGCTGTCCAACATGTTCGGTTACGCCACTGACCTGCGCTCCAAGACGCAGGGCCGCGGCCAGTATTCCATGGAGCCCAGCCATTACACGGAAGTGCCGAAGAGCATTGCCGAGAGCATCATGGCCGGCCGCGCCAAGAAGGAAGACTAAGCTGATTTTAGGCGATCCTTCACCAAAGAAACACTTGATTTTTCAGTGTTCTTTTAGTACAATGGCCTTAAGAAAGGCCACAAAAACAAAGGAGGATAATTCCAATGGCTAAAGCTAAATTTGAGCGCAACAAGCCGCATGTCAACATCGGCACCATCGGCCACGTTGACCACGGCAAAACTACGCTGACCGCTGCGATCACGAAAGTGCTCGCGCTGAAGGGTGACGCTGAGTTCACCGATTATGCCAACATCGATAAGGCTCCTGAGGAGCGCGAGCGCGGCATCACGATCAACACGGCTCACGTTGAGTACGAGACGGACAACCGTCACTATGCTCACGTTGACTGCCCGGGCCACGCCGACTACGTTAAGAACATGATCACGGGCGCTGCTCAGATGGACGGCGCGATCCTGGTCGTTTCTTCTGCCGACGGCCCCATGCCCCAGACCCGCGAGCACATCCTGCTCTCCCGTCAGGTCGGCGTTCCCTACATCGTTGTCTTCATGAACAAGGTTGACCAGGTCGACGATCCTGAGCTGCTTGACCTCGTTGAGATGGAGATCCGCGATCTGCTGAACGAGTACGAGTTCCCCGGCGACGACACCCCGATCATCAAGGGTTCTGCTCTGGCCGTTCTGGAGTCCAACTCTACGGACATCAACGCTCCTGAGTATGCCTGCATCCTCGAGCTGATGGACGCTGTTGACAGCTACATCCCGACTCCGGACCGCAAGGCTGACCTGCCTTTCCTGATGCCTGTTGAGGACGTCTTCACCATCACCGGCCGTGGTACTGTTGCTACCGGTCGTGTTGAGCGTGGTACCGTCAAGGTTGGCGAGGAAGTTGAAATCGTCGGCCTGAAGGACGAGAAGATGAAGACCACCATCACCGGTCTTGAGATGTTCCGCAAGCTGCTCGACTTTGCTGAGGCTGGCGACAACGTCGGCGCTCTGCTCCGTGGCGTGCAGCGCAGCGACATCGAGCGTGGCCAGGTTATCGCGAAGCCCGGCACGATTCATCCGCACACGAAGTTCTCCGGCCAGGTCTACATCCTGAAGAAGGAAGAGGGCGGCCGTCACACTCCGTTCTTCAACAACTATCGCCCGCAGTTCTATTTCCGTACGACGGACGTTACCGGCGTTATCTCTCTGCCCGAAGGCACTGAGATGTGCATGCCCGGCGACAACGTCACGATGGACGTTGAGCTGATCACCCCGATCGCCATCGAGGAAGGCCTCCGCTTCGCTATCCGTGAAGGCGGCCGTACCGTTGGCTCCGGCGTTGTTACGAAGATCAACGAGTAATTTTGCACTCAAAGGCTTCCGCTGAAAGGCGGAAGCCTTTTCTGTTTTCAATGATACTGACACTTGCGTCGAGCGCGTGCGGCGCTGAATACAAAGCAGACGGGCAGGGGATTCTTTCCCCTTATTCGGAATGTTGAACCCTCTTCCGGGACGAATATCGGTTCGAAGGGAGAATTACTCACGGTAAAAGCGGATAAACTGACAGTGTGCGTTGCTTCATCTTCTAAATTTGCTTTGCTTGAGGGTACAAAAAATTAGAAGAAAATGTGTAAAAAGTGCTGAAAAAACTTTTGTTTTATGATATACTGATACCGTTCTATTTTTAGATGGGGGAAAATGTATGTCGGAACTTGTTCTTGTCATTGACTTCGGCGGACAGTACAACCAGTTGATTGCCCGCCGTGTGCGTGAAAATCACGTATACACGGAGATCGTTTCCTATACCAAGGCGATGGATGCGATCCGTGAGAAGAAGCCTGTCGGTCTGATTTTGACCGGCGGCCCGAACAGCGTGTATCTGCCGGACTCTGCAACGATCGATCCTGCGATTTTTTCGCTCGGCATTCCCGTCTTGGGTATTTGCTATGGCGCGCAGCTGATGAGCCATCTGCTCGGCGGTCACGTGTCCCATGCGCCTGAGCGCGAATACGGAAAGACCGAAGTGCTCGTGGACAAGGACAGTGAGCTGTTCCATGATGTCAGCCGGAATACGATCTGCTGGATGAGCCATAACGATTTCATCGACACGCCGGCTCCGGGCTTCACCATTACGGCTCACACTGAAAACTGCCCGGTTGCGGCAGCGGAAGATGCATCCCGCGGGCTGTATCTGGTCCAGTTCCATCCGGAAGTGCTGCATACGCAGGAAGGCTCCAAAATGCTTTCCAACTTTGTCTATCGCGTCTGCGGCTGCAAGGGCGATTGGAAGATGGATTCCTTTGTTGAGACTTCCGTCCGCTCCCTGCGCGAGAAGATCGGCGCGGGACGCGTGCTGTGTGCACTGTCGGGCGGCGTGGATTCTTCTGTTGCCGCCGTTATGCTTGCCAAAGCCGTCGGTAAGCAGCTGACCTGCGTCTTTGTCGACCACGGCCTTCTGCGCAAGGATGAGGGCGACGAGGTCGAAGCGGTCTTCGGCCCGAACGGAGCGTATGATCTGAATTTTGTCCGCGTCAATGCGCAGCAGCGCTTCTATGACAAGCTTGCAGGCGTTGAGGAGCCGGAGAAAAAGCGCAAGATCATCGGCGAAGAATTCATCCGTGTATTTGAGGAAGAGGCCAAAAAGATCGGTGCGGTGGATTTCCTCGTGCAGGGAACGATCTATCCGGACGTTGTAGAGAGCGGGCTCGGCGGTGAAAGCGCTGTGATCAAGAGCCATCACAATGTCGGCGGTCTGCCTGACTGTGTTGATTTCAAGGAGATCGTTGAGCCTCTGCGTGATCTCTTCAAGGATGAAGTACGTGCTGCGGGACGTGAACTCGGTCTGCCGGAAACGCTCGTGAGCCGTCAGCCGTTCCCGGGCCCCGGCCTTGCCGTACGCATCATCGGCGAAGTAACGCCGGAGAAGGTGAAAATGGTTCAGGAAGCCGACGCGATTTTCCGCGAGGAAGTTGCGAAAGCGGGCGCTGAGAAAGGGCTCGGACAGTATTTCGCTGCCCTGACCAACATGCGCAGCGTGGGCGTTATGGGCGACGAGCGCACTTACGACTATGCCGTTGCACTCCGCGCAGTTTTGACCACGGACTTCATGACGGCGGAATCCGCTCAGATTCCTTGGGAGGTTCTGTCGGTGGTCACCAGCCGCATCGTCAACGAAGTGCCGCACGTCAACCGTGTGCTGTACGACTGCACCGGAAAGCCGCCTGCGACCATCGAATTTGAATAAGTTCCCGCGGGTTCGGGCGCTTAATGAAATGTTTGCGGTGCGGATAAGAGGCACGGCAATGAATTTTGCAGAAAAAGGGCTAACTGAATGGATCAGCTAGCCCTTTTTGTTTGCGGAGGGGGAAAGGACCGGAAAGTCACCTCGAAATCTTGACAAGAAATCCAAAAACTATTATTATGTAAATAGTTACTTATTTGGAATGGAGAAAATTCTTGTATGATGCCTTTCGGCTTGAAAATCGCAATCATCAACCGGGCGTTCCGCAAACGGCTGGATGAAAAGGCAGCTGCCATGGGGCTGACATCGGGACAGCTTCGGGTTTTGGGGTCGATCAGCCGTCTGGAGGCAGCCGGGGTCGACGAGATTCACCAGAATGATTTGGAGCAACTCGAACACGTGACACATCCTGCGATGACCAAAATGCTTCAGCGTCTGGAGAGCAAAGGGTTTGTGCGTTGCGAACCGAGTGCACAGGACAGACGGTATAAAAAAATCAGCTGCACGGAAAGCTCTGCGGGAATTTACCGCCTCATCCTTGAACAGGATGAAGAGGTTTTATCTGAATTGTGCTGCAATTTCACGGAAGAGCAGAAAGCTGAGTTTTCGCGAATGGCAGATATGATCCTGAAGAATATTGATTCGGAATCTTCAGCCGACGTTTGAAACGGAGATCTCCGGGTAGCATGCCGGATACAGTATCGGCATGCTGCCTGCTTTTTTGCCTTAATAAGTAACTAGTTACATAATTAGGAGAGGATATAAGATGGAAAAAGCAACATCGGAAAAGGCGAGTCCCTTTTCCACGGAACCGATTGGAAAACTGATCGCGAAATTTGCGATTCCCTGCGTTATCTCATTGTTGGTGAACTCGCTGTACAATATTGTGGATCAGATTTTCATCGGATGGGGCGTCGGTTATATCGGAAACGGAGCCACCAATGTGGTATTCCCCATTACGATTATCGCGCTTGCGCTTTCTCTGATGATCGGAGACGGCGGTGCGGCGTATCTCAGCCTGAAGCTCGGGGAAGGTGATACGGAGAAGGCGAGAAGGGGCGGCGGAAACGCGATCGTGATGGTTACGGGTGTGAGCATTGTTCTCGCGGCTGTTTTTCTTATTTTCATTGATCCGATTCTGACGCTTTTCGGTGCGACGGATGCGCTGCGCCCTTATGCGCTGGAATACGGCACTGTTATCGGTATCGGCTTGCCGTTTATGATGATCCCCGCGGCGCTGAACTCAATGATCCGCGCGGACGGAGGCCCGAAGTATGCGATGCTTTCCATGGCGCTCGGAGCCGTCATCAATACGATTTTTGACCCGGTATTTATTTTTGTGTTCCACATGGGCGTGCGCGGTGCGGCCATTGCAACGGTAATGGGACAGGTTGCCTCTTTTATTTTCTCGGTTGCGTATCTGCCGCGCTTCAAGACGGTTCGCTTCAATGCAGCGGCATTCCGTCTGAACGGCCGCACCTGCGGAAATATCCTGAGTTTCGGCATCAGCAGTTTCATCACGCAGTTTGCCATTACAATCGTCATGGCGCTGACAAACAACCTACTGGCGTCCTATGGCGCCAATTCGGTGTACGGGTCTGAGATCCCCCTGACGGCAACCGGTATTGTAATGAAAGTCGATCAGATCCTGATTTCGATTCTGGTAGGTATTGCCGTCGGCATACAGCCGATCATCGGATACAACTACGGTGCGAGAAACTTTATGCGCGTCAAGAAATCGCTCGACATTGCGTTGGCCGCATCCGAGATTATTGCAGTGATTGCTTTTTTGATTTTCCAGTTCGCCCCGATGAGTGTTGTATCTCTGTTCGGTTCCGAGGAAGGACTGTACAATGAATTTGCCGTTCTCGCGTTCCGGATCTTCCTCTTGTTCTGCCCGCTGACCGGATTCCAGACGGTGATCGCCGTGTATCTGCAGGCCATCGGCAAACCGATCAAGTCGGCAATTCTGTCGCTTTCGCGTCAGATTATCTTCTTTGTTCCGGCGGCGCTCATCCTGCCGATGTTCCTGGGTGTGACGGGCGTTCTGTGGACGGGACCGGTTGCGGACGGACTGGCGTTTATCCTTTCAGTCGCATTTCTGGTATATGAGAGGAAACAGCTGAAAGAGATTGAAAGCCACGAAAAGGTTCAGACGGTTTGAAGAAAGGGAGTGGAGTGACAGATGAAAAATCACGTTATCACCATCAGCCGTGAGTTCGGCAGCGGGGGACGCACCATTGGAAAAATGGTGGCTGAAAAGCTGGGGATTCCGTGCTATGACAACGAGCTGATTCAGAAAATCGCGGAGGAAAGCGGCTTCAAAGCGGATTATATCAAAGAAGCCGGAGAATATGCGCCGGGAGGATTTCTTGCATCGGCGTTTTCCCACCGGAACAACGGAACGAACAATGCCGACTATCTCTGGGAGATCCAGTACAATACTATCACAGACCTCGCTCAAAAAGGTCCCTGTGTGATCGTGGGGCGGTGCGCCGATTATATTTTGCGCGGCAAAGCGGATTGCCTGCGGGTGTTTGTGCATGCCGATATGGAATTCCGCGCGGAACGGATCGTGAAGGTTTACGGCGAACGCGATGAATCGCCGGAACAGCGGCTGAAGGATAAGGACAAGCGCCGGGCAGCATATTACAGATTCTACACCGACATGAAATGGGGAGATGCCCGGAATTACGACGCAGCGCTCAACAGCGGAACGATCGGCATTGAGAAATGCGCGGATCTGATCCGTGATTTGTACGAGCGCAGAAAATCTGAATCATAAAAAAGGCTGCCGACCGCAAACACGGCAGGCAATCTCTCTTCACAGCCTCTCCGGAGTATATCCGGAGGGGCTGTTTTGGTTTTATTATATTTGAACTATATTTTGTATTGACAAAAATAAAATTAAAGATTATCATTAACATAATGAAAGGAGTGAGAGCTGTGTCGGTTGAAACCGTGCCGGAATGGATGGTGAATCTGGAAGAGGAAGACGTCGTATTCATCCGCCGTTTCCTGCTTGCATCCGGTTCACTGAAAGAAGTGGCGCATCAATACGGCGTGACATATCCGACAGTGCGTCTGAGGCTCGACCGGCTGATCCAGCGCATCCAGATGAGCGAATCCGTGGAACAGGAGCCGTATATTACGCTGGTCAAGCGCCTTGCGCTGAACGATAAAATCGACTTCGATACGGCGAAACTTTTGATCACAGAGTATAAAAAGACAAAGAAGAGAGAGGAATGATCAGATGGCTACAATGGCCCTTTTTGTTTTGATTTTCGGTGCGATCATCATGATCGCGTTGCAGGTGTTTCTGTCTTTGAGAAAGAGTAAATGGCCCGGTTTGCTTCTCCCGGTCATCTGCTTCATCTGCGCCTTTATTACGGTGTTTTCCGCCACGACGTGGGAGGCTGCCGCGGCATCATTTTTCCTTTCCAATTTGCCGACACTGCTGATGCTCGCCATTTATTTTGCATGCCGCGAGAAGAAAACGAAGAAGCAGCAGATCGATAAAATGAACATTCAGGATCTGCACTGAGGCGCGGCGAAAAATGCCGGTTATTCCCGAAAAAACATTGCGCAAGGGAAAATCCTTCGATATAATGAAAAGAAGAGAGAAGGCCGTAGTCCGGCGTAATAACTGAACGGAGGAATATCATGAAGCAAGATATGATTGCAGTCATCGACCTTGGCAGTACCCGCAATACAGACGTGGCCCGCGCCATCCGTGCGCTCGGCGTTTACAGTGAAATCTGCAACTATGATATTACCGCGCAGGAGCTTCTTGCGCTGCCCAATGTCCGCGGCATCGTAGCAAACGGCGGCCCCAATGATGAAGTGGACGGAGTCAAGATTCGTCTGAGCGACGAAATCAAAGCCGCCGGCTTGCCGGTGTATACGTTCGATTATGAAGAGAACGGCGCGGTGAACGCCATGCCGGAAGAAGACGCGGACATCGCCGAAGCGCTGCGGGAGTTCGTCTTTGACGTCTGCAAGGCACAGCCCAACTGGAATATGGAAAACTTTATCGCGGATCAGGTGGAGCTGATGCGCCGTCAGGTGGGCGACAAAAAAGTTCTGCTCGCGCTGTCCGGCGGCGTGGATTCCTCCGTCGTGGCGGCCCTTCTGCTGAAAG
Source organism: uncultured Ruthenibacterium sp. (assembly GCA_944386565.1). Lineage (GTDB taxonomy): Bacteria > Bacillota > Clostridia > Oscillospirales > Ruminococcaceae > Ruthenibacterium. The sequence goes on along the minus strand of CALXBO010000011.1, from coordinate 884 downwards.
CGGTCGGCAGCCAGCTCACTTGCGTGCACGTGAATCACGGTTTGCTGCGCAAGGGAGAGCCGGAACAGGTCGTTCGTGTGTTCAAAGATGAAATGAACGCCAATCTGATTTACGTGGACGCGACGGACCGCTTCCTGGACAAACTGGCCGGTGTGGCAGACCCCGAGAAAAAGCGCAAGATCATCGGTGCGGAATTTATCCGTGTCTTCGAAGAGGAGGCCCGGAAGCTGGACGGCATCGAGTTCCTTGCGCAGGGCACGATCTATCCCGACATCGTTGAGAGCGGCACCAAGACCGCAAAGATGGTCAAGAGCCATCATAACGTCGGCGGCCTTCCCGAAGATCTCCAGTTCGAACTGGTCGAGCCTCTGAAGATGCTTTTCAAAGACGAAGTACGCGCCTGCGGAAAGGCGCTGGGCCTGCCCGACAATATGGTATACCGTCAGCCGTTCCCCGGCCCCGGCCTGGGCGTGCGCTGCCTCGGCGCGATCACGCGTGACCGTCTGGAGGCGCTGCGCGAATCTGACGCCATCCTGCGCGAGGAGTTTGCGAAGAACGGCCTCGAGGGCAAAGTCTGGCAGTACTTTACCGTTGTGCCGGACTTCAAGTCGGTCGGTGTGCGCGACAACGCCCGTTGCTTCGACTGGCCCGTGATCATTCGCGCCGTCAACACGGTTGACGCTATGACTGCCGAGGTGCCGGAACTTCCGTGGGCGGTTCTCCAGACGATCACCAAGCGCATCCTTGCCGAAGTACCGACCATCAACCGCGTTTGCTTCGACCTCTCGCCGAAGCCCACGGCCACCATCGAGTGGGAATAAGCAAAAAGTGGATATGAGGGCCCGCAAACCCTTAAAAACACTGACTTTTTGATTTTCAAATTC
>CALXBO010000010.1 GCA_944386565.1 uncultured Ruthenibacterium sp. | reverse complement strand
AACCAGCTTAATGCTGAATTTAAATCGCTGTAATCTCAGACGCATCGCTTGCGTCCTGTCATTACTTGTTTCAAGGAATTTTGTTTAAGGGTTCCTTTTCTCCCTATCCGCGATCGAATCGCGGTTAGAGTTTCAAGCATTCGATATTGTTTAATTTTCAAGGTCCGAAGTCGCTGTCCATCAGGCAGCTTATTTATTATATCTCGCAAAGTCTTGTTTGTCAAGTACTTTTTTGAGATTTTTTTGCGACCCGGAGGAGTTTTGCGTCACTCGCGGGGTGCAAGAATGTATTATACACACCTTCCCCCCTTTTGTCAACGCTTTTTGACAAAAAAATTCAAAAAAGTTTTCCGCCCTGATTTGAAAGGCAGAAAACTTCGATGAATCGCACTATTTATAATTCGAGCAATTCACTCCGGAGCTTGTTCAGAATCTTTCTCTCGCGCCGGGACACCTGCACCTGCGTCACGCCGAGCAATTTTGCCGTCTGGCTCTGCGTTTTATTTTTGAAAAAACGGCAGTAAATCAGCTTGCGTTCTTCCGGCGCAAGTTTCATCAACGTGTCGCGTAGGCTGACAAGATCGGTGATCAGTTCCTCGCAGCTCTCCTCACGGATATCCAGCTCCTTTGTTCCGTCCTCTTCGGACGACGGCGTCAGAGAAAGCGCCGGCTGTGCCGCGGCCACTGCATCCGCCACCTGCTCCGCGGTCACTCCCAGTGTTTCCGCGAGCTGTGAGACAGTCGGTTCCGTTCCTGTTTTCTTCCAATACGCTTCGCGCGCGGCCGTAACTTTCAGGCTCAGCTCCTTGATGCTCCGGCTCACTTTCACGGAGCCGCCGTCCCGGAAGAGCTTTTTGATCTCGCCGAGGATCACCGGAACCGCATACGTAGAGAAGCACAAGCCACGGCTTTCGTCGAACCCGTCATACGCCTTGATGAGTCCGACGCAGCCGGAGGCATACAGTTCTTCGTATTCGATTCCCCGCCCCTTGAACCGGCCGGCGCAGGCGTGCACAAGCCCCAGATTGCTCTCTATGAATTCGCTCCGCTCGGCACTGGAGACCGGCATACCATCCACATCCTTCTTTTTATTATGTAGCGAATGGTTCCCGGCCTCCGAGCCATTTCGTGAGCGTCACGCGCGTTCCCTTTCCAACGCGGGAATGAACGCGCACCTTATCCATAAAGCTCTCCATCACGGCGAAGCCGAGCCCGGCACGGTCCTCGCCGCCCGTGGTATACATCGGCTGCATGGCCTGTTCCACGTCCTCAATGCCGCAGCCGCGGTCGGCAATCACGACCGTCAGGCGGCCGTCCGCATACAGAGAGGCGGTCATGGTGATCTGCCCCACTTCGTCGCGGTACGCATGAACGATGCAGTTTGTCACCGCCTCCGAAACGGCGGTCTTCAGATCGGCCAGTTCCGCCACGGACGGATCGGCCTGTGCGGCAAAGGATGCCACGGCGCTGCGGGCGAATGCTTCGTTGACGCTCTTGGACGGAAAAATGAATTTGACAGAATTCTGCGGTTTCATGATGATGCTCCTTTTTATTTGATCCTGATCCCGGCCACGGCCATCAGACGGCGCATGGACTGCGGGACGCTCCGAACGACAAGCGAGCCGCCCAGCCCCTCCATCAGACGGCGGCGGCCCAGAATCAGCCCCACGCCTGACGAATCCATGAACGTCACGCCGGAAAAGTCGAGGATCAGGCGCGTTTTGCCGCCTTCCAGAACGGAGTCGTCGATCTCTGTACGAATCTTCTGCGCCGTGTGGTGGTCGATCTCACCCGAGATCATCGCGACAGCCGCATCTCCTTCCTCGCGCATGGTAACCTGCATGGTTTCAACTTCCTTTCTTTGCCCAAAATAAAAACATGCGGTGTATGAAAGTATCATACACCGCATGTCCGGTTTATTTTGTTGAGTTTCGTCGGTTCTCCCAGATGTGTCTCGCCTGCGCCGCAAGATACAGGCTGCCGCAGATGCACAGCCCGTCCTCGTTGTCTTCGAGCGCTTCGTTCAGCGCTTCCTCGACGCTTTCGCACGGCGTAACTGCACAGAAGTGCTTTCTCGCCAGCGCGGCGAGCTCTTCGGAGCTCATCGCGCGCGGGCTGTCCGGGCAGACCGCATAGACGCCCGTAAAATACGGAGAGAGAATCTCCAGCATCTCCTCGGCGTTTTTGCCGTGCAGGACACCGATGACCGCCGTCATACCGGACAATCCGGCCGCGTGCAGCGTGTCCGCCAGGGCACGCGCGCCGTCGGGATTGTGCGCACCGTCCAGCAGAACGAGCGGCGAGCGCGAGAGAACTTCAATGCGTGCCGGGAACGTCGCTTTGGCGATACCGCGCAGAATCGCCTCGTCCGGTATGTCGTAGCCGCGGTCGCACAGGGCAAGCGCCGCCTCCACCACCACACTGGCGTTGTACGCCTGATGGCGGCCGGGGAACGGCACGATCAGCTCGTACCCGCCGTAGTCAATGCGGTTCTCAAACGGACGCGCGCGGAACACGCGCAGATCCTCCTTTTCCGGCACGCGCAGCTCGCAGCCGGACTCCATTGCGGCCAGCGTGATGGAATCCAGCGCTTCGCGCGGCTGATCCGGGTAGCAGACGACCGTGCACTCCTGTTTGAAAATGCCGCACTTCTCCCGTGCGATCTTGTCGAGCGTATCGCCGAGCAGCTCCGTGTGGTCGAATCCGATGGCGGTAATGCACGCCACCAGCGTGTTTTCGACGGCGTTGGTCGCGTCCAGACGGCCTCCGAGGCCCGTCTCCAGACAGACGATGTCGCACTCTTCCCGGGCAAACCACAGCAGAGCCGCCGCAGTGACCGCGTCAAACTCCACCAGACTGTCCCAGCCGCTTTCGCGCAGGCGTTCGGCCGCTTCGCGAACTTCGGTGAGAATCTGCGCGAGCGTCTCCTCGCCGATCATCTCGCCGTCGATCTGGAACCTCTCGCGGAAATCGAGGACGTACGGGCTGACGGTCATCCCCGTTTTGTACCCCGCTTCGTGCAGGACAGACGAGAGCATCACGGCCGTGCTGCCCTTTCCGTTCGTCCCGGCGATGTGCACGAATTGCAGCCGGTCCTGCGGATTGCCCAGCAGAGCCAGCAGGCGGCGCGTGTTCTCCACGCCGGGATGCGGTGCGAGACGCGGCAGCGAATGCACCCATTCCAGTGCCTGACTGTATTCCATATGCAGTCTCCTTCCCCGCGCCAATCAGCCGAGCGCGCGGATGGATTCCTCCACCTTCGCCAGCTTCTCCACGGCGGCGTCGTGCGTGTCGCGGATCTTCTGCACCACAGCGGCCGGAGCCTTGCTCACAAAGCCCTCGTTCGCCAGCTTCACGGCGGCGGAGGCGATCTCCTTTTCACACTTCGCCTTTTCGCGGCCGAGGCGCTCGAGCTCCTTGTCGCGGTCGATCAGTTCCATCATCGGGATGAACGCGCGCGCGGCGTGCGTGACGACCTGCACCATGCCGGACGTCTCACCCTCATATTTCTCCGTGAACGACACCTCGCTCGCAAACGCGAACTTGGCGAGATAGCTCTCACCCGCGCGGAACGGCGCGGCGTCGGCCGTCTCGAGGATCATCGACGTCTTCTTGGCAGGATGCACGCCCATGTCGTTGCGGATGGCGCGCACCGCTTTGACGAGATCCATGACCTTCTCGAACGCAGTCTCCTCGGCGGCGAAGTTCAGCGCCTCGTCGTAGACCGGCCAGGACTGGATCATGATGCTCTCTTCCGAGCCGGGCAGAGCCGTGTAAATTTCTTCGGTGATGAACGGCATATACGGGTGCAGCAGCTTGAGCGCGCCTTTGAGCACGTTGACGAGCACGCTGCGCGCGCCGTTCGCCTCCGCTTCATCGCCCGAGTTCAGGCGCAGCTTGGCGATCTCGATATACCAGTCGCAGTAATCGTCCCAGATGAAGTCCTGCACCTTCTGCGCGGCGAGGCCGAGCTCGAACTTGTCGAGGTTCTCCGTGGCGTTCTTCACGAGCGTGTTGAAACGCGAGAGAATCCACTTGTCGGCCATCGTGAGCGATTCCGGTTCAGAGGGAACAAAGCCCTCGGGCAGGTTCATCATCACGAAGCGCGCGGCGTTCCAGAGCTTGTTGGCAAAGTTGCGGCTCGCCTTGACCTTCTCGTCCGAGAAGCGCATGTCGTTGCCGGGCGTAGAGCCGAGCACGAGCGTCAGGCGCAGCGCGTCGGCGCCGTACTGGTCGATGATCTCCAACGGGTCGATGCCGTTGCCGAGAGACTTCGACATTTTGCGTCCCTGCGCGTCGCGCACAAGGCCGTGGATGAGCACGGTGTCGAACGGGACCTGATCGGTATACGTCAGGCCGGAGAAGATCATGCGGGACACCCAGAACGTGATGATGTCATAGCCGGTGACGAGCGTATTCGTCGGATAAAAATACTTGAGGTCTTCCGTCTCTTCGGGCCAGCCGAGCGTGGAGAACGGCCACAGCGCGGACGAGAACCACGTGTCGAGCGTGTCCTCATCCTGGCGCACGGGCGCGCCGCACTTCGGGCAGGTATCAATGTGTTCGGCGGAGACGGTGATCTCGCCGCACGCATCGCAGTAATACGCCGGGATGCGGTGGCCCCACCACAGCTGACGGGAGATGCACCAGTCGCGGGTGTTCTCCATCCAGAAGTAATAGTTCTTGTCAAAGCGCTCAGGCACAAACTTGATGCGGCCGTCGCGCACAGCCTCAATGGCCGGGCCCGCGAGCGGGAGCATCCGCACGAACCACTGCTTCGAGACCATCGGCTCGACGGTCGTTCCGCAGCGGTAGCAGGTTCCGACGTCGTGGTTCAGCGGCTCCACTTCCTTGAGGTAGCCGCCCTCTTTCAGATCCTCGACGATGGCCTTGCGAGCCTCCGCCGTCGTCATGCCCGCGTACTTACCGCAGTCGAGGACTTCGGGCTCGTCCGCCGCGGCGCGGCCGCTGGCGATCAGCTCGTCTGCCTCCGCCTTGTCGGCGGCGCCCGTCATGCGGCCGTCATAGGTGAACACGCGCACCATCGGCAGATCATGGCGCTTGCCCACTTCGTAGTCGTTGGGGTCATGGGCGGGCGTGATCTTCACGACGCCCGTGCCCTTTTCCATGTCGGCGTGCTCGTCGCAGACGATGGGGATCTCCTTGTCGAGCAGCGGCAGGATGACGTGGCAGCCGTGCAGGTGCGCGTAGCGCGGGTCATCGGGATTGATGGCCACAGCCGTATCGCCCAGCATCGTCTCGGGACGCGTGGTGGCAAGCTCCAGCTTCTCGCCCGTCTCTTTGACGGTATACAGCAGATGCCAGAAGTTGCCCTCCTGCTGGCGGTACTCCACCTCCGCGTCGGAGATGGACGTCTTGCAGTGCGGGCACCAGTTGATCATGCGCGCGCCGCGGTAGATCAGGCCCTCGTCGTACAGTTTCTTGAACACCTTCAGCACTGCGCGGGAGCAGCCCTCGTCCATCGTGAAGCGCTCACGCTTCCAGTCGCACGAGCAGCCCAGCTTTTTGAGCTGCTCGACGATGCGGCCGCCGTACTGTTTTTTCCAGTCCCATGCGCGCTCGAGGAACTTCTCACGGCCGAGGTCGGCTTTCGTCAGACCCTCTTCCTTCATTTTGGCAACGATCTTCGCCTCGGTGGCGATGGATGCATGGTCGGTGCCGGGAACCCACAGCGCGGCGTAGCCCTGCATGCGCTTGTAGCGGATGAGGATGTCCTGCCACGTCTCGTCCATCGCATGGCCCATGTGGAGCTGGCCGGTGATGTTGGGCGGCGGCATCACGATCGTGTACGGTTTTTTCTCGGGATCGCGCTCGGTGTGGAAATACCCGGCGTCGACCCATCTCCGGTAGGTGGTGTCTTCCACCTGCGCGGGATCATAGATCTTTGCAAGTTCTTTCATCTGTCTCCTCCGAATCTGCGCCGTCTGCGCGGCGCCGTATTTTGCTTTCCGCAGGACGGAAAAAGAAAAGCCGTCCCACGGGACTATTCCCGTGGGACGGCGAATTGCCGCGGTACCACCCACATTGCCGCGCACAGCGCAGCCCCTCTTGCGTCCTTAACGCGGACGGCACGGAGACGGCTTGGCTTCTCGCTTCACCGTCTCTGCTCCGGAGCGACCGGGCTCACACGCGCCGCGAAGGGCTTTCACCGTCCCCTTCTCGCTGAATGCGCCGCTCTGTGCGAACCGCTCTCCATCCCTGCATTTCGAATTATGAACTGAGTTTACCGCGTTTTTCCCGCTTTGTCAACCTTGCGCCCATTCGATCAGGCGGGGCAGATAATCGAGGAAACGGTCCGTGCTGCGCTCGGCGATCTCAAAGACGAACACATCCGGCTGCCAGTCGGAAAACTCCTGCTGCGTGAACGCATTGAGATGCACGATGCGGCTCTCACCCGTGACGGCTGCCAGATATTCCAGCATCGCACCGCCGAAACTGTCCCGCAGCATCAGAAGGCTCGGCCCGCCGGACTCCGAAGTCGAGGTGAACTCCGTCTGAACAAGATCGGACTCCCATGTCTCAACGGAAAGCCCCTGCGCAAACCCTTCCATCTGATAGGAGACATCGGGCTGCAGCACGTGATACGTCGCAGAGATGTTCGCAAGGTCGCGCATCGGTTCCTCGTCCGAGATAACGGGTTCGCACCCCTCAAAGAGGGACGTGTCCCAGTCGAGTGCCAGAGCCAGCTCCTGCGTTGCGAGGAACGCACCGTAGGAGTTCCAGTGAGTGTCCTGTTTATAATAAGCAGGCGCGAGCGCTTTCCCCTCGATCAGAACCTGTTTCGGGTATACGACCGTCACATCCGTGTTGGCTTTCAGATACTGCACCAGCGCCTCGGCTTTTGTCGCTCCCTGCGCCGCGGGAATGTCAGAGGGCATGTTTTCGCTGTACACGCCCTCCTTGTTCGGCGCAATGAGGACGGCAAATTCAATGCCCTTTTCCGCGAGCGCGCTCTCGAGCGCCGTGAGATTCTCCGCGATCTGCGCGAGCTGCTCATCCGTGTACAGGTTCAGGCCCTGATAGTCGTCAAGGCTCTTCGAGTCCGACACGTTCTTATAGAAGAGCCACTCGTTCTTGCCGAGGAGCACGTCGCTGCTCTGCACGGTCCCGAACACATGATAATTGATGGACGCGTTGAGCGTCATGAACTGGTTGCGAAATGCCGCGTGGTCGTTGAGGAAATCTTCGAACACTCCCGGCTTCTGCTCGAACGGAGCGTCTGTGACATCCTGCCAGGAAGTGAGGGTGCGGTTCTCGTAGTTCTTCGTATCGAGCGACGAATAGCACAGCGCATACAGCGGGAACGGCAGGCACAACGCCAGAACGAACGCCGCGATAAACAATTTCTTTTTCACCGGCGTCCCTCCTTAAAAGCGGAAATAAATGAACGGATTGTACGTGCTGCTCACAAGGCTCATCACGCACGCGAACAGCAGCGCAAACTGCCAGACGGCCTCCGCCGCGGAGAAGTGCGTCAGGTCATACAGGCGCGCGCGCCATTTCGGGAAGAGCGCCTGCACCGGGCCGCACAGAAAAACGCCGACCGCCAGCAGGAACCAGAGACGCGCGTCCACAAAGCGCAGCACGGGATAGGCAAAATTCCCGGCTGTGGGCAGGAACATCGTGCGGATCCAGACGACCCCGGCGCGCAGCCCCGGCGCGCGGAAGATGACCCAGCCCATCAGCACGACGAGCAGCGTGTACACACGGTTGACGACCGGCAGTTTCTCGAGCCAGCGGCCGAGGAACAGGCGCTCCACAATCAGGAACGCACCGTAATACACGCCCCACGCGACGAACTGCCAGTTTGCGCCGTGCCACAGGCCCGTGCACAGGAATACGATCATCAGGTTGACAAGCGTGCGCACCTTTCCCTTCCGGTTGCCGCCGAGCGGGATGTACAGGTAATTGCGGAACCACGTGGAGAGCGAGATGTGCCAGCGCCGCCAGAACTCCCGCACGCTCGCGGACAGATAGGGATAGTTGAAGTTCTCCGGGAAATGGAACCCGAACATCGAGCCGAGGCCGATGGCCATATCGGAATAGCCGGAGAAATCGTAATAGATCTGCATGGCGTAGAGCAGCGCGCCCATCCACGCGAGCGGCGTGGAAACGTCCTGCACCGAGAGGCCGAAGATCTCGTCCGCCCCGGCGGCGAACGCGTTCGCGAGGATCACCTTTTTGGCAAGCCCGTACAGAAAGCGCCGGATGCCGTAGGTGATCTCATCGACCGTCTGCGTGCGGCTCCGCAGTGCTGTCTCCACGTCGGCGTAGCGCACGATCGGTCCCGCGATGAGCTGCGGGAAAAAGCTGACGTACAGCGCGAGCGTAAACCAGTTCTTCTGCGCTTTGATCTCGCCGCGGTACAGGTCAATCACATAGCTCAGCGCCTGGAACGTATAGAAGCTGATGCCGAGCGGAAGCGCAATGTCACGCAGTGCGATCGTCCCGCCGCCCGTCAGCGCGTTGATGGCCGACGCGAGAAAATCGAAGTATTTGAAATAGCCGAGCAGCCCGAGGTTGACCGCAACGGATACCGCCAGCGCCGCGCCGCGGCCCTTTTTCAGCCCGTTCACGGCAAGGCCGGACAGCCAGTTGATCGTGACGGACGCCAGCATCAGTATAATGTAAGTCGGCTCGCCCCACCCGTAGAACAAAAGGCTTGCAAGGAGCAGCAGCGCGTTTTTCGCACCGATGCCGGGCACGATCTTATATAAAAGGAATACAGCCGGCAAGAACAGCCAGACGAACACAAGCGAACTGAAAAGCATGGTACACCATCTTTCTTTGCAGACTGGAATCAGTATACCACATTCCGCCGCGCCGGGAAAGCCCCGGAGCGAGAACCGGAGCGTTCCGCAGCTGCAAGAAAACAGGCGGCAGATTCCGCATCCGCCGCCTGTTCTTCCGTATCAAATCAGCCGAGAGAAATTCCCATCCGGCGCGCGACCGTGAGCATATCGCACGTCTCGGGGACGAACTTCGTCTTGCCCGCCACGTCCTTGAGCGGATTCGTGGTGACAATGTTGTTGCGCATGGCCACAGCGACGCCGTAGTGGTCCGCCTCGACCAGCTTGGCCGCATGGACGCCGAACTGCGTGGCAAGCACGCGGTCGTACGCCGACGGGCTGCCGCCGCGCAGCATGTGGCCCGGAACGCAGACGCGCGTCTCAAATCCGGTCATCTCTTCGACCTGGCGCGCAATGCGGTTCGTGGCCGTCGTCTCACCGCGCGCAGCGCGGGCCGCCGCACGCTCCTTTTTCTTCATGGCGGATTCCGCCACGTCGAACGCGCCTTCCGCCACCGCGAGAATGGAGAAGGTCTTGCCCTCGCTGGCACGCTTCTGGATCGCCGCCGCGACGGTCTCGATGTTGTACGGCAGCTCGGGAATGAGAATGATGTCCGCGCCGCCCGCGATGCCGGAGTACAGCGTCAGCCAGCCGGCCTTGTTGCCCATGATCTCGATGACAAGGCAGCGCCGGTGGCTCGAAGCTGTGGTGTGAATGCGGTCGATGACTTCTGTGGCGATGTCCACGGCCGTGTGGAAACCGAACGTGACGTCCGTGCCGTAAATGTCGTTGTCGATGGTCTTGGGCAGGCCGATGATGTTGAGCCCCTCTTCGGACAGAAGGTTCGCCGTCTTGTGCGTGCCGTTGCCGCCGAGGCAGAGCAGGCAGCCGAGACGCGCGTCCTTATACGTTTTCTTCATCGCCGCCACTTTGTCGACCTTGTCGTCCTCGACGACCTTCATCATCTTGAACGGTGTGCGCTTGGTTCCGAGGATCGTACCTCCGCGCGTCAGGATGCCGGAGAACTCAAACTGCTGCATCTCACGCCATTCGCCGTTGATCAGGCCGGAATATCCGTTGAGGATGCCGACGATCTCCACATCGTCGCCGAAGCGCTGGTACAGCGCCTTTGCCGCGCCGCGGATGGTCGCGTTCAGACCCGGGCAGTCGCCGCCTGATGTCAGAATACCGACACGTTTTTTCATATCAGGGACCTCCTTTTGCATTGCGCGGCCGCGTCCTTCCGGCACCCGGCCGCCGTCCTGTCTATTTCAAGATTACGCGCCGCGGTGCGGTTTGTCAACATTCTATTTGCGATCATCGAATCGGCATGGGCAGCAAAACCAGCATCAGGACCATGCAGACGATGCTGATGACCATGCTCATGGAGTTGACGACAGCGGCCGCCGTTCCGTCACATCCGTTCTCGACGGAGATGATGGCCGCGCAGTTGGCGATCGGAGCCATGAGCACAATGGCAGTCGTGCGGGCCATCTCCGCGGGCACGGGCAGAAAGAAATATGCGTAGCAGGCAAACAGCCCGCAGATGAAGTAGCGGCGAGCCAGAATCCCCGCGATCAGCCCCACGTCATTCTTCGGAAGATGGATCTCAAACAGAATGCCGATGCAGAGCATCCCGAGAAAGGAGTTGGCGTTTCCCGCGAGATTCGCCACCTGCAAGACGAAGTCCGGCATGGAAATGTTGAGAAGCATCGTGACGATCAGCACGCAGTAGACCACCCAGGTCGGCTCCCGGAACATCCGGCGCAGCACACTTTTCACGGTGATTTTCCCGTCTGCGGACCCCATCACCTTCTGCGCCAGCGCCATGTTCGGTCCGAAGGTGAACACAGCGTTTGCCATATCAAACATGCACACGCCCGCAAAGCTCTCGGCGCTGACGACATTGGACAGGAACGGCATCGCGAAATTGCCGCAGTTGAACGTGTTGGAATTCAACACGCACAGCCCGCGCTCCCCGGAGGAGCGGCGGCGGGAAAAAAGTACGCCGGCTCCCAGCAGCGCGGCGTTCAGCACGACGGTCATCACCGCGATACGCACAAGATACACCGTGAGATCCACACCCGCAAAGCCTTTCAGGATCGCGGCGGGCAGCGTGATCTTCATGATAATTTTCGAAAGCGTGCGTGCGTCGTCTGCGTCAAACACACCGAGGCGTTTGAGCACATAGCCGCCGAAGAGCACAAAAAGATAGACCGCGCTGTTCTCCAGCATTTCCATTCAGGATTCCCCTCTTCATCCGAAACATTCACACAAACAGAAAGGCCGCATTGCTGACGCAATGCGGCCATACTGGTCGGAGTATGGAGATTTGAACTCCAGGCCTCTTGGTCCCGAACCAAGCGCGCTACCATCTGCGCTATACCCCGAAAGAAAACGGCAGCTTGAGCTGCCGTTATCTGGTTGCGGAAGAAGGATTCGAACCCTCACAATACGAGTCAGAGTCGCAGGTGCTACCATTACACAATTCCGCATCGCACGTTATTTTCAAGTGCTCTATTATTATATCATGCTATTTCGCTTTGTCAACACCTTTTTTACAAAATCTTATTGTTTTTGCATCCGGCCCAAGGCTTGCATTTCGTTTGTGAATCCGATAGAATAAGTAATCGAACTAAACATGCCGGGATGCCGGCGCATTTCACAAGGATGGTGGAGCATTTATGGCAGAATTCAAATATGAGATCACGGAGCGCATCGCGGTGCTGTCGCAGAACCCGAACGGATGGGAGCGTCAGCTGAACATGGTGAGCTGGAATGACCGTGAGCCGAAATACGACATCCGCGACTGGTCTCCGGACGGCAGCAAGATGGGCAAAGGCATCAGCCTGTCGCACGACGAGATCGCGATCCTGAAAAACATCCTCGATGAGCTTGAGCTGTAATATGGGTTACAAAGAAGATTTTATCGAGATTTTCACACGGGAGGTCAAGCGTCCCGGTGCGGAGAAGCTTCTGGAGTGGATGCAGTCGACGGATTTCTTCACTGCCCCTGCGTCCACACGCTTTCACGGTGCCTGCGAATGCGGGCTCGTGATGCACAGCCTGAACGTCTATCACGTGATGACGAGCCGCTATCTCGAAGAGAGCGACAATCCCGAGAGCTTCGCGGTGTGCGCCCTGCTGCACGATCTGTGCAAGGCCAACTACTACAAGGCCGGATTCCGCAACGTAAAAAATGAGGAGACCGGCCAGTGGGAACGCGTTCCCACGTTCCGCGTGCAGGACGCATTTCCCTACGGCCACGGCGAGAAGAGCGTATACCTGATCGAGCGCTTCATGCGCCTGCGCCCCGCCGAGGCCATGGCCATCCGCTGGCACATGGGATCGTTCGACGACGCGGTGCGCGGCGGAAGTTTCGCCATCAGCGAAGCGTACGACCAGTACCCCATCGCCGTCAAACTGCACCTGGCGGATCTGGAAGCCACCTATCTCGTGGAAAAAGGAACGAGTGCCGTCAACCGCAACTGAATGCGATACAAAAGAACGCCGCCCCGGCCGGGGCGGCGTTTTTTATTTGTCCTTGTCTCCGGACTCGGTCCAGTCGACGATCGAATCGTCCGACACCGGACGGACGCGGGGCACTGCACGGCGCGGCGAAACGACCTGACGCTTTTGCAGCGGATGCGTATCGGGCGGGTCCTTCGGAGCAGAAAATGCCTGCTGATAAGTGAAGGGCGCCGGGCCGTGGTTCTGTTTGCGTGCCACATCGGGAACGACCTGACGCGGAACCGGAGTCAGACCTTCCTGCGGAGCGGGCGCGGGCTGCGCCGGTTCCTCAGGCGACGGCGTCTGAACGGGCGTCTGAACGGGCTGCACAGGAGTGCTCGGCGCGGCTGTGGTCTCCGCCTGCGGAGCCGGAGCGGACTGTGGCGCCGTCTGAACCGGTGCAGGCTGCGGCGCAGCTGCATACGGCTGTGTCTGGGGAGCGGCCGGATAGGTCTGAGCCGGCTGCGTTCCCGCCGGGTAACCGCTCTGCTGAGCCGCGGCCGCAGGCTGGTACGGCTGATACACAGGCGGCATCGGAGGCATGGGCGGCATCGGGGGCACCGGAGGCTGCTGCATCGTCACGGACTGCGTCCAGTACACCGGCGGCTGAGCGGATGTATACGGCGTCTGCGGCGCGGAAGAAGGCGCGGAGCTGAATCCGTAAGGAGGATATGCCGCGCGCTGCGCTTCAAAATACTCCCGCATCCGCCGCTCGTATTCGCTGCGCTGCGCCTCGAACATTTCGCGCTGCCAGCGTTCGAACGACTCCCGCTGCGCCTTTTCGTAGGCTTCGCGCTGGGCCTTTTCGTACGCCTCGCGCTGCGCTTTCTCATACGCTTCACGCTGCGCCTTTTCATACGCCTCACGCTGCGCTTTTTCGTAGGCTTCGCGCTGAGCCTTTTCGTACGCCTCGCGCTGCGCTTTTTCATACGCTTCGCGCTGGGCCTTTTCATAGGCTTCGCGCTGCGCCTGCTCGTACGCATACTGCTTCTGCTGCTCGTAATATTCCTGAAGCCGCCGCTCGTATTCGGCGTACTGCTGCGCATAGGCCGCCTGCTGTGCTTCGTAGGAAGTCTGAACCGGCTGCGGCGCGGCGGACGCAATCGGCTGTGTCGTATTCGGGAACTTGTCCATCTGAACCCCCAGCAACGTCAAATCATTCTCCGTATTTTCCAGCGCCGCACGAATGCAGCCGGTCGCCTGTTTGAGGTTGTCGGCCGCAGCGGCGATGTTTTCGTCCACCTGCGAGACGCGCTCCTTCAAAACCGTGACGCTGGCGGCGATGCTCTGCGCCGCAGCGGACAGCGTGCGCTTTGCATCCGTCCTCTGCTGCTCGGCCTGAGCCTCCACGAACTGGGCCTCCCGCTGGGATTTTTCCAGCGCGCGGGCGGCGCGTGTCTCCGACTCAATCCGCAGCGCCTCCGCGCGATGCCGCGCATCCGCAAGGATGGCCTCCGCTTCGCGGCGGGCCGAGACGGTCTGCTGCTCCGCTTCCTCGCGCTTGGCGCGGAACTGTTCGACGGAATCGGTCAGCTCCTCGACCTGCTTTTCCAGCTTTGCATTTTCCTCTTTGAGGGAATCGCATTCGCGCGTCTTCATCATCAGGCGGCTCTGGCAGGCGCTGAGGCTGTCGTTCGCCTGATCAATCCGGGCCCGCGCCTGCTCCGCCTGACGGACGGCGTCCTGCACGCTCTGCTGCGCCTTTTCGAGCCGTCCGCGGAGCATCCGGTTCTCTTCGCCGAGCGCGGAATTCTCCTTGCGCGACCGGTCAAGGTCGGCATTGAGCGCCTCGATTGAGGCATCGAGCTCCCGCATGCGCTGCATATTTTCCTGCGACATGCGCTCGATGCAGCGGAGCACTTCATCCCGGCGGAACCCGAACAGTTCCGTGGAAAATACATTTTGTGCGCCGGTTGCGCCTGTATCCTGCCGATTCTGTTCCTGCTCCGACACGGCGCACCCTCCTTTGCACACAATTTCTCAATCTTACGTTTTATCATATCACAAAAAGAGCCAAAAGAAAATACCGCGTTCTGAATTTTAACAGAAAAAGCCGGAACTTCTCTCGGAAGTTCCGGCTGCATGTACACTTATCGGCGGTTGTTGATCATGGTGAGAACGTCGTCATAGAAGCTGTTGTCGCTCTCCTCGCGCACCGGCTCGCTGCGCACGGGCGCAACAGGCTGAACCGGAGCGGTGTTCTGGACAGGCGCGGCCTGAACCGGCATTGCGGGAGCCGTCGGACGGACCGGGGCCTTCTCGCTGGCGAACGTCACGTTCACGCCGCCGCCGGGAGTCTGACTCTCGATGACGTCAAAACCCGTCGCCACAACGGTGATGCACATTTCGTCCTTGAGGGACTCGTCGAACGCAGCGCCCCAGATGATGTTTGCATCGGGGTGAGCGGAGTTCGTGATGAGCGTCGCCGCCTTCTCCACATCGTCGAGACCGATGTCCGGAGAAGAGGTGATGTTGATGATGACGCCGCGCGCACCGGCAATGCTCGTCTCGAGCAGCGGGCTGGAGATGGCGGCATTGGCCGCATCCTCGGCCTTGTTGACGCCTTTCGCCGTGCCGACGCCCATGTGGGCATAGCCGGCATCCTTCATGATGCTGCGCACGTCGGCAAAGTCGAGGTTGATGAACGCCGCAACGTTGATCAGGGCAGAGATGGACTCAACGCCCTGACGCAGGACATTGTCGGCCGCCTCAAAGGCATTGGCCAGCGTGATCTTCTCCTGGCTGATGCACTTCAAACGCTCGTTCGGGATAACAATAAGGGAGTCAACGCGCTCGAGCAGGCCGGAAATACCGATCTCGGCCATCTGCATCTTGCGCTTGCCCTCAAAGGCAAACGGCTTCGTGACGATGCCGACCGTCAGGATTCCGAGCTCTTTCGCGACTTCGGCAACCACCGGGGCAGCGCCCGTGCCGGTGCCGCCGCCCATACCGGCGGTGATGAAGGCCATCTGCGCGCCCTTCAGAGCCGCGGCGATCTCCTCGCGGCTTTCCTCGGCGCTGCGCTGGCCGACTTCCGGATCGGCGCCCGCGCCGCGTCCCTTCGTGAGCTTAGCGCCAAGCTGCACCTTCTGCGTTGCGGCGGACTTGAACAGCGCCTGCTGATCCGTGTTCATGCTGATGAACTCGACGCCGCGCAGGCCGCATTCGACCATGCGGTTCACGGCGTTTCCGCCGCCGCCGCCCACGCCGACGACCTTGATATTAGTTACATTTTGCAGCTCTTCGTCGAGGATGAATGCCACGAAAAATTCCCCCTAAAGTAATTTCGATCCAGCCGGAACGGCCGGGGTATGAGTCATTGGAATATGATACATCAAGTGTTATTGTATCAGAAGTTATTCGCAAATTCAAGCACAAGTGTATAAAAAGAGAGAAAATGGTAGTCTGGTGTCGTCAGTCCGGGAGCCAGTGGCCGGTCAATCGGCCCTCGCTGTTTCTCGTGCTGACGTCCAGCGTACCGCTCTGTTCGCCCTGCACCTGCATGTCCGTCAGAAGGTACTTTGCCCAGTCCAGTTTTGCGTCCAGTTCGTTCACCGTTCCCACGAGGACGCGCACGCTGCCGTACTGGACCGACATCTCATAGACGCTCTCCACGTTGATGCCGGAAACATCCGGGAACTCCGTGCTGCGGAGCGAAGCGAGCAGGCTCTCCAGCGCCTCCTGCTTGTCCGCATCCGTGAGGACGACCTGTTCGCCCTGGACGGGGTTGTCCGCTTCCGCCCCGGAAATCAGGACCAGCCCCTGGGGCTGTTCCATTGTGACGCGGAGAATCTTGAAGCTCTCGCTGAGAACCACCCAGCCGGAAATGCTGTTGATGTAATATTTCTCCTGCGCGGCCGTCAGCTGGATCTCCACGGAGTCCGGCAGGCGGCGCAACACATTCACACTTTCAATGTACGGCAGCTGCGAAGTCAGCGTCTGGCTGATTTTCTCATCCCGGACGCTGAACATACTGTCTCCCTCGGCAAACGGCAGAATCTTCACGACCTGCTCTGCCGTGTACGGAGTCTCCCCCGTGACGGAAATGGTGTTCACCTGAAAAATCACACGGAACGAAGCAAAGAGGCCGACGGCCAGCACCACCGTTATGACCGCGCCCGCAAGGATTTTGTTCCTTCGTCTTCGGCGCAGCGCCTCACCGTAACTGATCGTCCGCGCGCGGCGCCGGCCGGCGGACGGGCGAGACTGCTCCCGCCCGGTGTTTCCGGCCGCCTTTCGTGCGGGCGGCGCCGGGGCCTTTTTCGGCGGCGTCCGGCCGTCTCCCGCCTTTGTTCTCGCTTTTGTCTTTCCCTTCGCCTGTGTGCGCCCGGCCCCCGGGCCGGACTTTCCGGGCTTCGGAGCATTTGCCGCGCCCCGGTTCCGGGGTGCGGCGGGTTCCGAAGGCTGTGCGATCGGGATCAGCGGTGTCTCCGGCGCGCGCGCCGCAGGCTTCTCCGTCCCGTTTTGTTTGCGCGGCGCTGCGCCGCGTTTTTGTGCCATACACAGCCTCCTTTGTACTTCTTTGCCTCAAACGGCGCACGGGCATCCGCAGCCGGTCTCGATCTGCGCCCCCAAGGGTGCAAAAAGCGCGGCAATGTCCTCATAACCGCGGTCGATATACTGTGCGTCTTCCACAACGGACTCGCCCTCGGACATCATCGCGGCGATGACCAGCGCCGCGCCGCCGCGCAGATCCGGCGAGGAGACGCAGGCCGCGCGCAGCGCGCAGGCGCCCCCGACGATCAGGCTCTCGCCCGATGCGGCGGCATTCGCCCCCAGCTCGGCAAACCCGGCCGCACAGGCGAACCGGTTTGAAAAGATGGTGTCGCGGATCACAGTCATCCCGTCCGCGCGCAAAAGCGCAGCGCCGAGCAGCGGCGCCATGTCTGTCGGGAATCCGGGATACACTCCGGTCTGCACAAGCCCGAGCCCATGCAGGACGCCGTCGGACGACAGAGCCGCCGTGCGCGGGCCGAGTGTCGTAGCCACGCATCCCGCCCGCCGCAGAAGCGTGAGCAGCGGCTCGAGCTGCGCTGCCGGGCATCCGTCGACGATCACCTCGCCTCCGCACCCGGCTGCCGCGCACAGAACGGTCGCCGCAACAATCCGGTCCGGACAGACGGTGTACTCCGTTCCGAACAGCGGCCGGCCGCCGCGCACCGTGATGCGGCTTGTTCCCTCGCCCGCAATGTCCGCTCCCGCCGCGCGCAGAAAACGCGCGAGGTCGACGACTTCCGGCTCCTCCGCCACGCCGCGCAGGACCGTCGTCCCGCGGGCGGCACACGCCGCAGTGAGCAGCGTCTCCGTCGCCCCGACGCTCGGAAAGCGGAGCGTGTAATCCGTTCCGTGCAGTCCGTCGGGCGCGACGAGCGCGCTCGCTCCCCCGCCCTCCTGTACGACCTGCGCGCCCATCGCGCACAGGCCGTCCACGTGAATGTCGATGGGACGGGGCCCGAGATTGCATCCTCCGGGCGCGGAGAGCGCCGCGCGCCCCGTGCGGATCAGCAGCGGAGCAAGATAAAAGACCGACGAGCGCATTTTTGCGGAGAGGGTGTGCGGGATATCACAAGCCGTCATGCCGTCCGCGCAGAGCACGGCGGCGTGTCCCGCCAGAACGGCCGTACAGCCCAGCGCCGCATGGATCTCCGCCGCCGCGGACACGTCCGAGAGGCGGGGTACATTGTGGAGCGTGACCGTTCCCGCACAGAGCAGGGAGGCCGCAAAAATGGGGAGGACACTGTTCTTCGCTCCCGGCACGCAAACGCTGCCGGACAGACGGCTCGGACCGCTGACGATGATGGACCGCATAACCCGCACCTCGCTTTGAATTGCTTTTGCGCCATTCTATGCGAAAGTGCGTTTTTCTGTGAAAATGAAGAGTTCAGACGCCTTCCATCAGCTTTTCCAGCTCATGATAGATCATTTCAAGCGAATCGGGCTGCGCGAGTTCGCGCGCCTTTGCGCCCATCACCATGAGCTGCGCCGGATCGCTCGTGAGCTCATCCACAATGCGGATCAGGCCCTCGCCGGTGAGGTTCTTCTCCTCAGCCACAACGGCCGCGCCCAGCTTCTGGAGCTGCATGGCGTTGTGATACTGATGGTTTTCGGCGACGTTCGGCGACGGAATGAGCACGGACGCTCGTCCGACCGCCGCGATCTCCGCCAGCGTGAGAGCGCCGGCGCGGCTGATGACAAGATCCGCCGCGGCCAGAAGCTGCGGCATGTCGTCGATGTATTCGCGGATCTCGAACCGGGGATCACAGTCGATCCCCTTCTCGTGCGCCAGTGCAGCGAAATCCGCCTTTTCGATGCTGCCTGTGGCATGGATGTGGCGGAAATCGCGGTTCGCAAGTTCCCACACCGCAAGATCGGCCACGCGCTGGTTGAGAACCATTGCACCCAGCGAGCCGCCGAACGACACGATGACGACCTGGCTGTCGCGGACACCGAGCGCACGGCGCGCCGAAACGCGGTCGGTGCGGAACATCTCCTCGCGCACCGGATTGCCGACGACGACCGTTTTCTCCGGCGCACCGAGGCGCTCCACGGCGTCGGGCATCGCGGCGAACACCACGCTCGCGCCGGGGGCGAGCAGCTTGTTCGTCACGCCCGGGAATGCGTTCTGTTCATGGATGGCCGTTTTGATGCCGCGCTTCTGCGCTGCGCGCACAACGGGGCCGCTGACGTAGCCGCCCGCGCCGATGACAAGATCAGGGCGCACGTCGCGCAGGATGGCGGCGGCGCGCGGCGCGGCGAGTGCCAGATGATACACAGCCTCCACGTTGCGCACGATATTCTTCGGCGTGAGACGGCGCTGGATGCCGTTTACCTCGATCGGACAGAACGGATAGCCCGCCTTGGTGACAAGGCCGTATTCCATTCCCTTCTCGCGTCCCGCAAAGAAGATCTCCGCGTCGGGACGCTTGCGGCGGATATAGCCCGCGATCGCAAGCGCAGGATTGACATGTCCCGCCGTTCCTCCGGCGGCAATGAGCACGCGCATGGTGCTTCCTCCTCGTTTCAGTTATGTCTTGTCAACGCCGCTTCTCCGCGCCACGGAGAGCACGACGCCGATCTCACAGAGCAGCATGAACAGCGACGTTCCTCCGTACGAGAAGAACGGCAGGCTGATGCCGGTGTTCGGGATGGTGTTCGTCACGACGGCGATATTCAGAATCGCCTGCACGGTGATCTGCGTAACGACGCCGATGACGATCAGCGAACCGAAGCGGTCGGCCGCCTTAAAGGCGATCTGAAGCCCGCGCACCAGCAGCGCGATGAACAGGAAAATGACGATCAGTGCTCCGACGAAGCCGAGTTCTTCGCACAGGATGGCAAAGATGAAGTCGTTCTGCGGCTCGGGAAGATACAGATACTTCTGCGCCGAATTGCCGATGCCGACCCCGAACAGGCCGCCGGAGCTGATGGCGTACATACTCTGGATGGTCTGGTGCCCTTTTCCGAGCGCGTCGGAAAAGGGGTCGATCCAGTACTGCAGACGGCTCTCCGCGTACCACACAAGGTCCGGGAACATCA
This sequence comes from uncultured Ruthenibacterium sp., assembly GCA_944386565.1. Taxonomy (GTDB): domain Bacteria; phylum Bacillota; class Clostridia; order Oscillospirales; family Ruminococcaceae; genus Ruthenibacterium. Next base: position 35,785 of record CALXBO010000010.1, on the reverse strand, counting down.
CGATGACGCCGACGATCGCCGCGGCAAGCCCGCCGACGGCGACGCCGAACCAGATGAGGCTCGTTCCGCCGACGAACATCATCGTCAGACCGATGGTCAGAATGAGCACCGTGCCGGACAGGTGCGGCTCCAGCAGCATCAGCGTCACGACGACGGCAAAAATCGTCAGAAACGGAAGCACGCCGTACCGGAACTCTTTCATCCGGTTGGCATTGGCCGTCATCAGACGTGCGAACAGGACGATGATCGCAAACTTCGCGATCTCGGAGGGTTGGAAGGTGCCGCCCACGGGAAGAATGATCCAGCGCCGGGCATTGCTGATCGGCCGCATGAAGAGAACGATGACGAGCAGCAGAACCGTGACGACCATGATCCCAAAGGCCCACTTGTACAGACGGCGATAGTCGATATGTGCGATGATGAACATCGCTATAATGCCCAGAACTGCGAAAAACACCTGTTTCCGGATGTAGGTCATGCTGTCGCCGAAGCGATAGTACGCGGATGCATAGCTCGCGCTGAACACCATGACGAGCCCGAACGCCACCATGACAAGCACAATGGTGACAAACGGCACGTCGATTCCCGAAAGCGGCTTCACCTGCGCCAGCAGGCCGCGCAGCGTTTTCGGCCGTCTTCCGAGAGACGGCGCAGCGCTCTTCATTTTATACCGTTTCTTCGCCATATCCGCCATGGGCAGGACCTCCGTTTCCGTACTCAGCCGACGTAAACGTACATACACCCGAGCAGTACGAACATCAGCGTAATGAAGCTGAACACGGAGACGATCTTCACCTCGCTCCACCCGCACATCTCAAAATGATGGTGGATGGGGCTCATCTTGAAGATTCGTTTGCCGTGCGTCAGCTTGAAGTAAGAGACTTGCAGCATCACGCTGCCCGCCTCGCACAGATAAATAATTCCGTTGAACAGCAGCAGCTCGGGCCGTCCCATGCAGAACGCCGCCGCGACGACCGCGCCGCCCAGATACATGCTGCCGGTATCGCCCATGAACGTCTTGGCGGGATAGAAATTCCACACGAGGAATCCCGCACATCCGCCGGCGATGGCCGCAGAATACAGTGCAATCGTAGTCTGGCCCAAAAGGCTGGCGATAAACATGAAGCCCAGCATGGCCAGGAATGTGACGCTCGACGCGAGGCCGTCGATGCCGTCCGTCAGGTTCACCGCGTTGACCATGCCCACGATGAGCAGGAACGCGATGGGATAATACGTCCAGCCGAAGTCGACCGTGCCGAAGAACGGCAGGTTGACAAACGTGCTCAGCGCCCCGCACAGGTGAAGCGAAGCGAGAAATGCCGTTGTGATCAGCACCTGCGCGATGATCTTGTAGCGCGCCATCAGGCCGAGATTGCGCTTTTTGACGTCCTTGATGTAGTCGTCCAGAAATCCGACCGCACCGAACGCAAACGCCGTGACCACCGCGATGTACAGGCGCGTCACCTGCGACGCACCCGCACCGGAGAACAGCTCCGGCACGCCGAGCACGAGCGTGGCATAACCCACGCACACGCCTGCGAGGCTGCCGAGGTAAAACGTCAGGCCGCCCATGTTGGGCGTGCCGCTTTTGCCCGCGTGCCACGTCGGGCCGATCTCCTTGATCGTCTGGCCGAATTTCAGCTTCTTGAGCCACGGAATGATCCAGCAACCGGAGATCGCCGTCACGGCGAGGGCCGTAAAAGCCGCAAAAAAGAATGCATATTTCGTCATCAGGTCACACGCTCCCGTCTTTTCTCACATCCAGCGCCGCGTACAGATCGTCCAGTATCGTCTCGAACGCCATGCCGTGGCTGGCCTTGACGAGCACCACGTCGTCGGGCTCGCAATAGCTGATCAGCAGCGCGGCCGCGTCCTTTTTATCGGCACAGTGCACTGCGGGCACGCCGAGCGCCACGGCGCGGCGGTGCGTCAGGCGCGCCGCCTCTCCCACCGTGATGAGGAACGCAACGCTCGACTGCGCCGCATCCTCTCCGAGCTGCGTGTGCGCGGCGTCGTTGATGGCGCCGAGCTCGAACATATCGCCGAGCACGGCGATGCGGCGTCCCTGCGTCGGATACGCCTCGAGCGTGCGCAGCGCCGCCTTCATGCTGTCGGGATTGGCGTTGTAGCAGTCTTCGATGACGGTCACGCCCGCGTGGTGCGTGATGTTCTGACGGTGGCCGGTGGTGCGGTACTGCGACAGAGCGCGCGCCGCAGCGGCCGGGTCAAGGCCCAGGCGGGTGGCGAGCGCGTACGCTGACAGCGCGTTGCGCACGTTGTGTTCGCCCATGGCGGGGATCGTCACATCGTAGCTGCCGAACTCCTTGTCGCGCAGGCGGAATCTCGTGCCGGAGGCCGACACGAACACACCGGACGCCGTCACATCCGCATTGTGATCGGACAGGGAGAAATACACGGGGTGCAGACGGCCCGGCACGCGCGCCGAGGGCAGATAGTCGTCGTCGCCGTTGAGCACGAGCGGCGCGCCCGCGGGCATGCCGTCGCAGATCTCCATCTTGGCTTTCAGGATATTCTCCCGCGTTCCGAGCTGCTCGAGATGCGCACGGCCGATGCAGGAGATGATCGCGCCCGCCGGACGGGCCGCGAGCGTCAGCTTCTGGATCTCACCCAGGCCCTGCATTCCCATCTCGACGACGGCGTAATCCGTATCGTCGCCGATGGAGAACAGCGTGTTGGGCACGCCGAGCTCATTGTTCTGATTTCCCTGCGTTTTGATGGTATTTCCGAACGCAGAAAAGACGGCGGCGCAGAATTCCTTCGTCGTCGTCTTTCCCACGCTTCCCGTCACTCCCAGCACAGTGCAGCGGGAGAACCGGTCGCGGTAATTCCTGCCCATAGCGATCATCGCATCGAGCGGATCGCTCACGAAGACAGTCTTTTCCGGCGCGAGTCCCTCGACCGGGTGCTGGACGAGCACCGCACCCGCCCCGTTCTCCGCGGCGGAAACGGCAAAATCGTGTCCGTCGGCGCGCTCGCCGCGGATGCAGACGAACACGCTGCCCGGACAGACGGCGCGGCTGTCGGTCACGACCGCAGTGACGTCAAAATCGCGTGCTGCCTCACCCAGCCCCTTTAGGAGCGTATTTGCGCTGATTGGCTTCAATGGAAGAGCCCCCTTACTCTGTAATCAGACCTTTTTCCCGGAGCCAGTCGTTCACAATCCGGTGTTCGTCGAGATACAGCGTCATCCCGTCGATCACCTGATAATCCTCGTGTCCCTTTCCGCACAGCACGAGAACGTCGCCGCTGCGCAGGCGCGACAAGGCGCGCCGGAGCGCCGTGCGCCGTTCCACCTCGACGAGGTACGGCTTTTTGGACGCTTTCAGCCCCGGTTCAACGTCCTTTATTATATCATACGGATCTTCCTTGCGGGGATTGTCCGAAGTCAAAACGATAAAATCGGCATACTTGACAACTGCGGCTGCCATCAGCGGACGTTTTTCGGCATCGCGTTCACCGGCGCACCCGAACAGCACAATAAGCTTGCCCTTGACGAACGGGGCGATTCCGGAGAGCACTTTCTCGATGGCGTCGCCCGTGTGCGCGAAGTCGCACAGGACGGTGAAATCGCCGCTGTACAGCACCTCGCAGCGACCGCGCACGCCCCGCGTCGCCGCGAGAGCGCGGGACGCATCCGCGGAGGATATTCCCAGCGCGATCGAAGCCGCGGCGGCAGCCAGCGCATTGTGCACGGAATATGTGCCCGGCATCGGAAACCGGATGCGCTGGATAAATCCCTTGCCCACCATCTCGAAGCGCACGCCCGCGGCGTCCAGTTCGACGTTGTGGGCCGTGTAGTCCGCCGTGTCGTCCTGCGTTGAGAACGTCAGGATCTCCGGACCGCCTGCGCACTCCTGCACGAGACGGCGGCCGTAGCTGTCGTCGATGTTCACGATCATCGTGCGCACCTGACGGAACAGGCTCTTCTTCGCCTGATAGTATTCTTCGAACGTGCCGTGGTAGTCGAGATGGTCCTGCGTCAGGTTCGTGAACACGCCGACATCAAACGTCAGCCCCCACAGCCGGAGCTGGTCGAGCGCCTGGCTGCTGGCCTCCATGACGGCCGTGTCGCAGCCCGCCATGACCATGCGCGCCAGCAGCGCGGCCAGATCCCACGCCTCGGGCGTCGTGTATTTCGCGGGGACCTCCATCGTGTCGATCTCCGTGTGGATGGTGCCGATCAGTCCCGCTTTGTGTCCCGTCTGCTCCAGAACCTGCTTGATGAGCGTCGTCACCGTCGTCTTTCCGTTCGTTCCCGTGACGGCGACGAGCCGCAGCTTTTCCGCGGGGTTGCCGAAGAAACGGTGGCACAAAAGCGCATACGCCTTGCGGCCGCTGTCCACGGTCACTTCGCGCTCCAGGCCCAGAGGGTGCTCGGTGACGATGCACGCGGCTCCCGCTTCGAGCGCCGCTTTGGCATAGCGGTGTCCGTCCGTGGTGCGGCCCTTGGCGCACACAAACACGGCGCCCGGCGCGGCGCGGCGGGAGTCCTGCGTCACCAGTGTGGCTTCCGCATCGGGAAGGACCCCCTCATAGGCAATGCCCTCAAACAGTTCTGTCAGCTTCATAACGGTCCCCCTTTAGTCCGTGACGGATGTGTCGTGGAACGTGACGGTGATGACGGTTCCGAGCGCCACTTCCGTGCCCTCGGCGATGTCCTGCGTGGCAGCCACAACGCTGCTGCCCGTGGAATCCGTGCCCTCGATCCGGAGATTGAGGTGCTTCGATTCCAGCGTGTTCTGCACCTGCGACAGCGTCAGCCCCACCAGATTCGGCACGGCTGTCATCGTCTGCTCCGTGCTCCCCGTGTAGAGAATGATGGTGGAATCGCGGGATACCTTTGTGCCCGCTTCCGGGAACTGCGCCACAACATTGGCGCCCTCTTCGCCCACCACATAGAACGACAGGCCCAGATCGTTGAGCTTGCGCTGCGCTTTCGAGAACTCGTTCTCGCCCTCCGTGGCCAGCGTCGGGACGGTCACATCGCGGTTGGCAAGCTCCTCTTCCGTATACTGCGGCTCAAAGCCGAGGTACGGCAGCGCCTCGCCCAGGATCGAGCTGACGACAGGACCCGCCAGCGAACCGCCGTACTCGGACCAGCTGTGCGGCTCGTCGAGAACGACGAGAACGGCGATCTCGGGATCGTCCGCAGGAGCAAACCCGCAGAACGACGCGATGCGCAGCGAGTCGTCCTCGTTGCCTTCCTTGACGCTCTGCTTCTGGCTCGTACCGGACTTGCCGCCCACACGATAGCCGTCGACCTTGGCCGCGGTGTTGTGGGACGTGTAGCCCAGCGACGCTCCGAGCTCCTTGTCGACCGTACCCTCCAGCAGATAGCGGATCGTCTCGCTCACTTCCTCGGAAATGACCTGACGCTTGACGACCGTCTCATGCTCGCTCACGACGTTGCCCTCCGAGTCGAGCACCGTCTGGACGACGTAGGGCTGCACCAGCTTTCCGCCGTTGACGGCGGCGGAAAACGCCGTGATCATTTCGATGGGCGTCACGGTGCTGGTCTGGCCGAACGCCGAGGACGCCAGCGCGACGCTGCCCATATTCTCCTCCGACACAACGACGCTCTTTACTTCAGACGCGGCGTCAATGCCGGTTTTTTCATAGAAGCCGAACGACTGCAGATAGCTGCAGAACGTGTGCGCCCCCATCGTGAGGCCGAGGTTGATGTAATACGGGTTGCAGGAGTAGTTGATGGCAGCGGCAAAGTTCAGCGTTCCGTGGCCCGCAGTCTCGGCGCAGCGGAACGTCGTGTCGAGCACCTTTTCCGAACCGACGCAGGTGTGCGTGGTGTCCAGCGTGGCCGAACCCGAATCGAGCGCGGCGGACGCCGTCACGACCTTGAAAACGGAACCCGGCTCGTACACCTCGCTGACGGCTTTGTTGCGCCACATCTCATTCTGCGCTTTCACGCGCGCTTCGGAGCGCTCCGTCTCGTCGACGATGGCATTGATCTCGTTGGCGAGCGCCTCATCGTTGAGTGTATACGGGTCCATCAGATCATAGTCCGGCATCGTCGCCATCGCGAGGATCGCGCCGGTGTTGACGTTCATCACGATCGCAACGCCGCGGTTTGCCACATTGTGTTCCTTGACGGCGGCGCGCAGATATTTCTCTGTCAGGCTCTGGATGTTCTGGTCGATCGTCAGCACAAGGCTGTTTCCGTCCTGCGCGGGATATTCGACGGAATATTCCTCTTCCAGAAGGTCGCCCTGCGCGGTCTGCGCCGTGATGACACGGCCGGCCGTCCCTTCGAGCGTATCATTGTAATAGAGTTCAAGGCCGGTCAGGCCGTAGCCGTCGCTGCTGGTAAATCCGATGAGGTGCGATGCGAAGCTCCCGTACGGATAATACCGCTTGGAATCCTCTTCGAGCGTGATGCCGACGATGGGCGAGGTCTCCGCCGCCTCCGTGGCGTTGTAGTCGCTCATCCACTGGCGGATCTCGTTCGCAACCGGCATCTCCACCTTTTTCTTGACGATCTGGTAGGAGCTGTCCGTCTTCATCAGCTTCTCCATGATCTCTTCGCTGGTGATGTCGAGGATCTCCGCGAGCTGGATCGCCACCTGATTGATGTTGGTTCCCGCCTCTTCCATTGCCTTGGGCGAGACAACGACGTTCCACACGGTGACGCTGCGCGCGATCTCATTCATATTTGCGTCGTAGATCGTGCCGCGCTTGGGTGTGATCTCCGTGTCGGCCAGCTGCTGTGCCGCGGCGTTGGCGCGGTATTCCTCGCCCTTGACGAACTGCAGATAGGCGATGCGTCCGATCACAACGCCGAATCCCACCAGGATCAGCGCTCCGGCCAGGAACGCCGCGCGCATGCGGATGCTCTGTGACACGGCATGACGGCTCACGCCGTCCGCATTTCCGCTCTTTTCCCGTCTGTCTTTCAATGGTGTTCTCCTTTTCGCGAAAATCAGTTTTTCGGGGCACGGCGCGCCATGCCCGGATAAAAGAATATCACCGCGGCTTCCGCCGGAATGCGGAAAGGGCGGTGATAATTCTTATGGAGTTACGGCTTGAGGTATTCCATGATGCTCAGCGCGCCCGTCGTTACCTGTTCCAGCGTCCGCTCCAGATTGTTCTTGGGCAGGACGATCGTGTCGTCCTCGTCCCGTTCCACATAGGTGATCTGCGACTGCTCGGGCTCGTACAGACCGAGGCCCTGCGCGGCGTTCTCGATGTCGGAGCTGTTCAGCTTCATTTCCGCCTCATTGGTGAGGTATGCGTATTCGCTCTGAAGCGCGGACAGCTGATCCTTCGCGGTGTTGATCTGATCGGTCAGTTCCATCGAAGTGATGCGTGCCTCCAGCGCGCTGGCGATCAGCGCGAGCACAACCGCACCGACGACAATATACTTCACCCAGGACAGATCTCTGCGCTTCAGAAGAGGCTTCTTCTCACGAGGTTCGGCCACACGCAGACGCTGTGTTCTCTCGCGCTCTTCACGCGGCATGAATGTCTCAAAGTCGTACGCTTGTTGCTGCTGCATGGGCTGCTCCCTCCCTTCCCTTCGCGTTTCGGCCGTTCACGCCGGAACGCTTCACAATTTTTCGATCACGCGCAGTTTGGCACTGCGCGAACGGCGGTTTTCTTCCGCCTCCTGTGCGCTCGCCTCAATGGGCTTGCGCGTGATGAGCCTGGCCTTGGCCTTTCCGCCGCACACGCACACCGGGAGTTCCGGCGGGCAGGTGCAAGCCGTCGCCCACTGGCGGAAACGCTGCTTCACGAGCCGGTCCTCCAGAGAATGGAACGTGATGATGCAGAATCTTCCGCCCGGACGCAGAAGATTGAAAATCACGTCGAGCCCCTCCGACAGAGCGTCGAGTTCTCCGTTGACGGCGATGCGCAGCGCCTGAAATGTGCGGCGTGCGGGATTCTTGTCCTTGCGGCGCACCGCAGGCGGAACCGCCGAAGCCACCAGTGCCGCCAGCTGAGCCGTCGTCTCCACCGGAGCCGATTCCCTCGCGTGGCAGATCTTCCCCGCGATCTGCCATGCATACGGCTCCTCGCCGTACTCGCGCAGCACGCGCGCGAGTTCCTCCCGCGTCATGCCCGCCACCAGATCGGCGGCCGTCGGGCCGGACTGGCTCATGCGCATATCGAGCGGCGCATCCCCGAGATAGGAGAACCCGCGCTCGCGCGCGTCCAGCTGATGCGACGAGACGCCGAGATCGAGCAGCGCGCCGTCGATGCACGTCACGCCCTCGGCCGCAAGCGCTTTGTCGGCATAGCGGAAATTGGTCTGAATGACCGTCGCCGGGAGTCCGGCAAGGCGCTCGCGCGCCGCCGCCACCGCGTCCGGGTCCTGATCCAGACTGTAAAGCCAACCGCCGTCGAGGCGTTTGGCAATCTCGCTTGAATGCCCCGCCCCGCCTGCGGTGCCGTCGAGATATAGGCCTTCCTTCTGGATGGCGAGGTTCTCGATGCATTCCGCAAGGAGGACGGGGATATGTTCAAAACTCACGGTGAACTCTCCTTAAAAATCAAGCTCTTCCATCGCGTCGGCGATCGGGCCTTCGCGGAGCTGCTGCTCGTGTGCCTCCCACGCCTGCGTGTTCCAGATCTCCACCCGGCTGCACAGGCCGATGATGGTGACGTCCTTCTCCAGACAGGCGGCCTTGCGCAGATGCTGCGGGATGAGGATGCGCCCCTGCTTGTCGGGCGAGGCCTCCGTGGCCGACGCATACAGATACCGCTGCACTTCGCGCGCCTTTACCATGCTCTTTTCCCGGAGCAGACCGGTGACCCGCTCCCACTCCTCGGCGGGAAACGCCGCCAGACAGCCGTCCAGCCAGCAGGTGACGACGAACGATTTTCCCATATCCTCGCGGAACTTGGCGGGAAAATTCAGGCGGCCCTTCTCGTCGATGGCATAGTCATACCGACCGATCAGCACAGGCCCACCTCCGTTCAGTTCACCCATTTCTCCCCACTCTTACCCACTGGGATGCTTCTATTATATCATCCGGAGGGTAAATTGCAAGGCGAAAATCCCAAAAATCACATTTTCGACTCAAAGTGTTGAAAACTCTCACGATCCGCTTTTTCCACAAAAAACGGCCCGGCGCAGAGCGCCGGGCCGCAAAAAGCGTGATTCAGTCATCCTCTTCCATCGCATCCGGACCCTCTTCCGGAACGTCCGCATACAGGATGCCGATGGCCTGACGAATGGATTGCCAGAAATTTTCTGCTTTCTGATACATGGTAAGCCTTCCTTTCCGCGGAAACCGCATCTCAGACAGTATGTCCCGTCCTGGTGTTCTAATACTAAAACGCCGCAGAACGCCGTTTTCTTTCAGTCTGTGCGGCGATTTCAAATATTTTTTTGAAATTTGAAAAAACGGTTGCTTTTTGATTTCCATCCGTGCTATAATATTTCACGCAGTCCTGTGCGGATGTAGTTTAGTGGTAGAACTCCAGCCTTCCAAGCTGGTCGTGTGGGTTCGATTCCCATCATCCGCTCCATATTGCAAAAGCGGCGAAGCATCTGCTTCGCCACTTTTTTATGCTGGATTTCAGGAAGAAAATATGATACAGTAAGGCCAAAAGGAGGGATTCGACGTGAAAAGCATCAAACCGGGGCGCGGCCCGTCCGCCATGGGCGGTATCGGTTCCGCAGTCGGGGTCCTGTTCGGCATCGTGTGGACACTGGCGGCCGCACAGATGGGCGCGCCGTTCTTCTTCGTCCTGTTCGGCATCCTGTTCGTTCTGATGGGCGCGGCACAGGCCGTTTACCATTTCCGGAACGCATCGGGCGAAAACCGGTATTCCGAATTCGACATCGTTGATTCCGAGGACGAACCCGACCCGTTCGACCCCCGCTCCCGCAGCTCTTCCGAACAGTCGGAGGAACCCCGCACCGCGGCGCGCTCGCGCTTCTGCCCGTACTGCGGCGCAAAAGCCGACGGCGATTTTGAATTCTGCAATCAGTGTGGAAAAAAGCTGCCGTGATCTTCGCAGCAAAAAGGCGCTTCCCGTTTTCCGGGAAGCGCCTTTGTTGTTGCATCAGCCCTCGCGCAGGACGATCTCTCCGTCCGCGGCGTCGAGGAGGAATTTCGGCGGCACATCGCCCTGAATGATGCGCTCGGCCATCTTGTCCTCGGCCTCTTTGCGGATGACGCGCCGCAGGTCGCGCGCGCCGAACTTGCCGCTCTTCGCCTTTTCGCACAGACAGTCGAGCGCGGCATCCGTCCACTCGAGCGCGACGCCCTTGGCCGCGAGCGGGTCCTTGTACTCCGACAGCATCAGCGCCGCGATCCGGCGCATGCTCTCCGCGTTCAGCGGCTCGAAGACGACGATCTCGTCCACACGGCTGAGGAACTCCGGACGCAGGAAGTCGGACAGCGCCTTCATGGCCTTGTTCCGGCTCATCTCCGAAACCGTCTTGTTGAAGCCCGTCTCCCCCACGCGGTCGGACGAACCGGCGTTGGAGGTCATGGCGATGACGGTGTTCTCGAAGTTCACCGTGCGGCCCTGCGCGTCGGTGATCTTGCCCTCATCGAGGATCTGCAGCAGAATGTTCATCACGTCCGGGTGCGCTTTTTCGATCTCGTCGAACAGCACGACGCTGTACGGCTTGCGGCGCACCTTCTCCGTGAGCTGGCCGGCCTCGTCGTAGCCGACGTAGCCCGGCGGCGATCCGATCAGGCGGGACACGGCGTGCTTCTCCATGAACTCCGACATATCGAGGCGGATGAGCGGATCGACCGTGTCAAAGAGCTGGAGCGCCAGCTGCTTGACGAGTTCCGTCTTGCCGACGCCCGTGGGGCCGACAAAGATGAAGCTCGCCGGGCGGCGGCGCGCGGAGATGTCGGCGCGGCTGCGCTTGATGGCGTTGGCCACCAGATGCACAGCCTCGTCCTGGCCGATGATCTTCTCCGACAGACGGTGCTCAAGGCCCGCGAGTTTTTCATATTCCGTCTCGCGCACTTTGGCCGCGGGAATTCCCGTCCAGAGCTCGATGACGCGGGAGACATCGTCCATCGTGACATTGATTCCCGCCACGGCGGCCTTCTTCTCGGGCAGCTCCTTCTCGACGCACTGGATGTCGTAGCCGATGCGGGCGAGCGCCTCGTAGTCCGGGCCTTCCTTGCCCTCCTCAGCCTGCTTCTTCTCCTCTTCCAGCGCGGCGCGGCGCTTCTCAAGGTCGAGGTACTCCGTGATCTCCGGATGGCGCAGGTTGCAGCACGCGCAGGCCTCGTCGAGCAGGTCGATGGCCTTGTCGGGGAGGAAGCGGTCCGTGATATAGCGCTCGGACAGCGTGACGCAGGCGCGCACGATGGCGTCGGGCACTTTCACGTGGTGATGGTTTTCGTAGTACTCCTTCACGCCCGCGATCACGGCAACGGCGTCGTCGAGCGACGGCTCCTCCACCTTGACGGGCTGGAAACGGCGCTCGAGCGCCTGGTCCTTTTCGATGAATTTGCGGTACTCCGCAAACGTCGTCGCGCCGATCACCTGGATCTCGCCGCGCGACAGGGCGGGCTTGAGGATGTTCGCGGCGTTCATCGCGCCCTCGGAGTCTCCCGCGCCGGTGATGTTGTGGATCTCGTCGATGAAGAGGATGACGTTGCCCGCGGCCTTGACCTCGGCAATCAGCCCCTTCACGCGGCTCTCGAACTGGCCGCGGAACTGCGTGCCCGCGACGAGCGCTGTGAGGTCGAGCAGATAGATCTCCTTATCTTTCAGCCCGGCCGGGACGTCGCCGTTCGCAATGCGCAGAGCAATACCCTCCGCAATGGCCGTCTTGCCGACGCCCGCCTCACCGATGAGACAGGGGTTGTTCTTCTGGCGGCGGGACAGGATCTGAATGGTGCGGTAGATCTCCTTGTCGCGGCCGATGATGCGGTCCACCTTGCCCGCCTTCGCCTTTGCGGTGAGGTTTTCGCAGTAGCCGTCGAGCATCTTGCGCTTTTTGCCCTTCTCGCGCTCGCGGGGATTTTTCTTTTCGCCTTCCCCGCCGTTTTCGCCCCGCTCGCGGCGGATGCCGAAGATGCTGAACGGGAACGTGCCCGCGCCGCCGGGCGTGAAGTCTTCCTTGCCGTCGTTGTCGTCCGGCTCTTCTTCGTCCGCACCGTCGGGCGCAGCGTTCGATTCCGCCAGCGACTGCATCATCTCGCCGAGGTTCATGTCGCCGTTTTCCATCATTCCGGCAAACTGGTCTTCCATGGCGTCCAGCTGTTCGTCGGTGATGCCGAACTGCTTCATGATATCGTCCACCGGCTTGATCCCGAGCTCACGCGCGCAGGACAGGCAGTAGCCTTCGCTTTTCGTCTGACCCGCGTCCATGCGCTGCACGAACACGATGGCCGGACGTTTTTTGCATCTGACACAAGTCATACGATCGTCCTTTCAGTTAGAGGAATGGGTTCCAGTCAAAAAACAGTCCGAAGAAGTAGCTTCCGGAGAGCGCCGCCTCGTTCAGGACCGGCAGGTTGTTGCCGGTGATGGCGATGACCGCCCACAGCAGGCACAACACGAGGATCGCGTTGATCACGCCCGCGATGAGACCCGTGACAAGGCCGAGCAGCTGATTGACGCCGCCGACGAGCGGGATGCGGTTGACGTTCTCGAGCATCGCAACGAGAAACGTCACCAGCAGTTTGCACACCGCATACGTCACAAAGAACACCGCAACGGTGATGACGGGCACGATGAGCGGCGCGATCACGTTTTCGACGATGGACTGCGCCACGTCGGGGGCGTTTGAATCAAACAGACCCTGCGCCGACGACACGATCTCGTCGATGAAGCTCTGCGGCAGAAAACCGCTGAGATCCTGCAGGATGGATTCGAGGTTCACGCCGCCCTGGCGCTGGATGGTGTTCGCCGTTTTGGTGATGAGGCCGGATTTGAAGAAATTGTCGAACACCGCGGGCGAGACTTTCCCGGAAAACACCCAGGCAAAGCACAGAGACACAAGGTTTCCGACGAGGTCGATGATACCGGCGATGAATCCGCGCTTTTTATAGCGGAACATCGTCAGGACGACCAGCACGATCAGCGCCACGTCCAAGATAACTGCATACGAAAATTCCATAGCGATTCCTTTCTTTCCCGGGCGGCTACTGAGCCGCGGCCGAAGCGGATGCATCCGCCGTTGATGATGAAGCGTCCCCGCTCTGTGCCTGCTCCTCCGAAGAGTCTTCGCGCAGGTCGGTCACGGCGGGCGATGCCCCTTCCGCCGGTTTGCCCGGCGGAGTAAATTCGAACGCCGTATCCCCGGCGAACAGGTACAGTTTCCCGGCACAGACGATCCGCTGCGGCGTCTCGTCCAGAAGAGTCTCGCCGCAGAGCGTTCCGTCCAGCGCAAACGTCACGACGCTGTCGTCCGTCATGACATAGGTCCCGGTGCGGTCGGACGCCACGCGCAGACTGCGCGTGTTCAGCTCCGCGCGCCCCGCTTCGGACAGCGTCTCGTCCAGAACAATGACTTCCGCATGGCGCGAAGTGTCCACGTCGGAGAAGAGCAAAACCGTATTGAGCCCCGATCCGGTGGAAACGCTCTGCAGAACGCGCGTTCCGTATTCATACGAAGCCGTCTGCTGCCCGGTGGCCGTATCATAGATCACGGCGCGCGTGTCAAACACGCACAGCAGGCTGCCGGAGGACAGATATTTCATGGCGACAGGCATGGCGTCGTCCGCCTGGATCTCGGCGATCGCCTCGCTCTTTCCCGTCTCAAACAGATACACGGTAGACGACAGAGCGCCGCCGCGCGACTCCACAAGCGCCGCCGCAAACTTGCGGTTTCCGCTGTCGAAAGCCATTGCGAGCGGCAGTGCGTCCGTCCGGTTCCAGTACCAGATGAGGTTGAACATCGGGTCGTATACTTCCAGCCCTTTGTCGGTGAATACGGCAAGCGTCCCGTTCGGGCTCATCTCCGCGAGGATGGCGTTTCCCTTCAGTGTATTCGTCTTGTCGGAAAGCGTGCTGCGCCGCCCCTCCACGCGCAGGGCGTTGGAGCCGCGGTCGTAAATACATACGCGGGTGTTGCCCGTTGTGATGCACGGTTCGGAATACCCGTGCTGCACGCGCCGCAGTTCCTTGCCAGAGGCCGACCACATGGTCAGTTCCCTGCCGTCCAGTGCGGCGAATCCGCCCGCGAGCGGCTGCACGTCGGTCAGTTCCTCCATGTTCATCTCCAGCGGGAAGCCGCCTCCCGGCGTGAGCGCGATCACCACGCTGTCCGTCAGATCGCCGAGCAGCGCGATGGACGTGCCGTACAGCCCGGTGAAGTAGACCAGCACACAGGCCAGCGCGACCGACACAACCACCGCCATACGGATGCGGCGGCGGCGTTTTTTCAGCCGCAGGCGCTCCAGACGCGCGTGGTTGACCGTCAGCGGAGCATAGGGCTTCTGCTCATCCGCGCCGTTCGACGGGCCGCGCTGATTCTGCGGCCGGGAACGGGTCGGAGGCATTTTGGTTGTTTCATCGGTCTCCCGCTTTGGTTTCTGCGGGAAATCGGGCGGAAAAAGGTCCATAGCATTATCCTTACTGTGAGAATCCGTAGTTTACGCGGTACAGGCACAGGCCCTGTGCCGGAGCGGTGTCGCCCGCCCGGGCGCGGTCGCGGGACGCAATGACGTCCGCCATCTCCTCCGCCCGCATCCGGTGCGCGCCCGCTTCAATGAGCGTTCCGACGAGAATGCGCACCATATTGTACAGATATCCGTCGGCGCAGATATGAAACACAATTTCATCTCCCGTTTTCTCCACACGGAAGAAATGCACCGTGCGGACGGTGTCCTCAATGTCGCTGCCCGAGGACATGAATGCTTTGAAATCGTGCGTGCCGCACGCGAGGAGCGCGGCGCGCTGCATCGCAGCAACGTCCAGCGGAGCGGAAACGCGCCACTCGTACCGGCCGCGGAACACATCCGCCACGCGGCTGTTGCGCACCCGGTAGATATACTCCTTTGATACGGACGAATAGCGCGCGTGGAAATCTTCATCCACTTCACGCGCGGAAAGCACGCGGATATCGTCCGGCAGGAACCGGTTGACGGCAAGCGGCAGTTTTTCCGGCGCGATGGGCTTGGGCTGACAGTAACTGACGCAGTACCCTTCCGCGTGCACGCCCGCGTCGGTGCGCGAACAGCCCTTGACGGGCGGCCGCTCTCCGTACAGGCGTTCGAGGGCGTTCTGGAGCACCTCGCACACGCTCAGCGCGTTTTTCTGCACCTGAAAGCCGTGGTAATTCGTGCCGTCGAACTGCATTGTGATAAGAACCTGCATGGCGCCCCTCCGTCAGATCGAGGGGAACCAGAGGTTCGACAGACCGATGAGCACAAACACTACGGCGCAGATGAGGCCGTAGACGACGTCGCTCGCACGCAGGCGCAGCTGCTTGAGGCGCGTGCGGCCCTCGCCGCCGTGATAGCAGCGGCACTCCATGGCCATCGCCAGCTCGTCCGCCCGGCGGAACGCCGAGATAAACAGCGGGATGAGCACCGGGATGAGCGCCTGCACACGCTGTTTCAGCGTGCCGGAGTCGAGCTGCGCGCCGCGCGCCTTCTGCGCGTTCATGATCTTCTCCGTCTCCTCGATGAGCGTCGGGATGAAGCGCAGCGCGATCGTCATCATCATCGCCAGCTCATGCACCGGCAGGTGCAGACGCGACAGCGGATACAGAAGCCGCTCGATGGCGTCGGTGAGGACGATGGGGCTGGTGGTGTACGTCAACAGGCTCGTGCCGGCGATCAGGCAGATGATGCGCACGGCCATGATGATGGTGTACTCGATGCTCTCGGGATAGATGCGGAAGATCCACCACTGGAACAGCGGCTCGCCGCTGCCCGAGAGAAGGAACAGGTTGAGCACCGCCGTGAACGCGATGATGGGCAGGATCGGCTTGATGCTCCGCGCGATGAGCTTGAGCGGAATCTTCGATATTCCGTACAGCAGCGCGAGAAACACGGTGGAGATCGCGAGCCCGAGCGGGTTCGAACCGATGAACAGCATCACGATGTATGCGATGGTGAGAAGGATCTTCACGCGCGGGTCCATCGTGTGCACGGGGGAATTGCCCGGGAAGTGCTGGCCGATGGTGATATCTCTCAGCATGCGGAGCCTCCTTCCCGCGTGGCTTTCGCCGCGAGCACGGTCTTGACGGCGTACGGGATGGTGTACACGTCGGCCGGGATGTCGAGCCCCATCTCACGCAGGCGCAGGAACACCTTCGTCACTTCCGGTACGCTCAGGCCCAGCGCCAGCAGTTCCGGCGCGCGGGCGAACACCTTCGCCGTCTCGTCGTACATGGCGATGTGCCCGGCGTTCAGCACGAGCACCTTGTCGGCGTATTTTGCGATGTCCTCCATCGAGTGGCTGACGAGTATGGTCGTCGTGCCCGTCTCCTTGTGCCATGTCTTGATCTGGCCGAGGATGGTGTCGCGCCCCTCGGGGTCGAGACCGGCGGCCGGCTCGTCGAGGACGAGGATCTTCGGCTCCATCGCCAGCACGCCCGCAATGGCCACGCGGCGCTTCTGGCCGCCGGACAACTCGAACGGGCTCGCGTCGAGAACGCGCTGCGTGATGCCGCAGAACTCGGCGGCGCGGCGCACGCGGCGGTCGATCTCCTGCTCGTCGAGCCCCATGTTCGCCGGGCCGAACGCGATATCCTTATACACCGTCTCCTCGAACAGCTGATATTCGGGATACTGAAACACGAGCCCGACCTTGAAGCGGAAGCGGCGGATGTCCTTGGGATTGGCCCAGATGTCCTCGCCGTCAATGCAGACATGTCCTTTCGTGGGGCGGTTGATGCCGTTGAAGTGGCTGATGAGCGTCGATTTGCCGCAGCCCGTCGAGCCGATGACGCCGATGAACTGCCCCTCCTCGATCTCAAAACTCACGTCGTCGAGGGCGACGGAAGCATCCGGCATGCCCTCGCTGTAAATATAGGAGAGATGTTCGATCTTTACGGCTGCGGACATACAGGCGCCTCCTTTCCCGTGATGGCTTTGTACAGCGCGGCGGCGCACTCGTCCACGCCGATGATATCGTCCGGCATCGGCAGGCCCGCCGCCGTGAGCGCATGGCACAGTTCGGCGGACTGCGGTACGTCCAGATGGAGCGCCTTGACCTCGTCCACGCGGCTGAACACCTCTTTCGGCGCTCCCTCCATGGCGATGTGCCCCTCGCTCATCACGATGACGCGGTCGGCCATTGCGGCCTCCTCCATGTAATGCGTGATGTGCACGACCGTGATGCCGTAGTCGCGGTTCAGTGTTTTGACCGTGCGCATGACCTTCTCGCGCCCGATGGGGTCGAGCATGGCCGTCGCCTCATCGAGGATGAGGCAGTCGGGGCGCATGGCGATCACGCCCGCGATGGCGACGCGCTGCTTCTGTCCGCCGGACAGCTTGTGCGGCGCTTTTTCGCGGTGCTTGTAGATGCCCGCCATCTTCATGGCCTCGTCGATGCGCGTGCGGATCTCCGCGGGCGGCACGCCCAGGTTCTCCAGTGCGAACGCGACGTCCTCCTCCACGACGGTGGCGACGATCTGGTTGTCCGGATTCTGAAACACCATGCCGACCTTCTGGCGCATTTCCAGAAGGCGGTCTTCGTCCGTCGTGGGAATGTCTTCAATGTAGACAGTCCCGCTCGACGGGAGCAGAATGGCATTGAAATGTTTGGCAAGCGTGGACTTTCCGCACCCGTTCGCGCCGAGCACCGCCACGAACTCGCCGCGCGTCACCTGTGTGGTGAGCCCGTCGAGCGCCTTGTGCTGCTCGTGCGAATACGAGAACGTCACATCCTGCGCGCGAAGCATCTCGTTCATGTTCTTTCCCTTCCCTGTCTGTTTCGGGCAAAAGGCCCGGCTGTCCGTCTTTTCCGCTCTCAGACTCCCGTCCACAGAGCCGTCGCGCCGCACGGGACGTCGCCGCCCGTCGCGGTGACGGGCAGGCCGATCTCATCGCACGACGTCGAGCCGCCGAAGCGGGACGCGATGCGCATGCGGAGCATGTACTCCATCACGCTGGGCGAAAGGCCCGTCGTATAGCTGTTGACCGCGACGAACAGGGGCTCGTCCGTGAGCACCTGTGCGCACTGGTCGATGAAATCGTAAATGCTGTCCTCGATCTTCCACACTTCGCCGCCCGGCCCGCGCCCGTAGCTGGGCGGGTCCATGATGATGGCGTCGTATTTCGAACCGCGCCGGATCTCGCGCGCGACGAACTTGCCGCAGTCGTCCACGATCCAGCGGATGGGGCGCTCGGACAGATGCGACGCGGCCGCGTTCTCGCGCGCCCACGCCACCATGCCCTTGCTCGCGTCCACGTGGCAGACGCTCGCGCCCGCCGCGGCGCACGCCAGCGTCGCGCCGCCCGTGTAGCCGAACAGGTTCAGCACGCGGATCGGACGTCCGGCCTTCTCGATGAGCTGCCGGTACAGGTCCCAGTTGACGGCCTGCTCCGGGAACACGCCCGTGTGCTTGAAGCCCGTGGGCGACACGATCAGCGTCAGGTCATCATACCGGATCTGCCACTTCTGCGGCATCTTCCGCCGGTACTCCCACTTTCCGCCGCCCGACGCCGAGCGGTGGTACACCGCGTGCGCCGAGCGCCAGAGATGGTTCGTCTCGCCCGTCTTCCAGATCACCTGCGGGTCGGGGCGGACGAGGATCGTCTCGCCCCAGCGCTCCAGACGGTTGCCGTCCGTCGCGTCGATCAGCTCGTAGTCTTTCCAGTTTTCTGCCGCTCGCACTGTCGTTCCTCCGATGCGTTTGTTGTGGCCCGGCCGCGCGGCGGACAAGGCCATTGTATTCCGAAAATGTGAAAATTTCTACCCTTTACAGATCGTCAAAGCTCTGCTGGCCGTCGTCGCGGTTCTCCCGTGCGCCGGGCTGGCGGATGCCGAGGTGCTCGTAGGCGTACTTCGTCACGCAGCGGCCCCGCGGCGTGCGCGTGAGATAGCCCATCTGCATCAGGTACGGCTCGCACACGTCCTCAAGCGTCACGGCCTCCTCGCCGAGCGCCGCCGCCAGCGTCTCCAGACCCACCGGGCCGCCGTTGTACATCTCAATGATGGCCCGCAGCACGTTGCGGTCGAGCTCGTCAAGGCCTTTTTCGTCGATGTCCATGCGGCGCAGCGCATGGCGCGCCGTCTCGCGGTTCACTTCGCCGTTGCCCATGACCATCGCGAAGTCGCGCACGCGCTTCAGAAGGCGGTTTGCCACACGCGGCGTGCCGCGGCTGCACTGCGCCATCTCGAGCGCGCCCTCCGGCGTGCAGTCGACCCCGAGGATCGACGCCGAGCGGCGGATGATGCGCGCGAGTTCGTCGGGCGAGTACAGCTCGAGTTTGAGCAGCACACCGAAGCGGTCGCGCAGAGGGCCGGTGAGCTGGCCCGCGCGCGTCGTCGCACCCACGAGCGTGAAGTGCGGCAGGTTGATGCGGATGGACTGCGCGCCCGGCCCCTTGCCGATCATAATATCCAGTGCGTAGTCCTCAAGCGCGGGATAGAGCACTTCCTCCACCTGCCGCGACAGGCGGTGGATTTCGTCGATGAAGAGCACGTCGCCCGGCTGCAGGTTCGTCAGAAGCGCCGCGAGGTCGCCCGGTTTCTCGATGGCCGGACCGGACGTGATGCGGATCTGCACGCCCATCTCCTGTGCGACGATGCACGCGAGCGTCGTCTTGCCGAGGCCCGGAGGGCCGTACAGCAGCAGATGGTCGAGCGATTCGCCGCGCATCTTCGCGGCCTGCAGATAGATTTTCAGGTTTTCCTTTGCCTTCTCCTGCCCGATGTACTCATCGAGAGTCTTCGGGCGGAGCGAGGCTTCGTTGTCAAAATCCTCGGGCTCGGGATCGGGGCTGACGAGCCGCGCCGCGGGGTTGACGTCTACCGATTCGATTGCCATGGCTTATCTCCTTTTTCCGATGCCCTGCAGAGCAAGGCGGATGAGTTCGGACACCGGCAGCGTTTCGTCCAGCCCGCTGAGCGCGGCGGCGGCCTCGCTGCCCGTGTATCCGAGGCTCGTGAGCGCGGCGGCGGCCTGCTGCATCGCGCCCGCCGGGGCGGCCTGCGCGCCCGGAATGTCGGACAGCTGCACCGACGAGCCGAAACCCTTGCCGAGCTTGTCCTTCAGCTCGAGCACGATGCGCTGCGCAAGTTTCGGCCCCACGCCGTTCGCCGCCGTGAGTGCCTTGTGGTCGCCGCCCGAGACGGCGAAGATGATCTTCTGCACGCTCAGCACACTGAGGATGGCGAGCCCCGCTTTGGGACCGACGCCCGACACGCCGGTGAGCAGATCAAACATCTCGCGCTCTTCGCGCGTGGCGAACCCGAACAGCGAGACGTCGTTTTCCGTGATGTTCATGCGCGTGTATACGGTGCACGTGCCGCCCACGCCGGGCAGCGTCCCCGCCGTCGTCGACGGGACGGCGACGAAATATCCGACGCCCGCGCAGTCAACGACAACGGAATCCACCGATTTTTCCAGAATTTTTCCGGTGAGACAGTAAATCATAGTTCCTCCGAACGATCAGAAATAGCCCATCTGCTGGCGGCGCGTCAGCGCGACGCCGTACTGCAGCGAGCGGTAGGAATAGGCGTGACAGATGGCCATGGCGAGCGCGTCGGCCGTGTCGTCCGGCTTCGGCACCTCCTGCAGGCCGAGCAGGGTCTTCGTCATCTCCTGCACCTGCTTTTTCGGCGCCTTGCCGTAGCCGGACACGCTCTGCTTGACCTGCATCGGCGTGTATTCGAACACCGGCACGTGCGCCTGCTTTGCCGAGAGCAGGATCACGCCGCGCGCCTCGGCCACCGCGATGGCCGTGGTCTTGTTCGTGGTGAAGAACAGCGTCTCAACCGCCATCGCGTCCGGGCGCAGCGCGTCGAGAAGATGGCACATATCGTTGTAGATCTCCTCGAGCCTGTCCTCAAACTGTGTGTGGGACTGCGTGGTGATGGCGCCGTACCGCACCACGGAGAACTTGTTCTTTTCGTAGTCCAGCGCGCCGAATCCGACGATGGCATAGCCGGGGTCGATCCCGAGCACACGCACGGTGCCGCACCTCCCTGTAACTAAAATCAATCTATTATACCACTTTCGTTTTGCAAACTCAACGGATTCTCTTCCCGTTTTGGCGCGTAAACTGGACGGGCACTGCATAGGTATGATATAGTAATAAGGAATTGAACTTCGGCGAGGGGGAAATCGAATGGAAGTATTGGCAACTGCGATCAAAGCCGTGGACGACTTTCTGTGGGGCGTTCCCATGATCGTTCTGCTCTACGGCGCGCATATTTTCATGACGGTGCGCACGGGCGTCATTCAGCGCAAGACGTTTCTCGGCATCCGGCTCTCCGTCACCCGGGACGACGACTCGGAGGGCGACATCAGCCAGTTCGGCGCGCTGACGACGGCGCTCGCCTCCACCATCGGAACGGGCAACATCATCGGCGTGGGCACGGCCATCGCGCTGGGCGGCCCGGGCGCGGTATTCTGGTGCTGGCTGACGGGTGTGCTCGGCATCGCCACGAAGTACGCCGAGTCTCTGGTAGCACAGAAGTACCGCGTCAAGACGCGCGACGGCCGCGTGCTCGGCGGCGCAATGTATGCGCTCGAGCGCGGGCTCGGGCTCAAATGGCTGGCATGCCTGTTTGCATTGTTCACGGCGCTTGCCACCTTCGGCATCGGGTGCAGCGTTCAGGTGAACGCCATCTCGACCGTCATGAACGCGAATTTCCACATCGCGCCGCTCGCTGTCGGCGTCGTGGTCGCGGCCCTGACAGGCCTTGTGATCTTCGGCGGCGTGCGCACCATTGCGAGTGTGTGTGAAAAGCTCGTGCCGTTCATGGCGGCGTTCTATGTGCTCGGATGCGTCGTCATCCTCGGCATCAACTACGATTACATCATTCCCACGGTCGGCGTCATCCTGCGTCTCGCCTTCACGCCGGGCGCGGCGGCGGGCGGCATCGTCGGCGGCGGCATTCTGATCGCGGCGCGGTACGGCGTGGCGCGCGGCCTGTTCTCGAACGAATCCGGTCTCGGCTCCGCTCCCATCGTGGCGGCAGCCGCCAAGGCGCGCAACCCGGTGCGCCAGGCGCTCGTCTCCTCCACCGGCACGTTCTGGGACACGGTCGTCGTCTGCCTGATGACGGGGCTCGTGCTCGTGTCGAGCATTCTGAAAAACCCGGAGATCGACCTCGGCTCGGTGTCGGACGGCGGCATCCTGACGAACCTCGCGTTCGAGCAGATCCCGGTCATCGGCCCGCTGATCCTCGTCGTGGGCATCATCACGTTCGCGTATTCGACGATCCTCGGCTGGTCGTACTACGGCGAGCGCGGCGCGGAATACCTGTTCGGCAAGAAGGTTCTCATCCCCTACCGCTTGCTGTTCTGTGCGGTGCTCGTCATCGCGCCGGTCATCGACCTTCAAATGGTTTGGGATGTCGCGGACATTCTCAACGCCCTGATGGCCATTCCGAACCTCGTGGCAGTCGCTCTGCTGTCCGGCATGGTGGCAAAGGATACAAAGTACTATCTGGCCCACATTGACGAGAAAGAAGACGCCGAACTGCCCGTCATTGACTGACGTTCCACCGGAGGAGAAATCTCCTCCGGTAATTTTTTTGAATTTTTTTGAAAAAAGGTATTGCATTTTCTGAAAATGCTTGCTATAATGACAGAGCTGTCAGCGATAACGGCGGCAAACAAAAGTGAATATGGACGGTTAGCTCAGCTGGTAGAGCACCTGCTTGACGTGCAGGGGGTCAGGGATTCGAGTTCCTTACCGTCCACCATAAGAAAACCACGATGAAAAGCCAAAAATGGCAAAAACATCGTGGTTTTTCTTTGTTTTATTGTGTTGCTTTGTGCCGCTTTGTACCGCTTTGGCGACACAGAATCTACACAGTAACTACACAGTAAAATACACAGCTGCAAAGCGGCTCAAAAAAGCCCCGGCGCGCCGCCGGAGCTTCTGGTCACTTCCGAGATTCTGCCCGGCTTTTCGCAGCTAGCTCTTCAAGCAAATGGCACACACCGTCAGCTTGCGCAGAAAAATGTTGTCGTTCCGGTTCCTGAGGATGATGTGCGCGGCCTCGACAGCATCACGCCCTAAGAATTAAAACGCCCTGTCGTGTCTTTGTCTTTGCCGTCGCTCCCGGTCAGATGTTGCACGAATGTGAGCACGATGTCACACTGTGCTGCGCTCGCCGTCTCGAGCTCTCCGATGATCTTGTCAATAAGTTTCCGTTTGTCCATGTTGTTTGCGTCCTTTCTCTTTACAAATTGCACCGGGCGGGCTATACTTGACATATAACCCGCTCCGGCGGTGTTGTCTGGCTCTTGTATCTCGCTTTGGTCGGTGCTGATGCAAGGGCCTTTTCTCATGCTGTGGCGATGGTGAAGCGCTGCGACGTCTGCGGCTTGCAGAATGCGCTGTACAGAGCCTCGTGCGCCGCTTTGAATGCTTTGGAATCAAAGCGGGAGCTGACGATCGTCTTGTTCCGGGCGATGTAACCGCCGCACTTGATTTCCTCCGCGCCCTCCATTCCGGCCTTGATGCGGTCGGCGACGGCCTGCTTGCGGGCTTCCAGTTCGGCGATCTGGCGGGCGAGCTCCGTGTACTCGCCCAGATTCTTCTTCATGGTTCTTTGTGTCATGGTAGTCTCTCCTTCTCTGTGTCTGTATTGGCAGGAACCGCGTCCCGCCCGGAATCTTCTTGCCTATTGCCCGTGGCTCACAAGTATATTACCGGACGTTTTTGGGGGGCTTTCGGCCTTCCGGGCGTTCCCCCGTCCCTGTGATTATAGTATAATATATTGACGCCAATATGTCTATTGACGCAATAGATAAACTTGCGTGATATATTGGCGCTAATATTGTGCATTGTTTATATTGACGCAAATATATTTTGTGTGTTATACTGTGTACAATGAAAAAGAGCGTCAGAAGGAAGGTGCAGAACATGGCGACATCAAAAGCTCAACAAAAAGCAGTGCAGCGTTATATCAGCGCCAATTATGACCGCATAGCATCTGTAACTGTTCCAAAGGGCCGCAAAGCTGAGATACAGGCCCACGCAAAAGCACACGGCGAGAGCATGAATGGATTCATAAACCGCGCAATCGAGGAAACAATGAGCCGCGACAATGCAAAGGACGAAAGCGAGGCCGGGCGATGAAGATTTTTACCATTATCGGCGGCGTGAATGGCTGCGGGAAGTCCAGCCTGACCGGCTCCCTCAAAGCGGAACGCACTGATCTCGGCACGATCGTCGACCCCGACAAGCTCACGGCAGAAATGGGCGGCGACGAGTACGAGGGCGGGAAGCTGGCTGTCGACCGGCTGGAGAGCGCGCTTGCGGACGGTATCAGCTTTACACAGGAGACAACGCTCTCCGGCGGCTACACCCGCAAACTGGCGCGCCGGGCGAAAGATGCAGGGTATTACATCCGCCTGTATTACATTGGCCTTGACACCGTGCAGGAAAGTCTCCAGCGCATCGAGAACCGCGTGCGCAAGGGCGGGCATGATATTCCCCGGCGGGACGTTGAAACTCGCTTCAAGCGCCGCTTTGATGACGTAGCGAAGATTCTGCCGTACTGCGACGAGGCGCGCTTCTTCGACAACGATAACGGATTTGTGCTCGTTGCGGAGTACCGCAACGGCGAATTGCTCCCCGTCGGCGAGCGCCGCCCGGCGTGGCTCGTGGAGCTGCTGGACAAACTGAAGGAGTAAAAGCAAAGCGGACAGCGAAAAGGCTGCCCGCTTTCTTTGTGCTGTTTTCCCCTGCTCCGTCGGCTGTCTGCGCGCCTTATGTTTCAGACGGGAAAGTTATTGCCTTTCGTGTGTTCGTTCGTTTTGCGCCCTGTGTACAGGGCTGAAAAACGCTAAAATGAAGCGTTACGCCCTTTTGAAGCGCGCGGCGATGCTTGCTTTCTGTTCATCCGTCAGAATCCGCGACGCGTTCACCTTTACCCAGCGTTTCAGGATGATGTACTCCCGGCCACCGTCAGGATAGCTGCGCTCCCGCTTCGCCTCGTCCGGGCGGCTGTCTGCCAGTGCCTCCAGCTTGCGAATCAAAGCGGCGTTGTGCGTGTATACGCTCGCCGTGGCCTCGGCCTCGTTGAAATTGATAATCGTTTCCTGTTCCAGTTTGTTCATTGTGTTCCTTTCCGCGTCTTGCAGCGCTTCGTTGTCCCCTCTGCGCACGTTTTCGGCCAGAGTTGGAAAAAGTTACCCTCGCCAGTAAAGAGCAAATGTTTGCGCTGCGGTGCAGCAGGGGGGCCGCTTTGTGTTCTTATTGACTTCCAGCATTTCTTTTCACTGTATTTCATTCTTCACTGGCCTCCCGAGGCTTTCCTCCCACTGTCTGACCTCCGCCCGGATTCTGGCGCACCGCTGTTCCTCTTTCTCCTCGGCCCACTCCGCCCAACGCTCCGGAGAGCTGCCGCCCGTTTTCCATGCGCCGAAGCCGGTATAACGATACGCTCTTGACACGATCTCGCTGTGATAGTCCCGAAGATGGCGTGAGATCTGTGGGCGGCGCAGCTGCCGCAACGCGTTCTCTGAAATCTGCTGAATGCGCGCAGGACTGCGCATGTAGGCCTCTGCAATATCGGTCATTGGCTCGCCCTTAAAATACCGTCTGCGTATTACGTCGGCCTCTGTCTGACCGATGCTGTCCAGACACCGTTCCAGCGCCTCGTGCAGCTGCGTGTTCCAGATTTGCGCCTCGGCGTTTTCCAGAAGTGCAGCGGCCTCCGGGTCCGGTATCACTTCGGACAGTGTTCCGCTGTCTGCATCGTCCGCAACAAGAGGCGCGTCGATGCTGCCGGCACAGCAAAGCGGTTCTTTGCGGCTGCGCTCTGTGCGCATGCCAATCAGCTGGTAAAACTCTTTGCGGACGTGGTACGGCAGATAGGTCGAGAACTTTACCCCGGTCTCTGGGTCGAAGCCTTTCGCAGCCGCGAGAATAGCCATATATCCGATCTGCTGCACGTCATCCCATGTGACGCCCGCCGACGTCGCGCGATCTCGAAACGCATAGTACAGTCTCCCGGAGATTAACGTCAAAAGCCCTGTGTTCTGCTCCCACAGCTGCGCGGCGGCAGCCGTGTCGCCCGCTTTGACGCGAGCTGCGAGTTCTTCATTGCTCATTGCTCACACCCGCTTTCCAGAATCGCAGACAGCGAACGGAGCGCTCTGTCATGCAGACGGAATACGGCTCTGGTTGTACGGGCGTCGTCTCTGTGATAGAGATTCAGCGCCACCGTGTTCCATCCCGTGAGCCTGCATGTGCTCACATTGAGATACCGCATTTCAAGAATGCTGCGCTCCAATGGGTCTGGAATCTTTTGCGCGGCTTGTTCGAGCCTGTCCATGAGTTGCTTATTTGCCTGTATGCGCGGCGCGATTTGCCGCATATACTCTTCTGCATGCGAAGTGCCACTGCGTATATCTTCGTGTTTCAGCCTTTCGATATACTCGAGAATATTGCGCGTTTCAACCTTTGTGCCAGCGTACTGTTTGAGCAAGTCTTTTGCAATCGCCCCTTTTCCTGGCACAGCTTTTGCTTCGTTCTCACTTCGTGCTTCCATTGCACCGCCCTCCCGAACGTGATATAATGCTCACAACGTCAGGCCGTCCGAGAGGATGGCTTTTTGTTTTAGACTATCTGCGTTCCTCCCATGCGAGCTGCTCTCCCATATACCATGCGGTTGCGCGTGCGACCTCGCGGCCGTCGATGGAGACGGGGACGGTGATTTGCGCGTCCATCTTGGCGGATGCGGTAACGTCGGCAGTCAGCGCGCGAGCCATTTCTCGCAAGCCCTCCCAATCTGCGTTGTGTGTCGGGGTATATGTAAAGGGCGTTTTTGCAAAGGATGCATATTTAGTCGGCATCTCCACCGGAGCCGGAACCACTTCAAACAAACGCGACGAGATTGCGCTCCTGCCCACGTTTTTCTTTATGCCTCTGGCGATGGACAGAGACGCATCCTCTGCCGCCTCGTCGACTTCGTCTGTGTTGTCGGTGATGCCTTTTGCGATTCCTCGCATCATGTCGGGCATCCACGTTTCGTAATCACGCAGCGGCCCGACGTCCGGCCGGGAGAAGTGCAGAAAGCTGGAGATTTTGTTTGCGATTCCAGAAACCGCCTCAACAACGTCGCCTATTTTTTCCGTAATTCCCCCAACGAGGCCCTGCATAAAGTCCCTGCCCCATTGCTTTGCTTTCTCCGGCAAAGACGTAATAAAGTCAATGGCTTTTTGAAACCCGTTTACAATGGTGTCGCGAATGCTTCCAACTTTTTCTTTTACGCTGCTTACAAGGTTTGTAAAAGCATCCGCGACCGCTTTGAGCTTCTGAGAGACTGCGTTTTTGAAATTCTCAAACGCCTGCGCGGCGCCCTCCGCAGCGTTTGCGAGGGCGTCTTTGATCTTCCCCCACGTCTCCTGCGCCCACACCGACACCGTGTCCCAGTTCTGATAAAGCGCAATCCCTGCAGCGACGAGGGCTGTAATCGCCAAAATCGCAAGCGTGATCGGGCTCGTGATAAACCCAACAACCGCACCGAACGCAGCGCCTGCGGCTGTTGCGAGCGTCATACCGGACGCGGCGAGCGTCAAGCTCGCTGTGTATGCAAGGACAGCGGCCGTCACTCCGGTGATTGCAACGCCAAGCACGGAGAGCGTCGTGCCGTTTTGGCTGGCCCAGTCAACAAAGCCGCGCAGCGCCTCGACAACGCCCAAAGCGGCCGGAAGCAGGGCCGTTCCAAAATCCGCCGAAAGCGTTTCAACCTCCATCTGAAGGATTCGCTGCTGGTTTGCGAGGCTGTCAGAAGTGTCTGAAAAGTCGCCCTGTGCGTCTGCCGTAGCCTGCATGATGTACTGATAGCGGAGCGTCGCTTGCTCGGCCTGCGTCATACTGTCGTAAGCGGTTTCAATGCCCTGCGAAAGTGCAAACGCCTCAAGGTTTGCAACGCTCATGTTGATTCCGAGCTGTTTTAACGGCTCCGTCTCGCCGGATATGCCGCTGCGCAGCTTCTCAAAGGCTTCGGACGGGTCAAGGTTGTAGAAGCTCGCCATATCTCCGGCCAGCCCTGCCATGGCGATTGACATGTCGAGCGTGTCCTGTTCCGCGAGGCCCATACTCTTGAGCATAGCGCCGAGCGTTGACGTGTACTGTTTTGCTGACAGCTCCGAAAGTCCAAACGCCGAGCCCGCCTTTTCGGCCCATTCGTCAATCACTGCGGAGCCTTTACTCCCGAACGTAGTGTCGACCACGTTTTGCACTTCGTTCAAATCGGACGCGAGCCCGATCGACTTTGTACCAAAAGCAACAACACCAGCCGTGATGGCTGCGAAAGAAGTGCCGATTACTCTCGAGGCGGTTTTCCATTTGTCCGTTACAGCATCCGCGACTTTTTCATTCGATGCCTTTGCCGGGTCAATCCCTGCTTTGAACCCCTCCGCGAATTGGCTGCCTGCTTTTTTCCCGGATTTCCCGATCTTGTCCTCTGCCTTTTTGACGTCGCTTTCGACGTCGCTCGTGTCTACTTTTGCCTTGTACCGTACTTCGCCAACATCAGGCATTGCGCCACCTCCACAGACCGCTGCCGTTTTCCTTTCGGAATCTCTTCTCGTCGAGCTTGCAGATTTTCGGAATAGCGCGTCCAAATACGTACCGCTTGACGTCTCTCACAAAGTCACCGACGTCATTCCCGTATACGTCAAGAGCCTGTGTCACCCCGTCCGTGCCGAGCACAGCCGCAAACACGTTCAGAACCGCCCCGCCGTATTGCTCTTGCAACTCCCCGTTCAGCGGTTCGCCCTTCAATGCCTTTTCGCTCTCAATCAGCGCTTTGTGCGCGCTCCTGATCTTCCCGGCCGCTTCGGAAACGCACACATTGACACGGATTGTCACCATCTTCTCGCCGTGCGCAAAAACGACCTTGTCTTTGAAACACTTTCCCGCTCTTCTGCTCCGCGTGTCAATATTCATTTCTTGCCGCCTCCGATTCTTTTTGCTTTCCAACAGTAAAACCTGTATCTGACGTAGTTTCGGATTTTTTCAGCTAAACCACTATGAACAGTAGCGCAATATTCAATAGCAAGCGCCGTCGAGACGGCCTTCATGAACGGCATTATCTTTGCGTCCAATGTAGCGCGCGAATGATTCCAGCATTTCCTCCGCATGGTCCTCAAGCTCGCAAAGCGGATAAAGCGGAATAATCAGCCGCCACAAGGCCGAAAGAGCGTCCTGCCGGTCAGCTGCGTCTCTATTGTCAAGCCGTTTTTTCAGCTTCCAGAACGACGGAGCTATGTCCCCAAAGCGGAAATTGATCTCGATCTGTCCGGACGGCGTTGTGATCGTGTCCGAAAATCGCAGTTCCTTTGCATTGTGATAGTCACATGTCATAATGCGTTAAATCACTCCTTTTTTGTTTTGTCTGCCCAGCCGGTCGTATAGTCCACAATGTCTGGTTTTCTGGCTCAGCTATATAGGCAGAAATCCTAGGTTTTCCTAGGTTTTCAAGCAGGCAATCACGAAATCATTTCCAGAAGGTCGTCGTTCATGCCGTTAGGTTCACCAAAATGGGCCACGGATTCCTGGGTGATGGGGCTGTTGATACCGAATTCCCAGTCGTTTCCGCTCATGTTGTGAATGGAGGCGATAGCACTATCTGCAAAGCTGTTGTATGCGTTCACCTTCCCCTCCACAGTAGGAATCATAACGCAGCTCAAACGGCCCAAAAGGCGGAATTCCCTGGGGTCGGCTTCGTCCCGGTCATGCTTCTTTGCGTACTGGTCCAGAATAAAGCACATAGTGCCGTTGTCCCGGCTCCGCTGTACGATGGTCTCGAACTGCTCCGGGGAAAGGTCGAATTTCAGCAGCTTCATGTCCCCGTCGTTGATTTTGCTGCCGTCCAGCGTTCCCCACCGGTATGCCGCTTCAATAGCCTTGTCTCTGGCGTCGTTGATTGCGTTAATGGCTGCCGCTTTGTTTTCCTGCAGCTGAGCAAACAGTTTCTTAACAACTCCACTGGCCACGTCCTGCTGATAGATCTTCCGCGCTTCCTGGGCTTTTTCTTCGCAAGCCTGGGCGGCGTTGTAGTAGCTCGTCAGCGCGTTTTTCATGGTCTGAAGATAAGTGTTCATATAATTCATCCTTTCTTTGTATAAGGGCAAAACGCCCGTATTTACTTTCTTTGGTTGGTGCTTACCAACGCCCGCGCGAGGCTCGTGCGTGTGATGTACTTCCCGAGATTCCTGCCCACAAACGGGAACCGCTTTGCAACCACCTTCCGGCTGATTCCCGTGTACTGCGCAACCTCGCACACGTTCAGACACTCCTTGTCCGGGAATGCCGCGATCACGCTCTCTAGCTGATCCCAATATCCTTCAAGCTCCATTTTTTCGCCCTCCCGTCTCTGCGATTATCTCGAGAGCGTCGGCCGCTGCTGAGTTTCTTGACACGATAACGCGCGCGGTTCTTTCACGCCTTGCAAGCGTTCTGTGGGCGCTCCCGCCGCGATGCTCAACGCGGCCACGTCAAGTGGCTCGTTGTCGATGTACTCGCGGTATGCCTTTTCAAACCGCTGCCGCTCGAACCGAAGTGACGTATCGTCGCAATCGCCGAGATTCACAAGCTCTGACACGTGTCCGAGAAATTTCTGCGCCGCAGGATGCAGACTTTCAAAGCGGGCCTTGTTGCGCTCGCGCGCCGCCTGGCCCTGCGGGCGGCCGTCTGGTAGGCGCATTGTGTACGTATATTGTCCGGCGTCGCTCGCCGCTTTGCGTGCCTCTTTGAGCAGCGCTGCCCATTCTTCCGCAGCCGTCGGCCGCTGCGTGCTCTGCATCCGGCGCAGCTGTTCAAAGAGATCTGCGAGCGTGACTGGAAAGCGGCACACCGTGAACGCCCGTTGCATTGCCAAAAATCCCGCCTCTGCGGGGATGTCCTTCAAAGCGGCTGCCCATGTAGCAAGCTGCGTCGCGGCCTGTTCCTCGGTGAATGTCTTTTCCCCTACTCGGTACATGGCAAGGTTCTGCCGGATAAGTATCTGAACGTCCTTTGTTGTCAATCTGTCTTACACCTCCATGAATGATAAATCGCCGCGCTCTATACGATCGGCTGCTTTGTCCAAAACGTCCCATGTGCTCGGCTGCTTTTGCGCTGGCTTTGTCTGCCCATATTGCCCGCTGCGCCTGATCCAACCGCGCGCGGCCGCTTTCCAGTCTTTCATGCTGTTCTTGCCTACCTTCCAGCCGTTGGCCTCGTAGTAGTCCCGGAACGCCTCGGCCTCCGCTTTGTCGCTGCCCGCTTCACGAAAGAATGCAATCAGCTCGGCTTCATCCGGTGGAACAAAGCGGGCGCGCGGCGGCTTGTCCGGTGTGGGGCTTTCCCCCACACCCCCTTTTTTCTCTTTCTCCTTTTCTTTCTCCTTTTCCTTTTCCTTTTCTTTGGCATCGTTGGCATACGTTGGCATGCCATCGCATGCCGTGGCATGCCAACGCTTTCGAGCGTTCCGGGCCTGTTTTTCGCACTTATCTGCGTATTTTTCCGCGTCCCTGTCGATCTGATCTTGCATCACGGGAAATACAAAACGCTCGTTTCCCTTCAGCTTCGGCACGGTTCCGCTTTGGCTGTAAGTGAGTAGGGCGGTAAACAAATCCCCTCGTTCCTCGCTGGTCAGCTGCTCCATCGCCTTCAAGTAGCTGTGATATGCGCAAAAGTATTTTCGCTGCATTCGTTCACCGCCTCGCCTCCGCGCTGCTGTCCTCCATGATCTCCATCACGTCCACGCCGAGCGCGCAGGCGATGCGCTCAACCGTCTCCGCTTTGCACGACTTCCCGCTTCTTGCCGAGGAAATTGTGACGCACGAAACGCCGGAAGCGCTGGCAAGGTCTGAGACGCGCATCATCTTGCGTGCCATTTCTGCAATCAGTTTCACACGGTCAATTCTCATATCATCACCCCTAAAAACAAATATTTATTTTCTTAATTGCATTATACAGCATGAAATGTTTTCTTTCAATAGTTTTTATTTAAGATGTAAAAGAATATATTTGTTTGCATATTTGTGTATTTTGATATATAATTGTTATAGACAGGAGGCGGTATTGTGGCAGAACATTCCAACATTGTGGGCAAAAGAATCCGTGAAGCGCGCAAACTGTTAAAAATGACGCAGAAAGAGCTCGGCGATGCTTGCGGGATTGCGTCGCAGACGATTGGTCAGTATGAGCGAGGAACACTCCATCCGAAGATTGATACGCTATTCAGGCTTGCAATGGTGTTGGACGTGCCACTGGATTGGATTACCGGGGACACCAGACTGAGCCGAGTAGAAGCCGCAAAGCGGAACAATGACTACCGCAGACGCACAAACGCGTATGAATATGTGAAAGAGATTATCAGTGCAATGTTCGGCGATTTCAAACGTCGCGCTCACACAGAACAGTACCAAGGGCATCTTATAAACGAGTATTACTACACATGCAAGGATGTTGATGGGCATGAGATTGCGCTGACTGATGAAGATATATCTACGATTTCCAATGCCGTGGCCGCCGTGGTCGACAACCTTGTGCAGGATCTAGGCGATAGCGTCGAATGTGCAGAGAAAAATCTGCTCGATATGGTGCAGCTTCAGCGAGATATGATTGACAGCGAAAAACACCAAAAGTGAAGTTGAGCCTTTCCGCCCGTTCTCCTTTTTGTGAAAAACTTCCGAAAATAGGAGTTTATAAACACGATAACGCGCGCGACAACTTCGCGGAGTTTTGCAACACGGTAACGCGCGCGGCATGCTGCCGCCAAAAAGACGCGCCGCTTTGCGTGAAACCTACGAAAACCCACGATTTTTCGCCTGTATTACCGCGGCCAAAAACCTGACAAAACCAGACATTTCCGCCTATATTGCCGAGCGGAGAACCTGATAAAACCTGTATTTTGGCTTGTATATCCGATCTTCCGCCGCTTTGCCAGAAAGCACCCTCAAAGCGGCGCGGAGCCTTTCGTGCCGTTCAAAAGCGCACAAAAACGCACACAAAAAAGAGCGCGAAAGTGTCGAAAAGTATTCACAAAAAAAGAAGCGAAAAGCAGCACAAAAAAAGCCCCTCTCTGCAAGGGGCAGAATGGAGCGCGGGCGTGGCCAGAAAAAGAATGTACCAGAGGCCGGATGGCCTCTTTGAGAAGATTCTTGTCATAGACGGAAAGCGCGTGGCGTTCCGGGCACGATCAGAGCGCGAAGTCATGCAGAAGATTGCAGCGCACCGCGAGCGCGAGGAAATCGGCGTCACGTTTGACGCGGCGGCTGCCGCATGGTGGAAAGACAAAGAACCGCGCCTTTCCCCGAACACCGCGCCCAATTACCGCCTTGCCATGAAGCGCGCTGTTGAGCGATTCGGAACGACGCCGGTCAAGGATTTGACGCCTGTTTCAATCAGGGCGTATCTGGAGTATCTGGCGCACCGTGGATATGCGCGGCGCACGGTCAATCAGCACTTTGTCGTGCTGCGGGAGATCTGCGCTTTTGCCTGCGAGCGATACAACGTGATGCAGAACGCTGCCGCTTTGGTAAAGCTGCCGGACAAGCTACCGCAGGCAAAGCGGAAAATGCCAACGCAGGAGGAAATTGAAGCGATCAAGCGCGCGGCGGACACGCCGGACGGCCTGTTCTTGAACTTCCTCATGTATTCCGGACTCCGGCTCGGAGAGGCGCTTGCGCTGACGTGGGCGGACGTGGATCTCGAGCATGAAGCGCTGCACGTCCGGCGCTCGTTGTACTTCGCAGGGCGCAACCAGGGCGAGCTGAAAGCGCCCAAGAGCGACGCCGGGCAGCGGGATGTAATTTATCTCAAACGCCTGCAAGCGCTCTTAGAGCCGCACAGAGGCGCGCCGGGCGCGTATGTATTCGGCGGCGATAAGCCCATGAGCAAGCGCGCCTATTATTGCCTGCTGGAGCGCTACCGCCGCGCCGGGCTCGACGTGACGCCGCACCAGCTCCGGCACGCATACGCAACGCTGCTTTTCGAGGCGGGAATCCCGGAAAAGACGGCGCAGAACCTTCTCGGACATGCGCAGCTTTCAACGACGATGGACGTTTACACGGAGCTGCGCGAGAAGAAGCTGGAAGAAGCTGCACAGGTTTTGAACGACGCCGATTTCTGACGCAAAAATGCACAGTAAATACACAGGAATATCATTTTTATTCGATGCATCGTTATTCCGTTGGGATTCGAGTTCCTTACCGTCCACCACGAAGAACCGGAGATTCGTCTCCGGTTCTTTCTTTTTTTCTCTGTATCATTCAAATTTTTTGATTTTTCCTTTAACTTCTGCCGGACGGCGGGCCTACTGTGAATTTGGGACGAGAAAAAAGCGTCTTTCCTCCCCTGCGTACCGGGAGCGGCGCAGACTTTCTCTGACGGCATTCACTCACCCTGCATCCGCAGGATCACTTGAAAGGAAGGATCGATCTGATGAAACGCAAAGTTGTTTGCTTTCTTGCCGCAGCCGCCCTTGCGGCACTGCTCACCGCGTGCGGCGCTCCGAAGCTGACCGCTCTCTCGCTGCCGGAGGAAACGCTGGAACTTCCCGTCGGGGAAACGGCCGTTCTGCAGCCGGAATGCACATACGACCGTGAGGTATCGGAGCACACCGAGACGGAGATCACGTTCACCAGCAGCGACGAAACCGTCGTCACGGTCGACGGGACAGGTACGGTCACCGGCGTCGCCGAGGGCGAAGCCGTCGTCACAGCCGCGTCTGGCGATGTGACGGCCGGGCAGACCGTCCGCGTCGTCATCCCGGTTGAGAGCATCGCGGCCGACGCCGTATCACTCCATACGGGCGACGAAGCTCTGGATCTCGCTTACACCGTCACGCCGGAAGATTTCAGCGGCGAGCTGACGTTCTCCATGGCGGACAGCACCGTGGCCGAATACCGTGACGGTCAGATCGTTCCGGTCGGCGAGGGGCAGACCGAACTGACGATCACCGCCCCGAACGGGGTGAACGCCGTCGTGCCTGTCGAAGTCTGGAGCGGCCCGCGCGAGCTGACGCTGAACGCATCCCGCACCGAGGTCACCGTCGGAAAGGGCGTCCAGCTCTCCGCCGCGGACGAAGAGGGAAACTCCGTTGACCTCAGCACCCTGACGTGGACGAGCAGCGACGAATCCGTGGCCGCCGTGACCGGCGGCTGGGTCGATGTTGTCGGGACCGGCAGTGCAACCATCACGGCAACCACGCCGCACGGCGTCACCGGCTCCATCGAACTGACGGGCGTGCGCCCGGTGCAGACCACCAGCAACAGCTCCGCTGCGTCCGGTGGGTCTTCCGCGTCCGGCGGCAGCGCCTCGGGCGGAACGTCCTCCGGCAGCACGCCCCCGTCGGGCACGCACTCGGACGTGCCTCTCGGCACCGGGCACGGCTATTTCGCCGTGGAGACGAGCGGCACGGCATTTGATCTCCAGAATCAGCTGCGGGCTCAGGTGGGCGCCGGCGCGCTCACGTGGGACGACAGCCTCGCCGCCATCGCCTGCACACGCTGTGAGCAGATCGCCCTCGATTTCAGCCACAACGGCGCGCAGACGGCCGAGAACATCGCGGTCGGATACGCCGACGCCTCCTCCGTCATCGCTGCGTGGCAGGCAAGCCCGGGCCACTACGCCAACATGACGCACGCCGGCTACACGCGCGGAGCGATCGCCCACATGTACGACAGCGACGGCTGTTCGTACTGGGTCGCGGTGTTCGCGTGACGCGTCCCCTCATA
>CALXBO010000009.1 GCA_944386565.1 uncultured Ruthenibacterium sp. | reverse complement strand
GTAACAAAGAGCGGTCTGGTCGTAGATGAAGCACGTCAGAAGCTGTACTCCGCCTGTGAAGCCAAAGGCGTGGCCATCACCGTCATGAAACCCCTGGGAGCCGGCACGCTGCTGAAAGCGGAGAGTTCGCCCTTCGGCGTGGCCATGACGGTACCCCAGTGCATTCAATATTGTCTGGACCGCAACGGCGTAAAAGTCGTGATCGTCGGCTGCCACACCGTGGAAGAAGTACTGGAGGCGGTAAAATATTACGACGTCACCGATGAAGAACGCAGCTATGCGCACATTTTCAGCCAAGGACACGCCATCCGCATGACAGGGCGCTGTATGTACTGCAACCACTGCCAGCCCTGCCCCGCCCACATCGATATTGCAGCCGTCACCAAATTTCTGGATCTGGCAACACAGCAGGACACGGTGCCGGAAACGGTGGCGCAGCATTATCGGGCGCTTCCGGCTACGGCGGACGGCATTTCGCAAACGCGGCAGATCCGAATAAATCGTGTTCCGGTTCTCCGTCATCCGGGCAGATTTGTCTCAGGCGCTGTTCTGCCCCGGGAACCCATGCACCATTGTTTAAATCCCGTAACCATTGTGTCAAAAAGCCCGCAGAGCCTTTTCCGAACCGGCTCCGCGGGCTTTTGTTTTTGAACAAAGGTTCTCGTCCGTCCGGCAGGAGCCGAGCCCAAAAGGCCGTCTCATTCGTTTTCTGCCAGTTTGCGGCCCATCAAGACGCCCATGACGGACGCCATCATCAGGCCGCGTGTCCAGCCGGAGGAATCGCCCAGACAATGGAAGTTTTCGATGTTGGTGAGGAAATGTTCGTCCATTTTCACGCGGTTGCTGTAAAATTTCAATTCCGGCGAATACAGCAGCGTTTCTTCACTGGCAAAGCCGGGCACGACCGTATCGACCGCCTGTATAAAGTTGATGATATTCATCATCGCACGATAGGGCATGGCCGCAGTGATGTCCCCGGCTACCGCATCGGACAGAGACGGGCGCAGGTTGGAGCGGTTCAGTTCGTCCTGCCACGTGCGTTTGCCGTCCAAAATGTCGCCAAAACGCTGTACCAGAATGTGACCGTCACCCAGCATGTTGGTCAGCTCCCCCACTTTTTTGGCATAGGCAATCGGCTGATGAAACGGTTCGCTGAAATTGTGGGAACACAGAATGGACAGGTTGGTGTTGTCGGATTTCAGTTCCTTATAGGAATGCCCGTTGACGACAGCAAGGTCGTTGTCGTAATTTTCCTGGCTGACAAAACCGCCCGGATTCTGGCAGAACGTACGCACCTTGTTTTTGAACGGTTTGGGGTATCCCACCAGTTTGGATTCATACAGCACATTGTTTACGTGTTCCATAATTTCGTTGCGAACTTCCACTCGCACGCCAATGTCCACCGTACCGGGTTCATGGGCAATCCCATGTTCCGCACAAATTTTTTCCAGCCAATCGGCACCGCGCCGGCCGGTAGCTGCAACCGTTGCGCGAAATCTTCTCCGATCAGCTGAGGCAGATCGCCGCCCACTTCATAAGACAGCGATAATTTTCCATCGGAAAATGCGCCTGCCCCCGAAACGCCGGTGGTAATGGCACAGGACGGACAGTTCATGCACCGGCCTGTTTGTGCTTTCGGGCAGCGGCGTTTTTCCACCGGCAGGCCTTTTTCAATCATTGTAATCGTTTGACGGGAACCTTTCTTTAACATTTCCAGCGCCGTAAAAATGCCGGCGGGACCGGCTCCGACAATGACCACATCGGTTTGTTTCTGTTGCATACAATTTACCTCCTGATAATATTCATTCGCTTTTGGGCATAAAAAAACCGCCAACCGGTATACCAACCCCCTCAGGATCGGAATAGCCGGCTGTCGGCAGCCTGTAGAAACATTCACCCATTATGCGAACGTATATTCAGTCCATAAATTTCATTTTATTTTTACCATGTTCGCCTTCAGTTGTCAACCGACAAAATGGTTTTACTTTTACATAATATGCATTTTATGCACTCGGCACGGTAACTGTTGCTGCGGAAAGCGAGCGGAAAACCATTGCTACGAATCCTCTGCTTCCTCATTCAGGATCGAAGTTCACCGGACTGAGACTTTTCAGATAGGCGGTGGGCGATTCCGAGGTGAAGCGGCGGAACACCGAAGAAAAATAGGTGCTGCTGGAAAAGTTCAGCTCCATGGCCGTCTGGGTGACATTCCCGTTTTCCTGCAGTTTCCGCTTGGCTGCTTCGATTTTATGAAAATTGATAAAGTTCCGCGGGCTGGTGCCCACCTGTTCCTTGAATTTCAGCTTGAAGCGGGATACGGACAGCATGGAAACCTGCGCCAGCTGCTCCATGGACAACTTCTCCTCAATGTGCTCCGTGATGTATTCCACGGCACGGCTGATGTCCGGGGCGATTGTACCGCTGGGAAGGGAGGCGTTTTTGACAATCCGGCACAAAAAACACCCGAGCATCTGGCTGGCCTGAATGCGTCCCAGCTCGGTTCCGTCGGAAATGCTGGCGAAGATCTCCTTCAGCATTCCGGCCGTGCCGTGCTCCATTTTGACGACCTGATTTTGAATCTGATTCAGTTGTTCCAGAACATAGGCGGCGCTCTCCGGCTCCATATATAAAAAGCGGCGGATATCATTTGCTTTTATCTGCATCCAATACATTTCGTGAGGCGACATGGGCATATCGCCCGTGTAGTGGATCTGATTGGGAAAGGTGATAAACAGGTCGCCGCCGGACAGAGGGTAGATGCGGTTTCCCACCGAGAAGCACAAATTCCCCTGAAGAAGATAGTGGATTTCAAAGCAATCCTTGTGGTAGTGCAGATTCAGCGGCGCGATGGCACGCGACGTATTGTGATAACCGATCATGCGCAGCCCCGGGATTTTGTGCTCCTGTTCGGTGAATATTTTTCGTTCGTTGGTATCGGTAAAACTGTCATACCATTCAATCGGATAATCCTGCAAAATACTCCTCCCGGCCGAGCCTTAGATTTTGTACTGCATCTATTATCAGATGCAATACAGAAAAAACGGCTCTATAATGTCAGTATAGCAATACTCACAAAAAAGGCAACAAAATAAGAAAATTTATGTATCGGAACGGAAGGTCAGCATCGCGCTGCGGGAACGACCCGCGAAAGCTCTGCGCACGCCTGATGTTGTTTTCCGGAACATGAATGCTCCGTCTCATTCTGAATTTCAAAAAGAAAGGGCTGTGATACTTATGAAACGATCCGAAATCAACAAAGCATTGAAAGAGCTTGAGGCCATGTGCGAAAAGTACTGCCGTAAACTGCCCCCCTTCTGCCATTTCACCCCGGAGCAGTGGCAGGAGATCGGCCATGAATATGACGAGGTCCGCGACTGCATGCTGGGCTGGGACATCACCGACTACGGTATGGGTGACTTTGACAAGGTGGGATTTTCCCTAATCACCCTTCGGAACGGCAACCAGAAGATGCGCGACAAGTACCCCAAGGTTTACGCCGAAAAACTGCTGTACCTGAAAGAGGGGCAGTATTCCCCCAACCACTTCCACTGGTACAAGACCGAGGACATCATCAACGTAGGCGGCGGCAATGTGCTCATCAAGGTTTACAACAGCCTGCCCAACGAAGAAATTGATTACGAATCCGATGTCACCGTCCATACCGACGGCCGCACTTACACCGTCCCCGCGGGAAGCGTGGTGCGCTTGACGCCCGGCGAATCCATCCATGTGCAGCAATATATGTATCACGATTTCAACGTGGAACCGGGCACAGGCAATGTGCTGCTGGCGGAAGTCAGCCAGTGCAATGACGACAACACCGACAACCGGTTCAATCCGCCTGTAGGCCGCTTCCCGGCCATTGAGGAGGATGAGCCGCCTTACCGGCTGCTGTGCAACGAGTATCCCGCTGCAAAGTAAAGGAGAACACATGGTCTATACCATTGAAAATGAGAATCTGACTCTGTCGGTGGATTCCATGGGCGCCCAGATGATGCACATCTGCTCCCGGGACGGCCGGGAATATCTGTGGCAGGGAGATCCGGCCTACTGGCCTGACCGGGCGCCGACCCTGTTTCCCTTTATCGGACGGTTGACCCGGGACTCTTATCAATATCAGGGAAAAGTTTATCCCATGGGCATCCATGGATTTGCCGCCGGACAGGACTTTGCCTGCCGGGTTCAGGAGAAGGACCGTCTGGTGCTGGAACTGACCGACAATGAGCAGACCCGGAGACAGTATCCCTTTGCGTTCTCTCTGGAGATCGGATTCCGGCTGACGGACAGCCGTGTACGGATTTCCTATGAAGTGAAAAACCGCTCCCGTCAGGTGATGCCCTTTGGCATCGGCGGCCATCCGGGGTTTCGGGTCCCGCTGGATGACGGAGAAGCATTTACCGACTACGTGGTGGAATTTTCCGAAGCCTGCCGGCCGGACCGGGTGGGCTTTACACCGCAGGTTTACCTCAGCGGGCGGGATGAAGCCTATCCGTTGGAGGGCGGAACGTGCCTGCCGCTTCGCCATGATCTGTTTGATCAGGACGCTGTCATTCTGAAAAACATGTCCCGGGAAGTAACGCTGCGCTCCAAAGTGTCCTCCCACGGGGTAACGGTCTCCTATCCTGAAATGTCTTATCTGGGATTGTGGCACAGCCCTAAAACCGATGCGCCGTACCTGTGCATTGAGCCCTGGACGTCGCTGCCGTCCCGGCAGGACGTGGTGGA
The DNA here is from genome assembly GCA_944386565.1 of uncultured Ruthenibacterium sp. Lineage (GTDB taxonomy): Bacteria > Bacillota > Clostridia > Oscillospirales > Ruminococcaceae > Ruthenibacterium. Next base: position 53,140 of record CALXBO010000009.1, on the reverse strand, counting down.
GGACTTCGGCTGCAAAAGCGATCTGATTCATCTGCTCCCGGGAAAGACCTACACAAACACCTGGTCCATCGCTGTTTTCTGAAAGGAGAGATCTTCATGGATGTTGTCGCTCTGGGCGAACTGCTCATTGATTTTGCCAGTCTCAGCACCGACGGTGACGGCTATCCCACGATGGCAGCCCATCCCGGCGGCGCCCCCGCCAATTTCCTGGCGGCGCTGACAAAATACGGTGCCAAAACCGCCCTGCTGGGAAAAGTAGGCACGGATGCTTTCGGAAAAATGCTCGTCGGAACCCTCGCAAAAACCGGAATCGAAACCCTCGGGATCGTGGCGGACGAGAATGTGTTTACCACTCTGGCCTTCGTCACCTTCGACGATCAGGGCGACCGTGAATTTTCCTTTGCCCGCAAACCGGGAGCAGATACTTGCCTGCGTTTTGAAGAGCTGGATCTGAGTCTGATCGATCAGGCAAAGGTATTTCATTTCGGCACGCTGTCTTTGACGGATGAGCCCGCAAAAACCGCAACGGAGCAGGCGGTGCGCTACGCGAAGGAGCGCGGAAAGCGGATCACCTTCGACCCGAACCTGCGAAAGCCCTTGTGGAAGAATCCGGACGATGCCAGAGCGGCTATGCTTTGGGGGCTGCATCAGGCGGATTTCGTAAAAATCAGTGATGACGAGGTAGAATTCCTTTTTGGCTGCGACGAAAAAGAAGCCGGAAATCTGCTTTTGACAGAGTTTGGTGTGAAGCTGGCCCTGATCACCATGGGGCCCAAGGGCGCTTATCTCGTCAACCGGAACGCAAGTGCCTATGCGGAATCTCCCAAAGTCCGCCCTGTGGACACGACCGGGGCAGGAGATATCTGCGGCGGCTCTGCCGTAAGCCAGATTCTCCGCCTCGGCAAACCCATGGAAGCACTGAACGCGGAAGAACTGAGCCGGGTTGTCCGCTTTGCGTCCACCGCAGCCAGCCTGTCCACGGAAAAACCCGGCGGTATTCCCTCAATCGCGGAATATGAAACGGTTGTCGGCAGAATGTAAGTGTCGTTGTGTCTTTCGTTGAAACTTCGCTCTGCGAACGCCTGGTGCCGGCGGAACTGCCGGTCTCTGCCGGCTGCCCGGGAGAGATTCTGACCGGAATAAAACACAGAAAAGGCCGCTGTACAGGCGTACAGCGGCCTTTTTTGTGTTGCTGATCTGTTCCGGTTCGCGTTACGGCAGGGTGTCCGGAGCTGTTTTGGGCGCGGTGATATTCCCGCTCAACGGCGGGCCGCCGCGCCGCATCTTTCCGAAAAGCAAAACAAACCGGGTCTGCGACAGAATATGCCGCGGGCCCGGTTTGTTTGAACCATATTTTATTCGTACAGGATCAGAGCGATCATTTCCAGGGGCTCCTGACTGATGCACTCGATCCCGTGCCCCTCGCCGGGAGCGGTGTAGGTCACGTCGCCGGGGCGGACGGTCGTCTCGGCGCCGTTGTCGTTGTAGCGTCCCTCACCGCTCAGGATGTAGTACGTCTCGCTGTCGCCCCGGTGCACATGGTAGCCGATGGCACTGCCGGGATATACGGTGGTATGGGAAAACACACGGCCCTTTTCGCTCATTTCCTCCGGGCCGTTGAGAAGACTGCGCACCGTGATCTCACCCGTGCCCTGAAACGGCGCGGGCTTGCGGACGGTTTCTTTTTCGTTTGTTCTGCGGACCATAAATGCTCCTTTCTGGTGGGTCAGGCAAGGGAGTCCAGTTTGGAGAGCTCCTGCATGTACTGGGACGTCTGGGGGATCAGGGGCGCGTACTGCATGGAATAGAAATAATCCAGCGCGGCGCGGCGGCAGGTCTCCAGATGGACGCGCAGCAGCTGTGCGGTCTTCTCGGGGTCATCCTTCTGGATCAGGCTGTTCAGGATCTCCAGATGCTCACGCTTTGCGTTGTGGATCTGCACCTGATTCTGTTTGCTGGCGATGACGATGCGCGTGTTGTCGTCGAACAGCTTGCGCATCATTTCAATGATATACCGGTTCCCGCAGTGCTCCACAAGGAACAGATGCATCGCCGTGTCCAGCCGGAACGCATTGGCGAGATCCGGCTCCTCGTCCGTGAAGCGCTTGCGGAACATCAGCAGTTCATCCATGGAGAGATGCGGCACCGCCAGCTTCATGGCCAGCGGCTCGATCTCGATACGGGTCTGGAAAATCTGGTGCACGTCGTTCAGGGAAATGTCCGTGACGTAGATTCCCTTTTTGGGCAGGACGCGGACGTATCCGTCCATTTCCAACCGGCCGATGGCTTCCCGGACCGGCGTGCGGCTCACGGAAAATTCCTCCGCCAGCTGCATCTCGTTCAGCAGGCTTCCCGGCGGATAGATGCAGTTGATGAGCCGTTCTTTCAGAGCCAGATATAAGGTATTCTTCTGACTCTTTTTATTAGGAGAAGCATTTCTGGGCATGGCACACCTCTTTTTGTGAGATTCGGCGCATTGGTCTCGCGCAGTTGTATGCAACAAGTACTTTTCTTATCATTGATAATAGCAGGAGTTTTCAGGGAAATCAATATAAAAATACGGCGCCCAAAGAATTGTTAAAGAAAAAACGAGATAAATCAACGATTTATCGAGCAAAAAGCAAGATGCACAAAAATTCCTGTCGAAAAAAGGTGAACTTGCTAATTGCAGAATTATGCATTCAAGATATATACTACAGTCATACAAGATGCAATACAAGATGAACGCAAGAAGGGAGGACATGCGAGACAACTCCGTAAACTGCAGAACTTCGATTACTTTGTGATGTGAAGAGAGGAAATTACTTATGAATATGATTGCTATCTTATTGGGCCTTGTGGCACTGCTGGTGCTGACGCTCAAAAAAGTTCCCCTTGTGTTCACCGGTATGATCAGTGTCATCGTTGTAGCGCTCTTCAGCCGAATGGATGTTGTGGAGACCGTTACCACCACCTATGTGGACGGCATGACCACCTACATCTCCAAGATGTGGCTGCTGTTCATGTTCGGCACCATCCTGTCCGGCCTGATGGACAGAACCGGCGCAGCCCGCGCCATCGCTGACTGGATCGTGAGCAGGCTCGGCATGAAGCGCGCGATCCCTGCGGTCATCGTCGCCGGCGGCGTACTGACCTACGGCGGCGTCAACACCGTGGTCTGCGCCTTCGCCATGTATCCCATCGCCCTGTCCATCTTCCGTCAGGCGAACCTGCCCCGCTATCTGATCCCCGCGGCCATCGCCTCCGGCGTCTTCAGCTGGTCCTCCATGCTGCCCGGCACCCCGGCCGACCAGAACATCCTGCCCACGACCTACATGGACACCACTCCGATGGCCGCGCCCATCATCGGCGTCGTCGCGGCGCTGATCACGCTCGTGCTCTCCTTCTGGTATCTGTCCTATCAGGGCGTCAAGGCTCAGAAGGCCGGCATCGGCTTTGAAGTGGACGACTCCGTCCTCGCCGTTCTGAAGAAATCCGACGAGATGAAGGCCAACGGTACCCTGCCGAACCCGATCCTCGCCCTGCTGCCGCTGATCTGCGTGGCAGTTCTGCTGAACATCGTGATGGTCAACGTGTCGGTTGCTCTCGTGGCCGGTATCGTTCTCTGCCTGCTTCTGTTCTACAAGAACCTCAAGGGAGAAAACATCGGCACCATCCTGACCGACTGCGTCAAGGACGCCTCCGTGAGCGTCGTCGTGGCCTCGGCTCTCGCCGGCTTCGGCAACGTCATCAAGGCGGCCCCCGGCTTCCAGACGATCGTTGACGGTATCCTGAACTATGCCCAGAACGGCGGTCTTCCCCTGCTCGTCATCTTCGGTCTCGCCACCACGGTGCTGTGCGGCCTGAACGCCTCCGGTTCCAGCGGCCTGACCACGACGCTGACCGCCCTGTCCGAGTCCTTCATCAACATGGGCGTTGCCCCGGCGCTGATCCACCGCATCGGCGTCATCGCCTCCGTCGGTCTGGACAGCGTGCCCTGGAGCGGCGGCGTTGTCACTCTGATCACGCTGTCCGGCGTCACCTACAAGGACGCCTACAAGCACGTGTTCATGACCACCGTGGTCTTCACCCTGATCTCTCTGGGCGTCGCCATGGCGATGGGCACCCTCTTCGGCGCGATCTGAGCAAGCGACCCCAAGCCCCAAGGCCGGAGGCCGCTGCCCGCGGCAGCAGCCTTCGGCCCGGTGTGTTTGCAATACTTTCAACCATACAGGAGGATATACCATGCCTGCCAAAAAGAGCTTTTATCAGTTGATCCGTGAACGCAGCGAGATCCTGTGGGCGCCCTGCGTCTTTGACTGCTTCTCTGCCAAGTGCGCCGAGAGCATCGGCTTCGAGGCCCTGACCATCAGCAGCACCGAACAGAAGCACTCCTTCGTGGGGCAGCCCATCATGTCCATGGACGAGATCATTCTCTCCGCTTCGAACATCATCCGCAGCACGAACTGCGCGGTGCTTGTCGACGGCGAGGACGGCGGCGGAAACCCGATGGCGGTGTACCGCAACGTCAAGCGTCTGGCTGAGGCGGGCGCAATGGCCGTCTCCATCGAGGACCAGTTCATGGACGCCACCATGGGTGTGCGCACCATCGGCGTGACGCAGCCCGGCAGAAAAGCGGCCATCCACGATCCCATCATTCCCGCGGAGATCTGGGCGGCCAATGTGCAGGCCGCCGTGGAGGCGTGCCGCGGCACGGAGTGCATGGTAATCGCCCGTGTGCAGCACAAGTCCACCGTGGGCGGCGCAGGCCCCCAGAAGTTCGCCGAAAAGGTGGGTTACGATCTGGACGAAGCCATCCGCCGCGCCCAGCTGGGCGTCAAGATGGGCGCGGACATGACGATGATCCAGAACATCTGCTACCGCGGAGGCCGCCCCGAGTGGGAGGAGATCCACAAGCGCGTCCCCGGCTGGTTCTGCTACCCCGACATCCACGCGGACGGCGGCGTCAGCGACGTGGACGATCTGGACGAGCTGTATCAGCTCGGCTTCAAGCTGCTGACCTGCCACTGCTTCATGAAGGGCGCGTGGAAGGGCATGCTGGAGTACGGCCGCCGTGTGTTCGAGGACAAGAACACCATCTTCACCGAAAATGACGACTTCGGCTACCCCATCTGGCAGCTGAGCCCCTGCACGTTCCCCGAGTGGGCGCAGGCGTGCGATCACTGGGTGGACACGATGGAAAAAGCCAAGGATTTCAAAGAGGAGTGAGACAGGCATGCCGGCACAATATACGATTCCTGAACTGATCGCACGCGAGAAAGAATGCGTGATGGTCCCCTGCATCTTCGATTGCGGGTCGGCTCTGGCGGCGAAGCTGAGCGGCGCCAAGGCGATTCTGCTCAGCGGCGGCGAACTGGGCGAGTCCATGATGGGATGCATCGAACCGATGCTGACCACCGACGAAGTGGTGGGCGCGGTGGAGCGCATCTGCGCGTTCTCCGACCTGCCGCTCATCGTGGACGTATCGGCGGGCTTTGAAACGCCCCTGAGCGCCTACCGCACCGCGCACCGCATGGCGGTGGGCGGCGCCATGGCCCTGCTGCTGGGCAACGAGCCCGGCCAGACGTGGGAGGAGTACCGCTCCATCCTGAAAGCGTGCCTGAAGGCCGTGGAGGGCACGCCCTGCATCGTGATCGCCCGGAAAAACGGCCTGATCGACGACGACAACGACCGTGAGGAGTGCATCCGCCAGCTGACCGAAGCAGTGGAGCTGGGCGCGTGCGGAACCATGGCCTGCGGCCTGTGCCGCACGCCGCGCTCCCGCGAGTTTGCGAAGATCATCGGCGAGCGCGTGCCGGGATGGAAGTTCTATCCCGACCAGAACGCCGTAAACGGCGTGCCCGATGTGGACAACGACGAGATCTACAGCCAGGGCTTTGCGATGATCAGCTATCATTACATGATGAAAGTCGCGCTCGCCGCGATGTGGGAATACGGCCTGAAAAACATGCAGAGCCGCAACAACGTGCCCTCCATTGAGATGACGTTCCCCAACGGCGTGAAGGGCGCGAGCGCGCTGCCCATCTTCAACATGCAGCGCCTGTACGATCTGGAAGCCCAGTTCACCGGCGTTCGCAAGGTGTTCAAGGTTCCGGGAACCATCCCCGGACGGGAAAACGGTTAACTCCGCAGAGATTCTCCCCGACACAGAAAGATGGCCGGCGGCGGGCCGGCCATCTTTTTGTGTGCCGGCACATCCGGCAACGCCAGGAACAGAAAGGAAATTCTGATGAAGCGAAATTATCCTCACCTGTGCAGCCCCATCACCATCGGGAACGTCACGTTCCGCAACCGCATGTTCAGCGCCCCCATGGGCGGCACGGACATCACGAACGACGGCTGCATCGGCCCGAAATCCACTGCGTTCTATGAGCTGCGCGCCAAGGGCGGCGCGGCGGCGGTGACCGTGTCCGAGTGTATGGTACACCCGGCCACGGACGGCTCCCACGCCTACCATCTGGACGAGAGCATTCTGAACTCCCTTGCCTCGGCCACCTACACGGCGGACGCCATCCGCCGCCACGGAGCCATCCCGAGCCTTGAGCTCTCCCATTCGGGAATGTACTCCGGCACGTACATGACCGACAAATCCAGACAGAAAGGTCTTGCCCAGTGGGGCCCGTCCGCGTGCACGCGCCCCGACGGCGTGAAGGTCGGCGAACTGACGAAAGAGATGATCGCCGACATCGTCCGCTCCTACGGCCACGTGGCGGGGCTCGCCAAGCGTGCAGGGTTTGAGATGATCATGATCCACGGCGGCCACGGCTGGCTCATCAACCAGTTTTTCTCACCGTATTTCAACCACCGCGGGGACGAATACGGCGGCAGTCTCGAGAACCGCTGCCGCTTCGCCGTCGAGGTGCTGCAATCCGTCCGCGCCGCGGTGGGGCCGGGCTTCCCCATCGAGTTCCGCATGTCCGGCTCCGAGCTGTTCGAGGGCGGGTACGACCTCGCGGAGGGCTGCCGCATCGCACAGCAGATCGAACCGTACATCAACCTGCTGCACGTGTCGGCAGGCACGTATCAGCGCGGCTTCGGAGACACCCACCCCTCCATGTTCAAGGAGCACGGGTGCAACGTGTATCTGGCCGCCGAGATCAAAAAGCACGTGAGTGTTCCGGTGGCGACCATCGGCGGCCTCAACGACCCCGCCCAGATGGAGGAGATCATCGCCTCCGGCAAGGCGGACGTCGTCTACATGGCGCGCGCGCTGCTGGCCGACCCGCAGCTGCCCAACAAGGTCATGGCGAACCGGGAGGGCGAGATCGTGCGCTGCCTGCGCTGCTTCACCTGCATGGCGGAGCGCGCCGCCACCGCCACCCGCCGCTGCACCGTGAACCCGCTCATCGGCCGTGAGCCGGAGGGCGATATTGTCTATCCCGCGCCCGAGAAGAAAAAGGTGCTGGTCGCGGGCGGCGGCCCCGGCGGCCTGTACGCCGCGTACACGGCCGCGCGCCGCGGGCATCAGGTCATTCTCTGCGAAAAGGACGGCGAGCTGGGCGGCATTCTGAAGAGCGAGCAGGCGCTGCCCTTCAAGCGCGAGATGTACGAGCTGGCGGGCACGTATGCCGACCTCGCCCGCAAGGCAGGCGTGGAGATCCGCCTGAACACCGCCGTCACGCCCGAACTGGCAGAGATCGAAGCGCCCGACGCACTCATCATCGCCGTGGGCTCGGCGCCCCTCGTGCCGCCCATTCCGGGGCTCGACGGAGACAACGTGGTCATCGTCAACAATTATTATAAGGAAAAGGACAAGGTCACCGACGACGTGGTCGTCTTCGGCGGCGGGCTGGCGGGGTGCGAGTGCGCCATTCATCTGGGTCAGGAAGGCAAGCGCGTGCACCTCGTTGAGATGCGCGACACGCTGGCCCCCGACGCGAACGTGCGCCACCGCCCGCTGCTGCTGAAAGAAATTGGGCGGTACGCCACGGTGCACACCGGCTGCAAAGGGCTCGAAGTGCGTTCCGACGGCATTGTCTGCGAGACGAAGGACGGCGAGCGCATCCTCGTGCCCGGCACGAGCGTCATCTGTGCTCTGGGTCAGCGCTCCCGCACCGCCGACGTGGACGCCCTGCGGGACTGCGCGCCCTTTGTGCGCGTCATCGGCGACGCCGCGAAAGTCTCCACCATCACGAATGCCGTTTACTGGGGCTACCACGCGGCGCTTGACATCTGATATCCTCTCATCAATAGACAATACACCCCACGGGCGTCCGCAAGTTGCGGGCGCCTGTGGGGTTTTCGGGTCTTATTCGGGTTTGCGTCCGTTTTTCGCCTTGCAGATGAGCTGCGTCATCGTGCCCATGGGGCAGTAGACGCACCAGCTGCGGGGCTTGAACAACACCATTGTGACGAGCCCCAGCACGGTGGAGGTGAGCATGACGCTGTAAAAGCCGAACGCGAACTGAGCCACGCCGGGGTGGAACAGCGTGCCGTGATACGCCCAGTGCCACGGCAGTTTGAACGTCCACAGCAGCGTGACGACCTGTTTGAGGTCCTGCGCGCCGGCGAACACGAGATAGGTGTTCCACAGCATCAGGAAAAACATGGCGAAGAAAAAGGCGAGGAACCCGTAGCGGAACGCCTTGCTCTTCATCCAGCGGGGGATATCTTTTTTGCGGGACAGGCCGAACCGCCCGCCCAGCATCCCGAACAGCTGGCCCCGGCCACAGTAGCGGTTGCAGTATCCCTTGTTTCCGCCGGCGACGGCAAAAATGAGCGGGATAAAGAAGCACAGAAGCCCCAGCCACGCGAACAGGATGTTGAAAAAGCCCAGCACCAGATAGGTCAGCGAGGCGATCCACAGAGTATCGTACCAGCGCTTTTTCATTCCTCCACCTCCTGCAATGCGATCACGCTGGCCGGGCACTCGGCGGCGCACTTGCCGCAGCCCACGCACTTGTCGCGGTCGACGCGGGCGGTAATGCCCCGGTCGATCCCGATCGCCCGCACCGGGCAGACCTTCACACAGCATCCGCAGGCCACACAGTCCGCGCTGTCCACCTGCGCTTTTCTCCGTTTTCTTCCCATATTCGTCGCTCCTCCCGAATGTCAATGCGCTCAGTATAGCGCAGCCAGCGGGCTTTGTTCCGTGATAAGGTCACACGGCACGGCACATGGCAATCCTCCGCGCGCTGTGCTATAATCTGGGTAAAGCTGTACAAAGGAGAGGCGATATGATTCGGGACATCTGCAAGGACGCGGTGTTTCTGGCGCGGAAATCCGAGCCCGCCGGGCCGGAGGACCTGTGCGCGGCGGCCGATCTTCTGGAGACGCTCAAGGCGCACGAGGACGGCTGCGTAGGCATGGCGGCGAACATGATCGGCGTGGCCAGGCGCATCATCGCGTTTGACGACGAAGGCACGTACCGGGTGCTGTTCAACCCGGAGATCGTAAAGAAGAGCGGCCCCTACGAGGCCGAAGAGGGGTGTCTGTCCCTCACCGGCACCCGCGCGGCGAAGCGCTGGAAGACCATTAAGGTGAAGTATCAGGACGAGCAGTTCCGCGAGCGGTTCCGCACGTGGAGCAGCTGGCCCGCGCAGATCATCCAGCACGAGATCGACCACTGCGACGGAATTCTGATTTGAGGAGGAAACGCCATGTTTGAGGGCAAAGTTGCCGTCGTGACCGACCCGCACCACGGCACGGAAAAGGTGTTTCACGTCTACGAGGCGGACATCGACGGCGTGACCCGCCGCTTTGCCGCCGGGGAGTTTTCGAACGGAGTCACCGGATTCTATCTTCCGGAGCGGTGAATTTTTTTCATTGCGCAGTTCCCCGCATCCGGCGTGTGGCCGCACATATGTTTCACAGAGTTACAAAAAGCCGGCTGATTCACAGGAATCAGCCGGCTTTTTCTTGTCCTCCCCTCGCCGGTGCCGGAAGAACGTCATAACCGTTTTTTCCGCAAACAGGGAAGTTTTTGTTCATATTGCACCAAAAATGTCAATAATAAACACACTTTTTCGTTCAATATAGCTTTTATCGGGTGAAAAATATATAATGGAATTGAAACACATCAGAAGGCATTTAGGGCCTCAATGCAACTATAAAACGCCCTATACGGCTTCCAAGCGGTGAAAAAATATGTTTTACGGTTTCTTTTTCCGGGGCAGCGCAGAAACACCTGCCGCCCCGCCCGAAAACAATTTTTTGCCCGGATGGGACAGCCGAAACAAAAGCGATGGAGATGATCATCTATGAAGTTCAAGCGACTGCAAGCACTGGTTCTGGCGGTGGTCATGACCCTTTCCGTTCCGTCGGGCGCGTTCCCGGCCTACGCAGAACCCGCTGCTCCGAACGCCGGATTGTGCAGCCATCATACAGAACACACGGCCACGTGCGGTTATCAGGAGGCCGTAGAGGGCCGCCCCTGCACGCACATACACGACGAGAACTGCGGGTTCCGGGAGGCGCAGGAGGAAATCCCCTGCGACAAAGGATGTACCGATACCGATGGCGACAATCAGATCGACCACGCCCCGGACTGCGCGTATCAGCCGGCCGTAGACGGCAGCCCCTGCACGCACGTGCACAACGAAAGCTGCGGATATCAGGAAGCGAAGCCGGAGACGCCCTGCGGGTACGTCTGTCCTCTGTGCGACTGCATCTGCACAAGCCTGTGCACAGAGGGCGCCGTGAATTCCGACTGCCCCGCGTGCAGAGCGGGCGTGGCGAACTGTGCCTTCAGCACGGTGGAGGTAGCCCTCGCGTTCGACGCGGACTACGCGGAATACGGTGCGGGCAAGAGCGCGGGACTGACGGTTACGGGTTCTGCCGACGGACTGCGGGTGGAGCGCGCGACGGTTCAGATTCAACTGACCGAGGACGAGGCGAATATGCTCGCCCGTCCTCTGCCGGAGGGCTTTGCGCTGGAAGGAACGACGCTCTCCTTCACCATCTCCGGAGGCACGCCGTTTTCCGGAACTCTCTCCGTCGCTTCAGAGGGGCCTGTGGTATTCAGCATCGGCAAAGAAGACATTCAGATCTCCGTTGAACCGGCGGAGAGCCAGAACAGCCAGTATGTCGATGTGACATGTGCCGGCGACGACCTGACATTCGTGGAAAAACTGCCCACGGACGGCGTCTACGGAAGCGGCACGGAGTATGCCGCGAAGGTCGACGACCTGGCCGTCCTGTATGTGGACAGCGAGGGCGCTCCCGCCGCGCGGCAGGAAAATGCGCCCGGCTTTACGCTGTACTATCAGGTGGAAGGCGGCAGCCTCACCGCCGTAACGGAGGACAACCTTCCCTTCGGCCTGACGGAACTGCCGCAGATCACGGCCGCTGCCGGCACGGACCGCTGGACCGGAAGCATTGCCGCGGAATCCGTGGCAAAACTGCCTTCGGCGGTGCTCGCCCTGGAGAACGGCGTGTATGTGGAAAAAGCCGTGACGTGGAGCATCCTCCCCGCCGAGCCGGATGCGTATTATCCCGGCGCGGGCGAGCTGGTGGAGATCACCGACGAAAACGCCGCAAACTATCCCGCCGGGCTCGGCCGAGGATGGTATTTCATCAACGATCCGGCCCCGTTCCCCGATGACACGGTCACCGTGGCCGATTACCTCGACAATCTTTCCCACAACGTCTACTGGGCGGACAACGGCGACTCCGAGGACAAACGCCCCGACAGCCTTGAAGGGCGCTATGAACTTCAGTATGCATTCAACGGCTCCTCCTCGTACCAGACACTGACCGAAAGTGCGCTGGCGGATCTGGGCCTGACCGCGATGCCTCAGCCGAAGTGGAATATGCAGAGCGGCATCTGGCAGATCTCCTGGAACGAAAATCTGCCCAGCCGCATCACATATTCCGACAGCACCGGTAGCGGCAGCTCCATTTCGCGTGACGTGAACTGGCGCGTGGTGTTCACCAAAGCTCCCGAAAGCTACGCGAAGGTAGAGGTCACCCCTGAGAACGCCGGCGATTACTCGAGTGTTCAGAACCAGTACGGCACCTATTACATTCTGGAGACAAGCCTCACTTTTACCGCGCGCATTTATCAGGGCAATGCCGGACATGACACGGACGCCATACGCGAGGCGTTTCTGGAACAATTCTATCTGGACGCATCCTATACAGGCAACCGGCACCAGTACTTCCAGCTGGCGTCCGTGCGTGACGACGGCCACTTCGGCGATAACGCCGACGCATCTCCCAATCTGATCACGGTCACCGTAACGAATCTGTGGCGGTACAATCTGGACAACACCCGCATCACCTATTCGATCCGGGAAGGGATGTCCGCTTCCGACGTCGACAACCGTCTGACCGGAATCGACAGCCTCGACGAGGGCGATTATTTCGCTGTCAGTTATGACAACAGCGCGGTGCCCAGTTTCAGCCACATCACAAATACCGTGCACAGCGGCGGCATCCTGAAGCTGACGCTGACCGGCACCATCACCTACAAGGCCACCAAGGTCTGGCTGGACGACGACGCGACCGAGCGCCCCGATGCCGTCTTTGAGCTGTGGCGCTACCGCAGCGGCGAATCTTACAGTACGGCCTCTCTTGTCCGGAAAGCCGACGGCACCCCGTACACCGCCGAGCTGAGCGGCTCCGCCGAGGACTTGTACACGATCGAGTTTCCGGGTGCCGGCGACGACGTCGAGGCCCTCCCGAAGTATGACCCCGAGGGACACCGCTACCGCTATGTCGTGCGCGAATATCTGAGCGGCACCAACGCCGGGCTCTACGAACAGGTGTTCGGCAGTGTGGCGGCGGACGGCACCGTCACCGACACTCTGCCGGAGTATTCGTCGCGCAACGACAACGACACGTTCCTCTACAACGGCGGCACACTGTCCAACCGTCTGAAAGGCACCGTGCCCGTCTCCGTCACGAAGGACTGGAAAGCAGCTTCCTTCCAGTCGGAATTCGGGGACGTCATGGTGGAAATGCGTCTTCAGTCCCGGTACAAAGACGCCAAGGAGTGGACGGACACCGAATACACCTGCCAACTCTTCGATTTTGTTTCGGAGAACCTCACCGTCACCTACACCGGTTCCTATCCGCAGTATGACTCGCAGGGCCGGGAACTGGAATACCGGTGGGTCGAGGAATCGGTCTGGCAGGGCGGCAAAGTGGAAAACGGCATCTACTCCGGAGGCGCGCCCGTAGAATCCGATGTAAGCGGGGACACCCGCACCTTCACGCTCACGCAGAGCGGCCGGAAAGTCATTTACAAGAGCGAACCGGCAGCCGCCGAGGGCGCTTCGAACCACACGATCGTCACCAACTCCATCGCGAATGTGATCGACTACGACGTGACGAAAGTGTTCGCTCCCGAATGGTCGGAAGACCGGTATGCCGACGAGTACACTTTTGCCCTGTTCCGCACGACCAGCGGCGCGGAGCTTGTTCGCTATGCCACATTCACGATCGACAAGGATACCGGCAACGCCGCGCCCACCATCCGGAAAGATGTTGTCGACGACGCCCTCCTCACGATCGAACAGCTCGGGGAGTGGCATGTGCTGATCTCCGGCCTGCCGGAGTTCGACTCCGAAGGCCAGCAGTACGAATATCTGCTGCTGGAGCAGGACGGACAGCCGCATCAGATGGACACCGAGCGCGACGAAAACGGCAACTACTTTGCCACCGTATACAACGGCGAAGGCGAAGAGACCATCATTCTGGTGCGCAAGGAATGGATCGACGAGAGTGACATCCAGCACCGCCAGCCGGTGACGATCTCCGTGTTCGACAGGGCAACGCATCAGCAGATTGCCACCGTCGAGCTCGGTGAAAACGACAACTGGTATGCTCTGGTCGGAATCAGGAACAAAAGTGTCAACGACGTCTACGTTCTCGAGACAAAGGTCGGCGACACCGCGATCTCCTATCCTGCGGACCCGCTGCCCGACGGCGACGAACTTCCCGGCGCCGTCCGGTTCGCCACACTGCACCACAAATACGAGGCGATCTATTCCTTTGAAAAGCTGGGAGATTTCAAATTCCCTTGCTTCACCGTGACCAACCGCCGCCTCGGCACGATCGACCTGACCGTCGAGAAGAGCTGGAAGGACGGAGACGGCGACAAGCGGGACGATCTGCAGGCCGCCATGGAAAAAGAGGGTCTCGATCTGGCCGTCCGCCTGGACTTTGCCGCCTCGGACCTGCCGGACAACTACGAGATCACCCGGTCCGGCTATGGCGACGATCTCATGGGCGATACCGTCACCATCAGCCCGGGCGGCGAAACGGCAATCCTGAACAAAGATCAACAGAATGTGGATTCCATTCAGGTGCTTGATCTGGATATGGCCAAGCAGACCCTGTATTTCTGGAATCTGCCCAAATACGACCGCAACGGCGCATCGGTGCGCTACACGGTGACAGAGGTCTTTGTGGACGAGGACGGAAACACCGTCAGCGAATCGGAACTCACCCAAAATTATCCGGAAACGGCCGCCGCCTGGGAGGATTATCAGAGCTCCGTCAACGCGGGAAAATACATCGTCAACGAAGACCACTCTCTGGATACGCAGACGTTCACGCTGACCAACAAGCTCAGCGCCACGACGAACGTGAGCTGGTATGCGCTGTGGCTGGACGATTTTGCCTACATCACCGGCAGCCGGCCGGACATCTACCTGAACATCTATTCGCGCACCCACGTGGAGGATGAGAACGGAAACATCGAAACGCAGACCGACATCTGTCTGCGCAACTACCGCTGGGAGTACGAAGAAGATCCGGACGACGGCGACCTGTCAAAGCGCGATTTCTGGAAATGCACCATCGAGGGTCTGCCCAAATACGACGAACTCGGCTACGAGATCGACTATTTCGCGGTGATGAACTCTTCGGTCACCGCCAGTGATTTCGATTACCGGAGCGTCGGTTACGCGCCGGACAGAGCCACGGTCGGAGACGGCGTGTTCGCCACGGCGGAGAGCGGGGCGTTCAATCCCTCGTATGAGGACCGGCTGGAAAACATCAGCGACGATCCCGCAACCAAGAACTATGCGCTGAAATCCGGGAACACGTTCGTGAACACCATCTACGACGCCATCACCTACGCCGGAGAAAAGCTCTGGACAAATCTGCCCGACAGCTATCCCCTGGTCGACCTTCCGACCGTCACATTCACTCTGAGCCGCTCCGTGGGAACCGATGAACCGCAGAGCGTGGCGACCATGACCATTCAGGGCAGCGACTGGGTCTCACTGGATCAGAACGGGCACTATCTGTTCGAGTTCGGACACACCGGAGTGAACAAGCCCACCGCGGACTACGATCCGGAAACGCTTCCCGCGAATGAATCCCCCCTGCCCCGGTTCGACAACAAGGGCCGCCTGTACACCTACAAGCTGACGGAAGCGATCGACTGGGCCGGCACCGAAGCGGAAACGGAGCACTCCTCCGGCAATATTTTCGACCTCTTGTCTTCCGGCGAGACATTCACCAACAGTTACAACAAGACGGGAGCGGCGCAGCTGTCCGCCGTCAAGTATCTGACGGTTTCCAAGGACTCCGTAAAGTACCCGGCCGTCACCATGGTCCTGAGCCGCACGTACACCACGGCAAATGACCAGCCCTCCGCGCCGGAAACGGTTCGGACGCTCGTCTGGAATGCCAAGGATGTCGCTGACGCGGTCAACACAGCCGCTCCGGCAGCGGACGGAACGGTCACGGTGGAGCACACGTTCGTCTTCAACAATCTGCCCGTCTACGCCCCCAACGGCTCCAAATACAGCTATACCATCACGGAGGACAAACAACAGCTTGGAGGCTTTACGACCTGGGCGGCCGAGGGCTCTCTGAGCGCCGACGAGCTGCTCGCCAACGACGCCTGCAAAGATCAGACTTTCGTCGGCGGCCTGACTGCCGATACGGACACTGACATCGACGTAAGTTTCCTGAACCGGCCGGAGGAGTCTCCCACGCCCATTCAGCTGAGCGGTACCAAAATCTGGAACGACCTTGGCAACATCTTCAATCTCCGTCCCGAAACAGGGCTGACCATCACGCTGAAGCGGCGCGCCAATTCCCAGAGCGGGCAGAACAACCCCATTCCCCTGCATGAAGTGGCCATCGACGGCACCACGGTAACGATCACATGGGACACATCCACCGAAGCAAACAGTTGGACCTATACGATCACCGGTCTGGAGCGGTATGCGCCGAACGGCATGCCGTGGATCTATCAGGTCATCGAGACCGTCCCCGACTACTACACCGGTACAACGATCGCCGCGAACCAGAAAGTACAGGATGCAGCTACCGGCGACATCACCATGCAGGACATGACCAATACCCTGCTCTCCAACGTCCCGTTCAAAAAGACATGGGTGGACGAGAACGGCGTCAAGATCTCCGAAAACATTCTGGGTGACGGCATCGAGCTCGGCGTGGAGTACAAGCTGCAGGTGCTTGCAAACGGCGCGGAGGCGTGGCAGGACGCCGGGCAGTATTTCTCCGTCGTTCTGCCCAACAACGAGCTCGCATCCCGCACCTACACCGGCGAGATTCGCGGCGCGCTGGGTTCTGACGTCTGGAACTCGTATTACTACGGCACCGACAACAGCAACAGCTTCAAAAACCTGCCTCTGGTCATCCGTGACGGCAGCGGCAACGTCATCTCACTGACCTACCGCGCTGTGGAGACCGCCGTGCACGTTTACCGCACCGGAGAGACGGACCCGATTTACACGCAGACCTACACCGCTCCCACCACCAACGGAACAGATCCGTACGCCTATACAGATAATTTCGAGGGCAGTCCGTTCTCGCCGTACTATGCCAATGGCCAAACGCAGGCCAACAGCACACGGGAGCACAAAAACCAGATCGACACAACCTCCATCACGGTGACCAAGGTGTGGGCAGGCGACAACAACGACGTGTACGTCACCCGTCCGTCCACCACCGCGACCCGCTACAACTGGGAGGTCACCTTCCTCATTGAGCGCAGCACCGACGGCGTCAGCTGGGAACCCATCCCCGGAGGCCCCCATGTCACCCTTTACGGCACGAACGATGAGGATGACAACTCCGTCAGCCAGACCATTCCGGGCCTGTCCGCGTGGGCGTTCCCGGAAAGCGGAACCCCGACTCCTTACCGGTACCGTATCCGCGAGCTGCAGAGCGCAGCAGTGGATCCCGAGCGCAAACCGCTGAACAACAACGCTTCGTTCCACGGCAGCTACACCGTGACGTATGACGGCCTGACCGCCACGAACACGCTCAACACCACGGAGTTCACGGCGGAAAAAGTCTGGAATGACGAGGAGACGGCACACCCGGCCGTCACGCTGGAACTCAAATACCTCAGCAAGGGCGGCGACGCAGACGATCCGACCGCTTATCTCCCCTTTGAGCCGGCCGCAGAGGTCCGTCTGGATGAGGGTGCGGCCGTAGCCAATCCGGGTGAACGGCTCTATTACGCAGCCAAAGACTGGACCGCCGTCTGGAAGAACGTGCCGAAACAGATGCTCGGCAGCGAGACTGACGTCAACGGAAACACGATTTACAAAATCTTTGAATCGGTGACCGGAAACTACCTCGTGCAGAGCGATACGACCGGCACAACGACCACCATCAAGAACACGCCCACCGTCACCCCGAGCGTCACGAAACACTGGCTCGGCGTGACCCCTGCGGCCAACATCACTGTCGTGCTGATGCGCAAAACAGCGCAGATGCAGGCGGGCAAAACCGTCGAGACCGTCACGCTGACGGAGAGCGGCAACTGGACGCACACCTTTGCGGCGCAGCCGAAATACGACTCCGCCGGAAACGCCTACACCTACTGGGTGGAGGAGACGCTGATCGGCGGCGCAGCCGCAGCGGAGGCAGCCGCACAGGGCGGCTTCGCCATCTCGTACGGCGGCAGCGCCGATTCCGGCTTCCACGTCTACAACCACAGCCTCGGCACGGTCTATGTCATCAAGGACTGGGCCGACGCGGCCGACCCCGCCAAACGCCCGGAGGATCTGCAGCTCACCCTGCAGCGCACCACCGAGACCGCACCCGAGGAATCGGACTGGGTCACGGTCAGCGATGTGACGTACACCTGGACTAAAAACGGCGATGAGTGGACGACCAGCTTTGCCGGCCTGCCGCAATATGACGTGGAGACACAGCAGCCGTACACCTACCGGGTACTTGAGACCGTCCCGGAGGGCTACGCACAGACCATTCTCGTCAGCACGGACGGCACGTTCCACTTCAAGAACACGCTGTCGGGAACGGTCGATGTGCCGGTGCGGAAAGTCTGGGTCGACAGCAATGACAAGCAGGGCCTGCGCCCCGCCGAGATCACGGTGGAACTCTACCGGAACGGTATCGCCACCGGAACAAAGCTCACACTCAAACCCAATGCGTGGCAGAACTTCTGGAACGGCCTGACCGGCTCCGCCTCCGGCTGGAGCGGCACCTTCAAGGATCTGCCCAAGTACGACGAGGACGGCGCACTGTACGAGTACACCGTCGCAGAAGTTCCCGTGCCGGGCGGCTACATCGAGAGCTACGGCCGGGACGAGGACGGCACCCTGCTCGTGACCAACACGGCCATGGGCGCGCTGACCGTCACGAAAAACGTGACAGGCAATGTCAGCCCCGATGAGGAGTTCCACTTCACCGTCACGCTGAGCGACAACACCGTCACCGGCACGTACGGAGACATGGAGTTCCTGGACGGGACGGCGGAAATCATCCTCAGCGGCGGGCAGAGTCTCACCGCCGAGGGTCTGCCGGGCGGCCTTACCTACACCGTCACGGAGCAGGAGGCCAATCAGGGCGGCTACATCACCGAGAGCCGCGGAGAGACCGGCACCATTCCCGCCGGAGATACGGCGCAGGCTGTCTTTACCAACGACCTCAGCCAGATCTCCATCCCTGTCACGAAGCAGTGGCAGGACGAAAACAACTGGGACGGCATCCGCCCCGCATCCGTCACGATCCGGCTTCTGGCCGACGGCGCGGACACGGGAAAGACGCTCGTGCTGAACGCCGAGAACGGCTGGAAGGGTCAGTTCAGCGGCCTGAACGTATACGACGACGGAGAAGCCGTTGTCTACACCGTGCAGGAAGTGAAGGTGGACGGCTATGAGACGGCTGTCAGCGGCAGTCCCTCCGAGGGATTTGTCATCACCAACAGCCACACGCCGCACCGCGACCCGGCCGGCGGCACATTGCCGCAGACGGGCGACAACGCGCCTCTCGCGGTCTGGGCCGGTCTTGCCGGCATCGCCGCGCTGGCAATGGTGTTCCTCGGCGTGCTGATCCGGCGCAGAAACCGGAAAAACACCCGTTGAAGCCCCTGAAACACTGAGAGAGCCCCACGGCAACGCCGTGGGGCTCTCTTCGTATCCGTACCGGAACAGGCAGTCACCCGTCCTTCCGCATTTGTTTCAGCCGTTCGAGGATCACTTCGTCCGCCGGGCAAAACTCGTACTGCCCGATCTCGCTCACTGTGATCCACCGGATGTCGTTGTGCTCCAGCTTCTGCGGCACACCTTCGCGAATCGCCGCGTGGAACAGCGTCAGGTGCACCGTCAGGTCGGGGTATTCGTGCGTCACGTCCATGAACACGTCGCCCACGTTCAGCGTGACGGCAAGTTCTTCCCGGCACTCCCGGACGAGCGCCTGCTCCTTCGTCTCGCCCGGCTCCACCTTGCCGCCGACAAACTCCCATAAAAGCCCACGCGCCTTGTGCGCCGGGCGCTGGCAGATCATGAATCTGTCCTTGTCCCAGATCAGCGCCGCCACTACTTCTACCATCTGCTTCCACTCTCCGTCTCATTTTCTATCATTATAAAAAAGATGAGCGCTTCCGGCAAGACGGTCTGCCGCAACCGCCCTCGGCTCAGTGCACTTCTTTTTTCACGATGCCGGTCCCGGCGGCGTTGATGCCGACGTGGCACGCGATGCTGCACGGAAGATGAACGCAGGACACGTGCATCGCAGGGAATTCCGCCTGCACGAGAGCCTGCCACTGCCGCGCCTCTTCTTCACTCTCGAACGTTCCCGCCGTCTCGATGCGCAGTTCCTCGTCCGGGATGTTCGCAAAGCGCGTGTTCCGGTCCTCCCGGACGGCCTCGATCATCCTTATCTTCGCCTGCTTCATGCCGCGCGCCTTGGCGAAGGTGTCCAGCTTGTCGCCCTGGATCGTCAGGACGGGTTTCAGGTTCAGCACCGACGCAAACGCAGCAGCTGCCGGGGTGACGCGCCCGCCTTTTTTCAGATATTCCATCGAGTCCACGGTGATGTAGATGCTCGCGTCGTACGCGCGCGCTTCGAGATACTCCTTGATCCCGGCGGCGTCCATTCCCCGCCGGGCCAGCTCGCATGCGCTGTGCACAGACGCCTCCTGCGTCACGGAAATGCGGTGGTTGTCCACCACCTGGATTTTTCCCTTGTAATCCTTCGCGAGCTGGATGGCGTTGCTGCACGAATTGCTCAGCCCGCTCGACATGGGAATGTAAACGACCTCATCGCATCCGTCCGCGAGAATGCGGTCCCAGAATTCCATCAGCTGCCCCGGAGACGGCTGCGAAGACGACAGCTCCTTGTGCTGCTTCATGACCTCGTACAGCTGCCCGTGCGTGATGCCGATGCCCTCCAAATACTCTTTTCCGTCCACGATCACCGGCATGGGCAGAAGATAGATCCCGGACTCCTGCGCCTGCCGGTGCGTCATGCCGCTGTTCGTGTCGGTCGCGATCGCCACTTTCATACAAATTCCCTCTCTGATATGCGCCTGTCCGCATTGACACGCGGAAGATTCATGATACAATACGAGACAAGTGTATCACATTGACGCTTTCTTCATCAATTCCCCATCCTGAGACAAAGAGGGCGGTTGTGTTTCAGGTAATCCAAAAGGAGCGAACACGTTTGGACAAGCGCAGAGAAGAGAACATTCGCGTAAAAGTGTGCATCACACAATCCCTGTTCCGGCTGATGCAGACCAAGAGCCTCTCCGAGATCACGGTCACTGAACTTGTAAAAGACGCCGGCGTGGCCCGCGCATCCTTTTACCGGAATTATGATTCCAAGGAGGACGTGCTCGTCACGCTGATCCGGGACGTTCTGGAGTTGTTCCGGCGGAACATGAGCGAAGGGCCGGAGGGGCTGTATGCAGCCGACAACGTTCTTCTGAGTTTCCGGTTTTTCCGGAAATACCGGAGCTATGTTCTCGATCTGTGCCGCTCGGGGTTTGCGCTGGTCATTCTGGATGAGCTGAACCGCTTTCACGAGAGCGTGGAGGGAACGATGCACTTCTCCTCCACGGAGAAATATTCGATGTACATGTACATCGGCGCGCTCTTCAACACGGCGGTCATGTGGCTGTCCGACGAAAACCCGGTTCCCGCCGAGGAGATCGCCGCATATTTTTCCGGAAAGATGCGCCGAACATGACAGACAGCTGTCCGGTCTACGTGCTATAATCATCGTAGAAAAACCGCCTTGCGGCGGCACGACACCGGAACGGAGGCGGCGGCACATGAAGACGGAACGGCTCATCGGCATCCTGTCCATTCTGCTCCAGAAAGAGCGCGTCACCGCGCCGGAACTGGCAGCGCAGTTTGAAGTGTCCCGCCGCACCATTCAGCGTGACATTGAGTCTCTGTGCCGGGCGGGCATCCCCGTCTTCACGGCGCAGGGCACGGGAGGCGGCATCTCCATCATGGAGGGCTACCGCGTGGACCGCACCGTGCTCACCGCGCCGGAGATGCAGGCCATTCTGGCGGGGCTGCGCAGTCTCGACAGCGTGAGCGGCACGCGGCGGTATGCGCAGCTGATGGAAAAGCTCTCGGCCGGGACGGGCGGCCTTGTGCCCGGCGGTGCGCACATGCTCATCGACCTCTCCTCGTGGTACAGGACAAGCCTGCCGCCGAAAATCGAGCTCATTCAGGGAGCCATGGAACAGCACCGCACGATCCGCTTTGCCTATTTCTCGCCGAGGGAGGAATCCGTCCGGGTCATTGAACCGTATTACCTCGTGTTTCACTGGTCGTCGTGGTACGTGTGGGGCTGGTGCCGCACGCGCGGAGATTTTCGTCTGTTCAAACTCAACCGCATGACGCAGCTTGCCGCCGGCGAGCCGTTCACGCCACGGCCCGCCCCGCTGCCCGATCTCGACGAACAGCGCGTCTTTCCGCCGAAATATGACGTGCGTGTGCTCTTCCATCCCTCCTGCCGCTGGCGGCTGGTGGAGGAATACGGCGCGGACAGCTTCACCGAAGAACCGGACGGCACCCTGTGCTTTTCGCACGGATTTCCCGATGCGGACAGCGCCCTCAGCTGGGTGCTGACGTTCGGAGACAAGGCGGAACTTGTGGAACCGGAAGAACTGCGCCGCCAGCTGGGAGACCTTGCGGAAACACTGGCTGCGCGCTACCAGAGGAGGAAGTGATATGGCGTCTCATCCCGATTTTGTCGCCTATGTGGCCGGGCAGCTGCGGGAGGCGGGAAGCATCCGCGCCCGCAAAATGTTCGGAGAATACGGTCTTTACTGTGACGGCGTGTTTTTCGCCGTCATCTGCGACGACCAGTTTTTCGTGAAGATCACGCCGGAGGGCGAAGCGGCGTTTCCCGGCCTGCCGAAAGCCCCCGCCTACGACGGAGCGAGGGATTCCTTTCTCATCGAAGACGTGGAGGACCGGGCGCTCATGACGGAGCTTGTGCGCGTCACCTGCGGCGCGCTGAAACGCAGACCTGCAAAGAACGGGAGGAAATAAATATGCCCTTCGACTACAAAAAGGAATACAAGGAATTCTATCTGCCGCCCAAAACGCCGGGCGTCGTCACCGTCCCCGCCATGAATTTTCTGGCGGTGCGCGGCGAGGGCGACCCCAATGAGGAGGGCGGCGCATACAAACAGGCCATCGAAATGCTGTACGCCGTGGCGTACACGATCAAGATGAGCAAGCGCGGCGCACACACGCCGGACGGCTATTTTGACTACGTCGTTCCGCCGCTCGAAGGGCTCTGGTGGCAGGAGGGCGTGCATGGCGTGGACTACGCCCGCAAGCAGGATTTCCGGTGGATCTCTCTCATCCGCCTGCCGGAATTCGTGACCCGTGACGTCTTTGACCGGGCGGTGCGCGATGCCTCGGAAAAGAAGGGGCTGGACCTCTCCCCCGTCGAGTTCTTCCCGTGGGAGGAGGGGCTGTGCGTCCAGTGCATGCACATCGGCCCGTACGACGACGAACCCGCCACCGTGGCGGCAATGGGCGACTATATGAAATCACAAGGGCTTGAACCGGATTTCAGCGAACTCCGGTTCCACCATGAAATTTATCTCAGCGATGTGCGGCGGTGCAGCCCCGAGCGGCTGAAAACCGTGATCCGCCATCCGGTCAGGAGGACACGATGAAAGGATTTACCCGCACCGAGCTCCGGTTTTCACTGTGCGGCCTGAACTGCGCTCTGTGCTCCATGCATCTCGGCGGATACTGCCCCGGGTGCGGGGGCGGCGCGGGCAATCAGAGCTGCGCCATCGCCCGGTGCTCGCTGGAGCACGGCGGCGTCGCATTCTGCTGGGAGTGCCCGGAGTACCCATGCGCCCGCTACGATGGATTTGACGACGCGGATTCTTTCATTCCCCACCGCGGCCGCGCGCGGGACGTGGAAGCGTTCCGCGCGCTCGGGGCGGACGCTTACTTCGCCCAATTGAGCGAAAAGCGCGAGATCCTCGGCCTGCTTCTGGCGGAATACAACGACGGCCGCCGCAAAACGCTCTTCACGTCCGCGGCCTGCCTGCTGCCTTTGGAAGATCTGCGCGCCGCGGCGGCGGAGCTGAGTGCGATGCCGGACGCTCCTGTCAAGGAAAAGGCGCTCGCCGCCGCAAGACTTTTGCAGAACTCGGCCGACCGACGCGGCGTCAGTCTGAAACTGAAAAAGGGACAAGTGCACCGTCCGTCCTGAAAAGAGGCGGTCGGTTTTCGGAGCCGGCGCGTCCGGCGGAAAGGTGCTGCTTATGGAATACACGCAGGAAGAATTGTCGGAAGCCAAACGCCAGATCGACTCCACGCTTCACAAGCTGCGGGAGGTCGTCCGGACACTGGAAGAAAAGGAACAGCCCACGCGCTATAAATCCCAGATCACACTGGCCAAGCGGCGCATCCGGGCATTTACCATCGCAAATGAACTGATCGAGCGGGAACTGAACCGGTGACCTCGCCGCTCAAAAGACCGCCGTCACGGAAAGGAAACATCTTATGAAAAAATGCAGGATCACCGTCATGCGCATCACCCGGTACGACGACCTGATGGCGCAGTACGAAAACCCCATCTCCCACGCCTGCGATATGACAGAGGGGCAGGTCTTCATCGCCAACGGCTGGGAAAAGCCGCAGGGATTTTGCCAGAGCGCGTGGGACACGCTCTCGCCGTTTGTGCTCGCGCTGAGCCACGGCGCGGAGAATTTTTACGACGGCTGGATGAAAAATCCCCGCTCCGCGATGCTGTCGTGCAACGACGGGTTCCGTCCGGTGAGCTTTCTGGTGGAAGCGTTGGACGAGGACGCGGAGTGAGTGAAATCTTTTTGCCCTGCCGCTTGACAGTTCGCGGCAGGGCGTGTATACTTGTCATATCAAAATTGGTTGATGTGAGGTGAGCGCATGGCTCTTTCCTACCAGGATCAGGCAAAGGTATTCAAAGCGCTGTGCGATCCCAAGCGCATCGCCATTCTGCAACTGCTGCGAAGCGGCGAGAAATGCGCCTGCGTGCTGCTCGATTCGCTGGAGCTGACGCAGTCAGGTCTGTCGTATCACATGAAGGTTCTCTGTGAGTCGGGTCTTGTCTCCAGCCGTCCGGAGGGAAAATGGACGCACTACCGTCTGAATCCTGACGGCAGGGACGCCGCTGTCCGCCTTCTGAAAGAGCTGACGACGCCCGACGCCGAAGCGGAAACCGGCTGCTCCTGTCATGACCGATAAACGCCATCGCTCCCGGTGGCGTTTTCTTCGGTCAAACACATCAAGATTTTTTGATATATCATACAAATCGAGGTCTTTCGATGGGTGTGTGGAATTTCATTCAGGATCAGGTTCCCGGCATGAAGTGGCTGAACAGCCTGATCGGCGTGGGCATCGGCGCGGTCATCCACAACCGGATTCCGGAGACGTGGATCGAGCAGATCCTCGGCGGCGGCAACCCGCTGGGCGTTCTGTTTGCCACCGCCGTCGGCGTTCCGATGTACGCGGACATCTTCGGCACCATTCCCGTGGCGGAAGCGCTGCTGTGGAAAGGCGCGCAGCTCGGCACAGTACTGGCGTTCATGATGGCCGTCACCACGCTGTCGCTGCCTTCTCTCATCATGCTGCGCCACTCCTGCTAAAACCGAATATTCCTGCACCAGGGGTTCTTTTTGTACTGTCTGCACAATCTGGGTCAGTTCAATCCCTGGCGGATGTTTTTATTATCGTTTTCTGCGGCTCCGGAAGTCTTTTTCAATGGCGTCTTTCCAGTGCGCGTCGAGCGGGGCGCTGCTGCGGACGGCGGCCACAGCCTGCCCCACGACCTCGTAGTTCAGGCGCGTCCCCGCGCTGTCGCAGTGGTAGTTCACCGCGCGGTCGGCGTCAATGCCGAGCGCACCCGCCGTCTCCACTGCGTCGATGTTCGCTCCGAGGAAGAGAAATTCCCAGCCGTACCGTTCTTTCTGATGCCGGATCATCTCCCTTACTTTCTCCGCCGAATAGCGGCGGCTGGCGTTCTCCATGCCGTCGGTGGTGATGACGAAGAGCGTGTGCTCGGGCACGTCCTCCGGGCGGGCGTACTTGTGGATGTTTCCGATGTGGCGAATGGCTCCGCCGACGGCGTCCAGAAGCGCTGTGCAGCCCCGGACAAAATATTCTCTCTCCGTGATGGGGTGCACTTTGCCGAGTTTCACGCGGTCGTGCAGCACCTCGGCGCAGTCGTCAAAGAGAACGGTCGAGACGAACGCCTCGCCGGGCTCTTTCTTCTGCTTTTCCAGCATGGCGTTGAAGCCGCCGATGGTGTCGCGCTCAAGCCCCTGCATGGAGCCGCTCCGGTCGAGAATGAAAACCAGTTCCGTCAGATTCTTTTTCATATTCAAATCCCCCTGTGCTGTGTTGTTGTTACAATCACAGTATAGGGGGATTTGACATTGCAGCGGTCGCCTTGCAGGCGACAATTACGTTCTCAGAATTTTCTCCATGGGTCTGCCCTTTGCGAGCTCGTCCACGAGCTTGTCGAGGCAGCGGATATCGCGCATCAGCGGGTCTTCGATGGTCTCGACGCGCACGCCGCACACTGTTCCGGTGATCAGGGCCCGGTTCGGGTTCATGGCGGGAGCGTTCCGGAAAAAGTCGCCGTAGCTGAGTTCCGACTGCATCATGCGGGCGATGTCCTCCGGCGTGTATCCGGTGAGCCATGCGGTCACCTCGTCCACCTCCTGCCGGGCGCGCCCCTTTTTTACGACCTTGGCCACGAGGAGCGGATAGAGTTTTGCAAAGGGCATCTGCGTCACATCGGCGCGGGGCATAAGCGTCAACCTCCCAGCAGGCTCTGGTCGAACGCGAAGAGAGCCTCGTTGATTTCAAAAATATTGTAGTTGCGGCGCGCGATAAAGTATTCCACAATGATGTCGAATTTGCTGGCGCGAGAAAACGCAAAACCCGCCTTTTGCAGCAGGTCGCGCGCCTCGTCCAGCGGCAGTTCCAGCGCGACGGCAAAGGCCATGGCGGTGGGCTTGGACGGTTTGTAGTGCACGTCCGAGCGAATTTTGGAGAAGAGTTTGCGGTCGATGTTGGCCTTTTTGTAGCACTGGGCGTCGGTCATGCCGCGCTCGTCGATCTTGCGCAGCAGCATCTGCGAGAAGCTCTCGTCCAATCGGCTCAGCGCTTCGTCGAGACTTCCGGGCGCTTCGGCCGCGCAGAACGACGGCGCAGCCGCCATCATCCGGCGGTACTGCTGCTCGCGGCTGTCGGCGCGCTCGTCGACATAGCGGTCGTCGATGTAAGCCGCGATGTCGGCAAAAAGCTTTCCGCCGATGGCGTAGGCGTCCCGGTCGAAGATGACGAGCCAGACGGTCATGTCGTGGGTGAGCAGGAAGTCGCCGATGGTGTCCACCGCGACTTTGAGAGCCTGATCCTTCGGGTAACCGTACACCCCGGAGGAGATGAGCGGGAACGCCACCGTCTCGCATCCGTGTGCGAGCGCCAACTCCAGCGACGAGCGGTACGCGGAGATGAGAAGCTCCTTTTCCCCGCAGCCGCCGCCCCGCCAGACGGGGCCCACGGTGTGGATGACATACTTTGCGGGCAGTCGGTAGCCCTTCGTGAGTTTCGCCTGCCCCGTCTTGCAGCCGCCGAGCGTGCGGCATTCCTTCAACAACTCCGGCCCGGCGGCGCGGTGGATGGCGCCGTCCACGCCGCCGCCCCCGAGCAGGCTCTCGTTGGCGGCGTTCACGATGGCGTCTGCCTTCATAACGGTGATATCGTTTCGCACGATGTGCAGGGGCACAGCAGCCACCTCCCTGTTTTGATGCGGCCGGTGTTCTCCCGGCGCGGGGCATTATCCTGACAGATTTATCATACCACGGGCCGCGCGGACTGGCAATCGCGGAACTTTCTACGCGTTTACCGCACACGAAAAAGCCCCGCGGCGGGAAAATCTGCTGCGGGGCGGCGCGCTTATTTTTTCGCGAAGCGGTTCATGAAGAAATCCGTGAAGGCGGCGAGCTCCTGTTCCTGCGAGACGTAGACATACAGGCTCTCGTCGTCGAGCCAGTCGTAGGCGTTGATGGCGATGTAACCCTTGCGGTCGGGGTAGATGACGAACGCGTCGGTGGGGTACTTGTTGCGGTAGGCTTTCAGAATCTCGTCGCGGCGGTACACGCTGGGCGCTCCGCAGCCGGACAGATCGGGAACGGTGGGGACGACGGCGACGGTGCACGTGTCTTCGTTCCATCCGACGATGAGGTTGCCGATCTTCGTCTTGCTGCCGTGCACGAACCCGTAGTTGAAGCGGGACACGTCTTCCGTGTAGCCGAAGATGATGCGGTAGGAGCTTCCGTTTTCGACCGCGCCGTCAAACAGCGCGCGCATCTTCGCGGCGTTCGCGCGGCTCTTTTCCTCGTCGACCTGAGGCCCCTTGAACAGTTTGCTGAAGAATCCCATAAGTGCATTTCCTCCTGATGAAAGTAAATATTTTCAGGCCGCAGCGGACATCCGCCGTCGCAGAGCCGTGCGGCCCGGTTTCAATAAAAACATTTTTATGAATTTGTATTTATTTTACCTGTAAAAAACGGCCGGACTGCCGGAGCAGCCCGGCCGGGCTTCATGATTCCCGCTGGGATTCCAGTTCGTCCGTGATCGCGCGGATCTGGAACCGCACCGCTGCGTCGGCAGCCTCCGGGACAAACAGCGGGAGCGTGTCCGGAATGGCGCGGCGGATAACGATGAGCGCGAGGCAGATGTTCGTAAACAACCCGATGCGCTCGCGGTTCGGGCGAATGCCGAAGCACTCGAGAAGGCTTGCAAACAGCCGTTCCTGACGGCTGCGGAATGTCTGGTAGCTCTCCGGGGACAGCCGCCGGAAGATGCGCTGCTGCTCTTCGATCGTCAGCACCGCGATGCCGTTTTTCTCACCGTAGCAGCAGGCGCAGAGAAAGCGCTCCACACCCTCGCGCCAGCTGAGGGACGGATCTTCCATCAGGCTGCGCGCGAACGCAAGAAGGTTCGGCTGCTGGAAATACAACGCCTCCACGACGAGGTCTTCTTTTGTCGGGAAAAACGAGTAGAAAAACGTCCGCGAGATGCCGGCCGCTTTGCAGATCTGCTCCACCGTCGTGTGCTGCACACCCTGCTCCGCCACCAGTTTCAGGCCCGCGGTGATCAGCGTCTCGCGCACGTGCGCGCGGTCCTCCTCGGAATAAGCCACTTTCGGCACGGCGGACCCCCCAATAAACACAAATTCAATAATTTGTATTTATTCTATCATGCTTTTTCTTCCGGCACAAGAGCCGTGCACTCAAAAATGCGGTTGACGGAACGCTCTCCCGGTGCGATACTGAAAACAGTGTTTTGCGCGGGGAAACGTTCTCCGCGCGGTAGAAAGGCAAACGATCCATGAACGATTCCAGATCCCGCCTGCAGTTCACGGCCGCAGCTTTCCTGTTCGGCACGAACGGACTGCTGGCCGCATACATTCCCCTCACCGGTGCGCAGACGGTGCTGCTGCGCACCGTGCTCGGCTCGCTGTTTCTCGCCGCGGCCGTCGCGCTGACGGGCCGCTTTGACATTGCCGCGCTCAAGCGGGACGCCGTCGCCGTGACCGCCGGCGGCGCAGCGCTGGGGCTCAACTGGGTGCTGCTGTTTGAAGCGTACCGCCAGACCTCCGTCAGCATTGCGACGCTGGTGTACAACTGCGGCCCGATGCTGGTGCTGGCACTGTCTCCGGTGCTCTTCGGCGAGCGGCTGACGCGCGGCCGTCTTGCCGCGCTCGCGGCGGTCGCCGCCGGGCTCGTGTGCGTCAGCGGCAACATCGACCCGCAGGGCGCCGGCGCGTCCGGTATCCTCACGGCGGCGGGTGCAGCGCTGTTTTACGCGGCGGTCATCGTGTGCAACAAGCGCGTGACCGCGCTGTCCGGGCTGCACTGCGCGCTGTATGAGCTGATCGTCTCCTTTTTCGTCGTGCTCGCGTACGTTCTGCTGTCGGGCGGGCAGATCCCCGCGCCGCCCGCCGCGAGCTGGCTGCCGATCCTGTGGCTCGGGCTCGTCAACACCGGACTCGCCTACTATCTGTACTTCTCATCGCTGCAAAAGCTGCCGGGGCAGACGGCGTCGCTGCTGTGCTATCTCGACCCGCTGACCTCGCTCGTTCTCTCGGCGGCGTTCCTGCACGAGCGTTTGCTCCCGGTGCAGCTGCTCGGCGCGGCGCTCATTCTGGGCGGCGCCGTGCTCGGGGAGGTCGGACCGCCCCGCCGCATGCGCCGCTGACGGGGCGGAAACGCGCGCTTGACATTTTTTCGCCGGTCTGTTATCCTTTCAACAGTTCGCCTTCGCCCCGCGCGAAGGCTTTTTCCGGCGCAACAGTTTGTTGCAACTAACTCAAAAAGTGAGGTCTTTCATGAAACGAATTCTGAACATCCTTCTCATCGCAAGCCTGCTGCTGACGCTCTCCGTGCCGCTGACGGGCCTGATCGTCCACAAGATGGCATCGGCGCTCTTTCTTTTGCTGTGCGCCGTGCACACGGCCGTGTACCGCAAAAAGCTCCGCGCGCGCGGGCTCGCGCTGGCGGCCGTCGTGCTGATCGCATTCGTCAGCGGCGTTTTCTCTCTGGTGTTTGACGGCATCCCGGCCGTTCTCGCCCTGCACAAGATCGTCTTCCTCACGTGCGTCGCCGCGCTGGCTGTGCACATCTTCTGTTTTCACCGGCGCATGCTGCGCAGCGCGTGACACAGTCGAAACCTCCAATCCGGACGCGGGATTTTCATATCTTTCGCGAATAGCGCAAATCGCACACATCGTGTATGATAATGGTATGTAAAGTGTTCGAGTTTGAGAGAGCAGCACGAAACAGGCTTGTTTTGTGCTGCTCTCTTTTTGTTTCGCTACGGAGGTTACGATGAAAAAGATCTGCAAACGCGTTGCCATTGCCGTCATCGCCGTCATCGCGGCGCTGGCACTTCTCTTCGGAGGATATGTATTGTATCTTCAGCTCCAGTACTACCGCATCGAGGACGGGCTCGGGCTCGAGATCGGCCGCGCGCAGGACGCCGTGCTGCAAACGGACGTTCCATACACCGCGGTGAGCTATAACATCGGTTTCGGCGCGTACGGGCCGGAGTACTCGTTCTTTATGGACACAGGCACGATGCTGGACGGCACGCCCACGCAGGGCGTGTACGGCAAGGCACAGAGCGAGGAGTCGGTGCTTGCCAACACGGCGGGCGCGCTGGAAGTGCTGCGCACGCTCGACGCAGACCTGATGCTCTTGCAGGAAGTGGATTACGATTCCGCCCGCAGTTTCCGCGTGGATCAGCGCGGGCTGACGGCCGATGCATTCCCGGAGCACGCCCATGTGTTCGGACAGAATTTTCACAGCGGATACCTCGCCTATCCGTTCACGGACCCGCACGGCGCGGTGAACGCGGGGCTCCAGACGCTCTCTCGCTTCTCCGTCTCGAGCGCTGTGCGCCGCAGCTATCCCATCGACGAGAGCTTCTTCGTCAAGTTCACCGACCTCGACCGCTGCTTCACCGTCCTGTACCTGCCCGTGGAGGACAGCGACCGCCAGCTGGTGCTCATCCACAGCCACATGTCGGCGTACGACGAGGGCGGCACCGTCCGCGCGCGCCAGCTTGAACTGCTGTGCGACGTGATGGAGGAGGAATATCTCCGCGGGAACTACGTCATCGTGGGCGGAGATTTCAATCACGCGCTGTACGGCACGGAGCAGGCGTTCCCATGCGAACAGCAGTTCCCGGAATGGGTCAAGACGATGGACGACTCCGACCTGCCGGAGAACTTCTCGTTCGTCGCCGCAGAAGACGGCTTTGACGTTCCCACCTGCCGCGGGGCGGACATTCCCTACGAAAAAGGCGTGAATTACACGACGGTCGTGGACGGGTTCCTCGTGTCGGACAATGTGCGCGCCGAGGCCGAAAACATCGACACCGACTTTGCGTACAGCGACCACAACCCCGTCCTGCTGACGTTCGAACTGGCCGCGTAAGCCCTCCCCGCCGGGAGAATGTAAAATTTTCCGGCCGGGCTGCCCCGCTGTCCCCGTAACGTGCTACAATAGAGACGACCGGGCGCTGCCCGGCAGGCTGCGGCGCTCTTCGGAACACCGCGTGAAACAGCGAGGCGATTTGTATCATGTGGCTTCTGAGCGCCGTCGGTTCGGCCTTTTTCGCGGGCATCACGGCCATTCTGGCCAAGTGCGGCATCCGCCGGACGGATTCCGACGTGGCGACTGCGCTGCGCACGGTGATCGTGCTCCTGTTCGCATGGCTGATGGTGTTTGTCGTCGGCTCCGGATCTCAGATCGCGGCCATTCCGCCGCGCTCGCTGCTGTTTCTGATTCTGTCCGGTCTCGCGACGGGCGCGTCGTGGCTGTGCTACTTCCGCGCGCTGTCGCTCGGGGACGTCAATCAGGTCGCGTCGATCGACAAATCCAGCACGATTCTGACCGTGCTCATCGCCATCGTCTGCTTTGCGGAGACAGACGGGCTCGCGTTCAAGCTGATCGGAACGGCGGTGCTGGCCGCAGGCATCCTGCTGATGACGGAGCGAAAACCGTCCGCCGGACAGCCGCCGAAGAATGCGCGCTGGCTGCCGTATGCCGTCGGTTCCGCCGTCTTTGCGGCGCTGACGTCCATTCTCGCGAAGATCGGCATTGAGCACGTCGAATCGAACCTTGGCACTGCGATCCGCACCGTCGTCGTTTTGGTTCTCGCGTGGGCCGTCGTGTTCGCGAAAGGCAAACAGGGACAGGTAAAGCACATTGACGCACGGGAAGCCGTGTTCATTGTGCTGTCCGGTCTCGCGACGGGCGCGTCGTGGCTGTGCTATTACTACGCCATCCAGAACGGGATGGTCAGCGTCGTCGCGCCCATCGACAAGATGAGCATTCTCGTCACCGTCGTGTTCTCGCGCCTCGTTTTGAAAGAACCGCTCTCCCGCCGCGCGGCGGCCGGGCTGTGCCTCATGCTGGCGGGCACACTCGTCATTGCGGCCGTATAAAAAATCAGCACCCGCTGCGGGTTTCCCGCGGCGGGTGCTTTCGTTTTCGACGCAATATCACGGGGTTCACCGCGAAAACAGCCCTGCGCCCCCGGCGACGCATCCGCCGTCGCACAGAATGTCCGTTCCGGTCAGGTAGCCCATCGCGGGGTCGCCCGGCAGGACAAGGGCGCGCACCCTGCGGCCCTGCGCAATGAGCTGGCGGCACACCGTGCCCCCGAGGAATCCGGCCGCGCCCGTGACAAGACAAACGGAATCGTTCATATCGTTCGTCCTCCTTGTGTTTCAGTCAACGCCGTCATGATACCGCGCGAAGATAAACATCCGGTAACGGAATCCGTTTATCTTTCGTTTATCTTTTTGTGCTATGATAAAGGAAAAGGAGGAGAGCGCATGTTCAAGATTCTCGTAGCCGAGGACGACCCCAGCACCAACCGCCTGTTCTGCGCCATCCTGCGCCGCGCGGGGTACGAGCCCGTGCCGGTATTCGACGGGCGCGAAGCACTGGAAAAGCTGGACGAGGTTCAGGTGGACCTGCTGTTGTGCGACGTGATGATGCCGCGCATGGACGGGTTCGAGCTGACGCGCGCGATCCGCGAATCCGGCAGCATGCTGCCCATCCTGATGGCGACGGCGCGCTCGCTGCCCGAGGACAAGCGCACCGGATTCCTCGTCGGGACGGACGACTACATCACAAAACCCGTGGACCGCGAGGAGATGCTGCTGCGCATCCGCGCGCTGCTTCGCCGCGCGCGCATTGTGGACGAGCGGCGCATCACCGTGGGGGACGTGGTGCCGGAGTACGACACGCGCACCGTGCGCCGCGCGCACGAAGTGATCACGCTGCCGCCCAAGGAGTTTCAGCTGCTGTATCAGCTGCTTGCCTACCCCGACCGCACGTTCACGCGGCTCGAGCTGCTGGATGAGATCTGGGGACTCGACGCGGTGTGACGGTGACCGTGACGGACTCCGGCCCCGGCATGGACGGCGCAACGCTCGCCCGTGCGTTCGACCGCTTTTATCAGGGCGACACCTCCCACCGCACCGAGGGAAATGGTCTCGGCCTCGCGATGGTGAAACAGATCGTCTCGCTGCACAAGGGCGCGGTCACGGCCGCAAACGAACCCGGACGCGGCAGCACGTTCACCGTGACGCTCTGACTTTTGATCAGGATTCGCGCCCGCGCCGAAATCCCGGCGCGGGCGTTTGTCTTGTGCGGCGGCGCGCGGCCGCGTATAATGAAGAAAAGACGCGCGGGAGGGAACGCCGATGTTTTATGATCTCTATACACCCGAGGGCGAAGCGCTCACGGGAACGCCGTGGCCGGTCTATCCGCGCCCGCAGATGCGGCGGGACAGCTTTCTCAACCTGAACGGAACGTGGGACTTCACCGTGCGCAAGACCGGCGAACTCCCCGACGCATACGACCGCACCATTCTCGTGCCGTTCTGCCCGGAGAGCCTGCTCTCGGGCGTGCACGAGCATTTCGCCGAGGGAAGTTATCTCTTCTACCGCCGCCGCGTCGCGCTGCCGGAGGGTTTTGTGCGAGGGCCGCTTCTGCTGCACATCGGCGCGGCCGACCAGGTGCTCGACTGCTACGCGGACGGCCGTCACATCGGCACGCACACCGGCGGATACGAGGCGATGACGTTTGAGCTCTCGTGCGCGCCGCGCGCGGAGTTCGAGCTTGTTCTGCGCGTGCGGGATGATCTGCGCTCGACGGTTCTTCCCTACGGCAAACAGGTGATGCAGCGCGGCGGCATGTGGTATACGCCGGTGTCCGGCATCTGGCAGACGGTGTGGATGGAGAGCGTGCCCGAACACGCTGTGCGCGCGCTCGACATTCAGGCGGACTGCGAGACCGCCGTGATCGACACGCGCGACGAGACGCTCACCGGCACGGTGACCGTGGAGACGCCCGGCGGCGCGCTGACCGTGCCGCTCGAGCGCGGCAAAGCCGAGGTGCACCCGCCCGAGCCGCGGCTGTGGAGCCCGGAATCGCCGCACCTCTACCGCTTTGTGCTCGAGACGCAGACCGACCGCGTGGAGAGCTATTTTGCGCTGCGCACGATCGAAGCGAAAACGGTGAACGGCCGCGCGCGGCTGTGTCTGAACGGCAAACCGTACTTTTTCCACGGCGTGCTCGATCAGGGGTATTACAGCGACGGGCTGTACACGCCCGCGTCGCCCGAGTGCATGGAGCGGGACATCCGCACGATGAAAGCGCTCGGGTTCAACACGCTGCGCAAGCACATCAAGGTCGAGCCGGAGCAGTATTACTACCTCTGCGACTGTCTCGGCATGGCCGTGTTTCAGGACATGGTGAACAACGGTGACTACAGCTACGTGCGCGACACGGTGCTGCCCAATGCGGGCGTTCAGCGCCGCCGCGACGTGCGGATGCACCGCGATGAAGCAGCGCGCCGCGCGTTTCTCGACGGCATGGCAGCGACGGTGCGCCAGCTGAAAAATCACCCGTGCATCGTGTACTGGACGATCTTCAACGAGGGGTGGGGACAGTTTGATTCGTCCCGCGTGTACGCCGAATTCCGCCGCCTTGACCAGAGCCGCATCGTGGACACGACGTCCGGCTGGTTCCGCTGCGGCGAGACGGATGTGGACAGCCGCCACATCTACTTCGGCCCGTGGCGGCTTCGGCCGGGTGAAAAGCCGCTCGTGCTCACGGAGTTCGGCGGGTGCTGCCTTGCGGTGCCCGGGCATATGTTCCACCCGGAGAAGACGTACGGGTACAGCACGTCCGAAAACCGCGAGGCACTCAAAGAAGCCATCCTGAAACTGTACGAGACGCGCATCCTGCCCGCGGTCCAGAACGGGTTGTGCGCGGCCATCTACACGCAGCTCTCGGACGTGGAGGACGAGATCAACGGCCTTGTCACGTACGACCGCCGCACCGTCAAGACGGACGAGGGCTGGATGCAGGAACTCGCCGCACGGCTGAAAGAAGCGGCGGAACACTGAACCGGAACGCAAACTGCCGGGAGACAAACGTCTCCCGGCAGTTTCATTTTGTCACGATGGCAGCACGGTAAACGGAGAGAGCACCGTCTGCGCGCGCTGCTGCACGTCTATGGACGCTTCGGGCAGCGGTGAGACGCCGTCCCAGATCACAAGTTCCCGGCCCGCGCGGCGGCAGCACACCCTTCCGTCCGGCGCAAGCTCAGACACGATCTCCGCCGGAAGCACGAACGCGTAGCGCTTCGTGCCCGATTCATCCGCATCGCTGCTGAGGAGCGCATAGAGTGAGTAACCCATGCGGATCTCATAGTCGCCGTCCGCATCGAATCCGTCGCTGTATGAAAGGCCCGCGACGCCGCTCTCGCGCCCGGAGGTGCACAATTCGAAGTAAAGGCTTCCGTCCGGCAGGCGGCACACGTTCTCCGCCGTGAACGCAAACGGATGCTGCTGCACAACAAGCGCAAAGAACGCGATCGCACACAGCGCGAGGGTGAACAGCGCCGCGAGGAGCGCTTTCTGCCGGGCGCGCCGCCGCGTGCGCTTCAGGAATCCGGCGGCCGCCGCATCGTCCGCGGGACGCGGCTCAGCGCCGGGCACTTCGCGCATCCGGTCACGCACGGCGCGGCAGGACGCACACGTTTTCAGATGTTCTTCGATCAGGCCGTGCGTCTCCGGTGAGGTCAGCTGTTCGAGGTCGTTCGGCAGCAGGTCGCGCACGGCGCAGCACGGCAGGTCATTCGGTTGTTTCATGCTCTTTCAGCCTCTCTTTCGCACGATAATACGTCACACGCGCCCAGTTCCCCGTGTGATCCAGAACGCGGCCGATCTCCTCAAATGTCAGATCGCCCGCAAGCCGCAGGTAGACGACCGTCCGGTACGGCTCGTCGAGTGCATTGATCTTCCGGTACAGCGCGACGAGCGTTTCGCTGCGCTCCGCGGCTTCTCCCGCAGGCGGCGCCTGCGCCGTGCACAGCGGCTCCGCATCCTCCAGCGGCACGGGAGCACGCCCGAGGCGTCGCGCCTCCTGTTTCCAGACGTTTTTTGCAATGGCGAACAGCCACGTTTTCATCTCACACGAGCCGTCGTAGCGCCCGATGCTGCGCACCGCCTGATAAAACGTCTCCGCTGTCAGTTCCTCGGCGGTCTGCGGGCTGCGGCACAGGCTGAGCAACAGCCCGTAGACGGGCCTCGCGTACCGGCGGTACATCGTCTCTTCATCCATTTCCGGCCCATCCCGCCTTTCCGCTTGAAATTTTTGCGTTTTCTGTAACAAAACCTCCGTCCGTGGGATATTCCCTGTGAAGAGGCAGCGCCTCTGCAACAAAACGGAACGGAGGGACTTTCCATGAACATCCGAACAGCACTCCCGCGCAGACATACTGCGCACACTCTGGTGTGGATCACACTGGCGGCGCTCGCCGTGCGCGCCGTGCTTGTGCCGGTGGAATCCGGCGACTACCGCGACTTTCTTCACCCGTGGTTCGAAGAGCTGCGCACATACGGCGGGCTCGCCGCCATTGGCCGCCCGGTGGGGAACTACATGGTGACGTACATCTACATCCTCGCCCTGCTGACGCACCTTCCCCTGCCCGACCTTGTTTCGATCAAGCTCGTGTCGGTGCTCGGGGACGTGCTGCTCGCGCTCGTCTGCCGCCGCTTCGCGCGGAGCGTGACGGGCAGCGGGCGGGCTGCGGACACAGCCTATGCGGCCGCGCTGCTCCTGCCGTCCGTTGTGCTCAACAGCGCGGCGTGGGCTCAGTGCGATTCTCTTTATACAACGGCGCTCATCGCCTGTCTTCTTCATCTGCACGAGGACAGGCCCGCGCGCGCGATGCTCGCGTTCTCCGTGGGATTCGTGTTCAAGCTGCAGAGCGTCTTTCTCGCTCCCGTGCTGCTCGCGGCGCTTCTCGCGAAAAAAGTGCGTTTTCGCCATCTTCTGGTCGTGCCTGCCGTGTACGGGCTCGCCGTTTTGCCCGCGTTTTGGGCCGGACGGCCGCTGAAAGAGCTTCTGCTGCTGTACGTCGGGCAGGCGGGCACGTACCGCGCGCTGTCAATGAACGCGCCGAACTGGTACGCGTGGCTGCCTGCGGGGTGCGAAAATGCAGCGCTGGGTGCGCTCGGTGTCCTCCTCGCGGGCGCGCTGACGCTCGGCTCGGCGGTGTACGCGGCACGCCGCGGCAGTTTTCTGCACGGCGCGCCGCTCATCCGGTTCGCTCTGTTCTCACTCGTGTGGGTGCCGTTCCTGCTGCCCCACATGCACGAGCGCTATTTTTACCCGGCCGATCTTCTCGCGGTGCTGTTCGCCGTGTGCCTGCCGCGCGAAAGGCGTGTGCCGCTGCTCGTACCTCTGTGCTCGGCGGCGCTCGCCATGCGGTTTCTGTGCGGGGCGGTGTGGATCTCACCGGGTGCGCT
This sequence comes from uncultured Ruthenibacterium sp., assembly GCA_944386565.1. GTDB lineage: Bacteria > Bacillota > Clostridia > Oscillospirales > Ruminococcaceae > Ruthenibacterium. The sequence goes on along the minus strand of CALXBO010000009.1, from coordinate 15,079 downwards.
CGCTCTGCCCATGCTCGCCGCCGCGCTCTTTTGCGCCGGAGCGCTTCGGCGCGGGGCGGGCGGAAATTAAAAAAGCACCCGGCGCGCAGTCTCGCGCGCCGGGTGTTTCAGCGTTTTTTCAGTTCCAGACGGCGGTGAGGACGTGCTCGCCGGTCATGGTGACGGTGGTGTCGGCCGTGATGGTCTGGCCGCTGTACACCCAGCCGCCGAACTCCGCGCCCTCCTTTTCGGGCACGGGCAGCTCGCCGTACGTCTTGCCGTACGTCACGGTGACGGGCTGCACTTCGCTGCTGCCGTCCACCGTGCCGCCGCCGAGGTCAAACTTCACCTCGAACGACGCAGGCTCCCAGACGGCATAGAGCTTCATGTCGCCCTCCACCTGCGAGTGCTGGAAGTTCCAGAGATGGACTTCCGGCTCGGGGGTGGTGCTCCAACCCGTCAGCACATAGCCGGGACGCACCGGAGCTTCGGGCTCGGTGATGGTCCCGCCGTGACGGATCTTCTGCGACGCGACCGTGAGGTCGTCGACACCGGTGTCAAACGTGATGGAAAACCCGCCGTTGATGGCACCCACAAATGTGAGGATGAGCGCCGCGGCGATCATCACGCCGATGCAGGCGTCCAGCACGCGGATGGGAACATCCTTGGAACCGTAGATACCGCGTCCGAACCAGCGTTTCTTTACCACGGGGTTCTCCCCCTGAGCGCCGGGGTCCGGCGCGTCAGAGGGAGTGAGATTCTTGTTGTCGGAAGGATCGTTCATCATTATTTCTTCACAAGGTATTTGCGCATATCGATCGAGCAGGCCACGAGGATGATGAGGCCCTTGATGATGTACTGCGTGTTGCCGCTGATGGACAGCATGTTCAGCGCAACGAAGATGATGCGGAGCAGGAACACGCCCAGAACGATACCGCTGATCTTACCGGTACCGCCGACGAACGAAACACCGCCGATGACGCACGCCGCGATGGCGTCGCATTCGTAGTTGAGGCCCGTGCCTGCGGTGTTGGACGAAATACGAGCGGACTCGATGAAGCCCTCGATGCCGTACATGCAGCCGGCCAGCGTGTGGACCATGACGGTCGTCATGAACACGTTGACGCCGGAGACGTTGGCCGCCTCAGGGTTGGAACCGACGGCGAACATGTTCTTGCCGAACGTCGTCTTGTTCCAGATGAACCACATGACGATGACGAGGATGATCGCGTACAGGACGTACCAGGGCACGGCCACGCTCTGGCCGTTGCCGGCCGGGATGCTGAACATCGTGCCGGTGACGAAGTTCTTGAACTTGTCGCTCAGGCCGGAGATCGGCTGGCCGTTGTTGCCGTTGAGCATGTAGAACTCAAGGATGAGGCCGTAGACGATGAGCTGCGTGGCCAGCGTGACGATGAAGGGGTGCAGGCTGAACTTCGCAACGAAGAAGCCGTTGACAAGACCGATCACACCGCCGACGGCGATGACCGCCAGGATGACAACGGGGATGGGCATCTCGGGCAGGGTGTCGAACATTTTGTTCGCCCAGTCGGACGCCTGCAGCATCGCGGCTGAGATGGCAGCCGTCAGGCCGACGACACGGCCGGCGGACAGGTCGGTACCGGTGAGCACGATGCATCCGCCGATGCCCAGCGCAATGGGCAGCGAGGACGCCGCGAGGCTGATGATGTTGACAATGGAGCTGATTTTGATGAAGTTGGCGTTGCGCGTTGCGGTGAAGATGACGAAGATCACCAGCAGGATGTAGATGGCGTTGTTGAGCAGGGTATCAATGACCTTGCTGCGCTTATCCTTGGCATCCATCGCTTTGAACTCGGCCATGCTTTGCTTCATATTGGCGATTGCCTTCATGGATGATTCCTCCTCTTATACATACTTGGCGGCAAGGGTCATGATCTCTTCCTGCGTGGTGTTTGCCGCGTCCACTTCGCCCGCCAGGCGTCCGCCCGACATGACGAGGATGCGGTCGCACACGCCGAGAAGCTCGGGCATCTCGGAGGAAACCATCAGGATCGTCTTTCCGCGGTTGGCAAGGTCCAGAATGAGCTGATAGATCTCGTACTTCGCGCCGACGTCAATGCCGCGTGTGGGCTCGTCGAGCAGAAGCACCTCCGGATCGGTGAGCAGCCAGCGGCCGAGGATGACCTTCTGCTGGTTGCCGCCCGACAGGCTGCGGATCTTCGTCTCCTGCGTGGGCGTTTTGGTGTGCATGGCGTCGATGGACCACTGGGTGTCCTCGCGCATGCTCTTCTCGCTCAGCATGATACCGAACTTCAGGTGCTTGCGCAGGCTGGAGATGACGGTGTTGTCGCGGATGCTGCGGATGCCGAAGATACCCGTGGCGCGCCGCTCTTCCGTGAGAAGGGCAAAGCCGTTCTTGATGCTCTCGCGCGAATTGCGGTTCTTGCAGACTTTTCCGCCGAGCTTGATCGTGCCGGAGTGGCGCGTGGCAACGCCGAAGATGTTTTCGAGCGTCTCGGTGCGGCCGGAGCCGTCGAGGCCTGCGAGGCCGAGCACTTCGCCGCGGCGCGCCGTAAAGGAGACGTCTTTGAGGATCGAATACTGCGCCGTGAGGTTTTCCACTTCGAGGAAGACTTCGCCGGGTTTGTTCGTCTTCGGGGGGAACTGGTTGCCCAGTTCGCGGCCGACCATCAGTTTGATGATGGTGGGCATATCGAGTTCTTTCGCCGGGCGCGTGGCGACCCATGTGCCGTCGCGCATGACGGTGATGTCGTCGCTGATGCGCAGGATCTCGGCCATCTTGTGGCTGATGTAGATGATGCCGACACCGCGGTCGCGCAGCATATTGATGATGCGGAACAGGTGTTCCACTTCTTCCTCCGTCAGGGAGGAGGTCGGTTCGTCGAATACGATGACTTTGGAATTGTAGGAGACCGCCTTTGCGATCTCGACCATCTGGCGCTGCGAGACGGGCAGCGTGCTCATCACACGATGCGGGTCAACGTTGATGTCGAGATCCTTGAAGACCTTCATGGTCTCGACGTACATCTTGTGTTCGTCGACCATGACGCCGCCGATCTTCGGATAGCGGCCCAGCCAGAGGTTATCCATAACGGTGCGTTTCAGCGCCTGATTGAGCTCCTGATGCACCATCGCCACGCCGTTTTCCAGCGCTTCCTTACTGGTTTTGAAGTTGACTTCGCGCCCCTCGAGCTTGATGCTGCCCTCGTCTTTGGAATAAATACCGAACAGGCATTTCATCAGCGTGGACTTGCCCGCACCGTTCTCGCCCATCAGAGCATGGACGGTGCCCTTGCGGACAGTCAGCGAAACATGATCCAGCGCCTTGACACCGGGGAAGGATTTGCAAATATCGGTCATTTGCAGCAAAACCTCTTCACCCATGCAGAGCCCTCCTTTTCTCTAAGATAAGGGCGGCCGCTGCGCCGAGGCAGCAGCCGCCCTTGTAACCAATTTGTTGCGTGCGGGGTTATTTGGTTTTATTCACCCGTGTACTCCTGATAGGCGATGAAGATCTTGTTGTCGAGGCCGTTCGCTTCGTCCTTCGTGTAGGAGTCGGTGTTGGCCAGCAGATCCTCGCCCGCCGCCACGTTGGAAGCCAGAGCCGTGATGCACCCGGCCATGCCGTCGGCATCCTGCTTGATCGTACCGGTCATGTAACCGTCGGCGATCAGAGCCTTCGCGGAATCGGTGGCGTCAACGCCGAACACGGGGATCGTGGTGCCCTTGCCGTCGTTGTAGCCGGCAGCCTGCAGAGCCGTGATGCAGCCCTCAGCCATGTTGTCGTTGTTGCAGATGATGAGCTCGATCATGTTGCCGTTGGCTTCGCTGTACTGGCTCAGGTTGGTCTGCATGTACTCCTGAGCAGCCTGAGCGCTCCAGGCGCCGTTCATATCAAGCTGATACTTGTTGGCGTTGCCGGCGTCAAAGTACTCCAGAGCGGGCTTGCCGTTCTCGGCGAGAACCGCGTCGCAGTCCTCAACGCCGTACTGAGTGCGGTAGATGGCCTCAACGTTGGAAGCGTCGCCCATGAACATGGCGTACTGGATGACGCCGTCGCCGTTCAGGTCAACCGTCTCATAGTTCTCGATGAGGTAGTTGCCGATCATCTTGCCCTGCATGTGGCCGGCTTCGGGAGCGTCGGTGCCGACGAACGCGATGTCTTCGAACGCGCTCAGGACAGCGCCCTCGTTGCCGTCTTCCTCAACAGCGCGGTTGAAGAAGATCACGGGGATGCCGGCGGCCTTCGCCTTCTCAGCGATCGAGGTGGCCGTGTCGGAAGAACCGGAGGTGACCATGTTGACGATCAGCAGGTTCGCGCCGGAAGAGATGGCGGTGTCGATCTGCTCGTTCTGCGTGGTCTGGTTGTTGTTGCCGTCATAGTCGGTGTACTTGATGCCGGCAGCTTCCAGCTTGGCGTCGAGCGCCGTGCGGACGCTGGAGATGTAGGTATCGGAATAGTTGTAATAGAAGACTGCAGCGTTCACGTCGGACGCAGCCGCCGGGGTGGAAGCAGTGCTCGTAGAAGTAGCAGTGCTCGCCGCCGTGCTGGACGAAGAAGTGCTGCCGCAAGCGACCAGGCCGAATGCCATAACTGCCGCAAGAGCCAGTGCAAGTGCTTTTTTCATAGCTTGTTCTCCTTTTCCTTTATGGGTGGTGCGGAGCCTTCCTTCCCGGCCCCGCCTGACACTATTTATGGTAAAGGATGGAAAGCCCGAAAACAAGGTGAAAATTCACCGATTCGAGGGTAAAAAATTATCCGCTTTGTACAATATACAATAACAAAGTCAATATCTATTGTGATTTTTGCACAACTCGTATTCATAAAACTCATTCAAAGGCAAACAACGCCTTCTGGCTGTCCATGGTGAACAGGTTCTCGCGGTCCACCACGCGGGTGGCGGTATCGACCGTCGTCTCCAGCGAGCCGCCCTGCCCCGACAGCATCTTGCAGGCCGCTTCGACGCCGAGATACCCCATCGCATAGGAGTTCTGCACGACGAGCGCATCCACCGACCCCTCCTGCAGACCGTCGACGGTGGCGACGTTCGAGTCGAACCCGACGAGGAACACGTCGTCCGACAGCCCGAGCTCCCGCACGGCGTTCGCTGCGCCGACGCTCGTCGGTTCGTTGAACGCGAGCAGGACGTTGATCTCCGGGTGGTCCATCAGCAGCGCGGCCGTGTCGGCCTGCGCGTGCACCGCCTCGGCGAGCGTATTGATGACAGACACGATCTCCGCGCGTCCGCTCTCTTTGAATTCGTCCACCGCGCCCTCTTCGCGCTCCTGACCGTTGGCGCTGCTGACGTCGTAGTTGACGATGCCCACCTTGAGATCGCCCTCCACGCGCTCGAGCGCCGCAAGCGCCGCCATGCGCCCGGCGGCGTAGTTGTCCGTTCCGATGTACGTGGAGACGGCGGAGGAATCGACGCTGCTGTCGATCGCGACGATCTTCACGCCCGCCGCGGCGGCCGCGTCGATGGCCGTGGCGTTGTTTTCGTAGTCGATGGCGGAGAACACGATGGCCTGCGCGCCCTTTTCAACGGCCTGTTCGACCATGGCGTTCTGCGTCTCGTAATCCTCCTCGGTCTCGGGGCCGACGACGGTGAGCTTTGCGTTGTACTCCGCCGCCGCGGCCTCGGCCCCCGCGAACACCGAGAGCCAGAACTCCGTCTCGGTGGATTTGGCGATGAGCGCGACCGTGTGCTGCTCCGCCACAGGCGCGGCGGAGGCGCAGGAGCACAGCATCGCCAGCGCCGCCGCGGCGCAGATGAGCGCGCATTTACTTCGTTTCATACTCGCCCTCCCGCACCTTCGGCATCCGGATCTCGACGCAGGTCCCCTCGTCGAGCTCGCTGGTGATGTGCAGGCCGTACTGCCTGCCGAAATAAATTTTGAGACGGTCGTTCACGTTCTTGATGCCGATGCCCGTCCGGTCGCTCGGGCCGCGCTGCAGCACGGCTTCGATCTGTTCTCCGCTCATGCCGACGCCGTTGTCGATGACGCAAAAGACGATGTCGCCGCCGTCCTGCTTCACCTGCACGTCGATGTGCCCCTCCTCCACCATCAGGTCGAGTCCGTGGTTGATGGCGTTTTCGATGATGGGCTGGAGCGTGATCTTATTGCACAGGTACTCCAGACACTCGGGGTCGACGTCGAACGCGTACGTGAACTGATTCTTATAGCGGTACTTCTGGATCTGCAGATAGCTCTCGGCGTGCTCGATCTCCTTGGCCACGGGGATGAGCTCGTGGCCCTTGCTGATGCTGATGCGGAACAGGCGCGCGAGCGCATGCACCATGTTCACGGCGTCCGCGTTGCGGCCCTGCTCGCACATCCACGCGATGGAATCGAGCGTATTATAGAGGAAATGCGGATTGATCTGCGCCTGCAGCGCCTTGAGTTCCGTCTTGCGGAGGTTGACTTCCTCCTCGCGGACGGTGCTCATGAGCTGCTGAATGCGCACTACCATGTGCTCGAAGGAGCCGGACAGTTCCTGCACCTCGCGCGTGCCGCCGACGGGGCGGTAGGTGAAGTGATCGGCGTCGGATTCAAAGCTCTCCATCGCGTCGGCGAGGCCGCGCAGCGGGCGGCCCAGCAGGCGGGAGAGAATCCAGCTCGTGAGCAGCGCCGCGGCGAGCACCACGACGGTCAGCACGGCCGACAGGCGGATCATCTCCGCCACGTTGCGGTTGACGAGCTCGTCGACGTAGCTCACACCGACGACGCGCCAGCCGCTGTCGCCCACACTCGCGACACAGTAGATGACGGTGTCGTCCGCGTACGTCCCGTCCCGAAGCGACGCAAGGCGCACGGTGTCCTCGGATTTGAGCCCCGCGTACAGGAGCTGCTGCTGAGGATGGTAGACGATGTTGCCGTCGGAATCCATCAGAAAGCAGTAGCCGCGCTGGCCGATGCCGACGTTGCTGATGTAGCTGGAGATACTCGAGAAGCTCAGGTCGAGCGAGACCCACGCCGCCTCTGTGCCCGAGGGCAGCGGGGCGGTCATCGTGACGACCCACGGGTAATATCCCTCAAAGATGGACTCCACGTGCGGCGCGGTGAGATACGGCGCGTTGGTCTCCGCTGCGCGCTCGTAGTCAAAGGAGAGGTTTTCCAGAATGGAATCCTTCGGTTCATGGCCGATGGACCAGCAGTCGAGCAGCTCGCCTTCGGACGAATAGCTCGTGACGGCCACGACGTCCGGGCGGAACCGCAGAAATGCCGACAGGAGCTTGTTGCGGCTGTCGGCGCTCTCGGTCATCGACTGCTCCACGAGCCGCATCGACTGCTCCATGTCGCTGAGATAGTTTTCGACGGTGTTCGACACCTGCGACACCGCCTGCGCGCTGCTGGTGCGGGCGCTCTGCACCATCGCGGTGCGGTAGCGGTCCAGAAAGAAAAAGATGCAGCAGCACAGGATGACGACGACCACGGCCACGACCATCGTTACAAAAATCGTGGTGGTGCGCAGCCGCGTGCGCACGGCCCGGCGCTTCAACGCGCCGCCTCCGCGCGCTGCGCATCGAGACGGCGGCGCATCGCGTTCGGGGACTCGCCGCAGTATTTCTTGAAGCAGTAGCTGAAGTAGTGCTGGTCGGTGTAGCCGCACTGCTGCGCGATCTGCTGGATTTTGAGAGGCGAGGAGGCGATGAGCTCGCGCGCCGCCTCCATGCGCTTGCCGATGAGGATGTTGATAAACGTCTCGCCCGCGTGCTTCTTGATGCACGCGCTGAGATGGTTGGGGCTGACGTCGAGCATGCCGCTGAGCGACACCAGAGAGAGGTCGGCGTCGGCATAGTGCTCGTCGATGGCGTCGAGCGCGCGCTTGCACAGAAGCTCGCCGCCCTTGGCCGCGGGTGCGAGGTCGCCGATGAACTGCGCGCCGCTCTCGGCCGTGTCGCTCTGGCGCAGCGCCTCCATGGCCTCCCGGTACGCGCCGTGCAGCTCCGTCAGGCTGCGCACGGTGCGGCTGACGCCGATGCGGCAGCGCCGCCCCAGCACGCGCGAAGCCACCTGCGGGATCTCGTCCGCGAGGATGTGCAGGTACTCGTCGAAGTCCGACGGGTTTCCGAGCAGCACGGAGACGACCTTGCCCGAGGTGAAGAAGCTGACGCTGCGCAGATATTTGGCCGCGAGCGTCTCCACCGTGGCCACGAACGAGGAGGCCGTGCGGTTCGCGCCGCTCTCGTCGAGCAGCGTGGAGACCATGACGGTGTAGTACGGCCGGTCGTCCTCATCGCGCAGCAAGCCCGCCTGCCGCGCGGACGCCTCGGCGTGCGACGCGTCCTCCGCGTCGGCGTAATCGTCCAGCACGAGCGGCATCACGAACGCCGCGCGCATGTCCGGCGCGGACGCGTTCGCCCCGGCCTGGCGCAGCATCTCGAACTGCGCGTCGATCTTGTGCCGGATGATGCGCAGCTCCGCCGCGAGGCCCTCCATCGTGAGGGGCTTGAGCATGTAGCTGATAATATTGTACTGGATGGCCTGCTTGGCGTACTCGAAATCGTCGTAGCCGCTCAGGAACGCGATGTTCATCGCCGGGCGCACCTCGCGCACCTGACGCGCCAGCTCGATGCCTGAGATGAACGGCATGCGGATGTCCGTGAGCAGGAGGTCCGGCTCAAGCTGCTCCACGAGCTGGAGCGCGTCCAGCCCGTTGCTCGCGCTGCCCACCAGACGGAACCCGAGCTCGTGCCAGGGGATCATGCGGCACACGGCCTCCCGAAGCTCGTCCTCGTCATCCGCAACAACAACGGTATACAATGTCTTGAAGGCCATGAGCCATTCCGTCCTTTCCCGGCGGCGCCGCACGAATCGTCCGGGCCCTGACAAGCGTCCGAAGCCCGGTGAGAGTCCCTTTTCTTCCACTTTAGATTAAAGCATTTGCGCGCAGTTGTCAATTTGCAGCTTTCCGCAAAAACAGAGCATACACCGGCGCACAGCGGCAGGTCCGCGCACGGAGCATTTCACGCTGTGAAATGCTTTTGCAATCTTTTTGCGATGTTGTGCGTCTTTCACAGTCTGCGGGATGAGAGATGTACAAAATACCCATTGCCCGCCCCTCTTCCGGCGGGTACAATGGAGCATGAGAAAAAATTTTTCTTTTCGGAAAAGCAACGGGAGGACTGCGGATGACATTCACGGCAGAAAACGGCCGCCCGGCCGGACGCATCGGACAGGGCACGTGGTATCTCGGCGAGAACCGGCGCACCTTCGCCCGCGAGTGCGAGGCGCTGCGCTGCGGCATCGAGGCCGGCATGACGCTGATCGACACCGCCGAGATGTACGGCGAGGGCGCGGCGGAGACGCTGGTCGGCCGCGCGGTGAGCGGCGCGGAGCGCGAGGGGCTGTTCCTCGTGTCGAAAGTGTATCCGTTCCACGCGGGGCGCAGCCACATCTTCCGTGCGTGCGAGGATTCGCTGCGCCGCATGGGGACGGAATACCTCGACCTGTACCTGCTGCACTGGCGCGGCAGCGTGCCGCTCGCACAGACCGTGGAGTGCATGGAGGAGCTGAAAGCCCGCGGGCGCATCCGCGCGTGGGGCGTTTCGAACTTTGACCGGGCCGACATGGAAGAGCTGTTCTCCGTGCCCGGCGGCGACCGCTGCGCCGCAAACCAGGTGCTCTATCACCTGGGGAGCCGCGGCGTGGAGTACGACCTTTTGCCGTGGATGCAAAAGCACTCCGTCGCCATGATGGCATACTGTCCGCTGGCGCAGGCGGGCGCGCTGCGGCGCGGGCTGATGGATTCGCCCGCCGTGCAGACGGCCGCGCAGGCCCACGGCGTCTCCGCCGCACAGGTGCTGCTGGCTTTCACGCTGCGGCAGCCGGGCGTCGTGCCCATTCCCCGCACGGGCGACCCCGCCCATACGCTCGACAACGCCGGCGCGGCCGGGCTCATCCTGACCGACGCGGAGTTCGCGGCGCTGGATGCGGCGTTCCCCGCCCCGGACCGCCCCGTCCCGCTGGACATCGTTTGACACACAAAGGAGAGGATTTCCATGCCGATACAGACACCCGATATCATTCAGATCAAAGACGCCGACAACGTGGCGGTGGCCGTGCACGACCTCGAGGCCGGAACGGCCATCGCTCCGGACCTGAAGACGCGCCAGACCATCCCGCAGGCGCACAAGATCGCGCTGAAGGACATTCCCGCGGGCGGCGAGATCATCCGCTACGGCGTTGTTCTGGGCTACGCGAAGGACCCGATCCCCGCCGGGAGCTGGATCAACGAGCATATGCTGACGCTGCCCGCGTCGCCGTCGCTCGACGACATGCCCTGGGGCACGCACATCGTGCCGAAAGAGGAACTGCCCGTGCCGCCCCGCACGACGTGGATGGGATACCGCAACAAGACCGGCCCCGCCGGGACGCGCAATCTGCTGGGCATCGTGACGACCGTTCAGTGCGCCGCGGGCGTTGTGAAAGTGGCCGTGGAGCGCATCCGCCGCGAGCTGCTGCCGAAGTACCCGAACGTGGACGGCGTGGTGGCCGTGACGCACCCCTACGGCTGCGGCGTCGCCATCAACGCGCCGCTGGCACACATTCCCATCCGGGCCGTCACGAACGTCATCCGCCACCCGAACTTCGGCGGCGAGGTGATGGTGGTCGGCCTCGGCTGCGAGAAGCTGACCTACGACCGCATCCTCCCGCCGGAGGATATCACGCCCGAAAACGTGCTCACGCTTCAGGACTGGGCCGGGCACGACGCCATGATGAACGCCCTGCTCGACATGGCTGACCGCAAGCTCCGGAAACTGAACGAGCGCCGCCGTGAGGAGCTGCCGCTGAGCGAGCTTCTGATCGGCATGCAGTGCGGCGGCAGCGATGCGTTCAGCGGCATCACCGCGAACCCCAGCGCGGGCTACGCGGCGGACATGCTGGTGCGCGGCGGAGCCACCGTGATGTTCAGCGAGGTGACGGAAGTGCGCGACGGCGTACAGATGCTCGCGGCGCGCTGCGTGAACGAATCCGTGCGCGACCGTCTGGCCGCCGAGATGAAATGGTACGACGATTACCTCGAGGCCGGCGGCGTGGACCGCGATGCAAACCCCACGCCGGGCAACAAAAAGGGCGGCCTCGCCAACATCGTGGAAAAGGCGATGGGCTCCATCGCGAAGAGCGGCACGAGCCCCATCGTCGAAGTTCTCAGCCCTGCCGAAAAGCCGACGCAGCACGGGCTGATCTACGCCGCCACCCCGGCGAGCGATATCGTGTGCGGCCCGAGCCAGGTCGCGAGCGGCATCGGCCTGCAGGTGTTCATGACGGGGCGCGGCACGCCGTACGGGCTGGACATCTGCCCCGTCATCAAGGTGTGCAGCCGCAATGAGATGAAGGAGCACTGGTTCGACATGATCGACATTTCCGCGGGCGACGTGGCCGTGGGAAAGGCGACGATCGCGGACGTCGGGACGGAGATCTTCAACATGATCCTCGACGTCGCAAGCGGCGTAAAGCAGCCGTACAGCGACCAGTACGGATTCCACAACGACATGTGCATCTTCAACCCCGCGCCCATCACCTGACACAGACAAAAAAGAGGAAGCCCTCGGGCTTCCTCTTTTTTCGTTATGCGTTCCAGATGACTGCCTCCCACGGGCGCAGGGTGAGCGTTTTGTCCGCGGCGGGCGCGTCGGGGTAATTGCAGAGCAGCGGCGCGGGCACGCCTTCCGCCGGCAGGCGCACCTCGGCGGGCTCGCCGGTGAGGTTCAGCGTCACGAGCAGCCGCTCATCGCCGAGCGTGCGCGTGTAGACGTAGACGTCCCCGCGCCCGGCCTCGTACTCGGTGAATTCGCCGTAAACCATCGCGGGGCGCTCCTTGCGCAGCGCGATGAGGCGGCGGTAGTAGTTGAGCACGCTGTCCGGATCGCTCTCCTGCGCGGCGGCGTTGACGCGCACATAGTCGGGGTTGACCATCAGCCACGGCGTGCCGGAGGTGAAGCCCGCGTTCTCCGACGCGTCCCACTGCATCGGCGTGCGGGCGTGGTCGCGGCTGTAGCGGTTCAGCACGGCCAGCGCCTGCTGCGGGGTCTTTCCGGCGGCGATCAGCTCGGAATAGTCGAACTTCGCGTTGATGTCGTTGTACTGGGAGATGTCGGTGAACGGCGTGTTCGCCATGCCGAGCTCCTCGCCCTGATAGACGTAGGGCGTGCCCGGCAGCGTGTGGAGCATCGTGCCCAACAGCTTGGCGGACTGGGTGCGGTACGCGCCGTCGTCGCCGTACACGGACACGCAGCGCGGCTGGTCGTGGTTCTGCAAAAACTGGCTGCTCCAGCCGCGGCCCCAGAGCTTGTCGGCCCACATGCGCTGGATGGCCTTGAACTTCGGCCATGTGAATCCGTCGCGCAGTTCGACGATCTGGAAGTGGAACACCATCGAGAGCAGCCGCTCGGGCTCGCCGACGTAGTCGAGCGCGAACTCGGGCGTGACGCGCGCCGTCTCGCCGACGGTCATAACGTCGTAATCGCGCAGCACCTCGCGGTCCATCTCGCGGAAGAAATCGCACAGGCCGGGGTTGTTGGCGTAGAGCTCGCAGTCGAACGAATAGCCCTCGGCGCACGTGGGCGCCTTCGGGGAATCGGGCAGGCCGGCGGGCTTTTTGATGAGGTTGATGACGTCCATGCGGAAGCCGTCGACGCCCTTGTCGAGCCAGAAGCGCATCAGCTTCCACACCTCGCGGCGCACGGCGGGGTTCTCCCAGTTGAGGTCGGGCTGTTCCTTTGCGAAGAGGTGCAGGTAGTACTCGCCCGTGGTCTCGTCATATTCCCACGCGGACGGCGTGAAGTGCGAGCCCCAGTTGTTGGGCTCCCTGCCGTCCTTCGCGGGGCGCCAGATGTAGTAGTCGCGGTAGGGGTTGTCCTTCGATTTGCGGCTCTCCTTGAACCACGGATGCTCGCTGGACGTGTGGTTGACGACGAGGTCCATCACGAGCTTCATGCCGCGTCGGTGCGTCTCGGCCAGCAGGCGGTCGAAGTCCTCCATCGTGCCGAAGCGCGGGGCGATGCCGCAGTAATCGGAGATGTCGTAGCCGTTGTCGACGTCGGGCGACGGGTAGCACGGGTTGAGCCACAGCACCGTGACGCCGAGTTTCTGCAGATAGTCGAGCCGCGAGATGATGCCGGGGATATCGCCGACGCCGTCGCCGTTTGAATCCTGAAAACTGCGCAGATAGATCTGATAGATGACAGCTTCTTTCCACCAGGTGCGTTCCATATTCATTCCTCCTGTGAGCCGCGCGCCCCGGCAGACGGTCTGACGGGGCGCGGATGTGACTTCGGTTTTATGCGAGGCCGGACGCCTCGCGGATGCGCGCGAGCGAGCGCTCGTGCGTGCCGGAGAGGATGAGCTTTGCCTCCCGCATCTGATCGGGCGTGCCGACGCCGACGGAGAACATCCCCGCGGCGTTGATGGCGCGGATGCCGGCTTCGGCGTCCTCAACGCCGACGCACGCGGCGGGGTCGGCGCCGACGTGCTGCGCGGCGACGAGGAAGATGTCCGGGAAGGGCTTTGCGCGCTCCACGGCGGCCGCGCCGCACACGTAGTCGAAGCTGTCCGTGACGCCGAGCTGGGCGAGGATGAACGGCGCGTTGCGGCTGACGGACGCGACGGCCGTGCGGATGCCCGCCGCGCGCAGCTCCGCGAGGAACTCCGCCATGCCGGGCAGAATGTCCGCGGGCGTGATCTGATGGATGAGCTCTTTGTAGAACTCGTTTTTCTCGTCCGCGAGCGCGGCCTTTTCCTCCGCCGTGAACTTCTCACAGGCATCGCCGTTTTTCAGAATGAGTTCAAGGCTCTCCATGCGGGAGACGCCTTTCAGTTTTTCATTGTACTCCTCGTCGAACGGGATGTCCAGCCTGTCGGCCAGCATCTTCCACGCCTGATAGTGGTATTTCGCCGAGTCGGTGATCACGCCGTCAAGATCAAAGATGACGGCCTGCAGCTTGTTTGTTTCCATCTGTCTGCACTCCTGCCATAAATTGTAGCGTCCGCCCCGGATAGAAAACGTTTTCCATCCGGGCGCGCCGCGGCCCCGGCAGCTCCGGCTCCGTGCGGGGGTGCGCACTTTGCCGGGGCCGCCTTCGCGGCGTTGTTCTGATTTGAAATCTTACAGAGCCTTTTCGGTGCGGCAGTCAACGGTGACGGTCTCGTCCGCGAGCTCAAGCGTGACGGGATCTCCCGAGAGCTTCTCCACGACGACGGAGTCCTTCGTCTCGACGATGTGCAGACGGCTGCCTTGCCAGAAGATCGTGAACTCCAGACGGCTCCATGCCTCGGGCAGCGCCGGGCGGATGCGCAGGCGGCCGTCGAGCATGCGCACGCCGCCGAATCCGAACACGGCGCACTGCCAGATGCCCGCGACGCTGCCGGCGTTGTTGCCCTTCGCCTTCTTGTGCGCGCCGGGCAGGGACTGGTAGCGGTACTCCTCGAGCTTCTTCGCGATGGCGGGATCGGTGAAAGTGAAGTACGGCAGGATAAACATCTCCGTGTCCCAGAACGTGTGGCCCTTGTACGCCTCGCCGGACAGGCCCTTCGCGCCGATGTTCATGCGGTTGTCGTGCGCGGGCGTCATGGCCAGCACGTCCGCCGCGTTGGGCAGCTCCGTCACTTCATTTTCGTCGAATTTGTTGAATGTGCCCGCCACAAACAGATTGCGCTGCTCGCCGAGGTAGCGCTCCTCGGTGGCGCAGCGCAGACCCATGTAGCCGTTGCCTTGACACATGACCGCTTCGCACTTGCCCAGCAGCTCGGGATCAAAGCCGGACTCCGCGAGCACCCAGTCCCGCGCGGCGGAGTAGTCCATCAGCGTCTTTTTTTCTGCCATACCAAATACCCTCTTCTTTCGTCGGCCGCCCTCTGAACGGCCGGTGATCCATGGATGAACGCGCGGCTGCGGCCGCATCCGTCCGACAAAACCGCACGCTGCCGCGCCCTTTTTTCCGGGTCCGGCGGCGGTCTGATTTCGAAAACGTTTTTGCCGTCATCAGGATACCACACCGCGCGCGTTTTGAACAGGCAATCATAACCCCACGTTGAACGTGGGGTTTGCAAAACGGCCCCATAGGGGCCACAATACCAGCGGCGCCTAAAGGCG
>CALXBO010000008.1 GCA_944386565.1 uncultured Ruthenibacterium sp. | reverse complement strand
GCCTTTAGGCGCCGCTGGTATTGTGGCCCCTATGGGGCCGTTTTGCAAACCCCACGTTCAACGTGGGGTTATGATTTTTATTCTTCGGAGATCCCTTCGCGATGGCTCCATTCGCCCTCGCCCTCACGGACAACGTAGACGAGCACTTCGCCCACGGCGTTCGCCGCGCTCTCCTCATAGGATTCATAGAAAAGGTCGACATGCATGTTGTCGTTCTGGACAAATGCGCCGGTGTCCGTCGCGATGGCCCATCCGTACACAAAGTTGCCGTCCTCGGAGGTGATGTAGAGCAGCGAGCCGTAGGGAATGAGGTTCGGATCAATTGCAACGGTCCCGTAGTACAATCCGAGCCCGCTGGCGCCCTTGCCGCGCGCGGAGTAATATCCGGTCGCCTTCATCGTGTACACCGTCATTTCCTCTTCACCGGATGCCGCGGCGTCCACGGGAACGTTGTCCACCACACTGCATTCGGCGGGCGGTGTCACGTTGCTGACGGCCTTGCCGGCTTCATACCGCTTGACGACTTGTGCCACGGGAGCGACTTCTTCATACACGGTCAGAAGCTCGGTGCTCTCGACTTCGCCATCCACGATGCGGTCGCGCGCGTCCGCGTGCAGGTATCCGTCAATGCCCTCCTGAACGACCAGTTCTTTGTCGGGCGTCAGGCGCAGCACGGAAGTTGTTTCCACCACCGTTTCGAACGGAAGAACTTCCTGAATGGTGTAGTCCCTGTACTCCACGCGATGCACGGTGATGGAGATGTTTTCCGTACATTCCGAATCCAGTGAAGGCTCCGTGTAGTCATCGGGCCCGAGTGTGATCCCGAAATCTTCCAGTGCCTCCCCGACGGTGTCCGCCGCTATATAGGCGCTGCGCGCCTGGCTGTCAGCTGTGACATTTACCAGAATGCCTTCCTCCAGATGCAGCGAAGCGCGTCCTTCTTTCGGGTCGTCCTGCAAGAGCACTTCGTCCCCCACGTCGATGGAGAGGCCGACAAGAGAAAACGTGTACCCGTGTCCTGCTTTCAGCGGGGCGAATACGGTGTGTGACAGTCCGTCGGAAGTGGTGATCGTGACGATGCGCATGCACCACATCAATAACAGCAGCACTGCGAGGAGCGATCCCACAGCGGCGCACAGCGCCCACAGGCGGCGCGGCAGACCGCAGAGAAAACGGCGCGCGTGTTCGCGTGCTTCGATCATGAAAAACCCCCTTTGAGTCGGCCGCACGGGGCGCGTCCCCAGCGGCAAACGCGGAGCCAGAAGCTCCGCGTCGCATGACATTGTAGCAGAATGTCCCGGATTCGTCAAATTTTGAGCTTTATTTGTATTATTCGGTGGAAAATATACTAAATGGAAATTCTGCGCGGGAGACGCTCCGAAATTGGAAGACAATGACAGTGCGGGAAATAAATCCCACGCTTTTAATACTCATTATAGAATGGTTCCGGAGACAGAATGCCGCCCGGAACGTCTGTGCCGGGTGCGGCGGAGAGGAGTATGCAGAATGGATCGGAAGATTCCTGAAGAAAGAGGCGGGGAGACATGGAACGTCCGGACGTTTCCGGAATGGATGGGCGTCCGTTGCCCGGACGGCGCTCCGCGCGCGGACGACGCATGGTACACGCGCATGGGCGGCAAGGTGTATGTATTCAGCGAAGATTCGTGTTTCGGCGACGCGTTTGATGCGCTCGACAGCCCCGCGTATCAGGAAGCGGTCTGCCGCGGCGCGGACGGCGGATGGGGCGGCGCGCGGTACTTCCCGCCGGACGTGCTGCGAACACTGAACGGCTTTCAGGCCGTCTGGCAGGGCGATATGAACCGCTATTCCACCGCCGCGCGGCGGCCCGCGTTCCGGATGTGCGGAAAACCCGTCACACCGGAACAGGCGGATGCGATCCGCACGACCGGAACATACGAGACGATCCTGTGGCGCGATTGGGTGCACGAGAACGGGCGGATCGGGCTGGATTCGTACACGATGACGAAATATCCCGACGCCGGGTTTCTCTTTCTGAACGGGATGTTCCTGCTGCACGACTTCCCGTTTCTCAACGCGGTGTTCGTGTTCTGGGCGAGCAGCGAGGGGGCGGCGGGTTACCCGGAGACGCCGGAGTGCGGGATGCACATTCACGACGGCCGCGTCGAGTTGCTGTGTCCCCGGACGGCGTGGGAGAGGTTCTGTCTCTATCATCGAAAATACGGCGGGAGAGACCTGCCGGATAAGAATCAGGAGTGGTGAACATGGAGCGATTTGTGCGTGTGACGATCGGAGCCAAAGCGGGATGTGAAAATGATGCGCTGAAGGACAACCGCTTTGCGCTGCAACAAGCTGTGTACGTGGAGGCGGGCGGAAGCGAGTCTGCTCCGCTGAAGTACGTTAGTGCGAGCGTCCTCGAGGACTATATCATCTTCGGAGACAGGCAGCAGCTGCAGTTCCGGGTGACGTGGAGGAGCATCGAAGAGGATGCCTCGACGTTTGAAGACGGCGAGGAGGAGGACAGAAAATACATCGAGTGCTACAAGGCGGATGTGGAAACGATCGAGTATGTGAACCGTTTCCCGTTTGACGTACTCATCAAAGAAGGCGAGAACTGTTTTCGGCTTTTGCCGCCGGGCGGTACGCTCCGCGTTCCGTTCATTCCGCGGAAACAGCACGAACCGTTCCGTGTGCCCGTCGCGCCGGGCGAGGACGTGTGGACGGAGCGGCCGATCGCGGAGCATCTCGGGATACAGCGCGCCGCCGTCGCGGGCGTTCCTTGGGAGGGCGACCTCTGGACGAAAGCGGCCTGGTACGCCGTTGAAGGCGACGAAGTGCTGTACTGCAGCCGGTACAGCGATGCCAACTGGTTTCTGGAGGACTGGGGCGATTCGCTGGAAATCTGGCCGGAGGGGCCGTTGGACGACCGGGGAAACGCCCACTATGTCCCTTTGGAGGCCCTGCGTCCGCTGATGGACTTCAAGGTGCGCGCACAGGCGGATATGGCCTCGTATTCGTCGGAGAACCGCCGCCCCGCGTACTGGATGCGCGGCAAGCCCGTCACACCTGAACAGGCGCAGGAGATCATCCGCCGCACGGACCGCTTTTTCAGCGGGAGAGACCACGTCTTTGTGGAGAACTTCGATTCGTGGTGGTTCCATCCGAATCATTTTCCGGCCATGTACGGCTGGTGCCGCCCGGACGGCCGCATCGGGCTGGACAGCATTACACAACCCTATCCGGACGCATGGACGCTCGCACGGGACGCATACCGCCTGCTCTCGGCGTTTCCGTTCCTCGATTTCATCCTGCTGATCTGGAATACGGAGGAGGAGCTCGGCTTCCGCCCGTACGAGCTGGAGACGCAGGGCATGCCGCAGCCGGAGTGCGGCGTCCACGTCCACGACAACTGCGTCGAATTCCTGTGCCCCAAAACGGCGTGGGAGCGATTCTGTCTGTATCACCGGAAATACGGCGAGAGTCCCGTGACGTATCTCTCCGAATACAATCAGGAGCAGGGTGAAAACCCGGTCAACCGCGCATATCTCGAGCGGTGCTGCGTCAGGGGTGCGATTCCGGAGTATAGGCCGGACGAGTTCAAACCGCTGCCCGGGCGCACCGGCAAGCCCGACTTTGACGTGGAAAATCTACGTTATCGCGTGCTGGAGGGCAATATGTCAAATTGAAATAATTTGACATAATAGTACAAATTGTATATCGGTTTGACGGATGCGGGCGGGTGAACAGAGAAAGGGACCAAAGGCAGGGGAAAGAGCCTTCGGGGCGAAAATACTCCGGAATCGTCTGGCTGGATCGCGGGTTTTTATTGTGTGCGCGGGCGTTTTGTGATACAATATACTATCAGCCCGGAAAAGGGCCCAAATCAGGCGATACGGGGGTACGTTCTTTGGACGCACAGCACATCCGAAATTTCTGCATCATTGCGCACATCGACCACGGTAAGTCCACGCTGGCCGACCGCATTCTGGAATCTACCAAAGCGGTGGACGAGCGCCGCATGGAGTCTCAGCTGCTCGACAACATGGAGCTCGAGCGCGAGCGCGGCATCACGATCAAGGCGCGCGCGGTCACGCTCCAGTATACGGCGCGCGACGGCGAGACATACGAACTCAATCTGATCGACACGCCGGGTCACGTCGACTTCGGCTACGAGGTGTCGCGCTCTCTCGCGGCGTGCGAGGGCGCCATTCTCGTTGTGGACGCCAGCCAGGGCGTCGAGGCGCAGACGCTTGCCAACACCTATATGGCCATCGAGCACGATCTGGAACTCGTGCCCATTCTGAATAAGATCGACCTGCCCTCCGCTGAGCCCGACCGCGTGGCGAAAGAGGTGGAGGACGTCATCGGCCTGCCCTGCATGGACGCGCCGCGTGTGTCGGCGAAGATGGGCATCGGCATCGAGGACGTGCTCGAGCACGTTGTGTCCGATATTCCCGCACCGCAGGGCGACGCCGACGCGCCGCTCAAAGCGCTCGTGTTCGACGCCGTGTACGACAGTTACAAGGGCGTGATCGTCTATCTGCGCGTGTTTGACGGCACGATGAAAGCGGGCGACACGATCCGCATGATGGCCACCGGCGCGCAGTTCACGCTCGTCGAAGTGGGCCACATGGGCGCGACCGATCTCGCGCCGTGCGCGGAGCTCCACGCGGGCGAAGTGGGCTATTTCACCGCGTCCATCAAGACGCTGGCCGATACGCGCGTCGGCGACACTGTCACGCTCGCCTCGCGCCCGACGGCCGAGCCGCTGCCCGGTTACCGCAAGGTCACGCCGATGGTGTTCTGCGGTATCTACCCGGCCGACGGCGCAAAGTATCCCGACCTGAAAGACGCTTTGGAAAAGCTGCAGCTCAACGACGCGTCGCTGTCATTCGAGCCGGAGACGAGCGTGGCGCTGGGCTTCGGTTTCCGCTGCGGATTCCTCGGCCTTCTGCACCTCGAGATCATCATCGAGCGCCTCGAGCGCGAGTTCGACCTCGATCTCGTCACGACCGCGCCGAGCGTCGAATACCGCATCACGCTCACCGACGGCACGGTCAAGCTCATCGACAACCCCACGAACTATCCCGACCCCGCGCAGATCGCCAAGGCCGAGGAGCCGTTCGTGGACGCTCACATCTACACGCCGACGGAGTACGTCGGCAGCCTGATGGAGCTGTGCCAGAACCGGCGCGGCACGATGCGCGACATGAAATACCTCGACGAGACGCGCGTCGATCTGCACTATGAGCTGCCGCTCGGCGAGATCGTGTACGACTTCTTCGACGCGATCAAGTCCCGCAGCCGCGGCTATGCCAGCTATGACTATGAGATGAAAGGGTTTGTCGAGTCGAAACTCGTCAAGCTCGACATCCTGCTCAACGGCGAGATGGTCGACGCACTGTCGATGATCGTCCACGCGGACACGGCCTACGCCAAGGGCCGCCGTCTTGCGGAAAAGCTCAAGGACAACATTCCCCGCCAGCTGTTTGAAGTGCCCATTCAGGCGGCCATCGGCGGAAAAATCATCGCGCGCGAGACCGTGCGCGCCATGCGCAAGGACGTTCTCGCCAAGTGCTACGGCGGCGACATCACGCGCAAGAAGAAGCTGCTCGAAAAGCAGAAGGAAGGCAAAAAGAAGATGCGCCAGCTCGGCAGCGTGCAGGTGCCCAGTGAGGCGTTCACTGCGGTGCTCAAGCTCGACGAGTGATGCGCGGCCAAGGGGAAAGTGTGCACTTTCCCCTCTTTTTTTACAAAATACTTTATTGATTTACTTGACTAAAGCAAACGAACCGCGTATACTGGAGAGCAATCAGAGAAAAGGGGGCGGGGAATGTGTATACGGAACTTCCGAAGGACGAGGCCGTCACACTTGCCTTGCAGGAGCTGTTTGAACACAGCGGTTACGTGCGCTACCGCATGAGCAGCTTTGAGAGCTATGATTACTATCTCGCGAACAAGAGCTTTCTGAAGGGCGAGGGGCTTGTGACGTTTAACGATGCGTTCGGACGTCTGCTGGCGCTGAAACCGGACGTGACAATGAGCATCGTCAAGAACACGAAGCCGGAGACGGTGTCGCAGAAACTCTATTATGTAGAGAGCGTGTTCCGCGCGCGCCGCGAGGGCGGCGAGGTGCGGGAGATCCGCCAGATGGGCGTCGAGAGCATCGGCACCATCGATGCATACGCCGAGGCGGAGGTCGCGGTGCTGGCCGCGAAGAGCCTTGCGGCCGTCGGCGGGGAGACGGTGCTGAGCATCGGCGACGCGTCGTTCGTCGCCGGGCTTTACGATGCGCTCGGGCTTTCCGATGCGGTGCGCGCAAAAGCCAACGAGGCGCTCGGAGCCAAGAGCGCCGAGACGCTGCGCACGCTCGCGGAAAACGGTGCGGGTGAGGCGCTGGCGCAGCTGGCAGCGCTGTGCGGAAAGCCGGACGTGACGCTGGAACGCGCCCGCGCGCTGTGCCGCTCGCGGCAGATGGAGGACGTGGTCGCCCGAATTCAGGGCGTGTGTGAAGCGCTCGCCGCCGTCTGCCCGGACGCGAACGTACGGGTGGACTTCTCGCTCGAGAGCGATATGGACTACTACAACGGCCTTGTTCTTCAGGGCTTTGTGCGCGGCGTGCCGCAGGCCGTCCTGACGGGCGGACGGTACGACCCGCTGATGCGCAAATGCGAAAAGCCGCAGAGCGCCGTCGGATTCGCGCTCGTTTTGGACGGCCTGTCCCGCGCGTTCCCGAAAAAACGCGAGTTCGACGCGGACGTGCTGCTGCTGTACGCACCGGACACGCCGCCGGCGGCCGTGGCACGCGCCGCGGAAAACCTTGCGGCCGAGGGCGTCGTGCGCGCCGAGACGCGCGTGCCGCCGGGATTCCGGGCCGGGCGCACCGTGACGGTGCTCGCCGACGGAACGATCACGGAAACGGAGGGGTCGCCATGCTGAACATCGCACTGCCGAAGGGACGCCTCGGCGACAAAGTATATCAGCTCTTCTCGCAGCTCGGCTGCGGATGCCCGGAGCTCGAGCAGGGCGGGCGCAAGCTCGTGTTCGAGAACCCGGAGGAGGGCGTGCGCTACCTGCTCGTAAAGCCCGGCGACGTGGCTATCTACGTCGAGCACGGCGCGGCGGACGTCGGCGTCGTCGGCAAGGACGTCCTTCTGGAGACGCGCGCCGACGTGTACGAACTGCTCGACCTCGGCTTCGGCGCGTGCCGTCTTGCCGTCGCCGCGAAAAAGGGCTGGCAGGAGGATCTCTCGCTGCCGCTTCGCGTCGCGACGAAGTATCCGAACGTCGCGAAGGCTTATTACGACAGCCTTTCCCGCCGCATCGAGCTCATCAAGCTGAACGGCAGCATTGAGCTCGCGCCCATCCTGGGACTTTCCGACGTCATCGTCGACATCGTGGAGACGGGAACGACGCTGAAGGAAAACGGCCTTGAGGTCATCGCGACCGTCGCCGGGAGCTCGGCGCGCTTCATCGCCAACAAGGCGAGCTATCAGTTTGAAAAAGACACCATTGACAGAATCTGCGCAGGAATGAGGGAACGGATATGATGAAAATTCTGGACCGCGCCGAGGTGACGCTGGAGGAGATCCTCCGCCGCGACGACACACAGGCGAGCGAGGCGGTCGAACGGGCCGTCGCAGACATCCTTGAAACGGTAAAGGCGCGCGGCGACGCGGCCGTGCTCGACTACGGCGAGCGCTTCGACGGCGTACGCCCCGCGGCTCTGCGTGTGACGGACGAGGAGATCGACGCCGCCGTGGCGTCGCAGGACCCGGCATTCCTCGAGACGCTGGAACTCGCGGCGCAGAACATCCGCGAATACCACAGCCGTCAGGTGCGCACGAACTTCGTGCTGACGAAAGAGGACGGCGTCGTGATGGGTCAGAAGATCACGCCCATCGAGCGCGTCGGCATCTATGTGCCGGGCGGCACGGCGAGCTATCCCTCGAGCGTTCTGATGAACGCCATCCCCGCCAAGATCGCGGGCGTGTCCGAGATCATCATGGTCACGCCGCCCGCGAAAGACGGCGGCGTTGCGCCCGCCATCCTCGCGGCCGCGAAGGTCGCAGGCGTCACCGCCATCTACAAGACGGGCGGCGCGCAGGCCGTCGGCGCGCTCGCGTACGGAACGGAAAGTGTCCCGAAGGTCGACAAGATCGTCGGCCCCGGCAACATCTATGTGGCGACGGCGAAGCGCCGCGTCTACGGCCTTGTGGACATCGACATGATTGCCGGCCCGAGCGAGATCCTCGTGCTGGCCGACGCCGAGGCCGACCCCGTGTGCGTCGCTGCCGACCTGCTCAGCCAGGCCGAGCACGACCGCATGGCGTCCGCCGTGCTCGTGTGCGACTCGCGCGCGCTGGCTGAGGCCGTCGCCGAAGAGGTGGAGGCGCAGTTGAAAACGCTGCCGCGCGAGGACATCGCCCGCACGAGCATCGAGACGAACGGCAAGATCATCGTCGCGTCCGATCTCTCCGAGGGCATCGACATCGCGAACGCCATCGCGCCCGAGCACCTCGAGCTGTGCGTCGCCGACCCGTTCGCCATGCTCGCGCGCGTCAAGAACGCGGGCAGCATCTTCCTCGGCCGCAGCGCGCCTGAGGCTCTGGGCGACTACTTCGCCGGGCCGAACCACACGCTGCCGACGCTCGGCACGGCGCGTTTTTCGAGCCCGCTGTCTGTCGACGATTTCGTGAAAAAGTCGAGCTTCCTCTACTACACGCGCGACGCGCTGGAAAAGGTACATACGCGCATCGAGGACTTTGCGCACCGCGAAGGGCTGGATAGCCACGCCCGCAGCATCGCCGTGCGCTTCGACCGGGAGGCGGTAAAATGAGCCGTTTTTTCTCACAGACGCTCTCCGGCCTTGAGCCGTACACCCCGGGCGAACAGCCGCGCGGCATTCAGAATCTCATCAAACTGAACACGAACGAGAGCCCGTTCCCGCCGTCGCCCCGCGTCATTGAAGCGATCGGCGCGCAGCAGGTGCGCGACCTGCGCCTCTACTCCGACCCCGCGTGCACGGACTTCCTCGCGGCGCTGGCCGAAGCGTTCGGCGTGCCGCGGGAATGCGTGTTCGCGTCGAACGGTTCGGACGAATCGCTTGCGTTCGCGTTCCGCGCGTTCTGCGACAAGGGAGCGGCGTTCCCGGATGTGACGTACGGGTTTTATCCCGTGTTCGCGCAGCTCTTCGGCATCCGGACGCGCGTGGTTCCCCTGCGGGAGGACTGGTCGCTCGCGCCGGAGGATTACAAGGGGCTGGCCGAGACGCTGTTCCTTGCAAATCCGAACGCGCCGACCGGCCTTGCGCTGTCCCGCGCAGAAATTGAAGCTCTGGTGACGGAAAACCCGGAGCGCCTTGTCGTCGTGGACGAGGCCTACGTCGATTTCGGCGGCGAGAGCTGTGTGCCGCTGACGCAGAAGTACGACAACATCCTCGTCGTCGGCACGTTCTCGAAGTCGCGCAGTCTCGCGGGTGCGCGGCTCGGCTATGCGGTGGGCGCGCCGTCGCTCATCGCCGACCTGAATGCCGTCAAGTTCAGCTTCAACCCGTACAACGTCAATCGTCTCACGCTCGCCGCCGGAACGGCCGCCGTGCGGGACACGGCGTATTTCCGCGAGTGCTGCGGCAAGATCATCGAGGCGCGCGAGGAGACGAAAGCAGCGCTGCGCGCAATGGGTTTTGCCGTCACGGAGAGCCGCGCGAACTTCCTGTTCGCCGCGCCGCCCGCCCCGTGCACAGGCACGGAGTATTTTGCCTATCTGCGCGAAAACGGCATTCTGGTGCGCCACTTCGGCGCGGCGCGCACGGAGAACTATGTCCGCATCACAATCGGAACGAGCGAGCAGATGAAGACGCTCGTCGCCGTTACAAAATGTTTTTTGGAGGAGACCACATGAAACGCACGGCAAGCGCCGCCCGCGTCACGGACGAGACGAGCATTGAGCTCTCGCTGTCCCTCGACGGAACGGGCATGTATGACATCGACACCGGCTGCGGCTTTCTCAACCACATGCTGGAGCTCTTCACCCGGCACGGCCACTTTGACCTGACGCTGCGCTGCCGCGGCGACGTGCAGGTGGACTACCATCACACCGTTGAGGACGTGGCCATCGTGCTCGGCCGCGCGTTCAGCGAGGCGCTGGCCGACCGCGCGGGCATCAACCGCTACGGCCACATCATTCTGCCGATGGACGAAGCGCTCATCCTCGCGGCGGTCGACATCGGCGGCCGCGCGGCCGTGGGCTACGCGCTCGAGATCCCGACGGAAAAGGTCGGCGATTTCGACACCGAGCTCGTGAAGGAGTTCGTGCTCGCGTTCGCGCGCAGCCTCGGCGCTTCCATCCACCTGCGGAGCCTTGCGGGCGAGAACAGCCACCACATCATCGAGGGCGCGTTCAAGGCGCTGGCACGAGCGCTGCGCATGGCCGTCGCCATCGACGAGAAGTTCGCCAGCGAGATCCCATCGACGAAAGGGACGATCTTATGACAGCCATCATCGACTACGGCGTCGGCAACCTGTTCAGTCTGGCGTCGTCGCTGCGCTTCATCGGCGCCGAGTGCGCCGTCACGCGGGATGCGGACGAGGTGCGCCGCGCGGACCGCATCATCCTGCCGGGCGTCGGTGCGTTCGGTGACGCGGCCGAAAAGCTCGCGGCCACGGGGCTCGTCCCCGTGCTGAAGGAGCGCGCCGCGGCGGGCGTGCCGCTGCTCGGCATCTGCCTCGGCATGCAGCTGCTCTTTGAAAAGAGCTATGAGTACGGTGAGCACGAGGGCCTCGGGTTCATCCGCGGCAGTGTGTGCCCGCTCGAGCCCGACCTTGAGGCTGCCGAAAAATCGCTGAAAGTGCCGCACATCGGCTGGAACGCGCTGCATCTCGTGCAGCCGGACAGCCCGCTGATGCGCAATACCCGAGAGGGCCAGCACGTCTATTTCGTGCATTCATTCTATGCGAAGGACTGCGACGACGCGCTCGTTGCCACCGCCGAGTACGGCGTGACCGTGCCCGCCACGGTGGCAAACGGCAACGTGTACGGCTGCCAGTTCCACCCGGAGAAAAGCGGTAAAGCGGGCCTTGAAATCCTGCGCGCGTTCCAGTCGCTGTGAGGAGGAGAGTATGGACATCTATCCCGCCATTGACCTGAAAGACGGCCGCGTCGTGCGGCTGACGCGCGGCGACTACGGCACCGCCGAGGTGTACGCGGACGACCCCGCCGCCGTCGCGCGGTCGTTCGCCGCGAAGGGCGCACGCTTTCTGCACGTCGTCGACCTCGACGGCGCGAAGGACGGTGCGCTCTCGAATTACGACGCGGTGCGCTCCATCCTCGCTGCGACCGACATGTTCGTCGAGATCGGAGGCGGCGTGCGCGACGAACGCCGCGTGCGCGCCTATCTCGACGCGGGCGCGGGCCGCGTCATCCTCGGCAGCGCCGCCGTGAAGAACTTCCCGTTTCTGTGTGACATGGCGGAGAAGTACGGCGAACAGATCGCCCTCGGCGTCGACGCGCGCGACGGCATGGTCGCGACGGACGGCTGGCTCGAGACCTCGCGCGAGGAGGGCGTCGCATTCTGCCGCCGCGCGTTCGAGCACGGCGTGAAGAGCGTCATTTACACCGACATCGCGCGCGACGGCGCGATGCAGGGCACGAACCTCGAGGTGTACCGCACGCTGCGGCGCGAAGTGCCCGGTCTTGCCGTCACCGCGTCGGGCGGCATCTCGTCGCTCGAAGAGATCCGCGCGCTGCGGGAGATGGGCGTCGCCGCCGCCATCGTCGGCAAGGCGGTCTATCTCGGCGCGCTCAGACTTGAGGACGTATTGAAGGAGGCGCAGGCATGATCACGAAACGAATCATTCCCTGTCTCGACATCCGGGACGGCCGCGTCGTCAAGGGCGTCAATTTTCAGGGCGTGCGCGACGTCGAGGACCCCGTGGCCCTCGCGCGGCGCTACAACGACGAGGGCGCGGACGAACTGGTGTTCTACGACATCACCGCCACCGTCGAGCAGCGCGCGCTGTTCACGGACATTCTGGAACAGGTCGCGTCCACCATTTTCATCCCGCTCACCGTGGGCGGCGGCATCCGCACCGTGGCCGACTTCGAGCGCGTGCTCAAGGCGGGCGCGGACAAGGTCAGCGTCAACTCGGGAGCGATCGCGAACCCCGCGCTGATCGGCGAGGCCGCGAAGAAATACGGCGACCAGTGCGTCGTGCTCTCGATGGACGCGGCGCGCGTCGGCGGCACCTACCACGTGTTTGCGAAGGGCGGGCGCGAGGACACCGGCATCGACGCGCTCGAATGGGCCGCGCGCGGCGAGGCCGCGGGCGCGGGCGAGATCGTGCTCAACAGCATCGACGCGGACGGCGTCAAGGGAGGCTTTGATCTCGAGATGCTCGCGGCGCTCTCGAAGCGTGTGTCCATCCCCATCATCGCGTCGGGCGGCGCGGGGAATATGGAGCACTTCCGCGACCTCTTTGCGCTCGACGGCGTGGACGCGGGCCTTGCGGCCAGCATCTTCCACTTCGGTGAGGTGAACATCGCCGAGCTCAAACGCTATCTCGCCGCGCAGGGCGTTCCCATGCGCATTGAATAAAAGGAGAGACCACCATGGACATTGATTCCCTGAAATTTGATTCGCACGGCCTCATCCCGGCCGTCGTGCAGGACTTTTACACCAAGAAAGTGCTCACCGTCGCGTACATGAACCGCGAGAGCCTGGAGATCACGCTGCGCGAAAAGCGCACGTGTTTCTGGTCGCGCTCGCGCAAGGAGCTGTGGCGCAAAGGGGAGACGAGCGGCAATGTGCAGCACGTCGTCTCCGTCACGGCCGACTGCGACGCCGACGCGCTCGTCGTCGAGGTCATCAAGGACGGCCCCGCGTGCCACCTCGGCACCGACTCGTGCTTCACGAACCTGCTGTTCGAGGACGAGACGGTGCAGCGCTTCTCTCTCGACGCGCTGTACGGGCTGCTCGAGGGACGCAACAAGGAGCGCCCCGAGGGAAGCTACACGACGTATCTGTTTGAAAAAGGCCGTGAGAAGATTCTGAAAAAAGTCGGTGAGGAGTGCACGGAGGTCATCATCGGCGCGATGAAGGACAGCCGCGAGGAGACCATCTACGAGATCTCCGACCTGTGCTATCACGTGCTCGTACTGATGGTCGAGAGCGGCATCACGCTCGATGACATCCGCCGTGAGCTCGCGAGCCGCCATGTCATCGATCACAAGGTCAAGCAGGAGACGATGCGATGATCCTAACGGGCAGCCTGCACAACCACTCGACGTGGTGCGACGGGAAGAACACCCCGCGCGAAATGATCGAAGCCGCGATCGCGGCGGGGTTCACGGACTTCGGCATCTCCGGCCACACGTACGTCACACCGGACGATTTCGGCGTGCGCGACGAAGAGGCTTACCTGAAGGAGCTGCGCGCGCTGCAAGAGGAGTACCGGGGCAGAATCCGCTTCTGGGTCGGGCTCGAGCACGACTACTATTTCCCTGTCACGGACCGCGCGCGGCTTGACTACATCGTGGGCTCCATTCACGAGCTGCGGGACGAAGCGACGGGCCGGTACTATCTCGTCGACGGGCCGAAGAGCGACCTTGCCGCCTGCCGCGACGAGTTGTTCGGCGGCGACGGCCTTGCGATGGCCGAGCGCTTTTTTGAACTGACGGTCGAAAACGTCCGGACGTATCGTCCGGACATCATCGGCCACTTCGACCTCATTGTCAAAAACAACGCCGCGAACGATCTGTTCGACGAGACGAGTTCCCGCTACCGGGAGGCGGCGCTCGCGGCGCTGCGGCGCTGCGCGGACACCGGATGCGTGTTCGAGATCAACACGGGCGGCATGTTCCGGGGTTACCGTGACACGCCGTATCCCGCGGCATTTCTGCTGGAAGAGCTCGCGAGGCTCGGTGCGCGCGTGACCGTCAGCGCCGACGCACATGAGACACGCGCGCTGCGCTTCGAGTTCGGCCCGGCGCTGGAACTGCTGAAAAAAGCGGGCTTTGCGTCGGTCGTCGTCTGGGAAAACGGCCGCTTTGTGGACAAACTGCTGCCGAAGGTGTAAAATAGAGCAAATACCAGACACATCACGAAAGAGGGAGCTGCAATGACGAACATCTGGCACGATATCAGCCCGTCCCGTATCACGCCCGACGATTTCATCGCCGTCGTGGAGATCGAAAAGGGCTCGAAAAAGAAGTATGAGCTCGACAAGGAGACCGGCCACATCATTCTTGACCGCATCCTGTACACCTCCACGCACTATCCGGCCAACTACGGCCTGATTCCGCGCACGTATGCCGACGACGGCGACCCGCTCGACGTGCTGGTGCTCTCGAGCGAGTGCCTTGTCCCGCTGAGCCTTGTGCGCTGCTATCCCATCGGCGTCATCACGATGCGCGATCAGGGTAAGATGGACGAGAAGATCATTGCGATCCCGTTCAACGACCCCGTCTACAATTCCTACAAGGACATCAGCGAACTGCCCTCGCACATCTTCAATGAGATGCGCCACTTCTTCAGCGTGTACAAGTCGCTGGAGGGCAAGGAGACGGTCGTCGACGAAGAGCAGGGCAGCGAGGCGGCCCGGCAGATCATCTCCAAGTGCCTCGACAACTACATCGAGAAATTCTGCCGCTGAAAAAAGCCCGGTTGCGATTGTGCGCCGGATGCGGTATAATAAGTGCAGTCAAAAAATACGAGGACGGCGTGCCGTCCGGAAAAAGGAGCTGCTTTCGATGACAAAGGGCGGAGCGTTTCGTCTTGTGGGCATGATCCTCGGTATCGTTGGCACGGTGACGTCCATCACGGCGATCGTGTTCAGCGGCATGGGGATGATGATGTCCCGGCGCATTGTGCGCCCGCGTGTCCGCAAGTGACCGCACGTTGAACCACACGGCCGGAGCAGGCGCAAGCGCTCCGGCCTTTTTTTCGGGGAGGAAGCTGTGTGAAAATTGCCGCACCCGCGCTCCAGCGTGATCTGGAGAACACAATCACGCTGGAAGAGGCGGCGTCCCTGACGCTCGCCTGCGAACAGACGCTGGAGGGGTTTTCGTTCGAGGGCGGCGCGCTGATGGGGATGCGTTTCCCGTCGGCCGAGGTGAAAAGCTGCGTTCTGCGCGGCTGCCGCCTGACGGGGATTCAGATGCCGAAGGTCTACTTCGGGAACGTCCGGTTCGAAAACTGCGACCTCTCCGCGGCGAATTTTACGGACGGCGGCTTTGCCCGCTGCGAATTTTCGGGCTGCAAGCTCTCCGGAGCCAATCTCGGCGGAGCATCTCTCTCCGACGCCGTGTTCCGCGACTGCGTTGCCGATGGTGCGGTGTTCAGTGAGTGCACGCTGAAAAACGTGCGCTTTGAGCGCTGCCGGATGCGCGGCGCGGCAATGCCGGAACTGCGCGTGCGCAAGGGCTCAATGGAGTTTTCGGAGTGCGACCTCGCGCAGACGACGCTGTTCCGCACGCCCCTTGCGGGGCTGGACCTCACGACGTGCAACATCGAGGGCGCGGCGCTCGAGGGCCCGGAGCTGCGCGGCGCAATCGTAACGGCGCTTCAGGCGTGCGAGCTGGCAAAACTGCTCGGCGTCATCATCAAGTAACGGAGGAAACGAATGAAAGCATATCTCGAGGCGGGAAAATTCGTCACCACGCATGGCGTGACGGGCGAGCTGAAACTGTATCCCTGGTGCGACGGCCCCGAATTCATCGCGGCTCTGCCGCGTCTGTTCTTCACGGCGGACGGCCGCGGAGAGACGAAGCTGGAATCCGTGCGCTCGCACAAGGGCATGTGCCTTGTCAAGCTGGCGGGCGTCGACAGCATGGACGCGGCTCGCGCGTACATCGGGCGTATTGCATATTTCGCGCGCACAGACGCGCCGCTGCCCGAAGGCCGCTATTTCGTGCAGGACATCATCGGCTGCGAAGTGCGCGACGCCGACACGGGCCGCGTCTACGGCACGGTGAAGGACGTCACCCATCCGGCGGCGAGCGACGTGTACACGGTGGCCACGCCCGCGGGCGACGTGCTGTTCCCGGCGGTCGGGGAATTCCTCGGTGAGCTGAATCCCGAAGAGGGATACATCACCGTGCGCCCCATTGCGGGCATGTTTGACGGCGCGGAGGAGAACGGCGATGCGGATTGACATTGCGACGCTCTTCCCGGAGGTCTGCGAGTCCTTCATGGGCGAGAGCATCATCGGCCGCGCGCAGCGCAACGGATACATCGAGCTGCACGCGCACCAGATCCGGGACTATACCACGAACCGCCAGAAGCAGGTGGACGACTACCCCTACGGCGGCGGGCAGGGGATGGTGATGCAGGCGCAGCCCATTCACGACTGCTGCCAGGACATTCTTCGTCAGATTGACGAAGCGGGACGGTCTCGGCCCCACATCGTGTTCCTCACGGCGGGCGGCGCGACGCTCACGCAGGAAAAGTGCAAGGAGCTGGCGGGTTACGACGGCCTGCTGCTCGTCTGCGGCCACTACGAGGGCATCGACGAGCGCGTGATCGAAGAGCTGGCCGACGAGGAGATCTCGATCGGCGACTATGTCCTCACCGGCGGCGAGCTGGCCGCGATGGTCGTGGCCGACAGTGTGTTCCGGCTCCAGCCGGGCGTGTTGTCCTGCCCGGAGGGGTACGAGGACGAGAGCTATTATTCCGGGCTGCTCGAATACCCGCAGTACAGCCGCCCCGAGGTGTGGAACGGCCGCCGCGTGCCGGAGATCCTTCTCTCCGGACACCATGCGAAAATCGCCGAATGGCGGCACGAGCAGTCGCTCGAGCGCACAAAAACACGCCGCCCGGACCTGTATCAAAAGTATATTGAGCGTGGCGGAAAATGACAAAAAAGCGCCCGTCATGGTGCTCTCGGCAATTCTGCAAGACGATGTTGAAAACTAACTGGTAAAGTTGCACAAGTTTTCCGAAGTTTCGACCATTTCGAATTGACGTAGAGTGAGAATTTGATTTCATTCTGGGCAAAGCGGTTGACCGTTTTCTCCGTTTGAGATAATATAATGCTAAAGGCATGACACTTTATCTTTTTCTTCAAGGAGCGAATCAGACATGTTTGTGAAAGAAGTTACCGTTGAGAATCAGGTTGGCCTGCATGCGCGTCCCGCTACGTTCTTCATCCAGAAAGCGAACGAGTTCAAGTCTTCCATCTGGGTCGAAAAAGAAGAGCGCCGTGTAAATGCAAAGAGCCTGCTGGGCGTGCTCTCGCTGGGAATCGTGGGCGGTACGACCATCCGCATCATTGCCGACGGCGCCGATGAGCAGGCCGCGGTGGAAGGTCTTATCAAACTCGTCAATTCCGGCTTCAGCGAATAATCAGTGTCGAATCTTGAGGGCGCCGTCTGCTTGTTGGACGGCGCTTTTCGTTTGCGCGAAAAACATCGAACGGAGGAACCCGCCGCATGACAACCCTCGAACTCTGGGAGAAAGCAAAGCTTCTGCCGCTGCTTCCGGGCGTCTATATCATCCGCGACAAGTCGAACGAGATCATCTATGTGGGCAAAGCCAAGCGCCTGCGCACGCGCGTGTCGCAGTATTTCCGCCCCGGCGTGCCGCACGACGCCAAAGTGACAAAAATGATCTCGCACGCGTTCGAATTCGACGTCATTGTGACGCAGAGCGAATTCGAAGCGCTCGTGCTCGAGTGCAGTCAGATCAAGCAGCACCAGCCCAAGTACAACATCCTGCTCAAGGATGACAAGGGGTACAGCTACGTGCGCGTCACAAAGGAGGAATGGCCGCGCCTGTCGGCCGTGCTGCAGAAAGAGGAGGACGGCGCCGAGTACATCGGCCCGTACACCTCGAGTTTTGCCGTGCGCGAGATGGTGGAGACGGCGATGGACGTGTTCCGCCTGCCGCGGTGCAACCGGCGTTTCCCGCAGGACATCGGCAAGGGCCGCCCCTGCCTGAACGCGCACATCGGCAAGTGCATGGCGGTGTGTTCGGGAAAGATCAAAAACGAGGATTACCGCGACGCCGTCGCGTCCGCCGTGCACCTCATCCGGCGCGGGCAGGGCGACATCATCGCCATGCTGCGCGAAAAGATGGAGACGGCGGCGGAAAATCTGGAGTTTGAGCGCGCCGCGCTCATCCGCGACCAGATCGCCGCCATTGAAAAGGTCAGCCGCGGGCAGAAGGTCGTGCGCAGCGACATCGACGAGCAGGACGTCATCGCGTTCGCGGGCCTCGGCACGGCGACGTGCGCGGCCATCCTGCGCTTCCGCGGCGGACGTCTCGTCGACAAGAAAGAGTTTGTGTTCCGCGACACGCAGGACATCGCCGCGCTGCGCGAGGAATTCCTGCCGCGCTACTATCTCGCCGACGGGGAGGAGATCCCGAAGACGGTCGCGGTGGACGAGCTGCCCGAGGCGGCCGAAGAACTGGAGCGCCTGTTCAGCGAGACGAAAGGCGTGAAGGTGCGGCTGTGGAAACCGGTGCGCGGCGACAATGAAAAGCTCGTGGAGATGGCGCGCACGAACGCGCTCGAGCGCCTTGCGCGCGACGCGGGCAAAAAGACGCGCGCCGAGCGCCTGCTCGAGGAGACGGCGCATCTGCTCGGCCTGCCCGCCGCGCCGCACGTGATCGAAAGCTACGACATCTCGAACTGGGGCGACGGCACGAGCGTTGCCGGCATGGTGGTGTTTGAGGACGGCAAGCCGAAAAAAGCGGGCTACCGCCGCTTCAAGATGCAGACGGTGTATGTGAACGACGACTACGCGTCCATGGCCGAAACGCTGCGCCGCCGCGCCGCGGAGTACGAAAAGGGCGCGCCGGGACAGTTCGGCGTCAAGCCCGATTTGCTGCTCATCGACGGCGGCAAGGGTCAGCGCTCGGCGGTCGTCGAGGCGCTGCGGGGCACAAAGCTCGCGGATGTTCCGGTGTTCGGCATGGTCAAGGACGACAAGCACCGCACGCGCGGGCTTGTGGGAGAAGCGGGCGAGCTGACGCTCGCGATGCACCGCGGGCCGTTCACGTTCATCACCGAAATTCAGGACGAGACGCACCGGTGGGCCAACGACTACCGCAAGCGCCTCCAGAAAGGCCGTGCGTACGCGTCCACGCTGCAAAGCGTCCCGGGCGTCGGCCCGGCGACGGCGAAGGCGCTTCTGGCGCACTTCAAAACGGTGGGCGCCGTCAAGGCCGCGAGCGAGGACGAGCTGGCTGCCGTAAAGGGCGTGAGCCGCAGAGCGGCCAAGGCGCTGCGCGAGGCCTTCGGAACCCCGGAACTTGACACGGAACAACCGATGCGCGATAATGTCAGTGAATACCCATCCGATAAAGAGGAAACGATATGAGAGTTATTGCTGGTACGGCGCGCGGGACGCGTCTGCGGACGCTGGACGGGACGGATGTGACGCGGCCGACCGTTGACCGCGTGAAAGAGGCCATGTTCAGCTCGGTGCAGTTCATGCTCGGCGGCGCGCGGGTGCTGGATCTGTTCGCGGGCTCCGGTCAGCTCGGGATCGAGGCGCTGTCGCGCGGCGCACAGGACTGCGTGTTTGTGGACGAGGACCGCGCGGCCGCCGCGGTCGTCCGGGCGAACTGTGCCGCAGCGGGCGTTCAGGACCGCGCGCGTGTCACAAATACAAGCGCTCAGGCATATCTTCATTCATGCAGGCAGACGTTTGACCTCGTTCTGCTCGATCCGCCGTACCGCGCCGGAACGGTGCAGGAAGTTCTTCCGCTGGTTGAGCGCGTGCTGTCTCCGGGCGGCGTGGTGCTGGCCGAGACGGAGTACGGCTGCAAACTGCCTGAGACGTGCGGTTCGCTCAAACTGGCAAAGCAGTACAAATACGGAACGGTCGCGGTGACGCGCTATGAGAAATCCGTGCCGCTTCCGTGGGAACAGGAGGAGACGCTATGAGAATCGCGATCTGCCCCGGCAGCTTTGACCCCGTGACGAAGGGCCATCTCAACATCATCGAGCGGAGCGCAAAACTGTTTGACGTCGTCATCGCGCTGGTGCTGGTGAACCCGAACAAACGGCCGGTTTTCACGGCGGAAGAGCGCGTCGATTTTCTCCGCCGCGCCTGTGCCGGAATCCCGAACGTCAAGGTCGATTCTTACTTCGGCCTTCTGGCCGATTACGCGCGCACGGTCGGCGCCTGCACGATCATCAAGGGCCTGCGCGCCGTGACGGATTTCGAATATGAGTTCCAACAGGCGCTGACGAACAAGAAACTCAACAGCGAGCTGGAGACGATGTTTGTCATCACGGATTCCAATTACATGTATCTTTCGTCGAGCATGGTGCGCCAGGTCGCGCAGTTCGGCGGAGACGTGACGGATTTTCTGCCCGAATGCATCTGTCAGGACATCGTGGCCCGCCTGCCGCGTCTGGAAAATAAAAAACAGGAGGAAACGTTATGAATATCGATGAATTGCTGGATCAGATGGACGAACTTCTCGACGATGCGTTCAACGTCCCGTTTTCGGGCGGCAAGCGCGTTGTGGATGTGGATCGCGTGCGAGGGATCATCGACGATATCCGCCTGAATATGCCGACGGAGATCCGTCAGGCAAAAGCCATCACGGCGGACCGTATCGATATTATCAAGACGGCCAAGAAAGAGGCCGAGGACATCGTGAAACGCGCGGAGGAGCGCGCCCGCGCGCTGGTCTCGCAGGAGGCTGTTGTGCGCGCCGCGCAGCAGCACGCCAATGAGATCAACGCCGCCGCACAGACGCACAGCCGTGAGCTGCGAGCCAAAACCGTGGATTACTGTGAGGACGTTCTCCGCAAGACGGAAGAACAGCTCGCCAAGAGCGCCGTGGAGGTCAAGAGCCTGCGCACGTCCATGCGCCGCTCCGCCTCTTCCGCCGCCTCTGCCGGAACCGCGCGCGTCACGCCGAGGCTCCAGAATCCGCAGAATAATCAGGAATAAAATCTGCTTGACAAAATATTCTTTTTGATATAAGATATCAATAGACAGAAGAAAGGAGACCCTTCCGTGGAGAGACGAAACACCATCCAGAAACAGCTCGTGCTGCAGGCAGTGGCCGAACTGGCAAACCATCCGACGGCGGATGAGGTGTACAGCCTTGTTGTGAAGGATCATCCGACTGTCAGCAAGGCTACCGTATACCGCAATCTCGCAAGCCTGTCTGATGACGGGCGGCTGCGCCACATCAAGATGCCATCCGGCGCGGACCGGTTCGATCACCAGACATTCGGGCACAACCACATCGAATGTATCCTTTGCGGGCGCCTGGAAGACGCCCCCCTCGAAGACCAGACTGCACTCAACGCACAGGCGGCGGCTGCCACGGGGTACCGCTGTGTTGAACACGAGATCGTGTTCCGGGGCATCTGTCCGGCCTGTGCGGGAAAACAACACTGACAAAAACAGAAAGGGAGATACGACATGGAACTGAAAGGCTCGAAGACCGAACAAAATCTGCTGACCGCGTTCGCCGGCGAAAGCCAGGCCCGCAACAAGTACACCTACTATGCTTCCAAGGCCAAGAAAGAGGGCTACAATCAGATCGCTGCCCTGTTTGAAGAGACGGCCAACAACGAGAAGGAGCACGCGAAGATCTGGTTCAAGCTCCTGCACGACGGCCAGATCGCCGATACGCTGACGAACCTCGCCGACGCCGCTGCCGGTGAGAACTACGAGTGGACCGACATGTATGCCGGTTTCGCCAAGACCGCGGAGGAAGAGGGCTTCACGAAGATCGCCGCGCTCTTCAAGATGGTCGGCGACATCGAGCGCGAGCACGAGGCCCGTTACCGTGCGCTGTCTGATTCCATCAAGAACGGCACCGTGTTTGCCCGCGAGACCGAGCAGGTGTGGGTCTGCTCCAACTGCGGCCACATCCACATCGGCACGCACGCGCCCGAGAAGTGCCCCGTCTGCGATCATCCGCAGGGCTACTTCATCCTGCAGGCGAAGAATTACTGATTTTTTGCACCGCAAAGCCCCCGGTTTTTGGCCGGGGGCTTTTTCCGTCTGTCCTGTTTTTGAGACACGGAATCTGATATAATAATCCACGGAATGAGGTGAACACATGCTGGAATGGATTCTGGGATTGTCCGGAACGGGAAAGACGACGGAACTTCTCGCCCGGATGCGCGCGAGAAGCGAAGCGGGAAAGACGAGCGTGCTGCTCGTGCCGGAACAGTTCTCGTCCTCGGCGGAGACGATGGTGTATACGGCGCTCGGCGACGCACTGTCGTCCCGCGTGAGCGTGCAGAGTTTTACAAGTCTCGCCGAAAATCTGTTGAAAACATTCGGCGGCACGGCGGCAAAGACGCTGACGGACGCAGGCCGCGTCGTGCTCGTGCGCCGCGCCGCCGAAGAAGTGCAGGACGAGCTGACCGTGTACCGCCGCCACAGGCGGTCGGTGAGCTTCTGTTCGCTGTGCGCCGACGCCATTCAGGAGCTGAAAACGGCGGGCGCGCCGCCGCAGGCACTGCTCGAGGCGGCCGGAAAGCAGGGCGAGGCGGGGGAAAAACTGCGCGAACTTGCGCTTGTGTACGCGGCGTACGAGGCGCGGCTCGGTCGCACGGCGCTCGACCCGTCCGACCGTGTGGCTGCCGCAGCGAAGCGCCTGTCGGAGCATCCGCAGCACTTCGCGCACACGCATGTGTATATCGACAACTTTGACGGCTTCACCGCGCCGCAGTACGCGATGCTCGCGCAGCTCGTGCAGGCTGAGGGCTGCACCGTCGCGCTGTGCTGCGACGGATTTGCCGATCACGACGGCGGCATGGGCCTGTTCAGTCCCGTCAAGCACGTGGCACAGCGGTTGCGCCGCATCGCGGCGGCGCAGGGTGTGCGCGTTGCCGCACCCACCGTTCTGGAAGAAGAGCGCCGCCACGCGCACGCGCCGGGCATCGCCGCGGCGGGGCGTGTTGTGGCCGTGGGCGAGACGGAGCAGACGGACGCCGCGGGCTTCTGGTTCACACGCCCGAAGGACGTCCGTGAAGAATGTTTTCTCGCTGCGTGCACTGCGGTGAAGCTGGCGAGACAGGGTGTGCCGTTCGGAAAGATGGCCGTCGTGTGCCGCTCGCTCGACGGCTACGGCGCGCCGCTGCGTGAAGCGCTGATGCTCGCGGGTGTGCCGTTCTTCATCGACGAGAGCACGACGCTCGAATATTCCGCTCCCGCGTCGTTTTTTCGCGCCGCGCTGGCGCTGGCTGCGCGCGGTGTGACGAGCGAGGGCATCCTGCGCCTGTTGAAAACCGATCTGTGCGGATTCTCCGCCGGGGAGATCGCCGCGGCGGAAAACTACGCCTATGTGTGGCAGCTGAAGGGAAGCGAGTGGCGCGAGCCGTTCGCAAAGAGCGCCGCCGGCTTTGCGGGGCGCGAGACTGCGCAGGACGCAGAGACGCTCGAGACGGCCGAGCGCGTGCGCGCTGCTGTGATGCCGAAGCTCGACCGCTTCCTGCAGCGCGTGAAGGGCGGCGGAACGGCCGAGGACATCTCCCGCGCGCTGTACCGCCTTCTGGAGGACTTCGGCGGCGCGGCGCACACGCTGGAGCAGGCCGCGCATGCGCGGGAAACGGATGACGAGGCGCGTTCGGTCGAACTGTGCAGCTCGTACAACACGGCGATGGGGCTTCTGGACGAGCTGAACGCACTGTGCGGCGCGGACGACCTGACGGCGGCCGAATACGACGAGCTTCTTCTGCTGCTCGTGCGCGCAAGCGAGGTCGGACGCGTGCCGCAGACGCAGAACAATCTCATCGTCACAACGGCCGACCGCATGCGTCTGGCGAGCCCCGTGTGCTGCTTCGTGCTGGGGGCGGCGGAAGGGGAGTTCCCGAAATCCGTCGGTTTCAGCGGGCTTCTGACGCACGCCGACCGCGAGACGCTCGTCTCCGTCGGCATTGAGATGCCGGGCAGCTACGAAAACCGCACGCTGCTCGAGCAGATGGCCTTCTACCGGGCGATCACCGCACCGTCGGAACGGCTGTACGTGAGCTGCCCCGATACCAAGGAGACGGCGGGCGCGCTCGTGCCCGCGCTCGCGGCGCTCGAGCCGCCCGAAGCGACCCTCACGGACGACGAGCGCGCCCCCACGGCTGCGGCGGCGCTCGACCTTCTCGGCGAGTGCTACCGGGAGGATACGCCCCGCACCGCGGCGCTCGAGGAGGCGCTGCGCCGCGCGGGACAGGCGGACGCGGCTCTCGATGCGATGGCGCAAGCCGCGTCGCCCCGTCCGTTCGCCGTGCGCGACACGCGCGCCGTGGAGCGGCTGCTGGGGCGCTCCATGGTCGTGTCGCCCACGCGCGTCGAGCAGTATTACCGCTGCCGCTTTTCATATTTTCTGCAATACGTGCTGCGCATCCGGCCGCGAAGAAAAGCGGAGCTGTCGCCGCTCGAGAGCGGCACGCTCGTGCACTTCATCCTCGAAAACGCGCTGCGGCGCACGGGAGAGACGTTCACGCAGCTCACGCCGGATGAGCTGCGCACGCTTGCGTCGCAGCTGGCGGACGAGTACGTCGCGCAGAACCTGCCCGACGCATCGGCGCGCTTTGCCTACCTCATCGCGCGCCTGCGCGAGGGTGTGGCGCGCCTGCTCGAGTTCCTGCAGGCCGAGCAGCGCCAGAGTTCGTTCCGCCCCGTTGCGTTTGAACAGACGATCGGCGAGGGCGGCGAGGAGCCGCTGCGCGTCGTCACGCCCGAAGGACGCGAGGTGCGCGTCATCGGGCAGATCGACCGCGTCGACGTGATGGAGCGCGAGGGCAAGCGCTACGTGCGCGTCGTGGACTACAAGACAGGCGACAAGGAGTTCCGTCTGGACGACGTGTACTGCGGCCTGAACACGCAGATGCTGTTCTACCTCTTTACGCTGTGCCGCGCGCACGAAGACGCCGTTCCGGCGGGCGTTCTGTATCTCGCGGGAGATCCCGCGCCGAAGGCCGCCGCGCGCGAGGACGCCGGAAAGCCGTCGGCCTACCGCGTGGACGGCCTTGTGCTGAACGACCCGGTTGTCATCGGAGGCATGGACCGCGCCGCGACGGGACTGTTCGTGCCGTTCACGTTCACGGCGAAGGGCGCGCCGCGCGCGTCGGCGAAGCTCGCCGGGCTCGAGAAGCTCGGCAACATCGAAAAACATCTCGAGTCCCTCGTCGTTGAGATGGCGCGGGGACTCTATGCGGGCGACGTGGCGGCGACCCCGCTGTGCCACGGGGACAAGAGCCCGTGCGCCGTGTGCGACTACCGTGCCGTGTGCCGCCACGAGGACGGCTGCGGCGAGCGCTCTGTGGAAGCGCCCGACAAAGTATTTGAGCCGAAGGGAGGGGACGATGTATGAAGTGGACGCCGCAGCAGCAGGCTGCCATTGAGGACGACGGCGGGACGCTGCTCGTCAGCGCCGCCGCGGGCAGCGGCAAGACGGCCGTTCTCACCGAGCGCGCCGTCCGCCTCATCACGCGGGAAGACCATCCCGTCGCGGCCGATAGGCTTTTGATCGTCACTTTCACGCGCGCCGCCGCCGAAGAGCTGCGCGGGCGCATCGCCGCGCGCCTTGCGGACAGGCTTGCGGAGGAGCCGCACAGTGCGTTTCTGCGCCGTCAGCGCATCCTGCTCGGGCGCGCGCCTATCTGTACGGTGGACGCGTTCTGCATGCAGCTGTTGAAAACGTGGTTTGCAAAGCTCGATCTGCCGCCCGATTTTACGCTCGCGGACGACGCCACCGCGCACGAGCTGCGCGAGGCGGCGCTGGCGCAGACGATGGAGGAGTTCGCCGCGGATGAAGGGTTCCGCGCGTTCGCCGACCTCTACGGCCGCGCGCGCACGGACGCCGCGGCGGCGGCCGCCGTGCTGAAATTCTACGAGTTCTCCCGCACGCTGCCGCATCCCGCCAAAGTGCGCGAGCGCGTGTGCACGGATTGGGAGACGCGGGAGCCCCTCGCGCAGACGGCGTGGGGAAAAGCGCTGCTCCGGGAGGGCGAAAAGAGCGCCGGGAGCGCGAAAAAACTCATCCTGGCTGCGCGCGCGGTCGTGGCGGCGGAGTCGACCATCGCGAAATACGACGCGGCGCTCGCCGTCGATGAGACGGAGTGCGACGCGCTTCTCGCGGACATCCGCGCGGGCCGCTGGGACGCGGCCGCCGTGCGCGCCGCGAACTACGAGCCGCCGCGCCTGCCCGCCGTGCGCGGCGCGGGCGAGGAGGGTCAGCGCGTCAAGGATCTGCGCGCCGCCGCGAAAAAGGAATTCGCGCGCCTGTCCGACGAGATCTTCGTGTGCACCGAGGTACAGTTCGAGGAGGACCGCGCGCGCATCGCGCCGATGCTGCGCGCTCTCTCCCGCGCGGTGACGCGCTTTGAAGAACTCTTCTTCTCCGCGAAGCTGCGCGAAAAGGCACTCGAATACAGCGATTTCGAACACCTCGCGCTGAAACTGCTGTGCACGGAGGACGATCAGAAAACTCCCGAGGCGCGCCAGATCGCCGCGCAGTTCGACGCGGTGCTCGTGGATGAGTATCAGGACACGAACGCGCTGCAGGCTCTGTTGTACCGTTGTCTTGCGAACGAAGACGGCTCGAACCTCTTCTTCGTCGGCGACATCAAGCAGAGCATTTACCGCTTCCGCCTTGCAAGTCCGGAGATCTTCGCCGCGGCGCGCGAGGCGTGCGCCCCGTATCAGCCCGGCGGCGCGCACCCGGCGGCCATCACGCTGGGCGAGAACTTCCGCAGCGCGGGCAGCGTCATCCACGCGGTGAACGACGTGTTCTCCTGCCTGATGACGCGCGAGACGGGCGATGTGGACTACGATCAGAACGAAGAACTGCGCGAGGGCGCGCCGTCCGGGTACGACGGCGGCCCGATGGAGGTCAAAGTCGTCAAACTCGGCGGCAACGGCGGCGTGGAGACGGACGCGGCGTGCGTCGCGCAGACCATCCGGGAACTTGTCGAGTCGGGATTCGAAGTGCGCGAGAAGTCGGGCGGCACGCGCCCGTGCGGCTACGGTGACGTGTGCGTTTTGCTGCGCACGCGCGCGGGGTTCCCCATCTATGAGGCGGCGCTCTCGGCGCTCGAAGTGCCGGTGTACGCCGACACGGGGGAGGACTACCTCCAGAGTCCCGAGGTGTCCGTGGTGCTGTCGCTGCTGCGCGTGGTCGACAATCCCGCGCAGGACGTATATATGGCCGCCGTGATGCTCTCGCCCGTGGGCGGGTTCGAGCCGGACGACCTCGCCCGGCTGCGCGCGGAGTCTCCCGACACGACGCTCTACGCCGCGCTGCTGAAAAGTGGCGGGGAGAAAGAGCGCGCTCTCTGCACTTTGCTCGGAGAGCTGCGCGCGATGGCACAGACGAAATCGCCCGCCGACCTGTGCGCCGAGATCTATGCGCGCACGAACTGCTACGCCGCCGCGGGCGCGATGGAGAACGGCGCTGCGCGCCGTGAGAATCTGCGGCGTTTCGCCGCGTTTGCGGCCGCGTCGTCTCAGAGCGGGGCGGCGGGGCTGTCGGCGTTCGTGCGCTATGCCGACGCGGCGCAGCAGACGGGCGCGGGCTCCGGTGCGGCGCCCGTGCGCGCGCCGGAGGGCCGCGTGTGTATCATGACGGTGCACCGCTCGAAAGGTCTGGAATTCCCCGTGGTCATTCTGGCCGACACGCAGCACAGCTTCAATCTGCGGGACGCGGCCGAAAACGTCCTGTTCCACCCGAAACTCGGCGCGGGGCTGACGCTGCGCGGTGCGGGCGGGCTGTACGCCACCGCACCCCACCGCGCCATCAAGCTGGCCGTCACGGCGGAGTCCGTGAGCGAGGAGATGCGCGTTCTGTACGTCGCGCTCACCCGCGCGCGGGACAAGCTGATCGTGACCGTGCCGCTGCGGGACGCGGAAAAGCGCCTGACAAATCTGGCGGCGTCGCTCGCAGGCCTCGGCGGGGCGGACCCGTATTTCGTCGCGTCCCGCCGCTCGCTCGGCGACTGGCTGCTCGCGGCGGCGCTGCTGCATCCGGACGGCGGCGTGCTGCGCAAGGCCGCGGGCGCGGCGGTGCTCCCGCTGCGCGCCGCAAACGGGCACATCCGCGCGCAGATCGTGCAGCCCGCAGAGCAGGAAGCCCAAACGGAGACGGCAGTGTTTGTGCGTGAATCCGCGCCGGACGAAGCACTGACACAGGCGCTGTGCGAAAACTTCGGGCAGCGCGACCCGCTGGCGGCGCTGTCCGAGCTGCCGGTGAAGCTCAGCGTGTCGTCGCTGAGCCACGCGGAGGACGCGCCCGTCCTCTCGCGCCCGGCGTTCCTCTACAAGGAGGGGCTCACGGCGGCCGAGCGCGGCACGGCGCAGCACGCGTTTTTGCAGTTTGCCGACTTCGACGCCGCCGCGCGCGACGTGCCGGGCGAGCTGGCGCGGCTCGTGGACGAGGGCTACCTCGACGCGGCGCTGGCCGGTAAGCTGCCGCAGGAGCGCATCGAAACGTTTTTTGCCTCGCCGCTCGCCGGGCGCATGCG
This sequence comes from uncultured Ruthenibacterium sp., assembly GCA_944386565.1. Classification (GTDB taxonomy): domain Bacteria; phylum Bacillota; class Clostridia; order Oscillospirales; family Ruminococcaceae; genus Ruthenibacterium. The sequence continues at coordinate 42,220 of CALXBO010000008.1, read as the reverse complement.
CGCGGCCGGGCAGCTTCTGCGCGAGTACGATTTCATCACTGCCGTCCCCGCGCGCTTTGTGCGCGAACTGCCGGACAAACTCGCCAACACGCCCGTTCTTGTGCAGGGCATCGCGGACGCGGTGCTCGTGAACGGCAGCGAAGCGGAGATCGTCGACTACAAGACCGACCGCGGCAAGACTCCGGCGGATTTCCTGCGCGCGTATGCAAAACAGCTGCTCTTGTACCGCGCGGCGGTGGAGAAGCGACTTGGCGTCACGGTGACGAAGTGCACGATCTATTCCTTCGAACTCTCGCAGGAGATCGACGTGCCGCTCGCACTGCCCCAAAATGTAAAAAAGTCTTGACACTCCGGGGCTTTTGCGATATACTCTATCTGTTCAAACAAAGCAGCGTTGGCTGGCAGCCATGCTCACCTTGATCGCTACTGGCGGCGGGTTAATCAGTTTTTCACGCACATACGTGTGTTTTGCGTGCATTACCAGCGGCTGCCGGAAACGGCAGCCGCGTTTTTTATCCCATCAAGAACCAACTGGAGGTGCTTTACGATTAGCGGCAATAAACGAGAAAAAGAAGTGGAAATCAACGAGGCCATCCGCGACCGCGAGGTGCGCGTGATCGGCGCCGACGGCTCTCAGCTCGGGGTTATGTCCACGCGCGATGCTCTGCGCGCGGCCGAGGAGAAAAACCTCGACCTCGTGAAGATCGCCCCGCAGGCCAACCCGCCTGTGTGCAAGATCCTCGACTACGGCAAATACCGTTTCGAGCAGCAAAAGCGCGAGAAAGAGGCCAAGAAAAATCAGAAGACCTTTGAGATCAAAGAGGTGCGCCTGTCGCTGAACATCGACACGAACGACTTCAACACGAAGGTCGCTCAGGCGGCGAAGTTCCTGGCGAAAGGCGACAAGGTGAAGGTTTCCATTCGTTTCCGCGGCCGTGAAATGGCGCACACGAATCTCGGTCTCGAGGTTCACAAGCGCTTTGCGGAAGCTCTTCCCGGCGCAACGGTGGAAAAGCAGCCGAAGCTCGAGGGGCGCAGCATGCAGATGTTCCTCGCCCCCGCCAAGAACCAGTAATTTCTGAAGGAGGAAATCCATTATGCCTAAGATCAAAACCCATTCCGGCGCGAAAAAGCGCTTCAAGCTCACCAAGAACGGAAAGGTGAAGCGCGGCCATGCCTATCGCAGCCACATTCTGACCAAGAAGTCCACGAAGCTGAAACGCGGCTTCCGCAAATCCGCCTATGCGGACAAGACGAACGCAGCTGCCGTCAAGGCCATGCTGCCCTACGCGTAAGCTTTTTTCACAACACAGCAAAGGAGATTTTAGAATATGGCACGTATCAAAGGCGCTATGATGACGCGCAAAAGAAGAAAGAAGACCCTGAAACTGGCGAAGGGCTACTACGGCAGCAAATCCAAGCACTTTAAGATGGCCAAACAGCAGGTCATGAAGAGCGGCAACTATGCCTTCATCGGCCGCAAGCAGAAAAAGCGCGAGTTCCGCAACCTGTGGATCACCCGCATCAACGCTGCCTGCCGCGCTGAGGGCATGAGCTATTCCGCTTTCATGAACGGCCTGAAGAAGAGTGGCATCGAGCTGAACCGCAAGATGCTGTCCGAGATGGCTATCCACGATCCGAAGAGCTTCTCCGCTCTGGTCGAGACCGCGAAAGCCGCTGTGAAATAATTTTGAGCGATACGCCCGTGCACGCGTGCCCGGGCGTCGCTTTGTATATGGGCATTGCCGAAAAAAGCCCTCTGTGCGCCGGACATCCGGCGTGCGGAGCGGCTTTTCGGCGACCCTGTGCCCGTGTCATCAGGAAAGGGGAACTCATGGAACAGCGCATCGCCAGCCGCGACAATCCCGCGGTGAAATACGCCTGCAGGCTCCGGGACGACAAGTCCTTCCGCGCGTCGGAAGGGTTGTTTTTCGCCGAGGGCCTGCGTTTGTGTGCCGAACTGGCGAAGGATCTGCGGCCCTATAAGGTATATTATCTTGATTCCAAACGCGCCGAAGCCGAAGCGCTCGGCGGCGAACTGTGCGAAATTTCAAAGCCCGTTGCGGACAAACTGTCCGACACGAAGTCTCCGCAGGGCATTTTCGCGCTCTTCCCGCTGCCGCACGCCGACGAGCAGGCGCTGAACGCCTGTCCGCGCCTGCTGTGCCTCGAGCACGTGCAGGATCCCGCGAACGTCGGCACACTCATCCGCAGCGCCGCGGCGTTCGGCTTCGGGGGCGTCGTGCTCTCGGCCGACAGCGCCGACCCGTTTTCCGGCAAGGCGCTGCGCGCTTCGATGGGCGCGGCGGGGCGCGTGCCCGTCGCCGTCTGCGGCGATCTGCCCGCGCGCCTTGCGCAGCTGCGGGAGAGCGGCGCGCAGGTGTACGCCGCGGCGCTCTACCGCTCGCGGCCGCTGGCCGAGGCGTCGCCCGCGAAAGGCGAGCGCGTCGCCGTCGTCATCGGCAACGAGGGGCGGGGCCTGACCGACGAGGCCGTCGCCGCGAGCAGCATGTCGGTGCGCATCCCCATCGCGGACGCGGTGGAGTCGCTGAACGCCGCTGCCGCCGGAGCCGTGCTTTTGTGGCACTTCCGCGGGGAGGCGCTCCGGTGACGGGGGAAGAGATGCGCGAATGGCTGTGGCTGGCCCATGTGCTCGGCCCGTGCAATCCGCGCTCGCTCGACGTGATGCGCACGTTTGAGACGCCCCGCATGCTCAAACAACACATCGCGGACGCGGTGCGTCTGCATCTTCTCACTCCGGTCGCGGCCGAAGCGGCCGGAAGTCTCTCGTTCGAGAACATGACCGGTGTGGAGAATCAGTGCAAGGAGCTGGGCGTCGCGGTGGTTGCGTTCGATCAGCCCGAGTATCCGGACACGCTGCGCGAGCTCGACAGCGCGCCGCCTGTCTTGTTCGTAAAAGGCGATGTGTCGGTGCTGAAAGCGCCGCTCATTTTCGGCATCATCGGCACGCGCCGGCCGTCAGCCTACGGCATCGAGGCCACGCGCGCCATCGCGAAGCCGCTGGCCGAGGCGGGAGCCGTTCTCGTCTCCGGTCTTGCGAGTGGGCTTGACGGCGAGGCGCACAAGGCGGCGCTCGCTGCGCAGATACCCACCATCGCGTGCATCGCCTACGGGCACGACCACTGCTATCCCGCCGAGCACCGCACGCTCAAGCGCCTGATCGAACAGACGGGCGCCGTCGTCGGCGAATACCCGCCCGGCACGCGGCCGATGCGCCACCAGTTCTTGCAGCGCAACCGCCTGATCGCGGGTCTTGCGCGCGGCATCTGCGTGGCGGAGGCAAGGCAGAAATCCGGCACGATGAACACCGTGTCGTCCGCCATCGAGTTCGGGCGCGACGTGTTCGCCGTTCCGGGCAGCATCTTCTCGCCGCTGTGCGAGGGGACGAACGATCTCATCAAGAACGGCGCCGCCGCCGTGACGTGCGCGCAGGATATCCTCACGTGGTACGGGCTTTCGGAACGGGCGCCCGAAGAAACTGCCGCAAAACCGGAAAAGAGCGACGCATCGCTCTCCGAAACGGCGCGCACCGTGAGAAAAGCGCTGAATTTTGCGCCGCAGAGCTGCGAACAGCTCTGCGGGAAAACAGGACTTGCGCCGCGCGCTGTCCTGTCCGCTCTGACGGAGCTCGAACTCGAGGGTTTCGCCGAGCAGAAGGCGGGCAGACTGTTCTGCCTGCCGACAGAATGACCCAACGGGAAAGGAAATCAGCCAATGTCGAAACTTGTCATTGTGGAGTCTCCGGCCAAGGCCAAGACCATCCGCAAGTATCTCGGCCCCGGCTATGAGGTGACGGCCTCGATGGGGCACATCCGCGATCTGCCGCAGAGCCAGCTCGGCATCGACATCGAGCACGGCTATGCGCCGCAATATATCAACATCAAGGGCAAGGAAAAGCTCATCAAGGAACTCAAGAGCATGGCGAAAGAGTCCGACGAAGTGTTCCTCGCCACTGACCCGGACCGCGAAGGAGAGGCGATCAGCTGGCATCTCGCCAACATTCTGGGGCTCGACCCCGCCGCCGAAAACCGCGTGACGTTCGGTGAGATCACGAAAAAAGGCGTCACGACCGGCATGGCCGCGCCGCGCGCCATTGACATGGACCTGTTCAACGCCCAGCAGGCGCGCCGCATCCTCGACCGTCTTGTTGGTTATAAACTCTCGCCGTTTCTGTGGCGCAAGGTGCGCCGCGGGCTGTCGGCGGGCCGCGTGCAGAGCGTTGCCGTGCGCCTGATCGTCGACCGCGAGAAGGAGATCGAGAGCTTTGTCCCCGAGGAGTACTGGAACGTCGACGCCGTGCTGTCGCCGCCCTCCTCGAAGCGCCAGTTCACCGCGCGCCTGTTTGCGGACGCGTCGGGAAAGAAGCTCGAAGTCAAGACGGGTGAGGAAGCGTCCGCCATCGAAGCGGCGCTCAAGGGCGCGGAGTACAGCGTGAAGTCCATCACGAACTCCAAGCGCCGCCGCCAGCCCGCGCCGCCGTTCATCACGTCCACGATGCAGCAGGAAGCAAGCCGCCGGCTGGGCTTTACCGCCACGCGCACGATGCGCGCCGCGCAGACGCTGTACGAGGGCGTTGAGATCGCCGGGCAGGGCACGATGGGTCTGATCACGTATATGCGTACCGACTCGCTGCGCATTGCCGACGAGGCCGTGGCCGCCGCGAAGGAATATATCTCCGGCGCGTGGGGCGACGCGTACGTCTGCAAGACCAAGCGCACCTACAAGAGCCGCAGCGCCACCGCCGCGCAGGACGCGCACGAAGCCGTGCGCCCGACGAACGTCGCGCTCACGCCCGACGAGGTCGACAAGAGCGTCTCGGGCGACCCCGCGAAGCTCTACCGCCTGATCTGGAGCCGCTTCGTGGCCAGCCAGATGAGCGATTGCCTGCAGGACACCGTCTCGGCCGACATCGCCGCGGCCGATTACCTCTTCCGCGCGTCCGGTTACGTCGTCACGTTCGACGGCTTCACCGCGCTGTACGAGGAAATGAGCGACGAGAAGGAGAAGAAGGAGACGGCGCTGCCGCCGCTCGCGGAGGGGGACGTGCTCAAGCTGTGCGAGCTCAAGCCAGAGCAGAAATTCACGCAGCCGCCCGCCCGCTACACCGAAGCGACGCTCATCCGCGCGCTCGAGGAGAACGGCATCGGCCGTCCGTCCACCTACGCGCCGATCATCACCACGATCATCGACCGCGACTACGTCGAGCGCGAGCAGAAAAAGCTCGTCCCGACGAAGCTCGGACGCATCATCAACGACCTGATGATGGCGCAGTTCCCGAGCATCGTGGACGTGAAATTCTCCGCCCAGATGGAGAAAAACCTCGACCAGATCGAATCCGGCAAGGCCGACTGGCACAAGACCATCGACGATTTCTACAAGGACTTCGACCAGACGCTCCAGAAGGCCGAGGAAAACATGAAGGACCAGAAGATCAAGGTCCCCGACGAGGAGTCCGACGAGATCTGCGAACTGTGCGGACGCCGCATGGTCATCAAGAGCGGCCGCTACGGAAAGTTCCTCGCGTGTCCCGGTTTCCCGGAGTGCAAGAACACCAAGCGCATCGTGAAGGACGCGGGCGGCGCGTGCCCGAAGTGCGGTTCGCGCATCCTGATCCGTCACTCGAAGAAGGGGCGCGTCTACTACGGCTGCGAGAAGAACCCCACGTGCGACTTCATGACGTGGAACGAACCGACGCAGCAGACGTGCCCGCAGTGCGGCTCGACGCTCTTCAAGAAGGGCGGCCGCGCGGGCATGCTCCTGTGCGAAAAGGAGGGCTGCGGCTACACCGCGCCGCTGGCCTCCGCGAAGAAGGAGTGACGGTATGCGCGTGAACGTCATCGGCGCGGGCCTCGCGGGCTGCGAGGCGGCGCTGTATCTGGCAAAGCGCGGCGTCGCCGTGCGCCTGTTCGAGCAGAAACCGCTCGTATATTCCCCCGCGCACAAGTCGGCGGGCTTTGCCGAGCTCGTGTGCTCGAATTCCCTCAAGGCCGACCGCCTCGACTCCGCCTCCGGCCTGCTCAAGGCCGAGATGAAGATGCTCGGCGACAGCCTGCTCGAGGCGGCCGAAGCCTGCCGCGTCGCCGCGGGCGGCGCGCTCGCCGTGGACCGCGACCGGTTTTCCGAGACGGTCACCGCGATGGTGCGCGGCCAGGAGAACATCGAAATCGTCAACGAAGAAGTGACGGCCATCGACGAGTCCGAAGTGACGATCGTCGCGTCAGGCCCGCTCACACAGGGGGCACTCGCGGAGGAAATCGGCCGTCTGACGGGCGGTCAGCGCCTGTCGTTCTACGATGCGGCGGCGCCCATCGTCACGGCAGATTCCCTCGATATGACGAAGATCTTCGCGGCGTCCCGCTACGGGCGCGGCGAGGCGGATTACCTCAACTGCCCGTTCGACAAAGCGGGTTACGAAGCGTTCTACGAGGCGCTGAAGACCGCCGAGCGCGCGCCGCTGCACGAGTTTGACGACCACCTCACCGTGTACGAGGGCTGCATGCCCATCGAGGTGATGGCGCAGCGCGGCGCGGACACGATGCGCTACGGCCCGCTGCGGCCCGTCGGCCTGAAAGACCCCGCCACCGGGCACCGCCCGTGGGCGAACGTGCAGCTGCGTGCGGAGAATGTGCAGCGCACGATGTACAACCTCGTGGGATTTCAGACGAACCTGAAATTCGGCGAGCAGAAGCGCGTGTTCTCCATGATCCCCGGCCTTGAGAACGCCGAATTCGTGCGCTATGGCGTGATGCACCGCAACACGTTCCTCGATTCGCCGCGCCTGCTCGGCAAAGACCTCGCGCTGCGCGAGCACCCGAACGTGTATTTTGCCGGCCAGATCACCGGCTTCGAGGGCTATATGGAGAGCGCTGCGTCGGGACTTCTCGCCGCGCGCGCCGTGTACGCGCGGCTGTGCGGGCAGTCCGTGCCGGAGTACCCGGCCGAGACGATGTGCGGCGCGCTGCTCGCTTATATCACGTCGCCCGTCAAGGACTTCCAGCCGATGGGCGCGAACATGGGCCTGCTGCCGCCGCTCGAGACCCGCGTGCGCGACAAGCGCGAGCGCTACCAGGTGCTGGCAGAGCGCGCCGTCAAGGTACTGGAAACACAACTGAAAAACGGGGCGTGACCGCCTCGTTTCATTCGATGGGAGGAAGAGATATGAACATCATCATCGACGCGATGGGCGGAGACAACGCCCCTGCGGAAATCCTCAAAGGCGCGGCGCAGGCCGTGCGGGAATACGGCGTGAACATCACGGCGGTGGGCGACGAAGCGAAGATCGCCGCAGCCGCGAAAGAGAACAACATCGACATGACGGGCATCCGCGTGGTGCACGCCTCGGAGGAGATCTCGATGTGCGACGAGCCGACGAAGGCCATCCGCTCGAAGAAGGATTCCTCCATGGTCGTCGGCATGCGCATGCTGGCGGACGGCGAGGGCGACGCGTTCGTCAGCGCCGGTTCCACGGGCGCGCTGCTCGCGGGCGCGATGCTCATCGTCAAGCGCCTGCGCGGCGTCAAGCGCCCGGCCATCGGCACGGTCATCCCCGGCTCGGTGCAGCCGTACCTCCTGATCGACGCGGGCGCGAACGTCGAGTGCCGCCCCGAGATGCTCAACGCCTTCGCGGTGATGGGCTCCGCCTATGTGGAGAAAGTGCTCGGCCGCAAGGACCCGAGCGTCGGCCTTGTCAACAACGGCACGGAGGAGACGAAGGGCACGCCCGACTATGTGGCGGCGCACGCGCTGCTCAAGCAGAACAAGACCATCCGCTTCGTCGGCAACGTCGAGCCCAAGACCATCCCGGAGGGCAGCGTGGACGTGATCGTCTGCGACGGCTTTGTGGGCAACGTTGTGCTGAAGATGACCGAGGGCGTCGCGAAGAGCCTGATGGGCGAGCTGAAGAACGTGTTCACGGCAAGCCTGCTGACGAAACTCGCGTATCTCTGCGTCAAGCCCGGCCTGCGCGCGTTCAAAAAGCGCCTCGATCCCGACGAGCACGGCGGCGCGCTGATGGTGGGTGTGTCGAAGCCCGTCATCAAGGCGCACGGTTCGTCCAACGCGAAGGCGTTCGCGAACGCCATCCGTCAGGCGAAGACGTGCGTCGAGAACGGCGTTGTCGATGCGATGCGCGAGAAACTCGCGGCCGTGGACGACGGCGGGGAGGTCTGACATGGCAGACCTGAAAGAGCTGGAGGCAAAACTCGGCCACACGTTTGCGGACATCACGCTTCTGGAGACGGCGCTGACGCATACGTCCTACGCCAACGAATCGAAGCGCCGCATCCAGCACAATGAGCGCCTGGAATTTCTGGGCGACTCGGTGCTGTCCATCGTTGTGGCCGAATACCTGTTCACACACAAGAATATGCCCGAGGGCGAACTCACGCGGATGCGCGCGAGCCTTGTGTGCGAGTCCGCGCTGTTCGGATTCGCGCAGAAGATCGGGCTCGGGCAGTATCTGCGGCTCGGCCACGGCGAAGACCTGAGCGGCGGACGCAACCGCCCGAGCATCGTCTCGGACGCGTTCGAGGCCGTCATCGCGGCGCTGTATCTGGACGGCGGGCTGGAGACGGCGCGCACGTTCATCCTGCCGTTCGTGACGGCGGACCTGACGGATTCCGCCGCGGACGAAGACTACAAGACAAAGCTGCAGGAGATTGTGCAGCAGAACCCCGAGGAGCGCGTGCGCTACGTGGTGACGGGCGAATCCGGCCCCGACCACAACAAGCATTTCATCGTGGAGGTGCACCTCAATTCGAACTGCATCGGCCGCGGCGAGGGCCATTCCAAGAAGCAGGCGGAGCAAAGCGCCGCCCGCGAAGCGCTGTCGCTGATGGGCTACTGACCCCCAAAAAAGAGGATGTGAAGCAATGTTCCTGAAGGCACTGGAAATCCAGGGCTTCAAATCGTTCCCCGACCGCACGAAGATCACCATCGACAAGGGCATCACGGCCGTTGTCGGCCCCAACGGAAGCGGCAAGAGCAACATCTCGGACGCCATCCGCTGGGTGCTCGGTGAGACGAGCGCCAAGCAGCTGCGCGGCGGCGGAAAAATGGAGAACGTCATTTTCGGCGGCACGCAGCAGCGCAGCGCCATGGGCTTCGCCAGCGTGCAGCTCACCATTGACAACACCGACCACCGCCTCGACCTCGAAGCCGACGAAGTGGTGATCGGACGTAAATATTACCGCTCCGGCGACAGCGAGTACTCCATCAACGGCCAGAACGTGCGTCTGCGCGACGTGTACGAGCTGTTCCTCGACACCGGAATCGGCCGCGACGGCTACTCCATCATCGGACAGGGCCGCATCGCGGAGATCGTCGGCGCGAAGTCGACCGAGCGCCGCGAGATTTTTGAAGAGGCGTCCGGCATCGCCAAGTACCGCTACCGGAAGAATGAGGCCGAGCGCCGGCTCGCGGGCGCGGAGGACAACCTCGTGCGCCTGCGCGACATTCTGGGAGAACTGGAAGCGCGCGTCGGCCCGCTGGAAAAAGAATGCGAGAAGGCAAACCGCTTCCTCGAGCTCTCCGCGCGGCGCAAGGAGCTGGAAGTCACGCTCTGGGTGGACACCGTCCAGCGCGCGAGAGACACCGTGCGCGAGGCCGCGCGCAAGATGGAGATCGCCGAGTCCGATTACGCGTCGATGACAAAGCAGATCGACGCGCTGGAGGAGGAATCCGCCGCGACGCGCGAGGAGATCGAGCGCATCATCATGGATTCCGACCGCCTGAACGGCGAGATCCGCTCCATCACGGAGGAGATCGCGGGGGCGGACGCGAAGATCGCCGTTCTGAACAACGACATCGGGCACAACGAGGCCGCGCGGCAGAACCTCGAAAACGAGCGCGCCGCGCTCGAACTCGGCGGCCAGAGTGTCGCGGAGGAGAAAAAGCGCGCCGCTGCCGAGGCCGAGGCATGCGAGAAAAAAGCGGCCGAGCTCGGCGCGCGGGCCGAAGAACTGTCCGCGCAGCTCGAGACGCTGCAGCGCCAGACGGCGCAGTCCGGTGAACGGCGCGGCGAAGTGGCCGCGCAGCTCGCGGAGCTGGCCGCGCGCCAGACCGACTGGAAGGTCAGCGGCGCGGCGGCGCAGAGCGCGGCCGAATCGGCCCGCACACGCCTTGCCGCCGCGAAGGGCGAACGTGAGGCGGCGCTCGAAAACGAGAAGAAACTCGATGCCGACGCGCGCGAAGCACAGGCGTTCCTGCGCGACGCGGAAGAAACCGTCACGCGTCTTGAGAACATCAAGGGCGGCCTTGCAATGAAACTCGAGAGCCGCGAGCGTCAGCTCGCCGCGGCGGACGAGACGGAGCAGAAGCTGCTGCGCGAAGCCGACAACGCCCGCAGCCGTATCGCAACGCTGAAAGAGCTCGAGCGCAGCATGGACGGCTACCAGCACAGCGTCAAGGCTGTCATCAAGGCGGCCGAGAACCGCCGCCTGCGCGGTATCATCGGGCCGATATCATCCATCCTGACGGTGCGCGGCGGCTATGAGGTGGCCGTGGAGACGGCGCTGGGCTTTGCGATGCAGAACATTGTTGTGGAAAACGAGACGGCGGCGAAAGCCGCGATGGCGTTTCTGCGCGACGAGCGCGCGGGCCGCGCGACGTTCCTGCCGCTCGACACCGTCCGGCCGGGATACTTCGACCGGGCCAAACTCCCCGAGGGCGCAAGCCTTGCGTCCGACCTCGTGGGATACGACAAGCGCTACGAAAACATCGTCACGAACCTGCTCGGACGCATCGTCGTCGTGGACGACATCAACGAGGCGTCCCGCGCGGCGCGTCAGCTCGACTACCGCAACCGTGTCGTCACGAAGGACGGTCAGGTCGTCAATGCGGGCGGCTCGTTCACGGGCGGCAGCGTGTCCAAGACGGCCGGCCTGTTCAGCCGCAAGCAGGAGATCGACGACCTGAAAGCCAAGATCAAGCGTCTGGAACAGCAGACGGACGAGGCGCAGGAGGCGACCGACCGCGTGAAAGCGGAGGTCGACGCGCTGCGCGCCGAGCTGACGGCCACCGAGAGCGAGGCCATCACGGCGGGCGGCGACAAGATCCGCGGCGAGATGGAGACGAGCCGCCTGTCGGCGGCGCTCACGCAGCAGCGGGCGGCCATCGAGCTGCTCGAGGCGGAGTGCGCTTCGCTCGAACAGCGCATCACGGACAGCGATGCACAGGCGCAGCAGTGCGCGGCGGAGCTGAAATCGTGCGAGGAAAAGACCGCGGTGCTGGAGGCCGAGCTCGCCGCCCTGTCGGGCGACGACGACTCGTTCCTCGCCGCGCGCGACAAACTTTCCAATGAACTGTCGGAAGTGCGTCTCGAACGCCTTGCGGCAGAGAAAGACGCCGCGTCCCACCGCGCCGCGCTGGAGGCGCTTGAACAGCGCACCGGCACGGAGGCGGAGCGTGCCGCGCAGATCGAACTCTCGCTGCGCGAGCTGGACGAAAAGAACGCCGCGCACCGCGCGGAGATCGAGGGAGTTCAGAAGACCGTGGCCGAGAGCCGGGAGCGCATCGCCGCGTGCGAGCAGCGCATCGCGGACTCCGCGGCCCGGCGCATGGAAAAGGAAGGTCAGATCACGCAGCGCACGGCGCGCTCCCGCCAGCTGACGGACGAGCGCGAGGCGCTCTCCCGCGAGATCGCGCGCCTGACCGAGCAGAAGGAAGCCAAGGATGCCGAGTATGACTCCACGGTGGCAAAGCTCTGGGAGGAGTACGAGCTGAGTTTGTCCGACGCGCAGGAGCTGTGCGTGGAATTCGACAGCGTCACCGAGCTGCGCCGTCTGGTGGGCGAGGTGCGCGGCAAGATCCGCGCGCTCGGCAACGTCAACGTCGGCGCCATTGAGGAATACGCCGAGGTCAGCGAGCGCTATGAATACATGAAGACGCAGGTCGGCGACGTGGAAAAGAGCAAGGCGGAGCTGATGAAGCTCATCGGTGAGCTCTCGGACGAGATGCGCGCCATTTTCTCGGAGAGCTTCGTGCAGATCAACCGCAATTTCGGCCGCATCTTCACCGAGCTGTTCGGCGGCGGAACGGCGCATCTGAGCCTTTCGGATGAGTCGGACGTGCTCGAGAGCGGCATCGACATCGAGGTCGCGCCTCCGGGCAAGATCATCAAGAACCTCTCGGCGCTCTCGGGCGGCGAGCAGGCGCTGGTGGCCATCTCCATTTACTTTGCCATCTTCGCCGTCAACCCCGCGCCGTTCTGCATCCTCGACGAGATCGAGGCCGCGCTTGACGACGTGAATGTCACGCGGTACGCGCAGTATCTGCGCCGCATCTGCGACAAGACACAGTTCATCGTTATCACGCACCGCCGCGGCACGATGGAGGAAGCCGACGTGCTGTACGGCGTCACCATGCAGGAGAACGGTATTTCGAAGCTGCTTCGTCTGGACGTCAACAACGTGGACGCCAGCCTCATATCCTAACAAGACAAGCGGGAGGGAACAGAATGGGATTTTTTGATAAACTGGGCGAGAGCCTTCGCAAAACGCGCGACAGCATCTTCGGCTCCATCGCCGACCTCATCAACGCCGGCGAGATCAACGACGAGATGTACGAGGACCTCGAAGAACAGCTCATCTTCGCCGACACCGGCGCGGACGTGGCGGCGGAACTGGTGGCCGACCTTCGCTCGGCGGTGCGCCGCGAGCATCTGCGCACCGGCGACCAGGCGATGGAGGCACTGAAGTCCATCATCGTCGAGCGCCTGAAACCGGACAACGAGATGGATCTGTCCGGCAAGCCCGCCGTCATTCTCGTCATCGGCGTGAACGGCGTGGGCAAGACGACGAGCATTGCGAAGCTCGCGCATCTTTATAAGGAGCAGGGCAAGCGCGTGCTGCTCGCCGCGGGCGACACGTTCCGCGCCGCCGCCGCCGAGCAGCTCTGCGTCTGGGCGGACCGCGCGGGCGTGCCCGTCGTCAAGCACGAGGAGGGCTCCGATCCCGCGGCCGTCGTGTTCGACGCTGTGCAGTCCGCCGCCGCGCGCGGATACGACATCGTTATCTGCGACACCGCCGGACGGCTTCACAACAAGAAGAATTTGATGAGCGAGCTCTCGAAGATCAGCCGCGTCGTGCACAAGGCGTGCGAGTCCGCCAGCGTCGAGGCGCTGCTGGTGCTCGACGCCATCACGGGCCAGAACGCCATCAGCCAGGCCGCGAGCTTCATCGACGCGGCCAGCGCCACGGGCATCATCCTGACGAAGCTCGACGGCACGGCCAAGGGCGGCAGCGTCATCAGCATCAAGGAGAAACTCGGCCTGCCGGTGCGCTTTGTGGGCGTCGGCGAGGGCATCGACGACCTGATGCCGTTTGACGCGAAGAGCTTTGTGGACGCGCTGTTCCTGCACGACTGACAGAGAGGAAACCACCATGAAATTTGCAGCAGCGACAAACAATCAGCACAAGCTGGCCGAGATGCGCCGCATTCTCGAGCGCATGGGCCACACGGTGCTCAGCCAGAAGGAAGCGGGCGTGCATCTTGAGCCCGAAGAGGACGGCGATACCTTCGCCGCGAACGCGGTCATCAAGGCGAAAGCCATCTGCGAGGCGTGCGGTATGCCGACCATCGCGGACGACTCCGGCCTGTGCGTGGACGCGCTCGGCGGAGCGCCCGGCGTGTACAGTGCGCGCTATGCGGGCGTGCACGGCAACGACGACGCCAACAATAAGAAGCTCATCCGGGAGCTGGAGGGCGTTGTGCCCGCCCGCCGCACGGCGCAGTTTGTCAGCGCTGTGTGCGTGTGTCTGCCGGGCGGTGCGCACAAGGTGTACCAGGGCGAGTGCCCGGGCACGATCGGCTTTGAGGAGCGCGGCACGAACGGATTCGGATATGACCCGCTGTTCATCCCCGATGAAGTGGGCGTGGGCGATGCGTGTGTGCCGAACGAAGAGCAGCGCACCTACGCGCAGCTCTCGGCCGATGAAAAGGACGCCATCAGCCACCGCGCCCGCGCGCTGGCGCGTCTGGAAGAAGACCTTCCGCACTTTCTCGCGGACAATGCAACAGGAGGAAACGAAACATGCTGACAAGCAAACAGCGCGCCATTCTGCGCGCACAGGCCAACGGACTGACGCCCGTTTTTCAGGTCGGCAAGGATGAGATCGACGACGCGCTCGTGAAGGCGACCGTCGACTGTCTTGCCGCGCGCGAGCTCATCAAGCTGCGCGTGCTGGAGACAAGCCCCTACACGGCGAAAGAAGCCGCCGCCATCCTGGCGGAGAAGACCGGCGCGGACTGCGTGCAGGTGATCGGCTCGAAGTTCGTTTTGTATCTGGAAAAGAAGAAGGATTCGAAGTACGCGGAGCTGATCCGCTGATGGAAAAGCTCATCCTGTTCGGCGGCACGTTCGATCCGCCGCATATGGGACATATGGCGCTTCTGCGCGCCGCCATCGACACCGTGCACCCGGACAGTGTGCTCGTGATGCCGACGGGTACGCCGCCGCACAAGGGCGGGCATCACGCCGACGCGCGTGTGCGTCTGGCGATGTGCCGCTGTTTTCTGCCCTTGTTCGGGCAGATGGTGATCTCCGACGAGGAGATCGTGCGCGGCGGAAAAAGCTATACGGTCGACACCGTTCGGCGGCTGCTTGAGCGGATGCCGCACACGCACATCTATCTGCCGGTCGGCAGCGACATGCTGCTGACGTTCCGGAAATGGCGCGAGTACCGTGAACTGCTGCACAGCGTCACGCTCGTGGTGCACAGCCGTCAGGGAACGGATCTCGATGCGCTCGCACAGTTTGCGGACGGGCTGCGGGCGGAAGGCGGCGACATCATCATGGCGCCCGGCGAGGTGCTGGTGCTGTCGTCCACGGAGATCCGGGAAAAAATCCGGCGCGGGGAGGACGTGACGGATCTCGTTCCGGCGTCAGCCCTCGAGATCGCCGGACAGTATGGACTTTACAGGGAGGCGCAGGAATGATCACGGTGGATGCCGCGAAGGCTCTGGCGAAGCGCACGCTGTCGCCCCGGCGCTACGAGCACACGCTCAACGTGCGCCGGCTGGCGGTGCGCCTCGCCAAAAAAAATCATGCGGATGTCGAAAAAGCAGCTCTTGCGGCGCTTCTGCACGACATTGCGAAAGAAATGCCGAAGGACAAAATGTTGCAGTTGTTTTCGGACAATGCTATAATAGCAGGGAATATAGCGCAGCGGCCGTCGCCGGTCTGGCACGGGCATGCTGCGGCGATTCTTGCAAAAACTCAGCTCGGTGTGGAGGATGAGGAGATCCTGAACGCGATCCGCTGTCACACGACGGGTCGCCGGGATATGACGGTTCTGGACAAGATCATCTATATGGCGGATATGGCGAGCGAGGAGCGCACCTATCCGGAAGCGGAGCATCTCCGCGCCCGCGCGATAGAAGATCTCGACGCTGCGGCCCTCGAAGGGCTCGGCATGAGCATCGCGTGGCTCAAGCGGGACGGAAAGCCCGTCGACGCGGAGACACTGGACGCCTATGCGTCGTTGCGCGCGCAGTTCCTCGCGCGCAAGTAACCTCTGACCGTGCGGCTGCGGGGCACGGCGGAGAAGACCATTCCATTGGAGGTTCCGTATGGCATACGATAAAAGGCCGAGACAAATCAATATTTCCCGCGCAAAGACGACACGGAGCGCGTCGTCGGCTCACAGAGCGTCCCCGCCGCGGCAGGCGGCGGGCACACGCCGCCCGGCTTCTTCCAGAACGGCGGCGGGCCGCCGGAGCGCGCCGGCATCTCAAGCGCGCCGGACAGCGCCCGGAACGTCCGCATCCCGCCAGGGCAGCCGGACGGCCCCCGCACAGGCGCGCCGCACGAGGCGGCGCAGAAAATCGCCCGCGCGCGTTGCGGTCATCGTGCTGTTCACGCTGGTGTGCCTGAGCCTTGTCGGTTACGGCGCGCTGAAACTGTGGTCGATGCAGTATTTCAAAACCGGTGAGATGGGCACACTGGATACGGAGGAAGTCCTCCAGACTGCGCCCGAGTACCGCGGCAAACAGCTCAATGTGCTGGTGCTTGGCATCGACTACACCACTGTGGACGGCAACGGAGCGGAGACGCGAAGCGAAAACGGAAATACCGACATGATCATGTACGTCCGCATGGACTTTGAAAACGACTCCATGTATATGCTGCAGATCCCGCGCGATACCTTCGTCGGAGACGCGGGCGGCAGCGCGGGGAAAATCAACGGCATTCTTCCGATGGCGGTCAACGCGGGCGATGAAAATCCCGTGTCCGAACTGGCCGGTTATATCAGCCAGAACTACGGGCTGCCGATCGACAAGTATGTCACCATCGACATGGAGTCTCTGCGCGAGATCGTCGATGTGTTCGGCGGCATCAGCGTGTATGTGCCGTACGACCTCGTCACGTATGACGAGTATACCGGCGCCGAGATCGGCCGCCTGAATCAGGGCTGGCAGGTGCTCCACGGTGAGTCTCTCGAATACTTCCTGCGCTCGCGCAAAGCGGCCGGCATGGCGCGTTCGGACCTCGACCGCCTCGAAAATCAGCGCTATTTCTATTCGGCGCTGTTCCGCCGCGTCAAGACCGCGTCCGTGAAGGACATTGTCAAGCTGATGCCGGTCGTCAGCAAGTACGTGAATACAGATATCTCCATGGAGGATGCGATGGGAATCGTTGTGAATTTCCTGTCCATCCCGAGTGAAAATATTATGGTCTGCCGTCTGCCTGTATACGGCTCCGCGCAGAACTATAACGGACAGTCCGTGGTCGTGACGGGCAAGGCGGAGTCCGCCGAACTGTTCAACCAGTATTTCCTCAATGAGGGCGATACGCCGATGACGGCTGCGGACATCACCACGCCGGACTGGCCTACGTCGGGAGGCTGTGCGGATGCCGCGATCCAGTGGATGAGTGGAATCGACAGCGAGGGCGTCGGCGAGGCGGGTGAACCTGTGAAGGAGAAGCAGCAGGCGGAAAAGAACGTCGCCGCACAGGCGGCGTCCGATTCGGCCTCGGCGTCCTCCGTCCCCGCCGCGTAACGGAACAAGGAGGGTCCCATGGAGAACAGGAATCTGGACCTTTCCCGGGCCAGGCGTGTCACAAACCGGGCGGCAAAGCCCGCAGGAACGCCTGCCGCGCCGAAGGCTGAACCCCGTGCCGGGCGGCGGACCGAACCGCCGCGCACGGCGAAAAAGCGGAGAAGACCCGGCCGCGGGCGGCGCATCGCGATCATCAGCGCAGTGTCTCTGGCCTGCCTGTGCCTTGCGGTGTACGGGGCGCTGAAACTGTACGCGTCCCGCTTTCTGAACACCGGAGAGATGGGAACGCTCAACACGGAGACCGTGCGCCAGACGGCGCCGGAATTCCGGGGCGAGCAGATCAACATTCTGGTGCTGGGCATCAGCTACACGACGTCGGATGCAGACGTCACGTACCGGGATGAGGTCGCACCCGCCGATATGATCCTCTACATGCGCGTCGATCTCGTCAACAACCAGATCCGCATGCTGCAGATCCCGCGCGATACGTTCGTGGGGGACGTCGGCGGCACGGAGGGCAAGATCAACGGTATCTTTACCACCACGCAGGACACGGAGAACCGCGTCAATGCCGTGGCGGAGTATATCAGCCAGAACTTCGGGCTGCCCATCGACAATTACGTTGCGTTCGACCTCGAGGGGTTGAAGGCAATCGTCGACTATTTTGGCGGCATCGACGTGTATGTGCCGAGCGACATCATCACGTACGACGACCGCGGCAATGTGAGCTATGCGCTGTATCAGGGCTGGAACACATTGCGCGACTATGATCTCGAGTACTTCCTGCGCGCGCGTTCCGCGGCCGGGATGACGCTGGGCGACGTGGACCGCCTGCAGAATCAGCGCTATTTTTATTCCGCAGTGTTCCGCAAACTCAAAACAGCCAGCGTGAAAGATCTCGTGAAGCTTGTGCCGTACATCGGCGAGCGGTATATCAATACCGATCTGACGCTGGAAGACGCCGTCGGCCTTGCCATCCGGTTTCTGTCCATCCCGAGCGAGAACATCATGATGTGTTCGACGCCGGTGTATTTCGCGCAGCAGTATTACAAGGACACCTACGCGGTCGTCGTCACGGCGAAAGCAGAGACGGCGGAGCTGTTCAACCAGTATTTCCTCGAGGACCCGGAGGACCTCTTCACTGCCGACGAGATCACAACTCCGGACTATCCCCTCACGACGGAGGAGCCGGTCACAACGCCCGTTCAGTGGATGGGTGAGATCGACGCAGTCGGCGTCGGAGAAGAGGGAGAGCCCGTGGAGGAAAAGCAGCAGGCGGAAGAAAACGTAGCAATCAACGGCGGCCTTGACGAGTACAACGGCGTATCCAGCGCCGACGCGAGCAGTGCCGCATAATTTACAAACAAAGGAGAACCGCATGGAACCGAAAGCAATCGCATGGGAGGCCGCGAAAATTCTGGACTCCAAGAAAGCGACGCGCGTCAAAGTGCTGCGCGTCACGGACGTCACCGTGATGGCGGACTATTTTGTCATCGCCTCCGGCACGTCGTCCACGCACGTCAAGAGCCTTGCCGAAGAAGTGGAGTTCCGCCTGAAAGAAGCCGGAACGGCGCCGCTCCGCACGGAGGGATTTCACACCAACAACTGGTTCATTCTCGATTACGGCAGTGTGATCGTTCATGTTTTCAGCCCCGAAGCGCGCGATTTCTATGATCTCGAGCATCTGTGGGCCGACGGCGAGGACGTCACGCCCGCGTTCGAAGAAGAGTAATTTTTGCCGCCGTGCGCCGCCTTCGGCCGCGGAGACGATTCTGAGATGGAGTTGAAGAGGATTGAAGTACGATTTCAAAGCCGTTGAGGCAAAATGGCAGAAGATCTGGGACGAGGAGAAAACCTTTGCGGCCAAGCAGGATTTCACTCTGCCCAAGTATTACGCGCTCGTGGAGTTCCCGTATCCCTCGGGTCAGGGCCTGCACGTCGGACATCCCCGTCCGTACACGGCGCTCGACATCATCGCGCGCAAAAAGCGCCTGCAGGGCTACAATGTCCTGTATCCCATGGGCTGGGACGCGTTCGGTCTTCCCACGGAAAACTACGCGATGAAGAATCACATCCACCCCGAGATCGTTACGGAAAAGAACATCGCGCGCTTCAAGAGCCAGCTCAAAATGCTCGGCCTTTCCTTTGACTGGGATCGCGAGGTCAACACGACCGATCCCGATTACTACAAGTGGACGCAGTGGATCTTCCTGCAGCTGTACAAGAAGGGCCTTGCGTACAAGAAAGAAATGAACGTCAACTGGTGCACGGGCTGCAAGGTCGTGCTGGCCAACGAAGAGGTCGTGGGCGGCAAGTGCGAGCGCTGCGGCAGCGACGTTGTGCACAAGGTCAAGAGCCAGTGGATGCTCAAGATCACGGCGTATGCCGACCGTCTGATCGACGATCTGAAAGACCTCGATTTCATCGAGCGCGTCAAGACGCAGCAGATCAACTGGATCGGCCGCAGCCACGGCGCGGAGGTGCGCTTTGCCACGACGGCGGGCGACGACCTGCTGATCTACACCACCCGTCCGGATACTCTGTTCGGTGCGACGTACATGGTCATGAGCCCGGAGCACCCGTTCCTCGAAAAGTGGGCGGACAAGATCGTCAACATGGACGAGGTGCGCGCCTACCGCGAAGAGGCTGCTCACAAGAGCGACTTCGAGCGCACGGAGCTCGCGAAGGACAAGACGGGCGTGAAGCTCGACGGCGTGCGCGCCGTCAACCCGGTCAACGGCCGTGAGATTCCCATCTTCATCTCCGACTACGTGCTCATCAGCTACGGCACGGGCGCCATCATGGCTGTTCCGGCACACGACGAGCGCGACTGGGAGTTCGCCAAAAAGTTCGGCTGCGAGATCATCGAGGTCGTCAAGGGCGGCAATGTGGAAGAGGCCGCCTTCACCGACTGCGCCACGGGCGTGATGGTCAACAGCGGCTTCCTCAACGGCATGAGCGTCGACGAGGCGAAGAAAGCCATCACCGACTGGCTCGTGGAGAAGGGCATCGGTGAGGCGAAGACGAACTTCAAACTGCGTGACTGGGTGTTCAGCCGTCAGCGCTACTGGGGCGAGCCCATCCCGATGGTCTGGTGCGATCACTGCGGCTGGCAGCCCATCGACGAGAGCGAGCTGCCGCTGCGCCTGCCGGAGATCACGGACTTCGAGCCGTCCGGCGACGGCGAGAGCCCGCTGGCGCGCCACACCGAATGGGTGAACACCACCTGCCCGAAGTGCGGCGGCCCCGCCAAACGAGAGACGGACACGATGCCCCAGTGGGCCGGTTCGTCCTGGTATTTCCTGCGCTATATGGACCCGCACAACTCCGAGGCGCTTGCTTCCAGGGAAGCGCTCGAGTACTGGGGTCCGGTCGACTGGTACAACGGCGGCATGGAGCACACGACGCTCCACCTGCTGTACAGCCGTTTCTGGAACAAGTTCCTGTATGACATCGGCGTTGTGCCGTTCTCCGAGCCGTACAAGAAGCGCACGAGCCACGGCATGATCCTCGGCGCGAACGGCGAGAAGATGTCCAAGAGCCGCGGCAACGTCGTCAACCCCGACGACGTCGTGCGCGATTACGGCGCGGATACGATGCGCCTGTACGAGATGTTCATCGGCGACTTCGAGAAGGCCGCGCCGTGGAATCCGGAGTCCGTCAAGGGCTGCCGCCGCTTCCTCGAGCGCGTCTGGGGCCTGTCCGAGCACGTTGTGGACGGCGATGCGTATTCCGCCGCTCTTGAGGGCGCAATGCACCGCACCATCAAGAAGGTCACCGAGGACATCGAGAACCTGAAGATGAACACGGCCATCGCCGCGCTGATGACGCTTGTGAACGACATGTACGATCAGAAGACCGTCACGCGCGCTGAGTGGAGCGTGCTCCTGACGCTGCTCAATCCGTTTGCACCGCACATCACCGAAGAGCTGTGGCAGCAGTCCGGCTTTGAGGGCCAGATCGCGCACGCCAGGTGGCCGGAGTACGACGAGGCGAAGTGTGTGGAGTCCACCGTCGAGATCGCCGTGCAGGTCAACGGCAAGCTGCGCGCGCGCCTGACGGTCGCCGCGGACATCGCGAAGGACGACGCCATCGCGCTCGCGAAAGCCGATCCCGCCGTGGCGAATGCCATCGAGGGCAAGACGGTCGTCAAGGAGATCTATGTGCCGGGCAAACTCGTCAACATCGCCGTAAAAGGCTGATTGCAATTTGCAGAAAATAGTAGTTGACGAACTTTGCGAAACATAGTATAATTTAGTAGTTGAATGGTTAAAACGCGGACTGTCGTCTGTGTTTCAATGGCCCCAACTCCTGCCCGCGAACTGCTACGTTTTCGGCGCGGTTGTGCGGGAGACCCTAAGGTTAAGGGAGGGACAAAGATGTCGGAAATCAGAGTCAAAGACAATGAATCGCTGGAGAGCGCACTGCGCCGCTTCAAGCGTTCCTGTGCTCGCTCCGGAGTTCTCGCTGAAGTGCGCAAGCGCGAGGCCTACGAGAAGCCTTCCGTGCGCCGCAAGAAAAAGTCCGAGGCTGCCCGCAAACGGAAGTACAAATAAGTTTGCCGGATCACTTCGGTGCAGATCACAAACAAAGCGGGCCTTCCCATGTGAAGGCCCGCTTTTGCTTTGAAATCACCGGAAGGGCGGACGGCCCCGGCGGCCTGCCGTGCGGTTCTGCTTTTTGCTGCCGACGGAACGGCAGACGTTATCTCTATCACATAACGCCGCTCTCTGCATGTGCGGCGCTGGGAGGTTTTATGGCACTTTCACGTACCCGATTGTTTCTGCCGGACGCGGTCTTTACCGGCGCGGCGGCCATCACGCCGGAGTACCTGCGGGAAAACGGCATCCGTGCGCTTGTGCTCGACGTCGACAACACACTGACCGGACACGGGAGCCAGGAGCTTCCGCAGGAGATCGCAGATTGGCTGGCTGTCATGCGAAAGGCAGGCATCGCCATGGTGATCGCGTCCAACAATTTTGAAAAGAGAGTTGCTCCCTTCGCGGATAAGATCGGTCTGCCGTATGTCTCGTTCTGCTGCAAACCGTCCCCGACAGGGCTTGCCCGGGCGCGCAGAAAGCTCGGTGTGAAAAAGGAAGAGCTCGCGCTGGTGGGCGATCAGATCTTCACCGACTCGGTCGGCGCGAACCTGTACGGGATCCGCATGTTGCTGGTGCAGCCGATGTACCGCGACATCAAGTGGAACATCCGCC
Source organism: uncultured Ruthenibacterium sp. (assembly GCA_944386565.1). GTDB lineage: Bacteria > Bacillota > Clostridia > Oscillospirales > Ruminococcaceae > Ruthenibacterium. Next base: position 19,988 of record CALXBO010000008.1, on the reverse strand, counting down.
TGAAGCGCCACCTCGAAAAACCTTTTTTGAAAAGGTACTATGCAAAGGGCGGTAAATTGCACCGCACCCCTTGAAATTGGCCGCAAAATGCGGTAAACTAAAAACAGCTATGACACCAGAAGAGTAATGGAGGATGTAATTTATGGTATCTGCTGGCGATTTTCGCAACGGCATCACGTTTGAAGAAGACGGAAATGTGTATCAGATCGTTGAATTTCAGCACGTCAAGCCGGGTAAGGGCGCTGCTTTTGTCCGCACTAAGATCCGCAATGTGATCACGGGTTCCGTTGTGGAGAAAACGTACAACCCCACTGCGAAGTTCCCCACGGCTTATATCGAGCGCCGTGAGATGACGTATTCGTATTCGGACGGCGGCCTGTACTACTTCATGGACAATGAGACGTACGAGCAGATCCCTCTGAATGAGTCCGAGCTGGGCGATGCGTTCAAGTTCGTCAAGGAGAACGAGGTGTGCAAGGTCCTGTCCTACAAGGGCAAGGTGTTCGGCGTTGAGGCGCCCAACTTCGTCACGCTCGAAGTCACCAAGACGGACCCGGGCTTCAAGGGCAACACCGCCACCAACACGCTGAAACCCGCCACGCTGGAGACCGGTGCCGAGATCCGCGTGCCCCTGTTCATCAACGAGGGCGACATGATCCGCATCGACACCCGCACCGGCGAGTACATGGAGCGCGCCTGATCGTTCGCGGGAAACTGCGCCGGGATTGCACTTCACGTTTGATCTTAGAAACAAAGGGAGGATTCCGCAATGGAACTCAACGAGAAAGTCGCATACATCAAGGGTTTGATGGACGGGCTGGAGCTTGACCTGACCACGAAGGAGGGCAAAGTGCTTGCCGCTGTCGTGGAGGCGCTGGAAGCGACCGCCAAGAAAGTCTCGTCCATGGATGAGGAAGTCGGCGATCTGTACGACGAAGTCGACGCGATCAGCGAAGACCTCTCGAACGTCGAGGATTATATCTGGGACGACGGCGAAGAGGAAGAGGACGACGAGGACGAAGAAGAGCCCGAAGAGTATGAGGACGGCCTGTATGAGATCACCTGCCCTGCGTGCGGCGAAGTGGTCTGCGTGGATGAGGAAATGCTCACCGACGAGAATCTGGCATGCCCCAACTGCGGCACGAAGTTCGAAGTCGATTTCGGCGACGAAGAAGCTTCGGACGAGTCCGAGGACAAAGAGTGATACAGACTTCAAAGGGCCCGCGGAAACGCGGGCTCTTTTTGCATACGCGAGGAGGAAGAATTATGTCGATGGAACGCGCGCGCAGCTGGCTGGCGCAGCGCGGTCTGGAAGACCGCATCATCGAATTCAGCGTCTCTTCGGCGACGGTCGCGCTGGCCGCGCAGGCGTTGGGCTGTGAGGAGGCGCACATCGCCAAGACGCTTTCGTTTGACGTGCACGGCAAGACCGTTCTGGTCATCGCCGCGGGTGATGCGAAGGTGGACAATCCGAAGTTCAAGGCGTTTTTCGGCACAAAGGCGAAGATGCTCTCGTTTGACGAAGTGGAGCCCCGCGTCGGCCACGCTGTGGGCGGCGTGTGTCCGTTCGGCGTCAACGAGGGTGTGAAAAAGTATCTGGACGAATCCCTGTGGCGCTTTGAGACCGTTTATCCGGCGGCGGGAAATGCGGCCAGTGCCGTGCGGATGACGCCCGACGAGCTGTATGCCGCCTGCGACGCGGACGGCCGCGTGGACGTCTGCAAAGGCTGGACGTAACGGCCGAAAAAATTTGCAAAAGCGCCCTTTTCCGTGAAAGGAAAGGACGCTTTTGTCGTCTGGACAGGTGAAAGGGGGTATCACCGTGGAAGACGAAGAGATCATCCGTCTGTACTGGAACCGCTCGGAGGACGCGGTGACCGCGACGAGCGAGAAGTACGGCGCATACTGCACCGCCATCGCGCTGCGAATCGTGGGGCTTTTGCAGGACGCCGAGGAATGCGTCAGCGACACGTGGATGCGCGCGTGGAACGCCATTCCGCCCGAGCGCCCGTCGCGCCTTCGCCTGTGGCTCGGGCGCATCACGCGCAATCTGTCCGTCGACCGTCTGAAAGGCCTCCGTGCGCAGAAGCGCGGGGGAGGGCAGGGAGAACTGCTTCTGAGCGAACTGGAGCAGTGCATTCCCGCCGCGTCGCACGTGGAAAGCGAGGCAGACGACGCAGAGCTCACGCGCCTTCTGAACGACTTCCTGCGCGCACAGCGCCCGGAACACCGCGCGGCGTTCATTTTGCGGTACTATTATGCCGAACCCGTAGCCGCCGTCGCAAAGAAGCTGTCAATGAATGAGAACACCACCGCCACGGTGCTGTTCCGGATGCGGAAAGCGCTGCGCAGTTACCTGGAGCGGGAGGGGGTGTCCGTATGAACGCGTGGAGATTGCTGAGAGCCATCGGTGAGATCGACGATGCGTTCATCGAACAGGCCGAATCGTACCGCCGACGCAGAACAGCCGTTCCGTGGCTCGCTGCGGCCGCGTGTTTTGTCCTCGTGCTGGGGGCCGCTGTATGGCGCGCCGGGCTCTCTGCGCCGCCGGCATCCTCTTCCGAGTCGGCTCTCGGCCTGCCGCTGCTGCCCTCCGCCGTGACTGACACCGGTATGGGCTTTGAGGGCGTTGAAGTGCGCTCGGCGGAGGATTACCGGCCGCTGAACGCGCTCGAGGACGGGCAAGAGCTGCCGGACACGATGCCGGTCTACCGCAATCCCTCGTGGCTCAGCCGCCCCGACCTCGACGCGATGGAAGCGCGCCTGTGGGAAGTCGCCGCGCTGTTCGGCGTGACGGAGGGCGAGGTTGTGCGTACGGACAACACGCCGCCGGACGAGGAACTGGAACAGATCATCAAAGGCATTGAAGAGAAGGGCTTTCCCGTATCGGATCAGATGTTCTCGGGCTCCGTGAAACTTGAGACGGACGGACTGAACTTTTATGCGGCGAAATCCGGCGCTGTCCGTGTGACGATGAAACCCGGAACACTGACATATGGTGATGCACCGTTCGCCCCCGACGAGACCGCGCAGAGTTTGCTGGCGTCCATGTCGGACCGGCTCGGCCTGCAGGACCCGGAGGCAGTCGTCACCGGAGGAAACGTCGACCGGGACGGCAACGTGAACTATGAGATCGTGTTTGCAGAGCGCTCGGAGACGGCTGCGGCGCGTGCCGAAGAGCGCAGCCTGAACACGGTCGGGTTCGGGTACTTCCCCAAAGAGGAAAGCGAATCCGTCACCGTCTGGTACAATGCGTACGACCGGTCGGAAAAACTGGGGGATTATCCCATCATCACGCCGGACGAGGCGCTCGCGCTGCTGGAAAACGGAAACTGCATCACCACAGTCCCCGGTTCGCTGCCCTCGGCAGACGACGTGCGCGTGGTGGAGCTGGTCTACCGTGCGCCGAACGAAGAGGTCTACCAGCCTTACTACCGCTTCTGGGCGGAGGTGAAGCCGGAGGGGATCGCACAGCAAGAGGGCGTTGTGACGCTCGGCGCGTATTACGTTCCGGCCGTCGAGTCCCAGTACCTCGAGGAACTTCCCGTCTGGGACGGACATTTCAACTGAACAGCAAAAATCCCGGAGCGATGTGCTCCGGGATTTTTTCTTACGCTTTTTTGGCCAGCGCCTTGTCGAGCCAGATCGTTCCGATCTCCAGCGCGCTGTACAGGCCGTTTTTGTTCGACTGCTGCACCATGCGCTCGATGGGGCTCTTCGTGGTGTCGGTGGAGAGCAGCGTCACATGGACGCGGTCGGCCACCTGAACGCCGTTTTCCTCTTTGGTGGTGAGCACCTGCATGAAAATGACATACGGATCGCTCAGATTGCCGTAGTAGATGTCATTTTTGCAGCGGACAAGGGGACGTCCCTTGTAGGTGAGCTGCGGTTTGAATGCCAATGGACACAACTCCTTTGCTGTTGATGGTCACATCACTCCGCAAGGTAGCTTTTCAACAGTGCCTGCAGCAGGTCGTCGCGGTCGATCTTGCGGATCTGCGCGCGAGCTCCCTGATACGTTGTGATGTAGGTGGGGTCTTCCGAGAGGATATAGCCCACGATCTGATTGATGGGGTTATAGCCCTTCTCCTTCAGCGCATGGTACACATCAGTCAGAATGCGCTTGATCTCTTTATCACGGTCCTCATAGATCGAGAACACGGCAGTCGGTTCGCTCATGGTTTCAGCCTCCCCATAAATCAAATTCTTTCCTCTATACAGTATACAACAAAATGCACTTCGGCGCAAGGCGTTTGCGCCGAAGTGCACAGAAGTTTCGCGGACAGATGGCTCAACTTCTCAACACAACGTCAATTTCCGACAGCTTTTTCAGAATTTTCTTCACAGCGCCGTCCGCTTCCTCGCTCGTCAGCGCGTGGTCGTCCGTGTGCAGCGAAACGGTGAAGGCAAGACTCTTCTTATCCTTGCCGAGCTTCTCGCCGCGGTACAGGTCGAACAGCGTCACATCCGTCACGCGCTTGTCGGCCGCGCGGATCGCGTCCTCGATGTCGCCGCACGCAACGCTCTCGTCGCATACAAGCGCGAGATCGCGGCGCTCGGGCGCATATTCGCTGATGGGCTTGTAGCGCATCGTCGCCGGCACGCACGCCATCAGGGCGGCGTAGTCGAACTCGCCGAGGTAGATGTTCTGGCTCGCCTTCTCGTCCTTGGCGATCTTCAGCTCAGCCGTGATGTCGTTGGCCAGCTTGCCGAACACGCCGAGGCGAACGTCGCCGCAGTACACGGCGGCCGTCATGCCCGGGTGCAGATAGCACACGGTCTCGCGGCGGTAGGTAAAGTGCAGGTCGAACGATTCCGCGATCGCTTCCAGCGTGCCTTTCACGGTGAAGAAATCCTCCTCGGGGCCGAACGCGCCGAGGCAGAGCGTCGGGCGCTCGTCGGGCAGTTCGGTCATCGGCAGCTGATGCGGATCATAGACGTTGGACAGCTCAAACAGGCGTCCCGCGCCGTTGACCTTCTTGAGGTTATCGACGATGACGTTCAGCATCGACGGAGCGAGCATCGTGCGCATGATGGACAGATGCGTGCTGATCGGGTTCAGGATGGGGATGGCGCGGCGAGCGGGGTCATCGGCCGGGATGTGCAGCATGTCGAGGTCGGCAGGGGAGTAGAACGCCAGCGTGCTGGCCTCATAGTAGCCCTGCGCGCACATCAGGCGTTTGACCTTCATCTGCGTCTTCTGCGCGGTGTTCAGCCCGCCGTTCGTCACAGCGGCGGCCTTCAGGAACGTCGGCGTCAGCTTGTCGTAGCCGTATTCGCGGATGACTTCCTCGGCGAGGTCGGGGTAGCCCTCCACGTCCTCGCGCCAGCGCGGCACGAGCACGGTCCAGACGCCGTCCTCCTCGTGCACTTCGAACGAAAGGCGCGCGAGGATGTCCTTCATCGCTTCTTCCGGCACTTCGATGCCGAGGACGTTGTTGATCTGCTCGGGCGTGACGGTCACGCTCTTGCGCTCGCGGGACAGCCCGGCCGAGCAGTCGAAGCAGGTCGGCGTGATGTCGCCGCAGTCGAGCTGCTGGATGAGGTGGAGAGCGCGGTTGAGGCCGAGCTCGGTGGAGTACTGGTCAACGCCTTTCTCGTAGCGCGCGGACGAGTCGCTGGACTGGCCGAGCGAGCGGGAGGTCTTGCGGATGCAGTCGCGCGCGAACGTGGCGCACTCGAACAGGAGCTGCTTGGTGTCGTCGGCAATGCCGCTGTTCAGGCCGCCCATGACGCCCGCCAGAGCGACCGGCTTGTCCGCGTCGCAGATAACGAGGTTGTTCGGCGTCAGCGTGAATTCCTTCTCGTCAAGCGTGACGATCTTCTCGCCCTCGTGCGCGCGGCGCACGGTGATGCTGCGGCCGCCCACCTTTTCAAGGTCGAACGCGTGCATCGGCTGGCCGATCTCGAGAAGCACATAGTTCGTGATGTCGACGACGTTGCTGATGCTGCGCAGACCGCACAGCGCGAGGTTGCGCTTCATCCAGCGCGGCGATTCGCCCGTGCGGATGTTGCTGACGTAGTGCGCGAGATAGCGCGGGCACAGGTCGGGAGCCTGCACTTCCACGTGGATGCTGTCGTCGGCTTCGCCGGAGACGGTCCAGTCGGTGGCGGGCATCTTGAGGGGCTTGCCGAGGGCAGCGGCCACTTCGCGCGCCATGCCGAGGATGGACTGGCAGTCCGGGCGGTTCGAGGTGATGGAGATGTCGAAGATGTAGTCGTCGAGCCCCGTCACCTTGCAGATATCCGCGCCGAGCGGGGTGTCCTCAGGCAGGATGAGCAGACCGTACACGTCCGAGCCGGGATAGAGGTCGTCGTTGAGGCCGAGCTCCTCGCCCGAGCACATCATGCCGTTTGACTCCACGCCGCGCATCTTGCGCTTTTTGATCGTGATGCCGCCGGGCAGCGTCGCGCCGTCGAGAGCGACGGGCACGCGCGCACCCACAAAGATGTTCGGCGCGCCGGTGGAGATGACGAGATCGCTGCCGTATTCGCCGCAGTTCACGGTGCAAACATGCAGGTGATCGGTGCCCTCCTGCTTTTCCATCGACGTGATCTCACCCACGACGACGCGCGAAATGCCCGCCGACAGGTCGATCAGCTCTTCCACCTCAAAACCGCACGAGAACAGGCGCTCCTGCAGTTCCTCGGCGGACACGTCGATATCCACATATTCTTTCAGCCAACTGAATGGTACTTTCATGGTTTCTCCCTCCCCATCACTCGCGGAACTGCTTCAGGAAACGAAGATCGTTTTCAAACAGCAGGCCGATGTTGTTGATGCCGTATCTCAGCATCGCGATGCGCTCGATGCCGATGCCGAACGCGAGGCCGGAGTACTCCTCCGGGTCGATGCCGCAGTTTTTCAGGACGTTGTGATGCACGATGCCGCCGCCCAACACTTCGATCCAGCCCGTGTGCTTGCACAGCGGGCAGCCCTTGCCGCCGCACTCAAAGCAGCTCACGTCGACCTCGACGCTGGGCTCGGTGAACGGGAAGTACGACGGGCGCAGGCGCGTCTTGACCTCCGGGCCGAAGAGAGCCTGCACGAATTTGTCCAGCATGCCCTGCAGATCGCACAGCGTGATGCGCTTGTCCACGACAAGGCCCTCCATCTGGTGGAACATCGGGCTGTGCGTGGCGTCGGAGTCACTGCGGAATACGCGGCCGGGCACGAGTACCTTGATGGGCGGATTCTTGCTGTCCATCACGCGGATCTGTCCGGGACTGGTGTGCGTGCGCAGGACGATGTCCTCGGCCAGATAGAACGTGTCCTGCATGTCGCGCGCGGGATGGTTCTTCGGCACGTTCAGGCGGGTAAAGTTGTGGTCGTCGTCCTCGATCTCCGGCCCTTCGAACACCTCGAAGCCCATGCCGGCGAACGTGTCGATGATCTGATTCTTCACGAGCGTGATGGGGTGCAGCGCGCCCAGGGCGCGGCGCTTGGCGGGCAGCGTGATGTCCACCGCCTCGGCGGCGTTGCGCGCGGCCAGCTCGGCGGCGTTGATGCGCTCGGCGGCCGCCTCGTAATCGGCCGTCAGCTTCTGTTTGAACTCGTTGATGATCTTGCCGGCCGCGGGGCGCTCCTCCGGCGCCACGTTGCGCAGCTGCTTCATCAGGCCGGAGACCTTGCCGTTTTTGCTCAGGTATTCCTGCCAGAACACGGCCAGAGTCTCGCGGGAATCCGCAGCGGCCAGCGCTTCGCCGGCCTGCGCGGCCAGCTGTTCGATGATCTCATGCATGAAACTTTGCTCCTTTCCATTCCTTCCGATCGTTTCCGGGAAACGAAAAAAGACTTCGTCCCCGACACATGCAGGGACGAAGCCTTGAAACTCAAAACTCCGCGGTACCACCCGTATTTTTGCCCAAAGAGCAAACACTCTCGCTTCCTGTAACGGGAAAACCCGTCTTCGCCTACCAGCACTGCCTTCAGCAAAGCCGCTCGGGAGTGAACTTCGGCGCAGCGTGCCTGCAAAGCGCTTTCAGCCAGGGCGCTTCTCTCTGGAAAACAGGAACGATCCCGCGCGTACTCTCTCCGTCGTCGCGTTTCACGTGCTATATTATACTCTTTCCGGGACGTATTTGCAAGTATTTTGTAAACCTTTCACGCGGGAGTGGTTTTTTGGCGATGATTGATGTATACTGAATCTGTAATGCAGCAGAAAGGCGGGTGCTCGTATGATCTACGGCATCGGCGTCGACACGACGACCATTGAGCGCATCGAACGGACGATGACGCACGAGAGTTTTATGACCCGCGTGTTCGGAGAAAACGAACGCGCGATGTTTGAGCAGCGCAAGAACCGCGCCGAGACGGTGGCGGCCAATTTCGCCGCGAAGGAGGCGCTCGGAAAGGCGCTCGCCACAGGGCTTTCGGGCTTTGTGTGGAGCGAGGCCGAGGCGCTGCGCGGGGAAAAGGGCGAGCCGTACTTCCGCTTTTCGGGCGCGTTGGAGTATTTTATCCGGGAAAACAACATCACGGCACATCTTTCGCTCACGCACGAGGGCGGTTTTTCCACGGCCTTTGTCGTGCTGGAGCAGCCGTAAAAAAGGAGAAACGCATGATCTCACCGCAGGACATCAAGGACAACGAACAGATCAAAACCTACATCCGCCGCGCGGACGACACGCTCAGTGCGCTGGGGTTTACCGAGCACAGCTTTGCGCACGTCACGCGCGTGGCGCACTTCGCCGAAAAGGTGCTGCGCGAACTCGGATACGACGACCGCACCTGCGAGCTCGCGTGGATCGCGGGCTATATGCACGACATCGGCAACGTCATCAACCGCATCGACCACGCGCAGTCCGGCGCCGTCATGGCGTTCCGCATCCTCGACAAGCTCGGGATGACGGCCGACGAGATCGCGACGGTGTGCTCTGCCATCGGCAACCACGACGAATCCACGGCATATCCCGTCAATCCGGTGGCGGCGGCGCTCATCCTCGCCGACAAGACCGACGTGCGCCGCACGCGCGTGCGCAACCGGGACATGGCGACGTTTGACATCCACGACCGCGTCAACTACGCGGTGGAGAAAGCGACCACCGTGCTCACGCCGGACAAACAGGCGATCGAGCTCTCGCTCGTCATCGACACCGAGATCTCGCCCGTGATGGCGTATTTCGAGATCTTCCTCGAGCGCATGCTGCTGTGCCGCAAAGCGGCCGAGAAGCTTGGGCTTGCGTTCCGTCTGAACGTCAACGGTCAGGCCGTTCTGTGAGGAAATATCTGCCGTGCTGATTAAAACCGCCCTTCCTTTGCCACACTAAGGACAAAGGGAGGGTGATCTTTTATGACGGATTCCAGAGAAGTACACCGCGGCGAAGTGTTCTATGCCGATCTCAGCCCGGTCGTCGGTTCGGAACAGGGAGGCGTTCGTCCCGTACTTATCGTGCAGAACGATGTCGGGAACCGCTTTTCCCCGACGGTGATCGCCGCCGCCATCACGTCGAAGCTCGACAAGTCCAACCTGCCCACGCACATCGGCGTCAAAGCGGGTCAGGGAGGGCTGACGAAGGACAGCGTCATCCTGCTGGAACAGATCCGCACCATCGACAAGCGCCGTCTGCGCGAGCGCTCCGGCAGGCTGCCCGACGAGACGCTCCACCGCGTCGATCAGGCCATTGGCGTGAGCTTCGGGCTCGGAACGCAGTGACACACGCTCCCTTTCGTGTTACAATGAGCGCGGAAGGGGGCGTTTTTCATGATCGTATCCGCGTCGCGCCGCACGGACATTCCGTGCTGTCATGCCGCATGGTTCATGGAGCGCATCCGGGCGGGCTTCTGTCTCGTCCGCAACCCGAGGAATCCCCGCAGTGTCTCGCGCGTACCGCTCACGCCGGACGTCGTGGACTGCATCGTCTTCTGGACAAAAGACCCCGCGCCGCTGATACCGTATCTGGACGAGCTGGACGCGCGCGGATTTTCGTATGTGTTCCAGTTCACCATTACGCCGTACGGCAGGGAGATCGAGCCGGGCGTGCGGAGCTGGAAGGAGCTCGCCGGGACGTTTGAAGCGCTCTCGCGCCGCATCGGCGCGCACCGCGTGCTGTGGCGCTACGACCCGGTACTGCTGGCGGACGGCTGGGACGAACCGGCGCACGCAGCGGCGTTTGATGCGATGGCCGCGCACCTTGCGCCCTTCACCCGCCTTGTGACCATCAGCTTTCTGGACCGGTATCCCGGTATGCGCGGCCGCGCGCTCGCTGCTCCGGATGAGGAGATGCAGATGCGTCTGGCACGCGCATTTGCCGGAACCGCTCAGCGCTTCGGGCTGGAAGTGCGCGCGTGCTGCGAGCGGCTGGACTTTTCCGGAGCAGGTATCCGTCCGGCCGCCTGCATCGACCGCGCGGTGCTGGAGCAGGCCGTCGGGGCGCCGCTCTCACTGAAAAGGGACGCGGGCCAGAGAGACGGATGCGGATGCTTTGAGAGCGTTGACATCGGCGCGTACGGAACGTGCCGCAATGCGTGCACCTATTGCTACGCGATGCGCGGCGCGAGCGCCGTATGCGATGCCTTATCGCCGCTGCTCGGCGCGCCGTTGTCGCCGGCCGACACCGTCCGCGAGCGCAAAGCGGTTTCGAACCGCGACGGCCAGCTGTCTCTGTATTGAATCATGCCAATAAAAATGAGCCCCGGATTCCGGGGCTCATTTTGCTGTCGCATCGGGGAGGGAAGGCTCAGCCCTCCCAGTGCATCATTTTCTTTGCGGCCTTGTAGATGTCGCCGCAGCCGAGTGTGATGACAAGGTCGCCGGGTTCGGCGTGCGTCATCACGTAGTTCACGACCTCATCGAACGTGTTGAACCACACGCTGCCGGGGATCTTCGCGGCGAGGTCTTTCGTGCGCACGGTGTAGTCCTCGGCGCGCTCGCGGCTGCCCATGATCTCCGTCATCACGACGTGGTCGGCCTTGGAGAGCACGGCGGCAAAATCGTCGAGCAGGCGCTCGGTGCGCGTGTAGGTGAACGGCTGGAACACGGCCCAGACGTGCTTGTAATCCATTTTCTTCGCGGCGCTCAGCGTGGCGTCCAGTTCCGCCGGGTGGTGGGCGTAGTCGTCGGCAATCGTTACGCCGTTGACTTCGCCGAGAAATTCGAACCGGCGTCCGGCTCCGCGGAACGCGCGGATGCCCGCTTCGCACTCCTCATACGTGCAGCCGGACATGCTGGCCAGAGCCACGGCCGCGAGCGCGTTGTACACGTTGTGATGGCCCGGCACACCGAGCTCAAATTTGGCCACGATGCGTCCGTGGACGTTGAGATCGAACGCATAGAACGACGGGCGGTACTCGCGCACATTGACGGCCTGATAGTCGGCGCTGCGCTCGATGCCGAACGTGCGCACGTAGCGGTCCACGCCGCTCAGCGCGGCGATGGTGTTGTCGTCGTCCACGTTGATCAGGACCGTGTGCTGCGTCAGCAACGCAAATTTGCGGAACGACATCTTGAGGTTCTTCATGGTTTTGAAGTATTCCATGTGATCCGCGTCGATGTTCAGGATCACGCCCACATGGGGAACGAGGTGCAGGAACGTGTCGTGGTATTCGCAGGCCTCCACGACGATCTCGTGGCCGGTTCCGTAGCGGCCGTATCCGTCGATGGCGGGCAGCTTGCCGCCGATGACGGCCGCGGGGTCCTTGCCCGCGTCGTAGAGAATCTGAACGGTCATGGCCGTCGTCGTCGTTTTGCCGTGCGTACCCGCGATGCACAGAGGGTGCGGGTATGTGTTCGTCACATAGCCGAGCAGGATGCTGCGCTCGGCCGTGGGGATTCCGAGGCGCTCCGCCTCCTGCAGTTCGGGATTGTCCGGATGGATCGCAGCGCTGTACACGACAAGTTCCGCGCCGTGCACATTTTCCGCCTTGTGCCCCATCATCACCTGAATGCCCATGGCGCGCTCGCGGTCAATGATGTCGCCCTCGTTGACGTCCGAACCTGTGATCTCGTAGCCGACAGCATGCAGAATCTGCACAAGAGGAAACATACCGCTGCCGCCGACGCCGATAAAATGCAGTTTCGTTTTGCCGTCCAGCAGATTGGAATTAAAACCGTTCATCCAAACAAGACCACCTTTGTTTCTGATTCGCCGCGCCGTTTCAACGCGCGGGCATACGCTTCTGTTTACAGTATAATATTTTTTTTCAAAAAAATAAACAATTTGAGCAGATTTTTTGGTATACTGTTCAACAGAAAGCGGGGGAATGCGGATGAAATGGACTCTTGAGGTGGACCGCGTGGTGGAAAAAGCGGGTTTCTGCGTCCAGGAGACAGAGCAGGGGCTTGTGCTGCGCACACGGGGAGATGCGCGGGAACTGTTTGAAGCGAGCCCGCTGCATGTGCTCACACTGTATGTGTGCTGTGCGATGATCGGCGCGAACATCGAGGCGGATACATATCTTGCGGCCTGTGATTATGCGCCGCGCCTGTCCGGTGTGACGCCGGAAAAATTTGTGGACGGCGTGCAGGCGGTGCTCATGTCCGAACACCCGGAGATGATCGCTCCGCTGGCGGCGGCAGGCGGTTTTTCGCATGTGGGCGTGGGCGGCCCGAAGCGCTGCCTCGGCCCTCTCAGTTCGGTGCCTGCGAATCCGGCGGCCCGCTGGTGGGCATTTCTGCATCTGTGCGGCGCCGACGTGTTCCGCGCGTCCCGCGCCATGAAGATGGATGAAAAGATGTGCCGCACGCTCATCGTATACGAGAGCCTGTTCGCCTATGCGCCGCCCCGCAGCATGCTGGAGCTGAAAAGCCGTCTGGGCCGTCTGCCGAAATTTGATTTCAACGCGGCCGCACAAGCGCTTTCCGTCTTTGCGCCGGGCTGGAAGGACGCTGCGGTGCTCTATCAGAAACTGTGTGAGAGCGGCGAGCCGTACCGCATCAGCCAACTCGCCGTGACGGCGCAGGAGCTGACGGCTGCCGGAGTTCCGGCCAGAAAAATGAAGGGCGTTCTGTCACAGCTCTTGTCGGCCGTGCAGCGCACGCCCGCGCTTAATACGCCCGCGGCGCTTCTCGCGCTGGCGCGCACGCTTTCCGCATAAACAAAAAACGGGTTTCCGAACACGGAAACCCGTTTTTCTTTACTCGCTCAGCGCCTTTTCCAGTGCATCGGCCTGCTGCGGTGCGTTTTCGCACAAAACCAGCAGGATCTCGCCGGAAGAATACTGGCGCACAACGGCCTGTTTTGCAATGTCGTACTGATCCGGGAGGTAATTCTCGAACGACTTTTTGACGTTGTCCACATAGCTGTTGACGGCGTCCAGCGCATCTTCTTCGCACCCTTCGGCCGGGCGGAACACGCCGACCGCGTAGGCCTGCGTGATGATGAGCGAAGCGGAAACGCTGTACCGTTCGAACAGGGAACCGTCAAGCCCGATCGTGTCCGCAACCATCTGCGCGTAAGAGGCGGCCTCCTCCTCGGACATTCCGTTCGGGTTCAGGGAGAGCACCGGCTCGCCGCCCGCCGTGTAATCGACGATGGGGAAGGCCTGATTCAGCTCTTCCTCACGGGTGGATTCGATGGCGGAGGAAAAGTCGGCGTCCTGCGCAAACCCTGCCGCGCCGCTGCACGCGGCGAGCGAGACGGCCAGCACGAGGGCGAGGGCGGATGTGATCAGTCGTTTCATGAATGACTCCTTTCAACGCAGCATGGCGCTGTTGTTGACAACTTCCAGACTGTACAGGAACAGCACGTCCTGATCGCCGAATGTGACAAATTGCGGGATCAGCGCCGTTGCCATATAGCGAAGATCCAACAGTGTGATCTTAGTATACTCCCCGCACAGAAGCGGCGCAAGGCTCGAGGAAAAGGAATCCCGGAAAATCACGAGCTCACGGTCTGTCGAAGCATTCGGATTTGAGATTGTTACCACGGGCGTCGCGCCCGAGAGAAACACGTCATAGGGAATGTCGGACGCGAGCTTGTCCGTGTCGTACACTGTCTTCACGTCCGGCGTCTGGTAGTTGTCCACGACTGCCGCCTGTGTGTCGCTGTTTGTCAGCCACACAAGGGTCTCGGGCTGCGGGTTGCGGGCGTCCCCGGCGTAGGTGCCGAGGAAATGTTCATACCGGTTTTCCTCAAACGCGGAGAGATCGGCGGAAAAGTCCATGGCCGCGCCCAGCGCATTCACAACGCTCTGGAGCTCTTCCTGCCGCCAGTGTCCGTCGGTGCGGTAGTAGCTGTCCGCTGAGAGGGCGGAGGAGAGGTCGATGCGCGTCCAGTTCGGCAGAGAACTGTCCAGCGATGAGCATACGGCCTCGAGGTCAATGCGGGGAACGGTCTCGTTCGCATACTGGGCCTTGTCGGGGATCACCGCGTAAAACACGCGGTTGTTCTCTGTGAGATACGTCTCACGGACGGACGTCAGTTTTTCCGCAAACAGTTCCACCGAACGCTCATCCAGCGGAGTGATGTCCTTGACCAGATCACCGTCCAGAGAATAAATCCCGTTCTGCGCAGCGGGAGCGCTGCAGGAACTCAGTACAAGCGCGGTGCAGACGGCCGCGGCAAGCAGACTCGCTTTCATTTACTGAGCCAGAGCGAGGAAGTTCTCGTGCAGTTTCGGCGCGAGAGTTCCGTCCGACATGATGAGAATGACAAGGTCGCCGATGTTGTCGGTGATGACCTCTTCCGCTTCCACGCAGATCCACTTGCGGGGATCGACGTTCGCCTTGACGTCCTCTTTCAGCGTTTCGGCGGCGGCTTCGTCCTCGGCACGCAGCAGCACGACGGAGTGTGCGATCGAACCGATCATCGCTTCGGACGCAAGGCCCTCGGTGTATTCAGTGCTCTCCACGCCGGTGTAGTAGACGGAATTGTCCGCGGTCAGTTCGGTGTTGCCGACCATCGGCATCTCATCTTCCCCGATACCCTCGTAGACTTTCTCCATCAGCTCCTCGAGCGTACCGTCCACATGAGCGGCTTCAGAAGAGGAAACGGAGGAAGAAGATGCGCCGCAGGCGGCAAACGTGGCGGCAAGCATGGCGGCGGCAAGAAGCAGGCAAAGTTTTTTCATCGGTGATAACTCCTTTTGAATAAAGTGGTTGACACGGATAATACGCAGCCGTGTGCGGGAATATTGCAATGAAATGAAAAAAACTGCGGGCAAACACAGTTTGCCCGCAGTTTTTGCGCTTTATGTGCGGAACGATCACTCCGCTTTGTTCAGACCGCCGGTGTACAGCATGCAGTAGCGGCCCTTCTGCGCCATCAGGTCGTCGTGCGTGCCGCGCTCGATGATGCGGCCCTGTTCCAGAACCATGATGCAGTCGGCGTTGCGGACCGTGGAAAGACGATGCGCGATGACGAACGACGTGCGTCCGTACATCAGGCCGTCCATGCCCTGCTGCACGAGTGCTTCGGTGCGCGTGTCGATCGAGGACGTCGCCTCGTCGAGAATCAGCACGGGCGGGTCGGCCACGGCCGCGCGCGCGATGGCGAGCAGCTGGCGCTGGCCCTGCGAGAGGTTCGCGCCGTCGCCCGTCAGCATCGTGTTGTAGCCGTCCGGCAGGCGGCGGATGAATCCGTCGGCGTTGGCCAGACGGGCCGCGGCGATGCATTCCTCATCGGTGGCGTCCAGACGGCCGTAGCGGATGTTGTCCATGACCGTGCCGGTGAACAGGTGCGTATCCTGAAGCACCATGCCCAGAGCGCGGCGCAGGTCGTCTTTCTTGATCTTGGTGATATTGATGCCGTCGTAGCGGATCTTGCCGTCCTGAATGTCATAGAAGCGGTTGAGCAGGTTCGTAATGGTCGTCTTGCCGGCGCCCGTCGAACCGACAAACGCGATCTTCTGGCCGGGCTGCGCGTACAGATGAATGTCGTGCAGAACTGTCTTCTCGGGAACGTAGCCGAAGTCGACGCCGTCCATCACAACGTCGCCGCGCAGGCGTTCATACGTCAGCGTGCCGTCGTGGTGCGGATGCTTCCAGGCCCAGACGTTCGTGCGTTCAGGGGTCTCTTCGAGCGAGCCGTCCGCCTTTTCCTTCACGTTCACGAGGGTGACGTAGCCCTCGTCCTTCTCGGGCTCTTCGTCCATCAGCTCAAAGACGCGGTTCGCACCCGCGAGCGCCATGACAACGCTGTTGAGCTGCTGCGAGAGCTGCGTGATGGGCTGGTTGAAGTTCTTGGTCAGCGTCAGGAAGGAGACCAGCGCGCCCAGCGTCAGGCCGCTGATGCCGTAGATGGAGAGCGTCGCGCCCACGATGGCGCAGAGCACGTAGCTCAGGTTGCCCAGCTGCGCGTTCACAGGCATCAGGATGTTGCCGAACTTGTTGGCGTTGTCCGCGCTCTGGCGGAGCTGTTCGTTGTGCGCGCGGAATTCCTCAAGGCTCTTTTCCTCGTGGCAGAACACCTTGACGACCTTCTGGCCGTCCATCATTTCCTCGATGTAGCCGTTCACCTTGCCGAGGTCGCGCTGCTGGTCGACGAAGTACTTGCCGGAGCGGGAGGCGATGAAGCGCGTCGCGCTCATCATCACGCCCACCATCACGAGCGCGAGGATCGTCAGGGGAATGTCCAGCATGATCATGCTGAAGAACACGCTCACGATCTGGATGATGCCGGCGCACATCTGCGGCAGGCTCTGGCTGATGAACTGACGCAGCGTATCGGTATCGTTCGTGTAGACCGACATGATGTCGCCGTGCGGGTGCGTGTCAAAGTAGCGGATGGGAAGGCTCTCCATGTGAGTGAAGAGTTTCACACGGATGTCGCGCATCGTTCCCTGCGAGACGGTGACCATGATGCGGTTGTACGCCCAGGCGCACAGCACGCCGACCACATAGATGCAGGCGAGGCGGATGAGCGCCTGCCCGAGCGGCGCGAAGTCAGGCGACGCGGTTTTCGTCATCGGAAGGATGTAGTCGTCGATCAGGGTCTGGAGGAAGAGCGTGCCGCGCACCTGCGCGAGCGTGGAAACGAGAATGGCAACGATGACCGCGACGCAGTGCACCGGGTAATCGCGGAGAATGAGACGCAGCACGCGCGCCATGACTTTTCCGGCGCCCGGCGTGTTGCGCAGAGCGCTGAGACCGGCTCCGCCGCGCGGGCCGCCCATACGTTGAGGCTGTCTGTTCACTGCTCATCGCCTCCTTTCTCATCAAAGTCGCCGCCGCCCTTGGTCTGGCTTTCGTAGACCTCGCGGTAAATGGCGTTGGTTTTCAGAAGATTTTCATGCGTGTCGAATCCGTCGACGCGGCCGTTGTCCAGAACGAGGATGCGGTCGGCGTCCTGAACGCTGGAGACGCGCTGCGCGATGATGAATTTTGTCGTGTCGGCGATCTCCTCGCGCAGAGCCTTGCGGATCTTGGCGTCGGTCGCCGTGTCGACGGCGCTTGTGGAGTCGTCCAGAATGAGGACTTTCGGCTTTTTCAGCAGGGCGCGCGCAATGCACAGGCGCTGCTTCTGGCCGCCGGAGACGTTCGAGCCGCCCTGCTCAATGTAGGTGTCGTAGCCGTCGGGGAAGCGGTCGATGAATTCGTCCGCGCAAGCGAGACGGCACACGCGCTCGCATTCCTCACGCGTTGCGTTTTCGTCGCCCCAGCGGAGGTTGTCGAGAATCGTGCCGCTGAACAGAACGTTTTTCTGCAGCACCACGGACACATCGTCGCGCAGCGCTTCGATGTCGTAGCGGCGCACGTCGATGCCGCCTACCTTGACGCAGCCCTCCGTGACGTCGTACAGACGGCTGATGAGGTTCACAAGGCTGGACTTCGCCGCGCCCGTGCCGCCGATGATGCCGATGGTCTCGCCGGACTTGATGTGCAGGTCAATGTCCTGCAGAACGGGTTTGCCCGTGCCGGTGCGGTACGAGAACGAAACGTGATCGAAATCGACGTTGCCGTCGGGAATTTCCGTGACGGCATTCTCCGGGCTCACGATGTCGGGTTCCTCGCGCAGCACTTCCGAGATACGGCGTGCGCTGGCGGCGCTCATCGTGATCATGACGAACACCATCGAAATCATCATCAGGCTGATGAGGATGTTTGCGATGTAGCTGAACAGGCTGGAGAGCTGGCCGGTCGTGAGTTCGCCGCCGACGATTAGCTGAGAGCCGAACCAGCTCAGACCGAGGATGCAGCTGTAAATGGTGATCATCATGGCGGGGTTGTTGAACGACAGCGTGCTCTCCGCCTTCACGAACAGTCTGTACAGAGCCGTGGCGGCCTTGGTGAATTTCTCGTTTTCGTATTTTTCACGGACGAACGCCTTCACGACGCGGATGGCCGAGACGTTTTCCTGCACGCTGGCATTCAGTGCGTCGTAGCTGTCGAACACCTTGTTGAACACCGGAATGGTGCGGGAGATGATGAACGACAGGCATGCGGCCAGGAAGACCAGCGCGACGACGAACACCATGCTCAGCTTGGCGCTGATGGCAAACGAGAGGAAGAGCGCGCAGAGCATCATGGCCGGAGCGCGGATGCACATGCGCAGAATCATCTGGTATGCGTTCTGAAGGTTCGTCACGTCGGTCGTCAGACGCGTGACAAGACCGGCCGTCGAGAAATGGTCGATGTTGGAAAATGAGAACGTCTGGATTTTTTCATACATTGCGTCGCGCACGTTGCAGGCAAAGCCCGTCGACGCATACGCCGCGAAGCGCCCGGCCAGAATGCCGAACAAAAGGCAGACCGCCGCCATGCAGATCATCAGCAGGCCGTCGCGCAAAACGACGCTCATGTCGTTTTTCTCGATGCCGTTGTCGATGATGGATGCCATCACAAGCGGGATGAGGATCTCCATCACCGTTTCGAGAAACGTGAAGATCGGCGCGAGGATCGAGGCTTTTTTGTATTGCCTGATCTGCGCCGCCAGTGTTTTGATCATCGGTGTCCCTCCAATTCCTTGTTTTGCAGTTCGATGCAGCAGATCTCGTCCGGCGGGGGCGGGCAGGAGAGCCCCTCTTCGGGCATTCCGTCGCGCAGCTTGTGAAGAAGCTCGATCAGCGTATCGACTTCGTCCGGAGTCAGGAGCGAATGAAGATGATCCTCCATGCGGTCGATGCAGCGGTCAAGGCCGCGCAGTACCTCATGGCCCTTGTCCGTCAGAACGATGCGCTTGAGCCGTGCGTCACTCATCACGTCAACGCGCCGGATGTACCCCTTTTTCTCCATCAGCTGGAGCAGATTGGTCACGCTGGAACGCGTGATGCCCAGTTCCGCCTCCAGATCTTTCTGATAAACGTCCCGCCCCATGCGGTTCTCATGCTCCACAAACCCCAGAATCCGGCCGTGGGCAGGCGTGGCCCGGTCGGCGACGGATTCGTCGATCATCCGGTTCAGCGCCCGGCTGATGCAGATATCCGTGGTGTGCAGCTCGAATCCGAGTTTCATGCTGCGCTGTCTCCTTTCTGTTCAGTATCGAACTGTTTGATGCAAAACAATTTTATTGGTTCTGACCAATAAAGTCAAGGAATTTTTTGTGAAAGATGTTATCACAATTTCGATTCTCCAACAAAAAAAGCCCCCTTGTCAGGGGGCTTGGAAAGCAAAGCGGGCTTTGCTCAGTGCTTTGAGGTCCAGCGTGTGAACTCCTCGTCCGTGGCAAGCACGTAATGCGTGCCCTCCACGAGGTAGCTCGTTCCGATGTTGTAGTCCACGCCGGCCTCTTTGTAGTCGTAGCTCTGCGCAATGCGCGTGCGCTCCGTGACGGGGTTGGGGTGGGGGATCGCCGACAGAAGGCTCTGCGTGTACGGATGGGTCGGGTTGCGGAAGATCTCGTCCGTCGTGCCCGTCTCCACCAGATGGCCGAGGTGCAGCACGCCGATGCGGTCGGAGATGTACTTGACCATCGACAGGTCGTGCGCGATGAACAGGTAGGCAGTTCCGGTTTCGTCCTGAAGGTCTTTCATCAGGTTGACGACCTGCGCCTGGATGGAAACGTCCAGCGCGCTGATGCATTCGTCCGCGATGATGAGCTTCGGGTTCATGATGAGCGCGCGGGCGATGCCGACGCGCTGGCGCTGGCCGCCCGAGAACTGGTGCGGATAG
>CALXBO010000007.1 GCA_944386565.1 uncultured Ruthenibacterium sp. | reverse complement strand
AGAGCCTTTTCGGCACAGGACTCGAAATCAGTTTGCAGGAAACTGCACGAGGGTTCGAATCCCTCCCGCTGCGCCAAAAAGGCGTCATGTCGTGAAAGCACGACATGACGCCTTTCTTTTTTCTCACTCCTGCGGTTTTCCGGTTTCTTCTTCGGCCGCCGGAATGCGGATGGTCACACGTGTCCCCTCGCCGGGCACGCTCTCGCAGGACAGACCGTATTCCGCGCCGTATGCGAGGTGCAAACGCTCGTTGATGTTGCGCACGCCATAGCCGCCTTTTGTGTTGGCGCTGGACGCGCTGGCGGCGAAATTGGCCAGACGGGTCTCGTCGTCCATTCCAACGCCGTCGTCCTCCACGGTGATGATGAGGTCGTCTGCCTGCCGGAACGCAGCGATGCGGAGGTTTCCGGTCTTATCCGGCTTTTCGAAAATCCCGTGGATGATGGCGTTTTCGATGATCGGCTGCAGCACGATCTTGATGATGGGGCATTGCTCCACGCCGGGCTCCACGTTCCACTCCGTGTGCACGCGGTTCTCGAACCGCATGTTTTGAATCTCCACATACAGGCGCGCGTGCTTCAGTTCGTCCGCAAGAGGGATGACTTCACGGCCGCGGCTGAGCGAGAGACGATAAAACTTGGCCAGCGCATTGACCATGCGGCTGATCTGGGGCACATTGTTCGCAATGGCCGTGCAGTTGATGAGGTCCAGCGAATTGTAGAGGAAATGCGGGTTGATCTGCGCCTGCAGCGCCTTCAGCTCCAGCGCCTTGATCTGCTGGCCCTGTTCGAGCTTTTCGTCCATGAGCGTGTCGATGCGCGTCATCATGTTGCTGAAACTGTGCATCAGCTGGCCGATCTCATCCCGTCCCTGCGGGGTGACGCGGGCGTAGACATCGCCCAGTTCCACGGCGTGCATGGTATCGTTGAGGCGGTAAAGCCGCCGGGTGATGGACTGGCTGAGCCGGTATGCCAGAAAGTAGGATGCCGCCGCCAGCACCACGACGACCACAAGCATCTCCAGACGCAGCTTGCGGCTGGTGCGGAAGATATCGTCCCGCGGCAGCGCTGCGGCCAGAGTCCAGCCGCAGTTCTCCAGAGCCACCGTCTGGGCGCGGCACGGCCCCTGCGGGGTGTCGACCTCCACCCATCCCGCGGCGGACGCCGGCATGGAGCTGCTGAGGGTTTCCGCGCGGTCCGGCGACGATGCGCTGAGTACTTCGCCGCCGTCCAGCAGCAGCACCGTGCCGTTCCGGGTGATGGTGCTTCGGCTCACCGCCGCATCCACTCTCTCGGCCGAAATATCCACGCGGAGAATGGCCAGAGGCTCCTGCACGTGGCTCGGATCGTAAATCAGGCGCATCAGGGAATACCACCCCTGCTCGCTCTCCGGCTGGTCGGCAAAGTCTGCGGGGCCGAACCAGCAGACAACACTGCCCTCGCGGAACGAGCGGAACCACTCGCTGTCCTGCACTGAATCGAGCGAAACAATGTCGGCGGAATTGGTATAGAGGTAGTCGTTGCTCACGTACAGACGGATGCGGTCTACACCGGACATGGAACGCAGATATGTAAACGTCGTGGAAATGCGGTCGCGGTCTTCCAGACGCTGGATGTACGTGGTGTCCGTCGAATCGCTGGCTGCAAGCGCATAAAGGGACGGTTCCATGGTCAGAACGTTGGCCACCTGCGTCAGGCGGCCCAGCAGATCCTCCACGGCCGTGTGGGTGTCGTCGAATGCCTTCTGCGCGGCGGAATAGGTCTGCTCCTCGATGACCGTGTTGATGCGGTGAAAGGCATAGAGCGTGAACACGCCCAGCGGCAGCACCAGAAGGAGAAAAAAGATGCACAGCAGCTTGCCGCGCAGGCCCACATCCAGCAGAAAGCTGCGCCCGAGGGCACGGAGTTTATTCTTCATGGCAGCAAAGATTCTCCCGGTAAAGGCGGGGCGGGATGCCCACTTCCTTGGTGAACAGTTTGACGAAATATTTGCCGTCGGCATATCCCACGGCATGGGCCACCTCGTAGAGCTTGCGGGACGGGTCCGCCAGGAGAGTCTTGGCCCGCTCCATCCGCAGCTCGGTGAGCTTCTGGTTGACGGTGCGCCCGCTGTTCTTCTTGTAGGCACTGCACAGATACGTGTGGACAAACCCCAGATCGGAGGCCATGGCCTGCACGGTGAAGTCACTGTCCTGCAGATGCGCCGCCAGGTATTCATCCACCCGCGTCACCAGATCCTGCGCGTTGCTCTCCACGGCCTGGAAATACGTCTGCATCGCCTCGGTGAGCGTCTGCCAGAGCAGCCGCAGAGTGGGCTGTTTTGCGGCGGTGTAGAGCAGATAGTCGCCCTGCTCGGTGACGGCGGTGATGTTGCGGCTCTCGGCCGCCGACAGCAGCGAAAAGACGATTTGACAGTAGAGATTGCGCACCACTTCCGGCTGCGTGCCCTCGCACCGGCGGATGTCCCGGTACAGGCGGGCGGTGAGATTCATCGCCTCCGCTCTGCGCTTGTGGCGAATAAGGTTGCCCAGCGCGGCGAACATCGTCTTTTCGTACACGTACACCTCGCCGTTTCCCGGCGTGGTGAGGTCGCCGTCCTCGCCGCGGTAAAAGATCAGGTTCGGGTCGGGGTGCTCCTGCTTACGCAGTTCCGAGACGACGTCCCGCAGCACGGCGGAGATCTCCTCAAGGTCGATCGGTTTTTCCACATAGCTGGCGGCCCGGAGCTTGATGGCTCCTTTCAGGTATTCCTTGTCCGTATAGCCGCTGAGGAAAATGAACTGGCACTCGGGGTACATCTCCCGCACCGCGCCCGCCAGCTCAAGCCCGTTCATGCGGGGCATCTTCACGTCGCTGATGATGATATCCGGGCGGTGCACCCGCGCCAGTTCCAGCGCCTGCGCGCCGTCCTCGGCCTCCTCCACCCGTTCCACGCCCAGTTCTTCCCATGGCAGATGGTCGCGCAGGATCTCCCGCGGCATTTTTTCATCGTCCGCGACAAGCACAGAAAAACGCACCACGGTCACCTCTCTTTCCGGCATTCTGTTGGCTTTATCTATAATATAGACTGAAATTTACAACGTTTCAATGAATTTTCGTGCAAAAAATGAATTTTAACGAAAAGACCATAATTTTTCCCTCCTATCATAATCGTCTCCCGTTGTTTTGGAAATACAGGTCTGCTACGATGGTAGTGGACAAAAACACAGGGAGGCCGGACAAATGAAACGGAAAAAAAGCGCCTTTCTCCGTGATTTGAAGAAGAACCGGGTCAAATGGCTGATGCTGTTGCCGGCGGCCATTGTGGTGATCCTGATGTGCTACATTCCCATGGGCGGCATCGTGCTCGCCTTCAAGGAGTACAACTACCACGACGGCATTTTCGGCAGCCCGTGGGTGGGATTCAAGAATTTCGAGTATTTCTTCCAGTCGGGAAAGGCGTGGAGCGTCACGCGCAACACCATTCTGTACAACGTTGCCTTTCTCTGCGTGAACACGTTCCTGCAGATCACCTGCGCCATTCTCCTCTCGGAACTCGCGGGAAAATGGTTCAAGCGGATCACGCAGTCGGTGATGTTCTTCCCGTACTTCATCTCATGGGTCGTTGTCGGCGCGTTCATCTACAATATGTTCAACTTTGAATTCGGCGCCGTGAACACATTCCTGCGCTCGCTGGGGATGGACCCGGTGGACATCTACTCCAACAAAGCCGTCTGGCCCTTCATCCTCATCGGAGTGAGCGCCTTCAAGAACGTCGGCTACGGCACGGTGATGTATCTGGCCAGCATCATGAACATCGACGGCCAGCTCTACGAAGCCGCCGATCTGGACGGCGCGAACATGTGGCAGAAGATCCGCCACATCACGCTGCCGGGCATCCGGCCCACCGTCGTCATCCTGTTCCTGCTGGCCATCGGCACCATCATGAAGGGCGACTTCCAGATGTTCTGGCAGGTCACCGGCAACAACCCCATGGTGCTGGACGTCACGGACGTCATCGACACCTACGTCACCCGCTCGCTGCTGCAGCTGCAGGAGTTCGGCATGACCAGCGCCGCGGGCCTGTATCAGTCCACCTTCTCCTTCCTGCTGGTGCTCCTTGCCAACAAGCTTGTGAAAAAGGTGGAGCCTGACTACGCACTGTTCTGAAAGGAGGCGGCCTCATGTCAAGCAAAGTCAAAACCGGAAAAAAGCCCGTGGGCCGCGACCGCGTGATCTTCGACGTGATCTCCGTGGTGGTTCTGGCGGTGCTCTCCATCTGCTGCCTGCTGCCGTTCCTGCTGGTGCTGAGCGGTTCGTTTTCGGACCAGACCTCTATCCTGACGCACGGGTATCAGCTCATTCCGGAGACCTTTTCTCTGGAGGCCTACAAAACGCTGTTCAAGATTCCCGGAGATCTGCTGCGAGCCTACGGCGTGACCATTTTCGTCACCGTCACCGGAACGTTTCTGGGGCTCTTTCTGACCAGTATGGCGGCCTATGTGCTGGCGAGCAGCACATTCCGCTACCGGTACCAGATGTCTTTCTTCTTCTACTTCACCTCCATCTTCGGCGGAGGTCTGGTGCCCTGGTACATCTTCAACACCAAATATCTGCATTTTCACAACAACATCATCTCGCTGATCCTTCCCATTCTCATCAACGTGACCTATCTGCTCATCCTGAAAAGCTACATGGCCGGCATTCCGGAGGCGCTGTACGAATCCGCCCGGCTTGACGGCGCGGGCGACTTCACCATCTACCTGCGGATCGCGATGCCTCTGTGCAAGGCGGGGCTCGCCACGGTGGGCCTGTTCATCGCCCTCAACTACTGGAACGACTGGTACGACGCCATGCTCTTCCTCGATGAGGGGCGCAGCGACCTGTATCCGCTTCAGTACTACCTGAACAACATCCTCACCAAGGCGCAGGCCATTTCGGCCGCAGCGGCACGCAGCGGCCTGCCCATGAGCGAAGTGCCCAGCGAGCCCATGAAGCTGGCCATGACGGTGGTGGCCACCGGCCCCATCATCCTTTTGTATCCGTTCCTGCAGAAGTACTTCGTCAAGGGCGTCACCATCGGCGCCGTGAAAGGCTGACAGTGTAAAAAACCGTGCACGGTGGTGCGCGGTGCGGTATAATTCATTTACAAGGAGGAAAAACCATGAAAAAATCAGCGAAACTGCTGGCTCTCGTTCTTGCCCTGGTGATGGCGCTGAGCCTGTTCGCCGCCTGCGGCAGCACAAGTTCCTCGGCTCCCGCTTCAACCCCGGCCGCCGCATCCGGTTCCGGAACGGCCGCCGGCCCGGACATCTCCGAAGAAGTCACTCTCACCATGTATCTGATCGGCGACCGTCCCGTGGACAACGACCTTGTCTTCGAAAAGATCAACGAGCGTCTGAAAGAAGAGATCAACGCCACGATCGACGTCAAGTTCATGAGCTGGAGCGAGTATGAACAGAAATATCCTCTGATTTTCGCGTCCGGCGAAGACTGGGATATGATCTTCACCGCCGACTGGTGCTTCTACAACGCTCAGGCCACCAAGCAGGGCTTCTGGGAGATCACGCCCGAAGCGCTGGAGACCTACGCGCCCATGACCGCCGAGACCATGTACCCCGAAGCCTGGGAGCAGGCCAAGGTGGACGGCAAGGTCTACATGCTGCCGATGAACTATCAGGAACTCACCGCCTATGTCTGGATGGCGCGCGGCGACCTGATGGACAAATACGGCATCGAATCTCTCGACACGTTTGACGGTGCCGAAGAGTATATGCAGGCCATCGTGGACAACGAGCCCTCGATGATCCCGCTGGATGTCGGTTCCGACTATGACCGCCAGTTCGTGTTCGACCTGATCTGGAACGTGGAATCCAACGCGAAGGGCGAAGACAACTACGCTGTCCTGACACCTACCAATCTGATGACCTGTGTGGGTGAAAACGATCCGGAGGCCAACGTGATGAGCACGCTGGACACCGACATCTTCATGACCACGCTGAACAAGGTGAAAGACTGGCGCGACCGCGGATTCTGGAGCCGCAACGCCGTCGTCAACACTCAGAACAACACGGAGAGCTTCCAGGCCGGTAAGTCCGCCCTGGCCGTGATGAACATCAACACCGCAAAGAGCCTGTATGCCACGCTGCAGGCCGAGCACCCCGAGTGGGACGTGCGTGTGTTTGACGCCATGAACGGCGCGCCCGCGACGATCCAGTCCTATCTTGCCAACGGCATGAGCATCTTCTCCAAGTCCAAGCACCCCGAGCGCGCTCTGATGGCGCTGGATTATCTGCGCAACGATGAGATCTGCCACAACCTGTTCTGCTACGGCATCGAAGGCGTGCACTGGGAGGCCGTCGGCGAAACCGGTCTGAAGTCCCTGCCCGACAGCGTCAACTATGCCTACGACAGCAACTGCAACTGGGGCGTGCGCAATGACAAATTCTGGCGCACCGTGGAAGGCGGTATCCCCAACTCCGAAGAACTGACCGAGACGTGGAAGGCCACCGCCCGCAGCGGCCGCTATCTGACTTTCGTGTTTGACGACTCTGCCGTGAAGAACGAAGTCGCCGCCGTGAGCGAGATCTACAACTCCGACTACAAACTGCTGCAGCTCGGCTTCACCGACGACCCGGAGGGCGACGTGGCCAAGCTGAAAACCAAACTGGAAGCTGCAGGCGTTGCGGCCTTGCAGGACGCCTTCCACACGCAGGCGCTCACCTTCTTGGAGAGCCATCCTGTGGAATAAGTCAACTCCTGAAACAAAAAGGGAGGCGGGCGCATCCCGCCTCCCCTGTTTTTGTATCAGATGCGGAATCGGAGATTTTTATGACACACTATGAATTTTTACTGACCGACAGCCTCGAAAAAGTTCTGCCGGACCATCGGCCCGAAGCCGTTTTGCCCGGAACGCCCCGGCTTTTCCAAAACCAGCGATGGTCGTTTCAGCTGGCCTATACCTGCCAAAACGACGATTTCGGCGGAAGCCCCACCACGTTCCGCCTGCAGTGTTCCGGCTCCGCCGCAGGCGCGCTGAGCCTGCTGTGCGTCGAGCTCGTTCCCTGTGACTACCCCTGCCACGGGACGTGGGACGACGACTACCTCACCACCCGCCCCGGCCTTCTGCCGGATCTGCTGCGTCCGGCCGAATGGGACGAGACCTTCAAGGCCGTGCCCGCCCAGTGGCGCAGCCTCTGGCTGACGCTGGACGCGTCGCTCCTGCCTCCGGGCCCGGCGTCCGTTCAGCTCGACGTGACCGATCCGGACGGCGGCGCTCTGGCCTCGTTTGCGTTTGATGCAGAAATTCTGGAACAGAAGCTGCCGCCCCAGACGCTGCTGCAGACCCAGTGGTTCCACGCGGACTGTCTGGCGGACTATTATCATGTGCCGGTGTTCAGCGAAGAGCACTGGCGCATTCTGGACAACTTCATGAAGAGCGCTGCGGAGCACGGCATCAACATGCTGCTGACGCCCGTGTTCACACCGCCGCTCGACACGGCCAAGGGCGGCGAGCGCACCACTGTCCAACTGGTGGACGTATTCTTCGACGGCAGCGAGTGGAGTTTCGGCTTTGACCGACTGCGGCGCTGGGTGGAGATGGCCCGCAGCCACGGCATCACGGAGATCGAAGTGGCGCACCTGTTCACCCAGTGGGGCGCGGAGTTTGCGCCGAAAATTCTGGTGCAAACTCCGTCCGGCACGGAGAAGCGCTTCGGCTGGCACACTCCGGCGGTGGGCGGCGAATACACCCGCTTTCTGCGGGCGTTCCTGCCCGCGCTCAAGGCGGAGCTGGATGAGCTCGTCGGCCTTGAGCACGTGTGGTTCCACATCTCCGACGAACCCCACGACCACGAAAAGGAGACCTACGCCGCAGCCAAAGCCACGGTGGCCGATCTGCTGGCGGACTGCCATGTGATCGACGCCCTCAGCAGCTACGACATCTACCGGGAGGGCATCGTGGAAAAGCCGGTGGTGTGCAACGATCACATCCAGACCTTTGTTGACCACGGCGTGACCGGTCTGTGGACGTATTACTGCACGGTGCAGGCCATTTCCGTACCCAACCGGTTCATGGCGATGCCCAGCACCCGCACGCGCATCATGGGCGCGCTGCTGTATCGGTATGATCTGGAGGGATTTCTGCACTGGGGCTTCAATTTCTACAACACCCAGCGCTCGGTGCGGGCCATCGACCCGTTCCGCGTGACCGACGCGGGCGAGGCGTTCCCCTCGGGCGACGCGTTCCTGGTCTACCCCGCCCCCGACGGGACTGCATGGGGGTCCATCCGCGGCGAAGCGCATAAAGAAGCCCTTCAGGACCTGCGGCTGCTGCGCCTGTGCGAGAGCCGGATCGGGCGCGAGCGCACACTGGAATTGCTGCGCAGCGTGGGCGGCGACATGAGCTTCACCGACTACCCGCGGACCAGAGCGTTTTTTGCTCGGCTGTGGGACGCGGTTCTGGCGCAGCTCGAACCGCAAGAAATATAAGCCAAGGAGGCCCGTGCACGGTTCACGGGCCTCCTTTCCCGTTTTTTCGGATACCGTTACTTGACTTGGTCAAGTAACCATGATATACTTGACTTAGTCAAGAAAGGGGCAGCTCAGATGTTTCACACGCTCGCATATCACGCCACCGTTTTTCACCGCAGCTTCACCGCATACACCACCGAACGGCTTCAGGCTCTGGGGCTCAGCTTCGGTTCACTCTTCCCGGTCGTCTACGTGGGCAAGCATCCGGGTTGCACACAGGCGGAGCTGACGGCCGCTCTCGGGCTGGACTGGGGCTATTCCCAGCGCAGCGTCACGCGCCTTGTGGAGGAAGGATTCCTCACGCGGGAAAAACTGGGCCGTGCGTATCATCTGAATCTGAGTGACAGGGGGCAGCAGGCGTTTGCCGTCAGCCATCAGGTCTTTCTGGACTGGGACAAACAGAACCTGTCGGCACTGAGCGCAAAAGAGCGCTCGCAGCTTCTCTCCCTGCTCGAAAAAGCGGCCGGGAGTTCCGGCTGCGGCGCACCGTGACCCGCTTTGCGTCCTTACCCTCTTTTCATCGACATTCAGAAAGGAACGATCACCATGAGCTATGCAATCGTATACAGCAGCCGCACCGGCAACACACAGCTTCTCGCACAGGCGTTGCGCGATGCGCTTCCCGCGGACGAGTGCGTCTATTTCGGAGCCCCGTCGGCACAGGCGCTGCAGGCCGACACGGTCTACGCCGGATTCTGGACGGACAAGGGGACGTGCGATGAGGCCGCGGGCGAGTTTTTGCGCAGCCTTCACGGCAAGCGCGTATTTCTCTTCGGCACGGCCGGATTCGGCGGCGCGCCCTCCTATTTTGAAGGCATTCTGGAGCGCGTCCGCACGCTTCTCGCCAAAGACGTGACGGTCATCGGAAGCTACATGTGTCAGGGCAAAATGCCGCAGCCGGTGCGCGACCGGTACGAGGCGATGGAAGAAAGCCCGCACCGCACCTCGATGCTGGAAAACTTCGACCGCGCTCTCAGCCATCCGGACGCGGACGACCTCGCCCGGCTGAAAGCCGCTGTCACAAAATAACATATATGCAAAAAGCCTGCGGTTCCCGGATGGGTTCCGCAGGCTTTTTCTATTCTGAAGGTTCCGCGCTCTTGATGGTCCGGTACGTCCGGGGGGAGATCCCCACGACTTTCTTGAACGTGCGTGAAAAATGCGCCGCATCGCTGAACCCGACTTCCAGCCCCACCCATGTGACGGAATTGTCCGGATCGTTGAGCAGTTCCAACGCCTTCCGGATGCGCAGATTCATAATGTATTCCACCAGCGTCTGCTGCGTCAGAAGTTTGAACAGATAGCAGAAATACGTCTTGGAGACCATCGACACGCGACACACGTCTTCCAGCTTCAGCGGCTCGCGGTAGTGTTCGTCCACGTAGCGGATCGCCTGTTCCACCATCGGCTTGTACTTCTCGTAGGCGGTGATCGCCTTCTGCGTCTCGGAGGACTGCGAGTACTCGCGCGCCAGCAGCAAAAGAAGCTCCATGATCTGAACGCGGAGAAACTCCTCGAAGTAGATCTCCCCGCTCTCATACTCCCGCAGCATCGCCTGCATCAGCGCATTCACGCGCTCGCCCGTCTCCGGACGGAGGGAAAACTGCGAGCGGATGTCGTCGGCATCCTTGAGAAAAAGCCACGCAAACGACAGGTTCATGGCCGCTTCATGCACTTCCCGGTAGGCACTGCTCTCCTTCTGCGGAAAGAAGTAATCAAACGAAAATTCGCAGCAGATGATCTCCGCCCGCTCCAGCCGGACGATCTGGTGCTCAACGCGCGGCGGGACGATAAACAGGTCTCCCCGTGTCATCAGGTGGCGCTGTCCTTCGATCCAGTGCTCACAGCTCCCCTTCGTCACGTACCAGATCTGCATGTAGTCGTGCGAGTGCAGCAGCGTCCCGGAAGGTTTCTGCGACATCACCTTGTAGATTTTACAGAATTTGCACTTTGTAAACATTGCGCTCTGTTCGAACACAACGGCAGCTTCTTTCCATGAGTCCATCGCTGTTTCTCCCCCGGCTTCGGAAACTTCTCTTTCCTCTGTGCCGGTTTTTATTATAGCACACTCTCTGCGGGCCTGTGCATGTTGTGAGAATCTTTTTGAGCGATCGCCTCCGGCAAAAAAATTCTGTGCAAAAAAACAAAAACCGCGGAGGATATGCAAAGTTTTTTCCGGCGCGCCGCCTTATAATGCAAGTATAGAAACATCTGCCGGCATCGCGCCGGAACAAAAGGAGTGCTGTGTTATGATACGGATCGGCGCCGTCAACATTGATACGTCGCATCCTCTCGGATTCGGCGAAGTTCTGGAAAAAGAAAACCGCGCCCGCTACGTGGGCGTGTACAACGATTCCTTCCGCCCGGACAGCGAAGTGGAGGGCTTTATCTCCCGCTTCGGGCTGGAAAAGCGCTGCGATTCGCTGGAGGAGCTCGCGTCCATGTGCGACATCGGGTTCATCCACGGGTGCGACTGGGACGATCACCTGCGCTGTGCGCTTCCCTTTATCGAACAGGGCAAGCCGGTGTTCATCGACAAGCCGCTCGTCGGAAATCTGGCGGACTGCCGCCGCGTGGAAGAGCTTGTCCGCAACGGCGCGGTCATCCTCGGCGCGTCCAGC
Source organism: uncultured Ruthenibacterium sp. (assembly GCA_944386565.1). Classification (GTDB taxonomy): domain Bacteria; phylum Bacillota; class Clostridia; order Oscillospirales; family Ruminococcaceae; genus Ruthenibacterium. Next base: position 60,917 of record CALXBO010000007.1, on the reverse strand, counting down.
GCGCGGTATGCCTACGAGGTGCAGCAGTTCCTTGCGATCGACCCGGAGGAGCGCGGTGAGATCGTGAATGTGTTCGGCACGGCCGGCGTGGACGAATTCAACTACGGCATCCACATCGCGGAGACGATCGGCGGCCTGATGGGTCCGGGCGCGCAGAGTGTGCGCTGGGCAGGACGCGGCGACGCGGGCGGAAAGTACTGCGAGAGCTATTTCATCCGGTACAAAGACGGGCGCAGCGCGATGTTCAACACGTTCACCGGCACGTGGCAGCCGTTCGTGATCACCATTATGACGACCAAGACCACCTACCAGTTCCGCATGGATTCGAACCGCCTGTACGAGGCCCTCATCCACGAGATCTGCGATTTTATGGAGGGCAAACCGAACCGGCTGGCCGGTATCAGCACGCTCACCGAGTCGGTCAAGGTGATGCTGGCGGCAACGGCGTCGCGGGCGCAGGGCGGCAAAACCGTCGCTCTGGCCGATCTGACGGACGACATGCCCAGCTACGACGGACGCGTGTTCTGGGAGGGCTACGGCGCCGCGGCCGGCAAGCTGTATGCGCCCTGACCTGATGTGTTCTCCCGTTCCGCACTGTGTACGAAACAAAGAAAGGATGCGAACAAGCGAATGAAACAGTTGAATTTTGCGATCGTCGGCTGCGGCGTGATCGCCTTTACACACGCCAAATCGCTGGAATCCCTGCGTGAAAAGGATTGCGTTCTGTACGGGGCCTGCGACATCATCCCCGAAAAGGCGGACGCGTTCGCCGCCGAACACCACGTGCCCCACGTGTACTACGATCATCATGACGTGATGGCCGATCCCGCCGTGGACGTCGTGTGCGTGTGCGTGCCGAGCGGCACGCACGGCGAGATCTGCAAGGCCGCCGCGGAGGCCGGCAAGGCAATCGTGTGCGAAAAGCCGATGGAGATCACGCCGGAGCGGATCGACGACGTCATCCGCACCGTGGAGCGCACGCACGCCAAAATGCAGTGCATCTTCCAGCGCCGCATGATGCCCGCGGCCATCGCCGTCCGTCAGGCCATCCGCGACGGAAAGTTCGGCCGCATCTGCCTTGCCGGAGCGGATCTGAGATACTACCGCGACCAGGCCTACTACGACAGCGCCGGATGGCGCGGCACGTGGGAGCAGGACGGCGGCGGCGCTCTGATGAATCAGGGCGTGCACGGCATCGACCTGATCCTGTGGATGCTGGGCGATGAGGTCACGTCCCTGTGCGGCCGCGCCGACACGCTGGCCCGCCGCATCTCCGTGGAGGACACCGCCGCGGCCGTTCTGAAGATGAAGCAGGGCGGGCTGTGCGTCATCCAGGGCTGCACCACGGCATATCCCGGATTTTCCACAACGTTCTACATTCACGGGGAAAAGGGCACGGTCGTGTTCAGCGACGACGGCATTCAGGAGTGGACCTTCCTCGACGAAAACGACGCTCCGCCCCGTCCCGACGCCGGAGAGCGTGTCGGCGGCTCGAGCGACCCCGCAAAAATCAGCAACTACGGCCACATCCACCTGCTGGGCGATCTCGCCGACGCCGTGCGCGAGGACCGCGAGCCGTGCATCCCGCCGAGAGAAGCGTCTCTGGCCGTGCGCGTGATCTGCGCGATCTACGAGTCCACCCGGACGGGCGCGCCGGTGACGTTCTGAGCGCCCCGCCCCGTTCACGGAGGTTTTTTGCATGAAAATCGCATTCATCACCGACGAGGTGACGCAGAGCTTTGACGAAGCCGTCCGCTTTGCACTCGCCTGCGGCATTTCCGGGCTGGAGCTGCGCAGCGTCGAAGATACGCCCATCGACCGCATCCCCGAAACAACCCTGCGCGCGTGGCGGCAGCGTCTGGATGCGGAGCATCTGACGGTGTGCTCGCTGTCCAGCACATTTTACAAGTGCAGCCCGGACGAAGAACATGAGGCGGAGGAGCTCGCAAAGCTCGAACGCCTGTGCGACGCGGCCGACATTCTGGGCTGCCCGTTTATCCGGGGCTTCGCGTTCTTCGCCCCCGAGAGCGGCCCTCTGCCGCCGGAGGCGCTCGTCTCCCGCTTTGAGCGCCCCGCCGCGCTGCTGGCTGCGCGCGGAAAAACGCTCCTGCTGGAGGCCGATCCGAGCGTCAACACCTCCAATCACGCGGCGCTTGCACGCCTGCTCGAAGCCATCGGCTCCGAGCACATCCGCACCGTGTTTGATCCGGGGAACTGCATGTACGACCCGCTCGGGGAGACGCCGTATCCGGACGGGTACGAAGCCATCCGCCCGTACTTCGTGCATGTGCACATCAAGGATGCCGTCCGCGCACAGCCGGAGCCCTACTGCGTCAAGGTGGGCACGGGACAGGTCGGCTACCCCGCCCTGCTCCGCCGTCTGGCACAGGACGGGTACGACGGATGGCTCTCCATGGAGACGCACTACCGCAAGAATTCCCGCCTCACCGAAGAACAGATGCGTCTGCCGGGCGGCGCGGGATTTTCCGCGGGCGGCGCCGCCGCCACGGCGGAGTGCATTGACGCCCTCAAGGAACTTCTCCGAAAGGAAGGGATCGCATGAACACACTGCTTCTGCGTGACGCCCGCCTCGTGCAGGACGGCTGCATCACGCCGTGCGACATTCTCATCCGCGGGCAGAATGTAGAATCCATTCTCCCTGCCCGCAGCGGCGCCGCCGCGGACTGCGTCCGCGATCTCAAAGGCATGTATGTGAGCGCCGGATTCATTGACATTCACGTGCACGGCGGCGGCGGGCACGACTTCATGGACGGAACGCCCGAGGCGTACCACGGAGCGAGCGCCCTGCACCTGCAGCACGGCACGACGGCCATGCTGCCGACGACGCTGGCCGCTTCCGCGGACGAACTGCTGCGCGCGTTCTCCGTGTTCGAACAGTGCCGGGACGCATTCCCCGACGGCGCGAAACTGCTGGGGCTGCACATCGAAGGGCCTTACGTCGCCCCGTCGCAGGCCGGCGCGCAGGACCCGAAGTACATCCGCAACCCGGACCCCGCCGAATACAACATGCTGCTGGACGCCTGCCCGCACATCCTGCGCTGGACCGTTGCGCCGGAACTTCCCGGCGCGATGGAGTTCGGCCGCGAACTGAAGCGGCGCGGCATCCTGCCCTGCATCGGGCACAGTGAAGCCGACAGCGACACGGTGCTGGAGGCGATGCGCTGCGGATACAGCCACATCACGCACCTGTACTCGGCGACGTCCACGATCGTCCGCGTGGCCGGATTCCGGCACGCCGGAATCATCGAAAGCGCGTATCTCTACGACGGCCTGACCAGCGAGATCATCGCGGACGGGTGTCATCTGCCCGCGCCGCTGCTGCAGCTGGCCTATCGCCACATCGGGCCGCGCCGCCTCGTTCTCGTGACCGACGCGATGCGCGCCGCGGGGCAGACGGGCGGCGAGAGCATTCTCGGCAGTCTGGAGAACGGCCAGCGCGTCATCCTCGAGGACGGCGTGGCCAAAATGCCGGACCGCACGGCGTTCGCCGGAAGCATCTGCACCGCCGACCGTCTGGTGCGCACGATGGTCACGATGGCGGGCGCGAGCCTGCCGGATGCCGTGCAGATGATCACCGAGACTCCGGCGCGTCTTCTCGGACTGGACGACCGGTTCGGCCGCGTGGAGCCCGGCCGCGCCGCCGACCTCGCCGTGTTTGACCACACCATCCGCATCGCCATGGTGCTGCGTGACGGCGCCGTGCGCTATGAAAACTGAGGAGGAATTTCCATGACCAGAACCATTCCGTTCGGCACTCTGCCGGTGAAGATCAGCGACACCCGGCAGGAGATGGGTCTGCGTGCGGCCGATGAGATCGCCGCCGCGATCCGGAACGTGCTGTCGCAGAAAGAGACCTGCAATGTGATCTTTGCCGCCGCGCCCTCGCAGAACGAAGTGCTCGCCGCACTGATCGCGCGGACGGACATCGAGTGGGGGCGTGTGAACGCCTTCCACATGGACGAATACATCGGCCTTGCGCCCGACGCGCCGCAGGGTTTCGCCAACTTCCTGCGCGCCGCGATTTTTGACCGCGTGCCGCTGCGCACGGTCAACTGTCTGGACGGGGCCGCCGCCTCGCGCGACGCCGCGGCCGAGTGCGCCCGCTATTCGGAGCTGCTGCGGGAATATCCCATGGACATCACCTGCATGGGCATCGGGGAAAACGGGCACATCGCGTTCAACGATCCCCCCGTCGCCGATTTCGACGATCCGGTGTTGGTCAAGCCCGTGGCGCTGGATGAGATCTGCCGCAATCAGCAGGTCCACGACGGCTGCTTCGCCTCTCTGGACGACGTTCCGACGCACGCGCTGACGCTGACCGTCCCGGCGCTCATGCGCGCAAAGCATGTGTTCTGCGTGGTTCCTGCGCCCGCCAAAGCGCCCGCCGTGCGGGACACACTGCTCGGAGAGATCAGCACCGCATGCCCGGCCAGCATCCTGCGCCGCCATCCGGATGCGGTCTTGTATCTGGACGAGGACAGCGCCGCGCTTCTTTGACCGCCGTCCTGAATCCAAAAAGAGAGCCGCCGCGGGGAAACTCCCCGCGGCGGCTTTGTTTTTGGATCGCTTGATGCTTACCAGTACATATTCCAGTCCGGATTGATCAGGCGCGTCAGCGCCTCCATGAAGTAGTAGTCGCCCCAGATGACGCACTCGTCCACACCGGAGTTGGTGCACGTGTTGTACGGCGTTTTCTTCGCATACGTGCCGTGCAGCAGCTGGCCGTTGGAGACGGAGCTGTCCTTCACCTGATAGCCGCGGATCAGAGAAGCCGCGAGCTTTCTGGCGAGCGACGTGTAGTACTTCGCCTCGTCCTCCGGCAGATACTTCGCCATCTCGAGGAAACCGCAGATGACGATGGCCGACGACGACGAATCGCGCGGCTCCGTGTCATCGCCGTTGCCGAAGCTGAGATCCCAGTACGGGCAGATGTCGTCGGGAAGATGGCGCAGGAAGTAGTCGGCCACGCGCTTGAAGTACGTGATGTACTCCTCGCGGTGCGTGTACTTGTAGGCGATCGCCGTGCCGTACACGCCCCACGCCTGGCCGCGCGTCCACGCGGAGCTGTCCTGATAGCCCTGGCACGTGGCGCCGTGCGAGAACTCGCCGGTGTCGGCATCGAAGAAGATCGTGTGCCACGTCGAGTTGTCGTCGCGGACAACGTACTTCATGGCCGTGTGGATGTGCTTTTCGGCCACTTCACGGTATTTCTCATCGCCCGTGACTTCCGTGGCCCAGTACAGCAGGGGGATGTTCAGCAGGCAGTCGATGATGAGGCGGTGGTTGTTGGGGTCGTCCATCGCGCCCCACGCCTGAATGTACTCGCCGACGGGGCGGTAGCGCGTCATCAGCTGATCCGCCGCTTTCAGCGCCGCCTCACGCGCGTGAGGGTTGCCCGTGAGCTTGTACGCCGACACACAGGAAGGCGTGTACAAAAAGCCCATGTCGTGGTGGTCCACATAGTGCTTGATGATGATGCGCTCGAGGAACGAGTCGACCTGGCAGTTGCCTGCATCCAGGAACAGCGCGCGGTCCTCCTCCGTCTTGGCGTTCTCGTAGGCCAGCCAGACCTCACCGGTCCAGAAACCGCTGGTCCAGTCCGTATTGGGGCCCGGCGTATAGAAATTGTTCTCGCTGTTGGCTGCCGGGAAATGATCCCGGAACGCGGGCAGGTTGTTGCGCACCTGCGCCACGCAGCATTCCATCGCTGCGCTGATCTCCGCCTGGCTCGCTTCCGGATGGTTCTCAACCTGCTCAAGGGGAATCCATTTGCTCATTCGTCATTCTCCTTTTTACCACTGCAGCACGGTCATGCGCTGCGGCGTTTTGTCAAGATCGCAGACCATCGTTCTGCCCAGTCCGTAGACGCCGCAGATCCCGTTGTGATCTTCGGTATTGCCCACGTCGTGGTGCAGGAACACGACTGCATAACGGCGGCCGTCCGCCTCGATCTGATACCCTTCCGCCTCCTGCTCGGTGAGTGCGTGCAGATAGGCGTCATTGTCCACTGTCTGCGGGATGACGCGAACCGGCGAACCGGTGCGGCGGCGCACGATCACGGTCGTCATCGCACTGCACCGGGCAGCTCTCGCCGTCAGCGCCGCCGTCTCATCGAGGAGGTTGTAGTGGCGTGCGATCGGAGCCGTCTCCAGCTCCGGCAGCACCGCTTTGCCCTGCGCGAATGTGCGCATCGAGAAGCGGCACGCGCGGCCCGCGCCGGCGACGCCCTGTTCTTCCGGCGTCAGGGTGATGTTCTCACCGAAATGGAACCGCTGCGAAACTTCCTCCGGCTGCGGCCCGATCCACGAGTCGTTGATCAGGAACACGTCCATGCCGATGGACACCACGCGGCGGCAGACGAGGACGCCCTTTTCCGCATAGCCGGTGTGGCTGCCCTCGACAAAGAAGAACTCACCCTTGCGGCACACGCGGTTCGGCATCGCCTGCGGCAGCGCCTGATAGATCCACGAGTCGGCGCTGTCGGAATACTCCTCCTTGCCGATCATGGGCACGTTGTGCATGGCGCTGGATTTCAGCTCATAGCGCATCGATGTGTCCGTATACGTGAAGCGTCCGCAGTCCGTCAGGACTTCCTCGCCGCCCAGCCAGAGCGAGACGTGAAGTTTGTCCTGATGGCCGTGGCCGCCGCCGAGCGGGCCGTTCTTGAAGTACAGCCAGTCCGCATGGGCGTCCCAGCCGGAGCGCAGCACGACCTGCCCGCTGTCGGACAGTTCCGTGACGTGCTCCTCGCTCGGGATCGTGGGGATCGCCTGATACCGGCGGTCGCCCTCGGCGCCGAAGAGCCAGATGCTCTCAAAATCAAGGCGCTCGAACGCGCCTGCTTTCAGCTCGCCGTCCTCGTACAGGAGCGCCGCTTCGCTGAGCAGATCGCGCACGTCGGTGTCGTCGGAGTCGCCCACCATGGGCTGATGATGCGCCGGGGTCTGGAGGTTCATCGTGGCGAACGCCGCGCGGCGGATGAGATCCAGCTCCTCTCCGTCGAACAGCTCGTCGTTCCAGATGTCCGCGACGCGGAGCACCTCGAGATAGCTCGCCAGCACCTCGTTGTGGTACATCGGCGAGGCTTCCCACTGCATGCCGTCGTCCATGATCTGCGTGTGGAGCGCCTCTCTCAGGAAGAAGCGCGCCCGCTCCAGATCGTCGGGGCGGTCCAGAATCCACGCGATCACGTACAGACCCGTGTACTCCATCACGCCCCAGTTGCTCTTTTTCGAAAAGCCCGTGCGCGGATTGGTTCCGAGGCGCACGGCGTGTGCCTCGAGACCGTCCAGAAAGCGCTCCGCGACTTCCGGCGTCACGGCCGGGCTGTGGGCGCACAGCGCCATCGCGCGCACCCAGTAGTCGGCGCGCAGGCCGGCGTCGAGCGTGCGCCACGTCGTGCTGCCCGCCTCTTCGCGCCAGGGCTCCTTGTCCAGCCAGTCCAGCAGCTGGCGCACGAAGCACTCGGCATAGGCCTCGTTGCCGGTCAGCGCATACGCCTGGCCGAGCGAGATCCAGTAGCGGTGGCGGTTCATCTGGAAGGTGAACTCGCCGTCGCCGTTCAGGATATAGCCCCAGTCGATGCCGTTGTCGAAGTGCACGGGCTGATACGTCTGTTCCATGTCCCACGGGAGCTGGAACAGGAATGTGTCCTCCCGGAGTTCATCCGAAGTTTTCAGCGCCAGCGCGCAGTCCTCCGGCCACAGCTCGCGGCACAGAGCGGCACGCCGCTCCAGTTCCTGCTGTTCGGGCGCCATCAGAGCGCAGAAGCGCTCCCACTGGGCCATTCTCTTTTCTGTCATAACGATTCAGCCTCTTTCAGCCAGTTTTCGGCAAAGCCGTCCTTCTGCTGCTGCATCCATGCGATCACATCCGCCTCCAGCTTCTGCGCCGTGCGGCGGTTCTCCGGCACATCGAGCGCCAGAGGATGCATCTGATGCGGGTCCGCCGCCGTGCAGTACAGATACCGCGCGGGGTGCGGCTTCACATCGTAGCCGAGTTCGATCACATAGGTGTAATCCTGCGTGCGGACGCCGCGCCATCCGAAGCGCTTGGGGTCCTCGCCCGCATCGGCAAAGTTTTTCAGGAAGATGTCGCGGCCCGGGCAGGCGCACAGGTAGCTGACCTTTTCCAGATCCTCGCCGTTCTTCGTGAGGTACACCGAGCAATCCTCACCCTCCACCGTGTCGGCAACGGGCACTCCGAGCAGACCGAGCACGGTCGGCGTCATGTCCTGACTGCCGATGCACGTGCGGCAGTGATGCTTTTCATTGCCCGGAACGCGCACGACGAACGGAATACGGATGGACTCCTCATACCAGACGTATTTGCCCATCAGGCCGTGGGAGCCCATCATGTCGCCGTGGTCGGCCGAGAGCACGATCACGGTGTCGTCGTACAGTCCCTTTTCCTTGAGGTAGTTCACAAGGCGGCCGAACTGGTCGTCGAGCCCGCTGACCGCCGCGTAATACTGCCGCGTGATCAGATTCATCTGCTCAGGCGTATAGTCCATCATCTCGCCCGTGTGATGGTGGATGTGCTCAAGGCTCACATTGTCCTTGAACTTTACCTCCGGGTACAGGTCGAGATATTCCTGCGGCACCTGATCGTACAGGCTGTGCGGCGGATTCCAGGAGATGTACAGCGCGAAGGGATTTTCCTTCGTCCACACATCGTCCAGATATTCGATCGCCTTGTTCGTCTCATGACGGGGCGACCACTCGTCGACGCAGATCATCTCCGGCGTATCGCGCCAGTAGTGCGGCTTCATGTGCACGTCGTACGTGCCGTACGAATACCAGTAGTCGAATCCGTGGCGGCGCACACCCGGCGGCGTGAACGCATCCCAGTTTCGCGCACCGGACGCGGGCTCAGGGCAGTGGTTCTGCTCCGGCTCGTCCAGATGCCATTTGCCGATGTAGGCCGTCTCGTAACCCGCCTGCTTGAGCATCTGGCCGACGCCGATCTCGTCGTCTTCCAGGCGCATGGACAGGCCCGTCTTGCAGTTCGTGAAGATGCCCATGGACAGCGGATACCGTCCCGTGATCAGGCTGGCGCGGTGCGCCGTGCAGACCGGGAACGTGCTGAACGCATGGTCGCAGTATGTCGCGTCCGCACAGAACGCATCCATATTCGGCGTGATGACCGGGTCCGCATGCGCAAACCCCATCGCATCCGCGCGCCACTGGTCGGCGAACACGAACAGCAGATTCTTTTTCTTGCTCATTGTTTTACCTCAACGACGCGGTCCGCTTCTTCGGCCAGAACGCCTTCATCCAGATCCAGCCCGAAACCGTTTTTCAGCTCAATGCCGATCGGATTGCGGCTGCTGTCGGTCGCCAGCGAGCGGACACAGCGATAGTAGAAATCAGACTCGTTTCTCTTTTCGGTGGCTTCCACCCAGCGCGCGCCGAGCCCGGCGGCGAGCTGCTGCCACACGGAGGCCGACGGACCGACGAGACTGTCGTCGCCGATCATCAGGTCGGCTCCGAGCTCGCGGATGCGGAGCGCCAGCACGACGGCGTCCACGATCGATCCGGCGGAATCCGGGTGGATGTTGTAGATGCGCCCCATGCCGGAGCAGATGCGGCGGATCGAATTGCGGGAGCCGCGCATCGGGTAGTCGGGGATCAGCTCCAGCGGCGCGACGCGCTTTTGCAGCTCGATCCACTCCTCCGTCTCCAGAAAGCCGGGGTCCTCGCACGCCTCCAGCCCCGCCTCGCGGAGCTGATGGAGCTGCTCGGTGATCCAGTCGAGAGAGGCGGTGCTGTCCTCCGGACGGTAACCGCAGTTCACGTCGCCGATCAGGAACGTCTCCCCGGCCGGGCACTCGCTGCGCACGGCGCGGATGACGTCGCAGTCCAGCTGCGTGTCGCCGAAGAGTTTCGCTTTAATGAACGCGGACTTGCCGACATTGCGGGCCCAGCGGGCGCTCTCCGTCACTTCGTCCACCTTGTCGCTCAGAATGACATGGACGCCGCAGACGGGATGGAGCTCGTCCAGGCCGAGCAGATGGTTGGAGGGCACACCCTCCAGCTTTCCGCACAGATCGACCAGTGCGATCTCGAGCATCTCCACGAGCTGCTCGGGCCACTCGCCCTGATGGGTGCGGTTTGCAAGCACCGCCTGTCCGGCGGAAAGGCCCAGAAGCGTGGATGCGTTTTCACCCCACTCCTCAAGGCCCGCCTCCGGGTGGTTGACAGACAGGATGCACTCGCCGAAGCCGACGGCTCCGCCGCCGGACACAGCCGCAATGACATGCTGGCGGCTGGTCCAGGTGGCGCAGCTGAAGCGCTTGACGGCATAAATATTTTTCAGATACAGGCGGACGGACGTGATGCGTCCCTCCACGCCCGCCAGACGATCGAGGATCGTCTGGCGGCAGTTGTCATAAACCTGCAGTTCGGATTCCAACAGAAATCATCCTTTCACGCCGCCGGTCAGGCCGCCGACGATGTATTTGCTCAGGCACACATAAAGAATAAACGTAGGCAGGAACACGATGATAACCGATGCGAACAGACCGCTCCAGTCGCCGCTGTACTGCATGCTGTTGATCATCGAGAACAGGCCGAGCGCCACAGGACGCAGACTGTCGGAGTTGACGAACATCAGCGAGAGGAAGTACTCGTTCCAGATATTGACGAAGTTGAAGATCGTCACGGTGATCAGGCCGCCCTGCGCCATCGGGAAGACGATCTTCCAGAAGGTCTTGATCGGGTGGCAGCCGTCGATGGCGGCCGCTTCCTCGTAGGAGCGCGAGATGTTTTCGAAATACGCCATGAGGAAGATGGTGGTGTACGGGATCTTCGTCGCCACGAACAGCACGATCAGGACGATGCGGTTCGGGATCGGATCACGCAGCAGGCCGGCACGGGCCACGATCATGTACAGAGGAATGATGACCATGATGACGGGAACGCCGGTCGTCGCGGCAAGCGTCGTCTTGATGAGCTTCGAGCCCGGGAACTGGAAGCGCTGCAGCACGTACGAATACGGGGCGCAGACCAGGATCAGCAGGGCGCAGGAGATCACCGAGTAGATCAGCGAGTTCATGAAGAACACGGACACGTTGCCGGCCGTCCATGCGCGGGCGTAGTTCTCGATGTGGACGCCGGAAGTAAAGCCGAAGACGTTGCCGGTGAAGATGTCGGACGTCGTGGACAGGCTGGCGGCGATAACCCACAGCAGAATGACGGCGGTGAAGCCGACCCAGAGCACGAGCACCAGATAACTGGGGACGAGCGAAAGCTCTTTGCGCAGGCTGTAGGAGCCTACGAAATTCTGTTCTTTCTTCTTAGATTTCACGATGGCCCCTCCTTAGAATTCCAGATCGTCGTTCTTGATCAGCTTGTTCACGATGGTGAACACGATCACGATGAACAGGCAGAGCATAACGCCGATGGCCGCCGCGCTGCCCGCGTCACGCACAACGTCGCCCGTGTTTTCTGCGCCGAACAGCTTGTCGTACATGTAGATCATCGGGACGACCGTGCTCGTATCCGCCGAGATCGGGGAGAAGAGCTTCGACCAGATGAAGAAGCCGGACACGCTGATGGACCACATGATGATGTTGGTGCGGAAAATACCGCGCAGCAGGGGGAGCGTGATGCGGAAGAACTGGCTGACTTTGCCGGCGCCGTCGATGCTCGCGGCCTCATAGAAGTCCGGGCTGATGCGCTCGATGCCGCTGACCCAGATCAGCATGAAGTGACCGATCATACCGAAGCAGTAAGAGAGCAGCAGGGCCCAGAACTTGTGGTCCGCGTCAAGCCACTGGATGTTCGCAAGGAAGTCCAGATGCAGCGCGCGGAAGAACGTGGTGAGGAAACCATAGGAAGAATTGAAGACATACTGAATCCACATGGTCGCCATGGCCACGGCGCTGATGACGTTGGGCAGGTAGATGGCCGCCTGGAAGAAACCTTTGCCGTGCACGCCGCTCTTCAGGATGACGGCGAGCAGAAGCGACACGCCCAGCGTGATGCATCCGCCGATGACAAAGATCTTGAACAGGTTGATCCAGGATGTAACGTACAGCGGCGTCTGCAGCAGGCTGACGTAGTTTCCGATTCCGTTGAACTTCCATTTGCTGATCGGGTCCGTGATCTCCTGAATGGAGAAGAAACTCATGACCAGTGTGCGGAAAATCGGATAAATAAACGTAGCCAGGAAGAAGATGGTCGCTGGTCCTGCAAACGCAATGATCATGCTACGATTCCGTTTCATATGCAGTTCCTTTCCTTGAAAAAAGTGGCGGACAGCCGTCAAAGCTGTCCGCCATACCGTAGTTCCGTCTTAACCCTTGGACGCAGCCAGCATATTCGTAACGAATTCTTCCGCAGTGCAGGTGCCTGCATACAGCTTCATCAGATTCTCTTTCAGCGCCGGGGTGATGTCGGGATTGTTCTCGAGGCCGCCGGAAGTGGCGAAGATCTCGGTGCAGTTGTCCATATAGGGCTTGGCATCCATCAGCTGCTCGGGCCAGGACGTGTTGTTGATGTCGGCGGGCAGAGCAAGGCTCTCCTCAGACAGCTTCGCATCCCATTCGCCGCGGGTCAGCATCGTGATAAGAGCAAACGCAGCCTCGGGGTTCTCGCACTTGTTGGTGATTGCAAAGCTCTGGTTGCCGATAACCATGGCCTCCAGGCCGTTGATGCCGTCGGGCAGTTCCGGATAGCCGAAGAAGCCCCACTGGAAGTCCGGGCCGGTGATGCCCTTCGTCTCGTTCACGACATAGGTGCCGACGCAGTACATGGCAGCTTTGCCGGTGGCAAGCTCCGTGTTCTGACCGGTGGGCCATACGTTGGAACCGACCTGCGTGGAGAAGTAGCCCTTCGAAGCGAGCTCTTCGAACGCCTGAGCCGTCTCAAGGACTTCCGGGCGATCCCAGCCGCCGTTGTTGACGACGTCCTTGACTTCCTCGTCGCCGATCAGGCGGGCCAGGTGCATGCCGAAGGCCTGCATGGCATACGCGTCATCCGTGGTGAGCGGAGTGATGCCCGCGTCCTTCAGGGTCTGGCAGACAGTCAGGAACTCATCCCAGGTGCTGGGGACTTCCGTGATGCCGGCCTGCTCGAACAGACCCTTGTTGTACATATAGCCGTTGGCCTTCATCTGATAGGGGATCTCATAGAGCTTGCCGTCTTCGTAGTAGCTGCGGCTCAGCTCCATCATAACGGGGTTGGTGTCCTTCTCGTAGTCGTTCTCAGCCACGAGATCCTCCAGGCAGAGGATGCGGTCGCCGTAGTTGCTCTTGTTCTGCGCGCCGTCGAACATATCGACCTGCTGGTCAGCGTCCAGAGCGGGGATCAGGCCTTCCTTGATGCCCTTGCGGCCCTTGAACTGAAGATCGACCTCAGCGCCGGTCTCCTCTTCAAACGCTTTAACCGCCTCGGTGATGACAACGCCCTGAGGCTCAGTGGCTTCCCAGTTGGACCAGTACACCAGCTTGACGCCTTCGAACTCACGATCACCGGAAGCCGTGCTGCCGGCGGTGGAACCGGCGGTGGAGCCCGCTGCCGAAGAGCTCGCGCTGCCGCAGCCAGCCATCATCGTCGTCAGCATTGCGCCGCAGACCATAACGACTCCCAGTCTTTTCAGTACCTTTTTCATCGTTTTACCTCCAAGCTATGATATTATTCGAGCGTTCATAGAAGCTCAAATTACTACGGATCACGACATCGATCTGACAGTCGAAGCGCCTCGGCGGCTCGATGTTCTTCACCACACGGTCCACAAGGATGTGCATGGCCGCATATCCTTTCATGTAGGCCGCCTGATTGAGAACCGCCTTCAGCTGCCCCTTTCTGAGCATATCGGATGTCGATTGGTTGAGGTCGGTCCCGACCACGGAAACGCGGTCGGCCATCCCGGCCTGCTCCACCGCCCGAACCATGGGAACATTGTCGTGCGATGTGAGCGCATAACAGGCGACAGTCTCCGGATGCTGTGCAAGAACCTCACCCACAGCTTTGCAGATCCGGTCGTCGGACTCGGCATCATTGTAATACCCCTCGACGACATAGACCTTCAGATCCGGTTTGTTTTTTGCAAGACAACCGATGAAGCTGTTCACCTTGTTGATGTGTATTTTGGAATCCGTACGGCCGCTCGTGATCACGACGGCGCCTTTGTCCGGCACGATCATGCTCACGAACTCCCCTGCGGTTTCTCCCAGTATTTTTTCGTTTGCCGGCACGCAGTAAGCGCCTTCCGGCTCCTTCAGTTCATCGTCGACGACCACCAGCATCGTCCCCTGTGCGATCAGCCGCTGGAACTGAAGCAATACGCGCGGCTGGCGCGTAAAAGAAAAGGTGATGACTCCCGCGAAGGCGTCTCCTTCGTCTGCGATCTGCCTGAGGATCTCATACTGTTCGTCCTCGCTTTGGCAGACAAATTCCTCCACCTCAACGTTCAGGCCTTTGACCTCTTTGAGACTGGCCCGCATCCCCTTCCAGATATAAGCAAAGTAGAGCCCGCCGTCCTGCGGAAGGACCACGGCAACGCGTGTGGGCTTCCGCTTCAGGGAAGCCGCCGCGTAGTTGATCTCGTATCCCATCTCTTTTGCCGTCCGCAGGACCTGATTCCGCAGCTTATCGCTCACGCCCTCCTTGCCGGACAGCGCACGATGCACGGAAACCGCGGAGATATGCAGCCGGTTCGAAATATCCTTGATGGTGACCGGACCGTCTTTTTGTAAATCAGCGTGAGCGTCCATGGCATTTTTCCCTTTATGCATCCAGATATTGGCTTTGCTTTTCTTCGCCTGAACGGTGTCGTTCGCCGCTAAAAGACTCGTATCCATACCAGTTTCTCGTTTACGTTATCGTTTACGTTATCGTTATGCTTTGCCTGTGTCTTTAGAATACTCTTCGCGGATAAAATCGTCAAGGTTCGATTTTCACACATTTTCCTCATTTGGATTGTCTAAAATGTCTAAATTCGGGAATGTATTGGTTCAAATAGTTTTATATTTTGTCCTATTGGTCTTTTCGGGCGCCCGCATTTTGTCCGCGTCCGGAGTGCACAAGGCCCGTACAGGGCAGAAAAAAGGCGCCGGGTCCTTCCGGACCCGGCGCCCTTGCCTTTGTCCGCATTATAGAATACGGAGGGGGCAGATGTCAAGAAAAAGCCGCACGAGGACTTTTCCCCTTTCCGATATTTTTTTGTGGAGAAGAGAAACGCCGCCCCGGCTCGCATTTTTCTCCTGCATTCACCCGCCGTTTATGATATGATTGCACCCGCGGGAATGAAGTTCTCCCGAGACTTTTGCCTGAACTGCCGTTATGAGCTGATGACTTCTGTGATGAATTTGCATCGCGGAAGCATCGGCTCTTTTTGTTTCCGCGGAAAGGAGTAAATCATGTTATTGAGTCTTGCCCTGTTGTTTTCATGCGGGATGCTGCTGGGCGCGCTGGCGCAGCGGCTGCATCTTCCTCCCCTGCTCGGAATGCTGGTGACGGGCATCGTGCTGGGCGCGGCGGGCGGCGCCGTTTGCGGTCTTGCTCTGGCGGCATTCTTCCGCCGCGTGCACCTGCGGGACAGCATGAACGTTCTCATCCTGCTGATTGTGTCGTTCCTGCTCGTCACGCTGGAGCACGCGCTGACGGGCATCATTGGATTCTCGGGTCTGTTGGCTGTCATGGCGGCGGGCATCGCTTTGCAGCGCGCCCGGCCGGAGGCCGCGGCCCGGCTGTCGGCCAAGTTCTCCAAGCTCTGGGTGGCGGCGGAAGTGCTGTTGTTCGTGCTGGTCGGCGCGGCCGTCGACATCCGCTACGCGCTTGCGAGCGGCGCGGCGGCCGTGGCCGTGATTTTCGGCGCGCTTGTGTTCCGCATGGCGGGCGTGTTCGTGTGCCTGCTGGGCACGGCGCTCGACCGGCGCGAGCGCCTGTTCTGCATGCTCGCCTACCTCCCCAAAGCGACCGTTCAGGCCGCCATCGGCTCCATCCCGCTCTCGATGGGTCTCGCGTGCGGCAACACCGTCCTGACCGTCGCCGTTCTCGCCATTCTGATCACCGCGCCGCTGGGTGCGTTTCTGGTGGACGCGACGTACCGCCGTCTGCTGAAACCGGCCCGCGTTGACAAAGCCTCCGGCGCGCAATAAAATAATAAATATAAATATATATGTAATAAAGTAGCAGGATGCAGAAGCGGAGGGACAAGCGTTGCAGACAACGTCGGGCAGTGATTTTTCGGTGGGCAGTGTGACACGGCACATTCTGGCGCTTGCCGTTCCCATGACCGTGGCGCAGCTGGTCCAGGTGCTGTACAACATCGTGGACCGCATCTACATCGGCCACCTGCCGGACGTCTCCACGCTGGCGCTGACCGGGCTCGGCCTGACGTTCCCGGTCGTGACGCTCATCACGGCGTTCACGAACCTGTTCGGCATGGGCGGCGCGCCGCTTTGCTCCATCGCGCGCGGGCATCACGACGACCGCCGCGCGCAGGAGATCATGGGCTGTACGTTCACGATGCTCTGCGTTTCGTGCGTGGCGCTGATGGCGCTCTGTTACGCGTTTCTGCGCCCCATCCTGTACCTGTTCGGCGCGAGCGACGCCAGTTACCCTTATGCACAGGAATATCTGACGATCTACCTCATCGGCACGCCGTTCGTGATGATCGGCACGGGTATGAACGGCTTCATCAACGTGCAGGGCTTTGCCCGCACGGGCATGATGACCGTGCTTCTGGGCGCGGCAGTCAACATCGCGCTCGACCCCATCTTCATCTTCGGGTTCGGCATGGGCGTGCGCGGCGCGGCCGTGGCGACGGTGATCTCCCAGATGTTGTCCGCCGCGTGGGTGATGTGCTTTCTGACCGGGCCGAAGACCGTTCTGCGGCTGAGCCGCGCCACGATGCGCCCGCGCGCCGCGCTGTTGCGCGAGATCACCGGGCTCGGACTGGCCGGGTTCATCATGTCGGCCACGAACGGCGCGGTTCAGGTGGCCTGCAACGCCACGCTGCGCGACAGCGGCGGCGACGTCTACGTGGCCATCATGGCCGTGCTGAACTCCGTGCGCGACGTTGTGGCGCTGCCGATTCAGGGCCTCACGAACGGCGCACAGCCCGTGCTCGGATACAATTTCGGCGCGCGGAAGTTCTCCCGTGTCAAGCAGGGCGTTGCGTTCATGAGCATTGTGAGCGTCGTGTACATGCTCATCGCGTGGCTGCTTCTCTTCCTGTTCCCCGCGGCGGTCATGGGCGTGTTCAATTCCGCCCCGGACCTGATCGCCAAGGGCGTGCCCTCGCTGCACATCTATTTCTTCGGCTTTTTCATGATGGCCCTGCAGTTTGCAGGCCAGTCGACCTTCGTGGGTCTCGGGCAGTCGAAGCAGGCTGTGTTCTTCTCCCTGTTCCGCAAGATCGTCATCGTCGTCCCCCTCACGCTGCTTCTGCCGTGCGTCGGATTCGGCGTGAACGGCGTGTTTCTCGCGGAGCCGATCTCCAACTTCATCGGCGGCACGGCGTGCTTCGTCACGATGCTGTTCACGATCCGCCGTCTCTTTGCCCGGGAGGAAGCCCGCGCGCAGCAGTAATCTTTTGCACAAAACAAAAGCAGGATGGCCGCACAGGCCATCCTGCTTTTTTATCGCTTTTCTGTTATTCGCGCACGAGGTATGCGTCGCGGTCCGCGCCGACGGACACATATTTGATGTGCGCGCCGACGGCATTCTCGATGTATTCCACATACCGGCGGGCTTCTTCGGGGAGGGATTCCCACGTGCGGCAGCCGCTGATGTCGCAGTGCCAGCCCGGCATCTTCTTCACAACGGGCTTCGCGTCGTCGAGCGCCTTGCCCATCGGGAACTCGTCCGTCTCCTCGCCGTTCACGAGGTATTTCTCCACGACGGGGATCTCCTCCATGTAGCCGAGTACGTCGAGCAGCGTCAGCGCCAGCTCGTCCGCCCCCTGGCACTGCACACCGTAGCGGCTGGCCACCACGTCAAACGGACCCACGCGGCGGGGACGGCCCGTGGCGGCGCCGTACTCGTGGCCCGCCTCGCGCAGCAGGTGCTTTTCGTCCTCGGTCATTGCCAGCTCGGCCGCGAACGGGCCCTCGCCGACGCAGGAGGAATACGCCTTCATGATGCCGATGGACTTGTCCAGGCGGCGGCCCGGGATGCCCGCGCCGATGGGAGCATAGGCCCCGATGACATTCGACGAACTGGTGTAGGGATAGATGCCGAAGTCGATGTCGCGCAGAGCGCCGAGCTGAGCCTCAAACAGGATCTTCTTGCCCTCGCGGTCGGCTTTTGCGAGGTAGGAGCCCGCGTCGCAGATGTAGTCGCGGAACATCTCGCCGTATTTCAGGCACCATGCCCAGAGCTCGTCGACGTCGAGCGGCTTCTGGCCGTAGATGTCCACCATGGTGAGGTTCTTCCACTCCACCATCGTCTCCAGACGGCGGCGCACGCCCTCGTCGGGATGTGCGAGATCCGCCATGCGGAGCGTCTTCTTCATGTATTTGTCGCCGTACGAATACGCAATGCCGCGGCGGGTGGAGCCGAACTGGCTGCCGCTCTTCGACAAACGGTCTTCCTCCAGGCCGTCCTCCGCGACGTGATACGGCATGCAGACCGTGGCGCGGCCGCTGATCTTGAGATTCTCCGGCGTGATGGAAACGCCTTTCTCACGCAGCGCGGCGATCTCCTTTTCGAGATGCGCCGGGTCGATCACCATGCCGTTGCCCATGACGCACACCACGCCCTCGCGCAGGATGCCCGACGGAAGAAGGTTCAGAACGAACTTTCCGCGCTCGTTGATAACGGTGTGCCCCGCGTTGTTGCCGCCCTGATAGCGCGCAACGATGTCGTACTCTCTCGAGAGCAGGTCGACCATGCGGCCCTTTCCCTCGTCGCCCCAGTTGATTCCGGTGATCGCAGTCAGCATTGCCAATTCTCCTTTTCTTTGCGCATACGGAAAATGTCCAACGCTCTCATGGTATCACCGCGCGGCGCAGCGCGTCAATATACTCAGCTATTATATTTAAGCAGAGTTTTCATAAGTTTTACGAATACCTTATGCATCCGTCAGCTGGGAGCGGATCGAGCCGTATTTCCACGCGCCGAGCGCGTCGGCCAGCACCCATCCGATCGGGATGGCCCACCACACGCCGGGCAGCCCCGCGACGGGCGCGAGCAGATACGCCAGCGCCACGCGCGTGCCGAGCGACACCACCGTGAGCACCAGCGAGAACCCGGCGCGGCCGAGCCCGCGGTACAGGCCATAGAACAGGAACAGACAGCCGATGCCGCAGTAGCACGCGCCTTCGATGCGCAGATAGCGCACGCCTTCGGCAATGACCGCAGTTTCCGATGCGTCCACAAACAGGCGCATGAGCGGCTGCGCAAACACAAACACTGCCGCCGACACGACGACGCAGAACACAAGCGCACACAGCACGGCGCTGCGCAGGCCGCGGCGGATGCGCTCCTGTTTGCCCGCACCCTTGTTCTGCGCGATGAACGTGGCGAACGCGTTGCCGAAATCCTGCACCGGCATGTAGGCGAAGGAGTCGATCTTGACGCCCGCGGCAAACGCCGCCATCGCCACGACGCCGAAGCTGTTGACGAGCCCCTGCACCATCAGGATGCCGAAGTTCATCACGGACTGCTGGGCACACGTGAGCAGCGAATACTGCGCGAGCTGGCGGAAAATGCCCGCATCAAACCGGATGTGCCGGCGCTCCGGACGCAGCTGCGGCATGCAGATGAGGCACCATGCCGCCGTGCCGAACGCGGACACGCCCTGCGCCGTGATCGTCGCCCACGCCGCGCCCGCGACGCCCATGTCGAAGCACAGCACGAACACGAGATCCAGCACGATGTTTAGAACGGCCGAAACGCCGAGGAACACGAGCGGCGGCGCGCTGCGCCCCACGGCGCGGAGCAGCGACGCAAAGTAATTGTAAATAAAGGTAAAGGCAAGGCCGTAAAAGATGATGCGCAGATATTCCGCCGTCATGTCCATGATCTCCGGCGGGATCTGCAACAGCCGCAAAAACAGCGGCAGGCACGCGAGGGACAACGCCTCGATGGCCACCGTGATCACGGCGATGAAGCCGAACGAGATGGCAAAACTCTGCTTCATCCGGTCGGTCTCTCCCGCTCCCCAGAGCATGGAGAACAAAACGCCGCTGCCCATGCACAGGCCGAGCAGCACCGACGTGAGGAACACCATCGCCGAGTACGACGCGCCGACCGCGGCCAGCGCGTCCGCGCCGATGCAGCGCCCGACGATGAAGGTATCCGCCACGTTGTACAGCTGCTGAAGCAGGTTGCCTGCGATCATGGGGGCGGCAAACAAAAGCATGGACCCCGTGACGGGGCCCGCAGTGAGGTCAAAGCGCGCAGCGCGCCGAAACGAAGCGCTCATGATCACGCCTCACCGAAGCGGCTTTCCGCCAGCTCCGCAAGCGCCGTGAGCGCCTCCTGCTCCCTGTCGCCGGTGCAGCGCAGCTCAACGCTGTCGCCGCTCTTGATGCACGCGGCCAGCAGGTTCATGATGCTCTTCGCGTCGATGATGTGACCCTTGTGGATCAGTTCCACCGTGCAGGGATAGGAGGTGGCCATCTTGACAAATTTCTGGACCGGGCGCATATGCATGCCCAGCTTATTCTGAATGACGATCGTTTTCGTTACCATATCGCAGATTCTCCTCTTACCGCAATGCGTCACAGAAACGTCTCAACGGGACGCGGGGTGGAAAAATTGGCTTTCAGCCGCTCGGTGAGCGCCGTGCTGTCGAAGCGGATGGCGCCGTACGGGCACATGTGCACACAGCGCATGCAGCTGATGCAGCGCTCGGGATTGAACTTGATGACCCCCGGAACGATGGCTTTTGCCGGGCACGCCTGCGCGCACAGGTTGCAGATGCGGCACAGCGCGCCGTCGCGCGTCTTCGGCACGGGGACCGCTTTCTTCGGAGCGGGCTCGGGGTTTCCGGGGACTTCGGCCGAACCGCCGCCCTCGCGGATCTTTTTCTCCACACCCGCGGCAAACTCGGCGAGCACCGCTTTGTCCTTCTCGTCAGGGCGGCCAGCGCCCAATTCCGGGGCAAAGGTGTGCGGCGTGATGCACGCCGCCGCGCCGACGCATACAAAGCCGCGGCGCTCCAGCCGGGCCTTCATCTGCGCGATCGCATCGTCATAGTGGCGGTTGCCGTATGCCGCGAGGATCACGCACGGCGTGCCGTTTCCGGTGTAATTTTCAAACAGCCCCTCGATGGCCGGGATCTGTCCCGCGTAGACCGGGAATGCCGCCACGAGGAAATCGTCGGCGGCCAGCGCCAGTTTCTGCTCCGTATCCTCCGCCTTGAGCCACCGGACCGGGGCGTCCCAGAGCCCGCACAGCATCTGCGCCGCACGCAGCGTGCCGCCCGTCGGGCTGAACACGGCAGCCGTGATCTGTTTCATGGTTTTCGCTCCTCTTTGCGCGGCGACGCGCCGCGTGAAATTTTCCAAAATCAGTATACCACAATCCGGCGCTTTGTGATATGATTATTTTCACAGCGTGCGGAGAGCTTCGCGCGCAGTTTCAAGGGATATTCGAAGGAGGAACCGGTATGAACACTCTTCGCCGCATCGACCGCAAAACAAGCGACGCGGATGCGATGCGCATTCTGCAGGACAGCCTGTACGGCACGCTTGCCACCGTCAACGAGGACGGCAGCCCCTACTGCGTGCCGATGTCTCACGTCGTATGGAACGGCGCGCTGTATTTCCACTGCGCCCGCGCCGGACAGAAGCTCGAAAATGTGCGCCGCGACGCGCGCGCGTTCTATTCCTGCGTTCTGGACGTGCAGATCCTCGGGCCGGAGTTCTCGATGAAATATTCCTCGTGCGCCGTGGAGGGCCGCGTGGCGATCGTGACCGACGAGGCCGAGCGCGAGGGTGCGATGCGCGCACTGTGCGAAAAATACTGTGCCGGGCACGTGGACACGCCCGCCTATCACCGCACGATGGGCGTCATGCCCGCCGTGGTGATGCTGCGCATGTCTCTGGATGAAATCTGCGGCAAGGCAAACAAGGGAAAACTGTCGGACTGAGGTGTGCCATGGAAAATAATCTTGGGCGCGACTCTGTTCCGGCGCTCGTGCGGCGCATCGCGCTGCCGAGCATGCTGGCTCAGTTCGTCTCGGTTCTGTACAGCATAGTGGACCGCATGTACATCGGAAACATCCCCGAGACGGGCGATCTCGCGCTGGCGGGCGCGGGCGTGTGCGGGCCGGTCGTGACGCTGATCGGCTCGGTGGCCTTCCTTGTGGGCACAGGCGGCGCGCCGCTCCTGAGCATGAAGCTCGGCGAGGGCGACAAGGACGCCGCCCGGCGCATCCTCGCCAACTGCTTTCTGATGCTGGCGGTGTTTTCCGCGCTGCTCATCGTGTGCGTTCTGCCCATCCGCGAACCGATGCTGCGTCTGTTCGGCGCTTCCGACGCAAGCTATCCGTACGCCGACCAGTATTTCACGATCTACCTCTGCGGCACGTTCTTCGCCCTGATGGCGACGGGCATGAACCAGTTCATCATCTGCCAGGGTTACGCCAAAACCGGCATGATGACGGTGCTTCTGGGCGCGGTGCTGAACATCGTGCTCGACCCCGTGTTCATCTTCCTGTTCGGGCTCGGCGTGCGCGGCGCGGCCATCGCGACCGTCATCTCCCAGTTCGTCAGCTGCGTGTACGTGCTCGCCTTTCTGTTCCGCGGGCCGGTCGGCGTGCGCATCACCCTGGGCGGGTATGACCTGCGCGTCATGCGCCGCGTGCTGACCATCGGGCTGACGCCGTTCATCATCATCGCGCTCGACAACGTGATGATCATTGCGATGAACGCCGTTCTCCAGCACTACGGCAGCCTCGAGGGCAGCGGCGACATGCTCATCACCTGCGCGACGATCGCGCAGAGCTTCATGCTGGTCGTGACGATGCCTCTGGGCGGCATCACGGGCGGCACACAGACCATTCTGAGCTACAACTACGGCGCGCGCCGCCCCGACCGCGTGCGCCGCGCGCAGAAGTACATCTTCGCGTACTGCCTGATCTTCACCGGGCTGATGTTCGTGCTCGCGAACCTGTTCGGCGCTCTGTTCGTCCGCCTGTTCACGCAGGACGAAGCGCTCGGCGCCGAGGCGCTGCGCGCCATCCGAATCTGCACGCTGGCGGTGCTGCCGCTGGGCGCGCAGTACGCCATCACCGACGGCTTCACAGCCATGGGACAGGTCCGCCTCTCCCTGCCGCTGTCGCTGTGGCGCAAGCTCGTGTATTTCTCGGCGGTGTTCGTTCTGCCCGCCGTGTTCGGCGCGAAAAGTGTTTTCTACGCCGAGCCGCTCTCGGACGTGATCGGCCCGGTCGTTTCGATTTTCGTCTATGTGCTGTGCCTGCCGCACGTGCTGGCCCGGCGCGCCCCCGAGCCGCAAGCGCCTGCGGCGCAAACCATCTGAACAAAAAAGAGCACGGATTCCGACCGGAATCCGTGCTCTTTTTTGTTTGCAGTCATGCTGCGCCGTTTGCGAATCAGTCGCTGACGTACGGCAGCAGGGCGACGTGACGCGCGCGCTTGATGGCGACCGTCAGCTCACGCTGATGGAACGCACAGGTGCCCGTGACGCGGCGGGGAATGATCTTCGCGCGCTCGGACATATACTTGCGCAGACGGGGAACGTCTTTATAGTCGATGTGGTCGATGCGGTCCACGCAGAAGCTGCAGACCTTTTTGCGGCTGCGGCGCGCGGGGCGGGCACCGGCTCTCGACTCGCTCTTTTCAAAAGCCATGTGGAAAGCCTCCTATTCTCAAAGAATCAGAACGGTAAATCTTCGTTGTCGTCGATGACGGCGAAGTCATCGGCGTTTCCGACCGCGTAGCTGACGGGCGCGGGGGCCGCTGCGCGCGGAGCATCCGCGGGAGCGGGCGCGGCGTAGCCGGAGCCGGAAGCCTGAGAAGAATTCTTGCTCTCGGCGAAGTGAATGTTGTCGGCCACGACCTCATACGCCGTGCGCTTGTTGCCGTTTTTGTCCTCGTAGTTCCGGGTCTGCAGACTGCCGTTGACGGCGATCAGGTTGCCCTTGCGGAAATACCGGCAGACAAACTCGGCGCTCTGGCGCCATGCGACGATGTCGATGAAATCAGCCTTGCGCTCTTCGCCCTGACGCACGAAATTGCGGTCCACCGCAATGCGGAACGTGCAGGTCGCCACGCCGCTCGGCGTGTGGCGCAGCTCAGGGTCCGCCACGAGACGGCCCATCAAAGCAACTACATTCAGCATTATTTTGCCTCCGCTTCTTCTTCCTTGGCGATGATCATCGAGCGCAGCACGCCGTCGGTGATGCCGTACACGCGGTCGAGCTCAGCGGGGAACTCGGGAGCGGACGTAAAGGTGATCACCGTGTAGACAGCCTCCGTCTCGTCGTTGATGGGATACGCCAGCTTGCGCTTGCCCCACTCGTCGACGTTCTCGATGGTACCGTTCTTCTCGATGAGGGTCTTGAACTTGCCGACGAGAGCGGCAGTGGCCTCCTCATCCAGAGTGGCTGATGTGATGAGCATGGTTTCATACTTTGCCATTTCTGTGCACCTCCTTTTGGACTGATGGCCTCCTCACTGTGTGCGGAAGAGGCAAGGAATGCCTGTCCTGACTTTGACAAGCAATTTATTATAGAATAAAAAGAAGCCGCCTGTCAAGACTTTTTTGAAGACAGGCGGCATTTTTATTTTCAGATCATAAACATATTGGACGCGTACAGGGCTTCGAACCCGACCCACTGCACGAAGAGGAATCCGACCAGGAACAGCAGCCCGATCAGCACCGCGACCGCCGCAACGGACGGGCCGGACGAGCGCGCCAGCGCAGTGCGGTAGGTGTCTTCGCCGTCCGCCTGTTCGCGCATCCGGTGCAGCTTTTTGGACGCGTGACGGCGGTACAGCCAGAACGCGTACAGCCCGCACACGAAAGAGAGCGCCCAGTTGAGATAGAATGCCGCCATCGACAGCGTCTCCAGCAGCGACACGGAGACGGGCAGCGCGACGTTGGCGTCCGCGGCCATCAGAAGCATGCTGGGCAGGCTGAACAGCAGTGTGAGGACGGTGGCAAGAATGCCCCAGCCCCACATGCGCCGGTACAGAAAATAGGCCGGCGGCACGAGCAGCGCGCTCCAGCAGAAGCTGGTGCGGCGGTGCAGATGATCCATCCGCTGGAACTGGAACAGGTAGTACTGCGCGGAGTTGCCGATGTACTGGGCCCACTCGTCGGTCGAGATCCCGTCGAACGAGGCGGGCAGCGGCGGAACGGAAGCGTACGGGTCACTCGCGCGCGCACCGCGCAGAGGGTCGTCGTAGAAAGGCGGAGGCGGCGTCTGCGTGTTCGTCTCCGGCTCGTGCAGCGGCGTGCCGCAGTTGGTGCAGAAGAGCGCCGAGACGCTGTTGTCCGCCCCGCAGTTGCCGCAGCGCACGGTGTTGGCGCGCGCAGGCTCCTGATAGGCAAAGCCCGTGCCGTGCCGGGCGCTGTACACGCACTTGCCCTCTTTCTCATAGCATGCGCGGTGATAGGGCGCGCCGCACTCCGGGCACACGACGACGTCGTCGCCGTCGGCGAACGGTTTGCCGCACGAACTGCATTTTCCGCTTCTGATCTCCATAAAGTGCTCCTTTGCTCCGGGGAAACAATGATATCGCCTTGTATTATACAATATTTATGGCAAAAAGCAAGCTCTTTCCGCTTTACAAGCCGCCGTTTGCCGATTATAATAAGGAACGGTATTGTTTTTATGTCATGAGAAGAAAGGAAATTCCCGTGGTTATTTTAGACGAAGTGAAACGCCGCCTGTCCGAGATCACGCCGGTGATCGCCGACCTGTCCGACGCTCTGGCAATCGAGCAGAGCAAGGTCCGGCTGGACGAACTCGAAAACCGCAGCGCCGACCCCGCGTTCTACAACGACGCCGCCAACTCGGGCGCGGTGTTCGCGGAGATGGGCGAGATCAAGGACAAGCTGGAAAAATACTCGCAGCTCACGCAGATGCTCTCCGACACGGAGACGCTTGTGGAGATGTGCGAAGAGTCCGACGATGAGGAGCTCGCCGCCGAGGCCGAGCAGAGCATCGACGAGCTGGAGAAAAAGACGGAAGAGATCCGCCTGATGACGCTGATGACCGGCCAGTACGACGCCAACAATGCCATCCTGACGTTCCACGCGGGCGCGGGCGGCACCGAGGCGCAGGACTGGGCCGAGATGCTGTACCGCATGTACACGCGCTTTGCGGCGCGCCACGGTTTCAACGTGAAGGTTCTGGACTATCTGGACGGCGACGAAGCCGGCCTGAAGTCCGCCTCCATTCTCGTGGAGGGCCACAACGCCTACGGCATGCTGCGCTCGGAGAACGGCGTGCACCGTCTGGTGCGCATCTCCCCGTTCGACGCGTCGGGCCGCCGCCACACGAGCTTCTCCTCGCTGGAGGTCATGCCGGAATTGGACGACTCCATCACCGTTGAGATCCACCCCGATGACATCGAGATGGAAGTGTACCGCTCGTCCGGCGCGGGCGGCCAGAAGGTCAACAAGACGTCCTCGGCCGTGCGCCTCATCCACAAGCCCACGGGCATCGTGGTGAGCTGCCAGACCGAGCGCAGCCAGTACCAGAACCGCGACATGTGTATGAAAATGCTGGCCGCGAAGCTGTATCAGATCAAGGAGCGCGAGCACCTCGACAAGATCAGCGACATCAAGGGTATCCAGAAGGAGATCGCCTGGGGCAGCCAGATCCGCAGCTACGTGTTCATGCCGTACACGCTGGTGAAGGACCACCGCACGGGCTTTGAGAGCGGCAACGTCAACGCCGTGATGGACGGCGACCTCGACGGCTTTATCAACGCCTATCTGAAGGCCGACAGCAAGGGCGAGATCCCGAAAACGCAGGCGTAACGCCCCGCAATCCGACACAAACAGAAAAGACGCCCCGGCGGGGCGTCTTTTTTTGTATTTGTCCGTTCTCAGAGCGTGATGCCGGACAGGTGCTCGCGCACCGCCGGAATCGAGCGCGGGAACACGCTCAGGATCCTCGCTCCGCCCCGCACGAAGCGCTCCGCGCAGTCGATGTCGTCGCTGCCGCCGCACACAAAGGCGGGGATGCCCGCTTTCGCCGCACTGTCCAGCGTAAAGCCGACCAGTTTCTCCACCGCTCGCGAGCGCTCGGGGTAATATGCCTGAACAGTGGCGTCCGCGCGGTCGGCCGCGTGGGTGTACTGCGTGAGGTCGTTCGTGCCGATGGCGAAGAATGCGGCGTGGGCGGACAGCTCATCGGAGAGCAGCGCCGCCGCCGGCGTCTCGACCAGAATACCCACGGGGACGTTCTCCTTGAAGCGCACGCTGCGCCGGCGCAGCAGCAGGCGCGTCTCCTCGAGGATCTCCTCCACGCGGAGCATCTCCTCCACGGACGTGACCATCGGCAGCACGATGCGCAGATCGCCGTACAGCGCCGCCCGGAGCAGCGCCGCCAGCTGCATGATAAAGAACGTCTTGTTCGCCAGACAGAAGCGGATGCCGCGCAGGCTCAGCGCCGGATTCGCCGCGCGCGGCAGCTCGCCCACTGGTGTCTTGTCCGCGCCGATATCATATGTCACCACGTGCACCGGCACGCCGCGCGCCGCGCGCAGGCATTCCGTGTAAAACTCCACCTGCTCGTCCTCGGTGCGCATGCGCCCGGCCATCAGCACATAGTCGCTGTGCAGCAGGCCGATGCCCTGCGCCCCGAGCGAGACCGAGAGCGCCACGTCGCGCGCCGTGGCGCAGTTGGCGTACAGCGTCACCGCCGTGCCGTCCTGCGTCACACACGGCACCGCGTGCATCCCCTGCGCCAGAATGCGGCGCTGCTCCATGCGCATCGCGTGCGAAAAGCGCGCTTTCGTCGCCTCGTCGGGATCGAGGATCAGCGCTCCCGCCCCGCCGTCGACCACCGCATACTTTCCGTCGCACTGTTCGAGGAATTCGTCCCCGGCCATCACAACGGCGGGAATGCCCATCGTCCGCGCGATGATCGCGGCGTGCGCGTTCACGCCGCCGCGGCTCGTGACGAAGCCCAAAATAAGGCCGCGCGGAAGCGCCACGATATCCGAGGGATAGATCTCCTCCGACGCGAGGATGACCGGCTTCGTCAGCGCAGTCAAATCGCTTTTCCGGGAATCCAGAACTCCCACGACGCGGTGCGACACGTCGAGCACATCGCACGCACGTGCCGACAGATAGTCGTCGCCGATGCTGCGCAGCTTGTCGGCATATACGCCCGCCGCGCGCTCCACGGCCGCCGCCGCGCCCGCACCCACGCGGATGTACGCGCGCGTCTCTTCGGCGAGCCCTTCATCCTGCAGCATCATGCGCTGCGCCATGAAGATATCGCGGTCCTGCGCGTCGGCCGCGTCGCCGAGCGCCTCCAGTTCATCGCACGCCTGCTGAACAGCCGCCTCATAGCTCTCCAGCTCGCTCTGCGGCGCGCCCACGCTTCTTCCAAGCCCTGCGTGCGTATGGCGCAGACGGTAGATGTGTCCCGCAACACGACCCGGAGACGCGCTGACTCCAAAAAACTTTTGCATCGTTCCCACCCGCCTTGGATGCATTTTCCTTTTTCAGTATAAATGTTTTCCGGCGTTCCGTCAATTCTCCCGGGCGTCTGCCGCCCGTCCGCACATGGTTTTGAAAACTATGTTAAATAATTATGAAAACCGTTTACTGCATCCTCATTTCGGGATATAATAATAGTAGCCGGATCTTTCGGCAAATCCAAAGGAGCGATGCTTGTGAACGTCAAGTTTTACACCAAAGGCGAAGAGATCTTCAACTCCGTTTCACACGGCGTGGGAAGCCTTCTGTCCGTTGTGGGCACGAGCGTGCTTGTCACTCTGGCCGCGCTTCGCGGCTCCGCGTTCGCGGCGGCTGCGTTCGCCGTATACGGATTTTCTCTCATCGTTCTCTACACGATGAGCACGCTGTACCATGCGTTTCCGATGCCGGGCGTCAAGCGCGTGTTCCGGATCTTCGATCATTCCACGATTTTCCTGCTGATCGCGGGAAGCTACACCCCGTTCACGCTCGTGCTGCTGCGCGGCTCGGGCGCGGCGCTGGCCGTATTCATCGCTGTCTGGGCGGCGGCCCTGCTCGGGATGGTGCTCAACGCGATCGACCTCGCGCGGTTCGAAAAGCTGTCGATGGTGCTCTACGTCGTGATGGGATGGGCGGCGCTGTCCATCCTGCCGCAGATCACCGCAGCGCTGGGCAGCGGCCTGTGGCTTCTGGTGGCGGGCGGCGTGAGCTACACCGTGGGACTTGTGTTCTATGCGATGCGCAAGGTGCGCTACATGCACGGTGTGTGGCACCTGTTCGTGCTCGCGGGCAGCATTCTGCACTACTTCTGCGTGCTGTTCTACGTACTGCCATGCGTTTGAAAATTGCCTGATGAAAAAGCGGGCGGGAGTCCCGAGACTCCCGCCCGCTTTTGTTTTGTTCAGCCGCACGAGCGAAGGAACGCGATCTCCTTCGCCCATCCCTCGTCGTCGTTCGGCGTCTCCAGAATGAGCGGCAGGCCCGCGAGCGCCGGGTGCGCGGCCACACGCCGGAACGTCTCGAGGCCGAGGTGCCCCTCGCCGAGCTTTGCGTGGCGGTCCTTGTGCGCGCCGAGCGGGTTGAGGCTGTCGTTCGTGTGGATCGCCTTCAGTCGCTCGAGCCCGATCACGCGGTCGAACTCCGCGAGCACGCCGTCGAGGTCGTTCACGATGTCGTAGCCCGCGTCCCACACATGGCAGGTGTCGAGGCACACGCCGAGCAGTTCGGGGTGGGCCACACGGTCGATGATCGCGCGCAGCTCCTCGAACGTGCGGCCGACCTCGCTGCCCTTTCCGGCCATCGTCTCGAGCAGCACGAGCGTCGAGCGGCCGGGTTCGAGCACGCGGTCGAGCCCTTCGGCGATGAGGGCGACACCCGCGTCGCTCCCCTGCCCTACGTGGCTGCCCGGATGGAAGTTGTAGTAATGTCCCGGCGTATACTCGAGCCGGTCGAGATCCTCGCGCATTGCGTTGACGGCAAACTCCCGCAGCTCCGGCTTCGCGGCCGCGAGGTTGTAGGTGTACGGCGCGTGCGCGACCAGTTTTCCGAGCCCCAGCTCCCGCACCCGCTCGCAGAACGCAGCGGCGTCTGCCTCGTCGAGCGCTTTGACGCTCCCGCCGCGCGGGTTGCGCGTGAAGAACGCGAACGTGTTCGCGCCGAGTTTTTCCGCCTGCCGCGCCATCGCGCAGTATCCTCCGGCGGATGAAATATGGCTTCCGGCAAAAATCATAACGTCTCCTTCTGCGCGCCGTGTGCGCGCACGTATGCTTTCATTCGTTCAAATGTCTCGTCGCTGATGTCGTGCTCAAAGCGGCAGGCGTCTTTCGCCGCCAGCGCTTCGTCCACATCCAGCGTCAGCATCAGGAAGCGGGAGATGACGCGGTGGCGTTCGTACACGGCCTCGGCCTTGGCACGGCCTTTTTCCGTGAGCACCAGCCGGTTCGACTCGGCGAACAGCACGTACCCCTGCTCGCGCAGAATGGACATTGCGCGCGACACGCTGGGCTTCGTCACGCCGAGCGCTTCCGCCACGTCCACACTCCGGACGTTCCCGTTTTTCTGCGTCAGGCGCAGAATGGTCTCGAGATAGTTTTCGCCTGATTCCAGCATGCAGCGTTCCCCCTTCCGGATTTCTCCCAGTGTAACATAAAACACGCTGCGGCGCAATGCGGGCGGACGCCGCCGTTCCGCCCGCCGGCGCTCTTGACACCGCCGCCCGACGCGCGTATTCTAAATGATGGGAAAGAAGCGCCCGACGCGCACGGAAACAGTCCGTGCCGGTCAGGAGCTGCCACAGACCAACATTGGGAGGATACTGATATGACATTGGCGGAATTGCCGGTGGGCGCAAGCGCGCGCATTCAGGCGGTCGGCGGGCAGGGAGCACTGCGCCGCCATCTGCTGGATATGGGGCTGACGCCCGGCACGATGGTAATGGTGCGCAAGATCGCGCCGATGGGCGACCCCATCGAGCTGCATCTTCGCGGATATGAACTGACACTGCGTCTGGACGACGCAAAGGAGATCACGCTGTGCGGGGAGGCGGACGCATGATGACATTCGCACTCGCCGGAAACCAGAACTGCGGCAAGACGACGCTGTTCAACCAGCTCACGGGCTCGAATCAGCACGTGGGCAATTTCCCCGGTGTAACAGTCGATAAAAAAGAGGGCGTCATCCGCGGCCACAAGACCGGCGAGCACCACTTCGGGCCGCGCAGCTGGGGACATCCGCGCCACAAGCGGCAGGACATCCCGCCGCGCGAGGAGGCCACGGTCGTCGACCTGCCCGGCATCTATTCCCTGTCGCCCTACACCAGCGAGGAGATCGTCACGCGCGATTTTCTCATCAATGAAAAGCCCGACGGCATCATCAACATCGTGGATGCGACGAACATCGAGCGCAACCTCTATCTGACGCTGCAGCTCATTGAGCTGAACATCCCGATGGTCATTGCCCTCAACATGATGGACGAGATGCGCGCCAACGGCAACACCGTGGACGTGAACCGTCTGGAGGAGGAGCTTGGCGTGGCCGTCGTGCCCATTTCAGCGGCGAAAAATGAGGGCATCGACGAGCTGATCGAGCACGCGCTGCGCGCGGCCGAACACAAGGACACCCCCAAGCGCCTCGACTTCTGCTCGGGCGCGGTGCACCGGTGCATCCACGGCATCGCGCACATGATCGAGGACCACGCCGCGGCCGCGGGCGTGCCGTGCCGCTTTGCCGCCACGAAGCTCGTGGAGGGCGACGAGCCCATGGAGAAGCGGCTGAAGCTGACCGAGAACGAGATTGACCTGATCGGCCACTCCATCCGCGAGATGGAGGATGAGCTCGGGACCGACCGCGAGGCCGCCCTCGCCGATATGCGCTATGCGTTCATCGAAAAGCTGTGCGCGGACACCGTCGTGAAAAACGGCGAGACGCGCGGCCATCTGCGCAGCGTGAAAATCGACCGCGTGCTGACGGGAAAATACACGGCCATCCCGATCTTCCTTGCGATCATGCTTCTCATCTTCTGGCTGACGTTCGGCGTGATCGGCTCGTTCCTGAGCGACCTGCTGAGCATGGGCATCGACGCGGTGACCGCCGCGTGCTCCGATGCGCTGACAGCCTACGGGCTGAACCCCGTTGTGCACTCGCTCGTCATCGACGGCGTGTTCGCGGGCGTGGGCAGCGTATTGAGCTTCCTGCCCATCATCGTGACGCTGTTCTTCTTCCTGTCGATGCTGGAAGACTCCGGCTACATGGCGCGCGTGGCGTTCGTGATGGACAAGCTGCTGCGCAAGATCGGCCTGTCCGGCCGCAGCTTCGTGCCGATGCTGATCGGCTTCGGATGCAGCGTGCCCGCCATCATGGCGACGCGCACGCTCTCGAGCGACCGCGACCGCAAGATGACCATTCTGCTCACGCCGTTCATGAGCTGCAGCGCGAAACTTCCCATCTACGCGGTGTTCACGGCGGCGTTCTTTCCGAAGTACGGCGCGCTCGTCATGATGCTGCTCTACGTCATGGGCATCGTCATCGGCATTGTGTGCGCGCTGCTGATGAAGAGCACGCTGTACAGCGGCAACCCCGTGCCGTTCGTCATGGAACTGCCCAGCTACCGCCTGCCCAGCGCCAAGAGCGTCGGGCTTTTGATGTGGGACAAGGCCAAGGATTTCCTGACGCGCGCGTTCACGGTGATCTTCCTCGCCACGATCGTCATCTGGTTTTTGCAGACGTTCGACCTGCGCTTCAACGTCGTGACGGATTCCTCCGCGAGCATCCTCGCCGCGCTGGGACGCCTGATCGCCCCGATCTTCGCGCCGCTCGGCTTCACCGACTGGCGCGCGGCGACGGCGCTCATCACGGGCTTCTCCGCCAAGGAGGCCGTCGTCAGCACGATGGCCGTGCTGACGGGCACGAGCATCGCGGACCTCGGCCCGGCGCTCGCACAGATCTTCACGCCGCTGACGGCGTTCAGCTTCCTGACGTTCACGCTGCTCTACTCGCCGTGTGTCGCGGCCATCGCCGCCGTCCGCCGGGAGATGCACTCCGGGTTTGCGGCCGCGTGGGTCGCGTTCGCCCAGTGCGCCGTGGCGTGGATCTGCGCGTTCTGCGTTTACCAGATCGGCTCGCTGCTTCTCGCATAAGGGAGACGGGACGATGGGCTGGCTCGATGTTCTGATCCTCGCGGCGCTGGCCGCAGCCGTGTTTTTCGCCGTGCGCGCCGTGCGCCGCGGCAAGACGGGCTGCTGCGGCTCATGCGGACAGTGCTCCCGCAGCTGTTCCCGGCGCCGTCCCTGAGTGCAAAATAAAAAAGCGCCGTCCCGGGCAAAACGGGACGGCGCTTTTTTCATTCTCTGCCGTTGCGCCGGAGCGCATCCTCTTCATATTTCCGCAGTGCGAACGCCGCGGCCTCCTGAGCGTCCGCGAACTCGGACGCACGGACATACACATATCCCTGCCCGGCCTCGCCCGACTCCCGCAGCGCGATGCCGAACGCGCTGCGCCGCGCTTTTTCCATCCGCAGTTCGCACTCGTAACCTGCCGTCTCAAGCGCCGCCGCCACGGCTTTTGCCCGTGCCGCATCCCCCAGATAGACTTCCCGCCTCTGCCAGAAATGCATTGCCTACTCCCCCTTTTCTGCGTTTCAGTATAGCACGCGCCGCCGTTCCGGGCAAGGTTGTCCTCCGCAGAAAGACATCCGTTTTTATTGACGCGGACAGTTCCGCGTGCTATAATAACTGTTAAACTTTACCCGGATAAATTCCGGGAGACTGGGGAGGAAACGTATATGGCACGAGTGTACAATTTCAGCGCAGGTCCGTCGATGCTGCCGCTGCCGGTTCTTGAGACCGCTCAGCGCGAACTTCTGGAGTACGGAAGTTCCGGTCAGTCCGTGATGGAGATGAGTCACCGCTCCGCCGTATACGACGGGATCATCAAGGAGACCGAAGCCGCGCTGCGCCGCGTGCTGAACATTCCGGACAACTACAAGGTCGGCTTTTTCCAGGGCGGCGCGAGCACGCAGTTCGCCATGGTCCCGCTGAACCTGATGACAACGGGCAAGGCCGATTACATCGTGACCGGCCAGTTCTCGAACAAAGCCGCGAAAGAGGCGCAGAAATACGGCGAAGTCAACGTCGTGGCGTCCTCCAAGGATAAGAACTTCACCTACATTCCCGATCCCGACACGATCGAGTTCCACGACGACGCAAGTTTCATCCACATCTGCGAGAACAACACGATCTACGGCACGCGCTACGTCAAACTGCCGCAGAAAGAGGGCGTTCCCCTCGTGGCGGATATGTCGAGCTGCATTTTGAGCCGCCCGACGGATGTGTCGAAGTACGGCCTCATCTATTTCGGCGTGCAGAAAAACGTCGCGCCCGCCGGCATGGCCGTGGCCATCGTCCGCGAGGATCTGCTGGGCCACGCTGACCCGAAGACGCCCGCGATGCTGAACTATCAGACCATCATCGACGCGGAGAGCATGTACAACACGCCGCCGTGCTACACCATTTATATGATGGGGCTCGTGCTGAAGTGGATCGAAAACGAAGTCGGCGGTCTGGCCGAGATGGAAAAGCGCAACAACGCCAAGGCGGCGCTTCTGTACGATTATCTTGATTCGTCGAACTTTTTCCACAATCCCGTGGAGAAGGAATTCCGCAGCATCATGAACGTCACGTTCACATCTCCGTCGCCGGAGCTGGACAAAAAGTTCTGCGCCGAGGCCGCCGAAGCGGGCTTTGTCAACCTGAAAGGCCACCGCAGCGTGGGCGGCATGCGCGCGTCCATCTACAACGCGATGCCGCACGAGGGTGTGGAAAAACTGGTGGAATTCATGAAGCGCTTTGAGGCGGAAAACGCCTGAGAAAGAGAGGGGTTCGTCATGTTTCAGATCAAGACCATGAATAAGATCTCGCCGTTCGGGCTTGAGCGCCTGCCCGCTGACGCGTATGCCGTGTCCGACGACTGCGCCGCGCCGGACGGCATTCTGGTGCGCAGCGCCAGCCTGCACGAGACGGAACTGCCGGAGAGTCTTCTGGCAATCGCGCGCGCGGGGGCGGGCGTCAACAACATTCCGCTCGACAAGTGCAGCGAAGCGGGCGTCGTCGTGTTCAACACGCCGGGCGCGAACTCCAACGCCGTGAAAGAGCTCGTGCTGGCCGGTCTCGTTCTTGCCGGCCGCCGCGTGACGGACGGCGCCGCGTGGGCCGAAAGCCTCAAGGCTGAGGGCGACGCCGTGGGCAAGCTGGTGGAAAAAGGCAAGAGCCAGTTTGCCGGACCGGAACTCGCGGGTAAGACGCTGGGCGTTGTCGGCCTCGGCGCGATCGGCGTCAAAGTGGCCAATATGGCGACGCACCTCGACATGCAGGTGCTGGGCTATGACCCCTACATCTCCATCGACGCAGCGTGGAATCTCTCGCGCAACGTGCGCCACTGCATGACGCTGGCGGAAATGCTGCCGCAGTGCGATTACATCACGCTGCACCTGCCCTCCACGCCCCAGACGCGCGGCATGATCGGCGCGGAGAATCTGGCGCTGATGAAGGACGGCGTGCGCGTGCTGAACTTTGCGCGCGGCGACCTCGCAGACAACGCCGCCGTTCTCGCCGCTTTGGAGAGCGGCAAGATGAGCGCCTATGTCACAGACTTCCCGAGCGCCGAACTGCTGAGCGTGAAGGGCTGCGTCTGCCTGCCGCATCTGGGCGCGTCCACGCCGGAGAGCGAGGACAACTGCGCAACCATGGCCGCCGACGAACTGCGCGACTACCTCGAGAACGGCAACATCACCAACAGCGTAAACTTCCCCGCCGTCTCGATGCCGCGCTCGGGCGTGCAGCGCATCTGCGTGCTGCACAAGAACACGCCGGGCATGCTGGCGCAGATCACCGAACTGCTCGGCAGCGCCGGCGTGAACATTGAGAACCTCGTGAACAAATCGCGCAAGGAATACGCCTATACGATGCTCGACATCGACTCCGCCGCTCCGCAGGACGCCGCCGCGAAGCTGTCGGCCATGGAGAGCGTCGTGCGCGTGCGCATCATCTGACGGAACCGCTGTTTGGACGCGCGGGCACATATCCGCAGAGTTCAAATACAGTTCGTAATAGCGCAGCGCAATATTACAAAACAGCCGGTGCTTTTCGGGCACCGGCTGTTTTTCATCGGCTCTGGAGCATGCGCTCGAGGCTCTGCATCGCCTTTTCGGCGGAATGCGACGCCTTTTTCATCGCCTTCTTCATCTCACGCGGATGTTTGCCCGCCATATAGCTGCCGGCCGCTCCGACCGCCGCGCCCACGGCAAGGCCCGCCGCCGCGCCCATCAGCATATTTTCGCTTTTCGCTTTCACGGTTCGTCTCCTCCTTTTTGATGGATTGACAACAGTATTTCCCGAAAAAAGCGCATCATACGTCTGTAAATTTTGCCTGTTTTATTGTATACTGAAAGAATGAATTTCCGGGAGGTACCAAGATGAAACGCGTGTTGTGTCTGGAAGATCTGGCGTGTGTGGGCCGGTGCAGCCTTGCCGCCGCACTGCCGGTGATCTCGGCGTCGGGCGTGCAGGCGTGCTGTGTGCCGACAGGGCTGTTCTCCACGCACACCGCCGGGTTCGGCGCGCCCGCGCGCGCTGCAACGGACGATTTCGCCCGTGCCGCGCTGGAGCATTACCGCTCGCTGGGGCTTTCCTTTGACGCCGTTTTAAGCGGCTACCTGGCCGGCGAGGGGCAGGCGGAGCTGGTGCGCGAAGCGTTCGCACAGAATCCGGACGCGCTGCATGTGGTCGACCCCGCGATGGCGGACGGCGGAAAGATGTACGCGTCTCTCCCGCCGCAGCTTCTGCCCGCGATGGCGTCGCTGTGTGAGGAAGCCGACGTTCTCCTGCCGAACGTGACGGAGAGCGAGCTTTTGCTCGGGCTCACGCCCACCGGGCAGGCCGGGAGCGAGGAGCGGGCACGCGAGCGCGCGGCAGCGCTTCTGGAGCGCTTCCCCCGCGCCGGGCTCATCGTCATCACGGGCTGGGGCAGCCGGAACGTCTGCGCGCAGCGCGGACGGGACGCGGTCTGCCTTCCGTTTGAGCGCGTGGAGACCTCGTACCACGGCACGGGCGACGTGTTCGCCGCAGCGCTCACGGCCGCGCTCGCGCGCGGCGACGAGCCGCTGAGCGCCGTGCGCCGCACAGCGCGGTTTCTCACCGCGGCGGCCGCGGCGGCGGAAAAAGCCGGGGCCGAACCCCGCCACGGCGTATGGTATGAGACGTGCCTGACCATGCTGACAGAGAGGGAAGAAACATGAACGAATTGAATATCGTGCTGGTGGAGCCGCAGATTCCCCAGAACACCGGAAACATTGCCCGCACCTGCGCCGCCACCGGAGCGCGCCTGCACCTTGTCGGGCCGATGGGATTTGTGATCGAAGACCGCAAATTGAAACGCGCCGGACTTGACTATTGGCATTTGCTTGATATAACATATTATGAGAGCACCGCGGATTTTTTTGCCCGCAACAAGGGGCCGTTTTTTTACTTTACGACCAAAGCACCGCACCGTTACACGGACGTTTCCTATCCGGACGGCGCTTATCTCGTATTCGGGCGTGAGGACGCGGGGCTTCCGGAAGAACTTTTGCACGACAATCCCGGTTCCTGCGTGCGTCTGCCGATGCGCGACGCCGCGCGGAGCCTGAACTTATCGAACACGGTCGCCGTCGGTGTATACGAGGCGCTCCGCCAGCATGACTTTGAGGGGCTGCTGGACAAGGGACATCTGAGAAATTACGACTGGGAGTGAAACACTTGAGAAAATTTGCCGTATTGACGGACTCCACTTGCGACATTCCGAAAGATCTGGAGCAGAAGTACGGGATCGACATCCTTCCGTTCATCATTACGGTGGACGGGAAGAGCTATGTGGAACGTCAGGATTTCACGAATGAAGAATATTACGATCTGCTGACGAAGTGTTCGGGCATTCCCGTCACGTCTCAGATCACGATGATGCGCTTCGAGGAAAAATTCGAGGCATATCTGGCCGACGGTGTGGAGGAAGTGCTGTACGTCTCCATCAACTCCGCCGGTTCCAACACCTACAACTCCGCGGTGATGGCTGCGCGCAGCTTCTCGGAGAGCCATCCCGACTGCGGCATGTGCATCCACATCGTGGACAGCCACACCTATTCCATGGCGTACGGCTATTACGTGTGCGAAGCAGCGCGCAAGCTGAAAAACGGCGCGGATATGAAGTGCGTTGTCGAATATCTGGAGGACAAATTCTCCTCCGTCGAAGTGCTTTTGTCGATGTACACGCTCAAATACGTCAAAAAGAGCGGCCGTGTCTCGGCTGCCGCGGCGTTTGCGGGCGAACTGCTCGGGCTGCGCCCCATCATTGAGATGATCGACGGGGGCACTTCCACCGCTGCCAAAGTGCGCGGCGACGTGAACGTCATTCCCGGCCTTGTGCGCCATGCGCTCAAGCGCCGCCGCCCGGACGTCGACGAGACGTATCTCGTGGGCGGAACGGATGAGCAGAACATCAAAATGCTCGCGAAGCTCTGCAAGGCAGAGTTCGGCTGCGCGCCGGCTGCCACATTCCTGATCGGCGCGGCCGTCGCCACGAACACCGGCCCCAATGCCGTCGCCATCGTGTATCATGGTGAAAAGCGCCGCTGAACGCGGTTCCTGCACTGAAGGAGAACTGCATGAAAACACCTGTACTGTATATCGTCATCCCCTGCTACAACGAAGAAGAAGTGCTCCCCGTGACCTCCGGCCTGTTTCTGGAGAAGATCAAAAGCCTGATCGCCGCCGGCAAGGTTGCGCCCGAAAGCCGCGTGATGTTCGTGAACGACGGCTCGAAGGACCGCACATGGGAGATCATTCAGGAGCTCGCCGCGTCCGACGAACACTTTGAGGGCGTGAGCCTGTCGCGCAACCGCGGCCATCAGAACGCGCTTCTGGGCGGCCTGATGACCGCCAGGGACCGCGCCGACATCACCATCTCCATCGACTGCGACGGTCAGGACGACATCAACGCCATGGACGCGATGGTGGACGAATACCTCGCCGGGTGCGACGTCGTGTACGGCGTGCGCTCGAAGCGAGAGACGGACACATGGTTCAAGCGCACCACCGCCGAGGGCTTCTACAAGGTGATGAACGCACTGGGCGCGGAGACCGTGTACAATCACGCGGACTACCGCCTGCTGTCCCGCCGTGCTCTGGAGGGTCTGGCGCAGTTCAAAGAGGTGAACCTCTTTTTGCGCGGGCTCGTGCCTCTGGTGGGATACCGCTCATCGAGCGTTTATTACGAGCGCGCCGAGCGCATGGCCGGCGAGAGCCACTATCCCCTGAAAAAGATGCTCGCGTTCGCGTTTGACGGCATCACAAGCCTGTCGGTCAAGCCCATCCGCCTCATCACGGGGCTCGGCTTCTTCATCAGTCTCGCGAGCTTCATCGGCATCATCTGGGTGCTGCTGACGAAACTGTTCGGCGTCACGGTCTCCGGGTGGGCGAGTATGGCCTGTGCGATCTTCTTCATGGGCGGCGTGCAGCTTCTGTGCCTCGGCGTGATCGGCGAATACATCGGAAAGATCTACAACGAAACCAAAGCGCGTCCGCGCTTCATCATCAGCGAGACGACGTTTGACAAGGAGGACAAGGGCGAGTAATGGCCAAGATCGACTGGAAGGGTTCCACGCTGCTCTCCCCCGTGCCGCCCGCTCTCGTGAGCTGCGGCACACCGGAGCACCCGAATGCGCTGTGCATCGCGTGGACCGGCATCGTCAATTCGCAGCCGCCGAAGACGTACGTCTCTGTCCGGCCCGAACGGTACAGCCACGGGCTCATCCGCGAGAGCGGTGAGTTCGTCATCAACCTGCCCACGGCAAAGCTCGTGCGCGCCATCGACTACTGCGGCGTGCGCAGCGGCCGCGACGAGGACAAGCTGGCGGCGATGCATCTGACACCGGAGACCGTTCCCGGCTTCTCCGCGCCCGCGATCGCGGAATGCCCGCTGTCGCTGGCCTGCCGCGTGACGGATGTTGTGTCCCTCGGCTCGCACGACATGTTCCTCGCGGACATCGTGAGCGTGCACGTGGACGAAACCCTCATCGACGAAAACGGCCGCCTGCGTCTGGCCAAGGCCGGGCTGTGCGCCTACGCGCACGGCGAGTATTTCGCGCTGGGCCGCAAGATCGGCGACTTCGGGTTCTCCGTCAAGAAAAAGAAGAAAAAGCCGCAGTATGACCGCTCGAAGCGCCCCGCGGCGAAATAAAAGACAAAACCGCCTGACGTCCGGATGAGACGTCAGGCGGTTTTTGTTTTCGGTCAGGCGAAGCGGCGGGTCCGGGCGCGCGGCGTGCGCTCGGCGGCATCCAGACGCCTCCGGACAAGGCTGAACAGCCAGACGAGGAAACACTGCACGGAGCAGGCCGCCGCCGCGGCAGCCGTCAGAACCGTCACATGTTCGGAGGTGAGCGCCGCAAGGCCGAAGAACCACGGCACGAAGAGCGCGCAGCCGACAACGCCAAGCGCCATCAGCCCCACGACCGCCGCGCGGAATTTCGTGAACGGACTGCACAGGAACACGAGCACGAGAATGCCCACGGTGCACACGAGGTACGTGCAGACGGTAGACGTCTCCGCCGCCGTCCAGCCGAGCCGCGAACCGGCGGCGGCGATGCCGAGGATCGCGCTCGTATTGGCGAGGCCGCCCGGCAGAGCGTTGAGCACGGCGCGCAGCAAAAAATGCCCGCGCACGCGCTCGAAGGTCGGCTCAAATGTCAGAAGGAAGCTCGGCGCGCCGATCATCAGAAAACTCACAAGGCCGATCTGCAGCGGCTGCAGCGGATACGGCAGCGCCACGAACAGCAGAATGAACGACACCAGGAAGGAGAACACGTTCTTCACGAGAAACAGCGCCGCCGAGCGGCTGACGTTGTTGATGACGCGCCGTCCCTCACGCACGATCTGCGGCATCACGGAGAAATCGGAATCCAGAAGGACGAGCTGAGAGACCTGCTGCGCCGCGTCCGCGCCGCCCGCCATCGCGACGGAGCAGTTCGCGTCTTTCAGAGCCAGCACGTCGTTCACGCCGTCGCCGATCATTGCAACAAAGTGCCCGTCCGCCTGCATGGCCCGCACGAGCTTCTGCTTCTGGCGCGGAGTCACGCGTCCGAACACCGTGTTCGAGCGCGCCAGCGCACCGTAATCGGCGTCGTCGGGCACATCCGACAAATCGGCAAAGCGCCCGGCGTTTTCCACACCCGCGCGCAGCGCCACGCGCGACACCGCTGCGGCGGAGTCACCGGAGATCACCTTGACTTCCACGCCCTGCTGCGCAAAATACCGCAGCGTCTCGGACGCGGCCGGGCGCAGCGTGTCGCTGATGGCGACAAATCCGACGGGCTCCGGCATGCCTTGCCACTCGCCGGTTTCGGAGAAAAGATCATTGCCGCGCGCCAGCACCACGACGCGAAGCCCCTCGGCCGTCAGCGGCCCGACGAGATCCGCGTACCGCTCCAACTGTCCGCGCAGAACGTTCTCCGGCGCGCCGAGCATCCACGTCTCGCCGGTTCCGGTGATGAGGGCGGAAAACTTGCGCTCGGAGGAAAACGGGATCACGCGCACGCCGGAGAGCGGCTCGCCGCCCGCAAACCGCTCCCGCAGCGCCCGCGCCGTCGCATTGTCGGCCGTCTGCGACGCGATGTAGGAGGCGAGCGCTCCGCACAGTTCTCCTTCCGTCATGTTTCCGCATGGCACAGTCTGCTCCACCCGGAGCTCGCCCGCCGTGATCGTCCCGGTCTTGTCCAGGCAGATCACATCCGCGCGCGCGAGGCTCTCGATGCATGAGAGTTCGCGCACCAGCGTGCGCCGGCGGGCAAGCTGGATCACACTCACGGCCAGCGCCGCCGAGACGAGCAGGTACAGCCCCTCGGGGATCATGCCCACGAGCGCGGCCACCGTCGAGGTCACCGCCGTCGTCATTGTGTTCGCGTCGAGCGAGAGCTGCCGCGTGAACATCAGGATGCCGAGCGGGAGGATGGCCACGCCGAGGATGCGCAGCCACGCGTCGAGTGAGCACATCATCTCGGAGCGCACTTTCTTGGTGCGCCGCGCCTCGCCCGCGAGCTGCGCGGCGTACGATGCCGCGCCCACGCGCTCCAGCTGCGCGCGGCACGTTCCCGAGACGACAAAACTCCCCGACAGGAGCGTGTCGCCCTCCCGCTTCAGTACGGGGTCGGCCTCGCCCGTGATGAGCGATTCGTTCACCTCCGCCTGTCCGCACACGACGGTGCCGTCGGCGCAGATCTCGTCGCCCGCGGAAAACTCCGTCACGTCGCCCTGCACGAGCTTGTCCGTCGGAAGCGTGACGACCTCGCCGTCGCGGACGGCGCGCGCCGTGCGGGCGGAGAGAATGGAGATCTTTTCCAGCGTGTGCCGCACGCGCAGCTCCTGCACGATGCCGATGACGGTATTGCACACGACGATCAAAAGAAACAGCATCTCCCGGTAGGCTCCCACCGCGGCGAGGCACGCCCCGAGAGCCAGAAACAGGAAATTGTAATAGGTGCACACATTGTCGCGCACGATCTGCGCCGCCGTCTTGGTGAGCGGTTTCGGCGCTGTATTTGCCATTCCGGCCGCGGCGCGGCGCTCGGCTTCGGCCTGCGTCAGGCCGGTCTTCGGATCGGTGTAGTCCGGATTCATCGTCTCAGTCCCGTCTGTTTGGTTTCTTATACATTGTAACG
The DNA here is from genome assembly GCA_944386565.1 of uncultured Ruthenibacterium sp. GTDB lineage: Bacteria > Bacillota > Clostridia > Oscillospirales > Ruminococcaceae > Ruthenibacterium. The sequence goes on along the minus strand of CALXBO010000007.1, from coordinate 18,071 downwards.
AGATGAGTATACCCGATTCGTCAAAAAAATTTCCGGCCGGTCAAAATCAGACCAGCCGGATGAGAACAAGATAGAGCGCCGTGCCGCCCGCAATGGAGACAAGCGTGTTGCGTTTCCAGACATACAACCCCGCCACGGCCGCGCAGGCGGTCAGTTCGCACAGACCGAACGGCGCGGAGGTGAAGTCCACGCCCTTGAAGCAGTACACCACGAGAAGCGCCATCACGGCGGACGGGAGGGTTTTGGCGAGATACGCCGCCCAGCCGGGCAGTTCGCGCCCGCGCAGAAGCAGGAACGGCGCAAAGCGGGTGAGCATCGTGCCCGCCGCGATCACCGCGATGGTGAGGAGCGTCTGAGCCGTCGTCATGCGCCGCGCACCTCCTTTGCCTCGATGGGCCCGCGCAGCGCGAGCAGCGCCAGCACAATGACGATCATCGCGGGGATGATGAAATTGTCCGGCCCGAACAGCGCAAGGCACACGGCCGATGCGGTGAATCCCACGAGCGCGGGCCGGTGTTCCGAACCGGCGAGCCACTGGCCCGCGGCGATGGAGACGAACAGCGCCGTCATCACAAAGTCGATGCCGGTGGTGTCGACCGTCAGCACGCTGCCGAGCAGCCCGCCCGCCGCCGAGGCCGCGACCCAGTAGAACTGGTCGAGCAGAGAGGTCCAGAAATAGAACACGCGCGGTTCCACGCCGTCCGGGATGTCTGCCGCGACGTTGACGGAAAACGTCTCGTCCGTGAGCGAGAAGATGAGATACGGGGCGATTTTTCCCGCGCCGCGGTACTCTCGCAGCATGGACACGCCGTAGAACAGATGGCGCGCGTTGATCATCACGGTCAGGAGAAAGGTCCCCAGCGGGTCAAACGGAGCGGCAAGCACCGACACCGCAGCGTACTGCATACTTCCCGCGTACACGACGCTGCTGATGAGCAGCGGATACCAGAACGGGAACCCGGCTTCCGACATCAGGACGCCGTAAGCAAGCCCGAGAAACAGATACCCCGCCAGCACCGGGAGCGTCGCGCGCACCGCCGCGCGCACGGCCTTTGCCTGCATGCCCCTTCCCCCTCGTTTGCGCATTTGATGTTATTGTAGCACCGCCGTTCCCACTTGACAAGCGTTGTATAATAGCTGTTGGGCAACTTAGAATTTTGTGCCCGCCGTGTGCTGCACACGGCCCACCCGCGCGGCGTGGCGATACCGCCCGGGCAAAATACCATCGCTAAGGAAAATTGAAGTATGAATCAGAATCGACATCGTCTCGTCCGCAGTCTCGCCCGCATGGCGCGCATCTCGCTGATCGCCGCCGTTTACGTTGTGCTGTGCATCGTGCTGCAGCCGTTCTCGTACGGCGCCGTTCAGGTGCGCGTCAGTGAAGCGCTCACACTGCTGCCGCTGCTCACGCCCGACGCCGTCATTGCCGTGACCATCGGCTGTTTTCTTTCGAACCTGTTCAGCATGAGCCCGTGGGACATGCTCTTCGGCACGCTGGCCACGCTCATCGCCGCGGTGATGACGTACCGCCTGCGCAAGATCCGCACGAAAAAAGGGCTGCCGCTCGCGGCCTGCGTGCCGCCGGTGCTCGTCAACGCCGTGATCGTCGGCGCCGAGATCACGTACATTTTCATGCCGGAGACGGCGAGCCTGCCCGTGCTGGGCTTCAATATGCTGACGGTCGGCATCGGTGAAGTCATCAGCGTCGGCATTCTGGGCGTCGCGCTGGTGCGCGTGATCGAAAAGACGCCCGCGCTGAAAAAAATCTTTACGGAGTGGTGACTTTTGGATACGCTGATCTGGGACTGGAACGGCACGCTGATGGACGACGTCGATCTCTGCGTCCGGCTGCTGAACGAGCAGCTGGAGCGGCACGGCTATCCGCCCGTGGGCGGCATCGACGCATACCGCCGCGTGTTCGGATTTCCCATTGAGGCGTATTACGTCCGCGCCGGATTCGACTTTTCGCGCCATCCGTACGAGCAGCTGGCGCACGAATATATGGAGCGCTATGTTCCCGAGAGCTTCGCGTGCCCGATGCAGCCGGACGCGCGCGAGACGCTCGAAGCGCTCCGCGCACGGGGCGTGCGGCAGGTCATCCTGTCCGCGTCTCCCATCGACACCCTGCTGCGCCACACCGATCACTACGGCGTGACGGAGTATTTCGACGCGATCCTCGGCCTTGACGATGTGTACGGCAAGAGCAAGGTCGAGCGCGGTCTCGCATGGATTGAAACAAGCGGCATCGACCGCACACGCGCCGCAATGGTCGGCGACAGCGTGCACGATTTCGAGGTGGCTTCGGCGCTCGGCGTGCGCAGCGTCCTCTATTCGCGCGGACACCAGCCGCGTGAGACGCTCGAAGCGACAGGCGCTGTTGTGATCGACAGTCTGCGCGAACTGCTGAATCTGGAATGAGAGGCCGTCAGGCCTCTTTTTTTGTGCGCGCATTCTCTCCGGTGTGCTATAATAGAATGAAAGAGACATTCGAGAGGAGTGGATCGTATGCATCCTTCTGCTATGGAGACCGTATGGCAGCGCATGGAGCGGACCGCCGATGCGCTGCGCAAGAACAACATGGAGGCCACGTGCGTGAAAACGGCGCAGGACGTCGTTCCCGTCGTGCGCTCGCTTCTGCATCCGGGCGACGTCGTCTCGAACGGCGGCAGCGTATCGCTTGCGGAAACCGGCGTCATGGACCTGCTGCGCTCGGGTGAGTACCGGTTCCTCGACCGCGAGGGGCTCTCCGGCGACGAACTCGGCCGCGTGTACCGGGACGCGTTTTCCGCGGACGCATACTTTGCCTCCGCGAACGCCGTGACGGACGCTGGCGAGATCTTCAACGTGGACGGCAACGGCAACCGCGTGGCCGCCATCGCATTCGGGCCGAAAAAAGTGATCCTCGTCGTCGGCTGCAACAAGCTGGTGGCTGATCTGCACGAGGCTGAGACCCGTCTCGAAACGCTGGCCGCACCCGCGAACACCAAGCGTCTGTCCTGTGCGACGCCCTGCCGGGAAACGGGCGTGTGCGCGCACTGCCACAGCCCCGCGCGCGTGTGCTGCACGTACACCGTCCAGCGCTTTCAGCGCCAGAAAGGGCGCATCCACGTCATCCTGGTCGCGGAACCGCTCGGATTCTGAGCGCATCCAACTAAAAAGCCCGCCCCGGAGTCTCCGGGACGGGCTTTTCTGTTCTGATCACGCCGCGCTCTTGATATACCCCTCAATGTGCCGCTCGACGACGTCGAACGACGCAGGGCCGCTCTCGAGCAGCGTCGTGTTGAAGCCGAGATCCGTGAACGAGTCTCCGAGCGCGTCCTGCGCCTCTTCCTTGAGCGCGCGGATCTCCTCATAACCCACGTAATACGGCTCGAAGGCGCAGGGGTTCGCCTGCAGCTGGCGGTACTGGAGCGCGAACGTCCCGTCGTCCATCGAGAAGCCGATCGAATCCCAGAACTCGCGCGTCTCGTCCATATTCCAGCCGTCGTAATGGATGCCGATGTCCGTCAGGATCAGGCCGCAGTACGTCACAAGATCGTATTCGCGCCGCAGATCGGTGAAAGTCGTGCTCAGATCATCGAGATATTCCATCGCCTCATACTGTGCGTAGACCGCATAGCCCTCTGTATAGGCCGCCTCGTCGAGCAGCGCCTTGCGCAGGGGCGGCTGCTCCGTGCCGTACCAGTAGGCGTACTGATACATGTGACCCGGGAATCCCTCGTGCGCCACGGTCGAATACACGTCGAGAGAGGCGATGTCTCCGAGATTGGGGTTGACGCGGAGCTGATACGGCGTGGAGACGTCCAGCGCGGGCACGTTGAAGTAGGCGGCCACACCGGTATCTGAGGCGATCTCCTCATTGATGTCGAAAATGACGTAATCGAGGTCTCCGACGTCCGGGAACTCTCCGGACATGTTCTTCCGTAGGCTTTCCAGCATCTCCTCATAGGAAGTATACGGGGTTGAGAGAGAGGGGTCGAACAGCTGTTCCACCGCGCTCGGATCCTTCATCGCCAGCGACTGCATGCGCAGCGCGTGTTCCTGAAACGCCTGTTCCATCAGCGCGCGGATCTCATCCACGCTCTTGTCGGAACCCGTGCTCTGCTTCATCAGCAGGCTGTAATACTCCCTGCCGTTCACAAGCGCCGAAAGGCCGAGCTCGTTGTTCTGCCCCGCTTTGAGCTGCGTCATCGTATCGCAGATCGCCTGATAGGCCGGAAGGAACGACGTCTCGAACGCCTGTGTGAGGCGCTGCGTCAGATCCTGTGTTTTCGCTTCATCAAGCCCCAGCGCCTTAATGCTCGCGCACATCGAATCGAGCACGGCGCTGTCCGTACCGGCTTCGACGATGCCCGCGCTGTATTCGATCACCGAGTCAAGATCGAGCATCAACAGACCGTCCTGTTGCTGCTGCACCGTGTAGTCCAGCGCGCTCTGCACATAAGGCTGCACGTCCTCGACCAGAAGGATCAGATCCTCGGCGTCCTGTTCACTGCGCACCAGCCAGTCGGCAAACATCGTGGGAAGCTGGTAATGCAGGCCCGACATGCTGTCGAACACGGGGGCCATGCCGTCAAACGCCGCAGCTTCCTCCGACAGCGTCAGCTGGCGCAAGAGCAGGTCGTAGGTCTCCTGCCGGTCCTCCGACAGGCCTTCGCGGCGGATGGACATCAGCTCGTCGAGCGTTTCGCCCGTCTCCTCAGCCGAATCCGCGCGGCTCTCTTCATCGTAGCGCGCGCCGAGATTCACGGGCACGTCGGCGCGGTCGACGCCGTACGCGGAAGGATCTTCGGTCAGAATGTGCATCGTCACGTAGTCGCTCTCCAGCGTCTCCCGGAATTGTGCCTCGAGGAATTCATCAAAGCGCTGATTTTCATTTCTTCCGCACGAAGCGAAAACAAACAGGGCGGCCAGAGCCAGCCCCAGTGCGCATGCGCGTTGTCTCATCTGCATCTGCGTCCCTCCCGGATATAAAAATACGGCCCGGACATTCAGATCTGCCCCGGCCGTGATCGTCAAACTCATCGGACGAATAAAAAACAAACCCGCATTGCCGTCTGCACTCAACCAAAACCTACCGAATGGCAGGTGGGTGCCCTGCCGGCAACTTCCACTCCCTTCTTCCGCTTGCGGCCGAAACCGGGCGGGAGGTCTGCGGTCTGTTTCCTAGGACTCCGGGCTCCCTTTGATTGGTTAGTAGGATTAATTATGAGTGCAACAAATCGAACAACACAGGCTGTTTTTTCTTATTTCAAATCTTCCGGATCAATGTCGTACAGCTCGGACAGGCGCTGCGCGAACATCGCGCCCACCTCGTAGACCTCGTTGTCGTCCTCGACGACATCGAGATATTCCTCGCCGTTCTCTTCCCCCACACGCATCAGGATGAGGTTCGCGTCTTCTTCCAGCTGCTCGGCAGCGGCGTCCTTATACGGAACGACGGCGAGATACCGCGTATCGTTGTAATCCGCCGCGTCGATGACTTCAAAGCTGAACTCGTTTCCCTCTTCGTCCTCGAGCGTAATGATATCCGGAGTGTAATCATCCATCTTTTCGTTTTCGGGCATGAGGTATTCTCCTTACCGGTATATTCTCTTCTCTACGTCTATTTTACTCAATTCTCGCCGCCGCGTCAAGACAAAAGGACCCCTGCGCGTAAATTCACATTTCATTCATGCCTTTTGCGGATTTTGTGGTATACTAGATACAACAGACAGTACATTGGGAGGACTTCGCAATGAAGCTGCGCTTTCGTATTTTCTGCGCGTCCGTACTGACGGTCGGCATTCTGCTGACCGGGTGCGGCGGCGGCGGACTCTTCTCCTCCGACGCCACACGGCCGGAAGTCCGGTCGGACGAGCTTCAGTTTCAAACGCCTGCCGACGGCACTCCGACGGCGATCCTGACGACCAGCAAGGGCGTCATCAAGATGGTCCTGTATGAGGAGTATGCCCCGCAGGCCGTGCAGAATTTCATCGGGCTTGTCAATCAGGGATATTACAACGGCCTGTCGTTCCATCGCATCGTGACCGATTTCATCGTCCAGACGGGCGACGCGAGCGGCACGGGCACGGGCGGCGCGACCATCTGGAACAACACGCCCTACCCGGTTGAGATCTCGGATCAGCTGCATCATTACAGCGGTGCGGTCTCGATGGCTCATGCCGGAGATTCCGATGAGAACATGAGCCAGTTCTTCATCGTCGCCACCCCCTCCGACAGCGTCGACAAAGATTTTGCCGACAAGCTGACGGAACTCGGTGTGCGCAGCGAGGTGGTGCAGGCTTACCGCGACGGCGGCGGCGCACCGTATCTGGACAATCTGAACACCGTGTTCGGGCAGATCTACAGCGGCATGGACGTAGTGGATGCAATTTGCTCCGTACCTGTCAGCGACGACGGAACCCCCTCGGAGGACGTCATTCTGGAGAGCGTCACGATCGGGACGTATTCCTCCGCTGAGGAAGCAGCCGCGGCGCAGAGCGGATCAGCCACGGACAGCGGCTCGGAAGCGGATGCGTCCGTCTCTTCCGCAGCCGGCTGACAGACTTTCACGGCGCGCTTTTTCGGTTTTCCCGAAAAGGCGCGCCTTTTGTCTTTTCAAGACGCGCGGAATACGATATAATGGGAATAGCGCAACATATTTCCATGGCGAAAGGAGCTGAAGTATGAAGCGTCTTTTGCGTTTTCTGTTGTCGCGCAGCTTTCTGCTCGCTGTGCTGGCACTTCTCCAGATCGGTGTATTTATCGCTCTGGCACTGAATTTTGCACGTCTGGGCACGGTGTTCTACACGGTCGTCACGATCGTCAGCGCCCTGTGTGCCGTGCTCGTGTTCGAAAAGACGAACACCAATCCCGCCTATAAGATGATGTGGATGCTCATCATCCTGCTGATGCCGATGACCGGCGTTCTGTTCTATCTGTTCTGGGGCTACCACACATTCTCCCCCCGCATCGCACGGCGCTTCAGCGCCATCGAGCGGCGCGGCTCCGCCGTCATGGTGCAGGACGACGCGCTTCTGGAGCGCCTCACGGAATGGGAGCCCTCCATGCGCCGCACGGCGGAATATCTCGTCCGCAAGGCCTCCGCCCCGGTGTTCACGGACACGGCGTGCGCCTACTACCCGTTCGGGCAGGATTTCTTCCAACAGTTTCTCACGGAGCTGCAACGCGCCCAAAAATCCATTTTCATGGAGTTCTTCATCATCAAGGAGGGCGAGATGTGGGACCGCACTCTCGCCGTTCTGAAAGAAAAGGCCGCCCAGGGCGTGGATGTGCGCGTCCTCTACGATTTCGCCGGCTGTCTGTTCACGCTTCCCTCCGGCTATGACGAGGAGCTGCGCCGCGCGGGCATCAACTGCCGCGTCTTCAACGACATCCATTTTTCCTGGCACATCTCGGAATATAAGATGCTCAACCACCGCGACCACCGCAAGATCGCCGTGATCGACGGCGAGGTCGGGTTCTCCGGCGGCATGAACTTTGCGGATGAGTACATCAACCGCAAACGGCGGTTCGGCGTGTGGAAGGATACGGGCTACATGCTGAAAGGGCCCGCGGTGTTCCAGCTCACCACGTCGTTCCTGAAAATGTGGGACTTCGTCACGGGCGACGAGACCGACTACCATCTCTATTTTCCGCGCACCCGCTTCGCGTCGGACTGTTTCGTCCAACCGTACGGCGACGCGCCGATGGACGGCGAGAGCGTGGCCGAAAACGCCTATTTCAACATCATTGAGCGCGCGCGGGAATACGTGTATATCACCACGCCGTATCTGATCCTCGACCACGAGATGCTCACGGCGCTGTGCCTTGCGGCCAAGAGCGGCGTCGACGTGCGTATCATCACGCCGGGCATTCCGGACAAGTGGTACGTCTATTACGTCACGCAGAGCTATTATGCGCCGCTTCTGCGCGCGGGCGTGCGCATTTATGAGTACACGCCGGGATTCCTGCACGCCAAAATGTACGTCAGCGACGACAAAGTGGCCATCGTCGGCAGCGCCAATATGGACTACCGCAGCCTGTATCTGCACTTTGAGAACTGCGCGGTGTTCTACGCGGGACATATGGTGCACGACGTCAAGGCGGACATGACCGAAACGCTGCGACAGAGCCACGAAGTGACGCTGGACGAGGTGGAGCGCGTGCCGGTGCCGAAGATGCTGTGCCAGCTGCTCTTCCGCCTCTTCGCGCCTCTCATGTAAACTGTGTCAAGGAGACTTATCTATGGAACTTGTTGTGATCGACGGACAGGGCGGCGGCTACGGCCGCGCGCTGATCGCCGCGCTGCGCGCCGCGGGCTATGAGGGCGAGATCATCGCCGTGGGAACGAACAGCGCCGCGACGTCCGCCATGCTGAAAGCGGGCGCGGACGCGGGCGCGACCGGTGAGAACGCCGTCATCGTGAACGCGCGGCGCGCGGAAGTCATCGCGGGCCCGCTCGGCCTCGTGATAGCCGACAGCATGCTGGGCGAGTGCAGCCCCGCCATGGCGGCCGCCGTGGCCGCGAGCCGCGCCGTCAAGGTGCTGATCCCGGCGGCAAAGTGCGGCGTGCAGATTGCAGGCCTTCCTTCCCTGCCGCTTGCCGACAGCATTGCGGACGCCGTGCGCCGCATTCTCGCGCTTGCGGCGGAGTGACCCTCTGCGATTGAAAAAGGCCGGAGAACGGTGTTCACCGCTCTCCGGCCTTTTTGTGTCATTCACTGGGATCTTCCCGTGTTTTTGCGCCACGCCATATAGCCTTCCAGGATGACAACGGCGGACACCGCGTCAATGGACTGCTTGCGCTTCTTGCCGTACGTGCCGTTGGCGGACAGGATGTTCGCGGCGGCCATCGTCGTCTGGCGCTCGTCCCAGAGCTCCACGGGGATCGTGAGGATATTGGACAGCGTCTGCGCCAGGCGGCGGCACTTCTCCGCGCGCGGCCCCTCGCTGCCGTCCATGTTCTTCGGCAGACCGATCACGACCATCTCCACGTCGAACTCGCGCGTCGCGTAGACGATCTTCTCCGCGGCTTTGGCGAAGCTCTTCTCCTCGATCACCCCGACGGGGCTCGCGAGGAATTCGGTGCGGTCGCACACAGCCAGCCCGGTGCGCACGTCACCGAAATCAACTGCCATGATCTTCATCGGCAAAACAACCTTTCTGTCAGCAAAAAGAGAGGCGGGATGCGCCTCTCTTTTCAGGATTCATCAGACCTCGGAGCGGCCGATGGAGACGATCTCGTACACGACCGTCGCGCCGCTGGGCAGCGCGATCTCGACCTTGTCGCCCGCCTTGTGGCCCAGAATGGCCGAGCCGATCGGGGATTCGTCGGAGATCTTACCCATCAGCGGGTCGGCTTCCGTCGAACCCGTGATATCATATTCGTCCTCGTCGCCGTCCTCGTCGCGCAGTTTGACGTGGCAGCCGATGCTCACGTGCTCCGTAGACAGCTCATCTGCGTCAATGACGCGCACGTGCTTGAGCATTTTCTCGAGTTCCGCGATGCGGCTCTCCAGAAAGCCCTGCTCGTTCTTGGCCTCGTCGTATTCGCTGTTCTCGGAAAGATCGCCGTAGCCGCGCGCGACCTTGATTTTCTCGGCCACTTCCTTGCGCTTGACGGTCTTGAGGTTTTCCAGCTCGTCTTCCATCGCCTTGAGCCCGGCGTATGTCACAACAATCTCTTTGTTCACGTTGTATCATGCTCCTTTTGGGGGACAGAATCGCTCGAGTCCCATACAATGTGCACTATTATATATGTTTTATAACTTCTTGTCAAGTCCCAAGATAAGTTTTGTGAATTTTGCGCGTTTTTTCGACAAAAGCGCAGGGCGCCCGAACGGACGCCCTGCGCGGAAAACATTATTCCTCGTCAGATTTCGTATCCATGAATTTCTTGGCTTCCTCGATGACTTTCGCCTCGAGGTTCGAGGGCAGCGGCTCATACCGCACGAACTCGAACGTGAAGCTGCCGCGTCCCTGCGTCAGCTGGCGCAGATACGTGGTGAAGTCGCCCATTTCCGACTCCGGAACCTCGGCCTCGACCTTCTGCATGCCGTCCTCGTCGGGGTGCATGCCCAGAACACGGCCGCGGCGCTTCGTGACTTCGCCCATGATGTCGCCCGTCTGGTCGCCGGGCACGATGACGTTCAGCGTGCCGACCGGCTCGAGAAGGACAGGGCCCGCCTCGGGCAGAGCCGCCTTGTAGGCCAGTTTCGCGGCCAGTTTGAACGCCATTTCGGACGAGTCCACCGGGTGGTAGCTGCCGTCGAGCAGTGTGGCCTTCAGGCCGACGACGGGATATCCCGCCAGAACGCCGTGGCGCACGGCCTCCTGCAGGCCTTTCTCGACCGCCGGGAAGTAGTTCTTCGGCACAGAGCCGCCGAACACCTTCTCCTCGAAGACGAAGTCGCCGTCCTGCGTGGGCTCGAACTCGATCCACACGTCACCGAACTGGCCGTGACCGCCCGTCTGCTTCTTGTGGCGGCCCTGCGCCTTGCACTTTTTGCGCAGCGACTCACGGTAGGCAATACGGGGCTGCGTGAGGGAGATCTCGACGCCGAATTTCGCTTTCAGCTTCGCGCACACAACATCCAGATGCTGCTCGCCGAGGCCGGACAGCAGCTGCTGCACCGTCTCGGTGTTGACGCGGTAGCCGAGCGACGGATCTTCTTCCATCAGGCGCTGCAGCGCGCCGGAGATCTTGCTCTCGTCGCCTTTCTGCTTGACTTTGACGGCCATCGTCATCGTCGGATGCGGGAACTCCGGAACCGGCAGCGAGACAACGCGCGCCGGGGCGCACAGCGTGTCGCCCGTGCGGGCACCGGCCAGCTTCGTGACGGCGCCGATGTCGCCTGCGCCGATCTCCGCCGCGTCCGTCTGCTTCTTGCCCTTCACGAACACCAGCTTGCCCATGCGCTCGGGCTCGCCCGTGCGGGCGTTGACCACCGCGGAATCGCCCTTCAGCGTGCCCGCGATAACTTTGACATAGCTCAGCTTGCCGACGAACGGGTCGGCAACGGTTTTGAATACATACACGGCGAGCGGGCCGTCCGGCGTGCACTCGACCTCGACCTCATTGCCCGAGGCGTCCGTGCCCACGGCGGAACCGGCGCGGGCCGCGGAGGGGAGCAGCTTGCGGATGCCCCACAGCAGCTGATCCACGGCGGCGAGCTGCGTCGCGGTGCCGCAGAAGACCGGCGTGATGTTGCCTTCCTTGACGCCGTTCTTGACGCCGTTCGTGAGCTCTTCCTGCGTGAATTCCTCGCCCTCGAAGAATTTCTCCATCAGGGTCTCGTCCGTCTCCGCGACGGCCTCGCGCATGGCCTCCAGAAGGCCCTCGGTGCGGTGGCCGTAGCTGGGCACGGGCACTTCACGCGGCGTGCCGTCGGCGGCGTACGAATACGCTTTCATCGTGATCAGGTTCAGGAATACGCGGCCGCCGGCCTGGTCGATGGGAACGACGACCGGGCACACGGACGGACCGAACGCGGCTTTCAGGTCCTCGAAGACCTTGTAGAAATCGGCGTGCTCCGCGTCCACCTTGCTCACGTAGATCATGCTGCTCTTGCCGTATTTCTTCGCCAGCTTGTATGCCTTGTGCGCGCCGACCGTCAGGCCGCTGCGGGCCGACACGGTGATGAGCACGCTCTCGGCGGCTCCGATGCCCTCGGACTGCCCAACGGCAAAATCGAACAGGCCCGGAGTGTCGATCAGGTTGATCTTCACATCCTCATACTCCACCGGTGCGACCGCCAGCGAAAGAGACGCACGGCGCTTCGCTTCCTCGGGATCAAAGTCGCAAACCGTGTTGCCGTCTTCCACGCGCCCCAGACGGTCCGACCCTTTCGTCAGGTAGACCAGCGCTTCGGCGAGCGTTGTTTTGCCGGAACCGGCATGGCCGGCGAGCAGCACGTTGCGGATGTGATCGTTTGCATACTTCATAACTCAAAACCCTTCTTTCCATCCGCCGCACACAGTGCCTTGGATAGCAACTTATACAAAGATAGTACCACAAATGTACATATTTTCAAATAACTTGACGGCAAAGCCCGTGTAAAATCTTTTCACAGAAGATTGTATATTCTGCCATACTCCAAAAAAGCACACAGGCGCGGCGCACTCCGCACACCGGAGTACGCCGCGCCTGTTACGCGCTGATTCGTAATTCTTTCTGGTTTTCCGTCCCGATCAGTGGCCCGGATTGACGATGTTGCGCCAGTCGAGGTCGCCGCGCTCAAGGCCGTGGATGAGCACTTCCGCCGTCGCAATATTGGTTGCGATGGGAATATTATGCACGTCGCACAGGCGGAGCAGGTTCATCTCATTCGGCTCGTGGGGCTTGGCCGTGATGGGGTCGCGGAAGAACAGCAGAAGGTCGATCTCATTGCACGCGATCTGCGCCGCGATCTGCTGGTCGCCGCCGTGCGTACCCGACAAAAAGCGCCGGATCGGCAGACCCGTGGCCTCGGCGACGAGCTTTCCCGTCGTGCCGGTGGCAACGAGCGAGTGCTGCGACAGCACACGGCAGTACGCAATACAGAACTGGACCATCAGTTCCTTCTTGGCGTCGTGTGCAATAATGGCGATATTCATAAGTCTAATCGGCCTCCTTTATCGATCTGCGGTAAGGCAGGATGGTGTCAGCAAATCACAAGCGGCTCCTGAGAACCGCACAGGCGCTTGGCCACCGCCGCGAAGGCGCGCGCGGCCAGGCAGTTTTTTTCCAGACGCTCCGACGAGTAGGCGGCGCGCGATACTTCCGCGCTCTCGGGAATCACTCCGAGCAGCTGCACGCCGACGGTGTCGATGCACTCGTCGAGGTCCTCGATGCCCGTTCCGGCCAGCGTGCGCGGCACGCGGTTGATGATGAGACGCGTGCGCGGGCATCCGCAGCCGAACAGTTCGTCGGCGACGATGTGGCCGTCGCGCAGGGCGACGGGGTCGGGCGTGAGGACCAGAACGGCCTCGTCGCACACACCGGATGCCGCCTGAAAGGGCGCGCCGATGCCGGCGGCGGTGTCGATGAGGATGAAATCAAATACGGGACGCATCGCGTCCGTCAGCACCCGCAGCGCGGGCTGGGAGATGTGTCCGCCCGAGTAGGGGGCGGAGATGACGTAAAGATCTTTGTACAGCGGGCTTTCCACCACGGCTTTTCCCGGCTCACACCGGCCGCAGAGAACATCCTCCACATCATAGACGGTCTTGCCGCAGACGCCGGCGATCACGTCAACGCTGCGCAGCCCGGAGTCCAGCTCCACCAGCAGCACGCGGTTCGTGCGCGCGGCCAGCGCGGCGCCCAGCAGCACGGAAACGGTGCTCTTTCCCGTTCCGCCCTTTCCGGACGCAAGCATGATCACCTGTGCAGACATGGAACCTCCTCCGCGGGTTCGAAAAGCTCTAACGCCGCATTACACATTATAGCACAAAAAAGTCGTCGATACAACTGCTTTTTCTCACGATTCATACAAAAGGCTGTCTTATATGCGAACTCCGAGGGATTTCAGCGCCGCGTAGAGCCGGGAAACCGGGAGCCCCATGACGTTGAAGTAGCACCCCTCCACGCCGCGCACAAAGCGCGCCGCCGTGCCCTGGATGCCGTATGCGCCCGCTTTGTCGTACGGTTCGTCCGTCGAGATGTACGCCTCGATCTCGGCGCGCGTCATCGGGCAGAACGTCACCCGCGTCGTCACGGTGAATTTCTCGCGCAGCCCTGCTTTCTGGACGCACACGCCCGTGTGCACCAGATGGCTGCGCCCGGAATACATCTGGAGCATCCGGCGCGCATCGGCCTTGTCGCGCGGTTTTCCCAGCACCTTTCCGCCCGCTTCCACCACGGTGTCGCAGCCGATCACGGCGTCGGAAAAATGCGTGCGCGCAACGTCCTCGCACTTGGCGCACGCGAGCGCGAGCGCAAGCCCCGACGGGGAATCCGCGCGGACGGCGCTCTCATCCACGCTGCTCGTCACGACCTCAAAATCGGGGGTGATCAGCCGGAGAAGCTCCTTGCGGCGCGGGGACGCGGAAGCCAGAATGATCGCCATGAGTCTCTCCTCCTCAGCGCAGGCGCGTGTGATTGTAGGCGAAAATGGCGATCGCGATCGTGAAAATCTGCGCCACGTTCACGCCGAACGAGAAACCGAACGTCAGCTTGAACACCGACAGGTCCAGAACGAACGGCGCGTCGGGGCTGAACCCGATGGACTGCGTGTACGCAAGCCAGCTCAAAAACGGCACATTGCGGCACAGCGACGCCAGCATCGCGCCCAGCACAATGCCTGCCACGAGATAAAAGCAAAGCAAAAAACCACGTTTCAACGTTTTATCCTCCGAATGCAGATACTCAGAACTTTCCTGTGGAGCCAAAGCCGCCCTCACCGCGGCCGGTGTCGGACAGCGTATCCGTCACCGTGATCTGCGCATGGGCGACCGGCATCACGGCGAGCTGGGCGATGCGCTCGCCCGGCTGCACCACGTATTCCTCGCCGGAGAGGTTGATGAGGCCGACCTGGATCTCCCCGCGGTAGTCGGAGTCGATCACGCCGACACCGTTCGAGAGCGTCAGGCCGTGGCGCACGCCCAGCGATGAGCGAGCAAACACGAGCGCCACATAGTCCGGGCCCGGCAGCTCAATGGCGATGCCCGTCGGGATCATCACGCGCTGCCCGGGGGCAACGGCGACGCTCTCCTCGCACGCCGCGCACAGATCCATCGCGGCCGAGCCGGGCGTGGCGTAGGCGGGCACGCGCGCCGAGGGGCGCACGGTTTTGATCTTCAATTCCATCAGTCAAATCTCCTGTGTACCTTTATAATAGAGGCCGCGGGTGAACGCGCCGTCAAAGGCGCTGTGCGCGGCAAAGAGACCGAGCACCTCGGCGCACCGGGCGCTGCTCTCCGAAGTGAACAGCAGCAGCGCCGTGTCGGCGCGGACCTGCTCCAGTTTGTCGCCCAGATACAGCGGAACGGGGTTGTACACCGTGCGGTATCCGTCCGGCCCCGTGCAGCGCACCGGGAATGAGACGCCCTTGCGGTCCGTCAGTTCCCCTTCCCGGCTGCAGCCCGCGCACGAGCGCACGTTGCGCAGCGGGCACGCACGCGTCAGCATCAGCGGCATGTGGCCGTAGCACACCACCGCGGTTCTCACCCCCGGCGGGGCGATGGTCTCCTGCTGCGCGAGCGTCGTCTCAACGCTGAGCGTCACCGTGGACACGCCTTTGTCACGGAGCGTCTCCACCGCACCGGAATTCGCGGCGTTGAGCCCGAAGCCGCCGAACATCGGCAGCCCACGGCACAGGTGAACGTGCGAGAGGTTCTGTACAAAGCAGCCGGCGAACCCCTTGTCCTTTACCGTCTCCAGCGTGCGCGCGGCGCGCGTTTCCTGCTCCCCGAAGAGCAGGCGCGGCAGCGCGAGCCACGTCTTCGGGCGCAGCGGTTCCGGCACGCTCTCCCACTCGGCGAGCGGGACGATCAGCGCGCTGAGCGCGGAGACGTCGTCCGGGATCTGCACGGCACTTTCAAACTGCGCGGCCAAGCGCGAGGGCATTCCCGCATGACGGCGCGGCGCACGCGGCGCGGGCGGCGTGAACGGGATGGGGTGCAGCTCGCTGCGGCGCTCCAGCAGCTCCTCGAGCGCGGCGCGGCGCAGCGCGTTGATCTCGCCCGCAGGCACGAACTGCTCCGTGCCCGCGCCGAGATGAATTTTCTCTGCATAAAACGGCGTGCCGCCGGTCTTTTCCAGCGCGCGGCGGTATCCTTCCGACGGGTCCTTCTGCGCGGCCGCGGGGGCCTGAGCCCCCTGCTTTGTCACGCGGTTTCCGTCCGCATCGCGCACGGTGACACACGCGCCTTCCGGCGCAACCGTCAGCTCCAGCTCCACCGGAACGCTCGGGCGCTCGCGGCGGAACAGCTCACGCAGGCGCGGCAGGGCCGCTTTCGCGCGCGCCGTATCCTCCGGCGTGCGCACGCCGAACATCTGCGGCCCGCGTTTGTTGTCGATGTACGCGTTCGTAAATCCCGAGCGCGAAAAGACGTCCCGCAGAAGCGTTTCGTCGTATGTCTGCCCGTCGAGCGAAGCGCGGCAGGCGTTGACCGCCGCGGCCGCGTATTCCGGCGTGCGCAGACGGCCCTCGATCTTGAAGCTCACAACGCCCGCGTCGCGCAGCGCGCCGAGCTCCGGAATGGCGGAAAGATCCTTCAGGCTGAGATGGCACGCCCCGCTTCCGTCCGCCGCGAACGGCAGACGGCACGGGCCCGCGCACATGCCGCGGTTCCCGGAGCGTCCGCCCAGAAACGCACTCATGTAGCACTGGCCGGACACGCTCATGCACAGCGCGCCGTGCACGAACACTTCCGTCTCGATGCCGCAGCCCTCGGAGATGCGGCGGATCTCGTCCAGCGACAGCTCCCGCGCGAGAATCGCGCGGGAAAAGCCCATCTCCGCGAGTTCGAGTGCCCCCTCCAGGCTGTGGATGCTCATCTGCGTCGAGCCGTGCAGCGCGAGACCCGGCGCGCATTCCCGCACAAGACGCGCCATGCCGAGATCCTGCACGATGACGGCATCCGCCCCGGCGGCGCACACGTCGCCGATTGCCGAGACGGCAGCGGCGCGCTCGTCCTCATACACGATGGTGTTGAGCGTCACATACACGCAAACGCCGCGCGCATGACAAAATCCGACCGCCTCCCGGAGGGCTGCGGCCGAAAAGTTGCCCGCGCTGCGGCGTGCATTGAGTTGTTCAAGTCCCAGATAAACAGCGTCCGCCCCCGCAAAGACGGCGGCGCGGAGCATGTCCGCGCTGCCTGCGGGAGCGAGCACTTCAGCTTTCAAGCTCATATCCGGTCAGTCCGGCAGGACGAACGCGTCCTGCGGATTGCGCGCGTGCGAGCGGGAGCGGGGCGCGCGGGCCGCCGTCTCCTTGACGGGCTCCTCTGCTTTCACCTCGGGCTCGTCCGTTTCGGGCGCCTCCGGCTCGGGCTCTTCGGCGGGCTCCTCTTTCTTCTCGGGCTCCGCCGCGGGCGCAGGCGCGGGCGCGGTAGCCGCATCCTTCAGATAGCTGATCTCGCGGCGCAGACGCTCCACCTCGCGGTGTGCTTCCTCGGCGGCGAGCTTCGCCTTAGCGGCGTCCTCGAGGTAATCGCGGATCTGTGCGCGCATATTGTCGGCGCCGGTCGTGCTCTTCTTGAGCTCGTCCAGATACCCCAGCGCCGTGATGATCGCCGCCGTGGCGACGGAGGCCGTCCGGCTCGCGGCCATCATCTGATTCATATCGCCGTCCAGTTTTTCCGCAAGGGACAGCACATACTCCTCGGAGTCGGTCGTTGAAATCGTATAGGTTGTGCCGCAAATGGCAAAGCGCACTTTATTGGCAGGCATATGAGAACCCTCTTTTCTGGTTTTTCTGTTCTTATTATAGACGAAAATGTTCGGAAGAGAAAGCATATTTTGAATTTTTATCCCGAAAAACCACAATTTCCTTGAATCGAAGGCCCAAATACCGTATAATTGGAGTGTTCAAAAGCATTCTGCATGTTTTGTGTGCACTACTTTTTGAAAGATGAGAAGCTTTGGATTCGAGGAGTGTTTAAGGGTTGAATACGAAAACCACGAAGAAAGACTTTGACAAAATTCTGAAGGACAAACTCTTCAGTGAGTTTGCCGTCACATACGAAGACGCCACCGACCAGCAGATCTACCGCGCGCTGGCGCTGATCGTGCGCCAGACGCTCAGCGACGCGCACAAACGCTTCATGGCGCGCACCTACGGCACGAACGGCAAGCAGGTGTACTATCTGTGCATGGAGTTCCTGATGGGCCGCAGCCTGAAGACGAGCCTGTTCAACCTCGGCCTGAACGAAGTGGCGGAAGCCGTTCTGAAAGACCACCAGATCAAACTGGAAAACATCTACGAGTGCGAGCCCGACGCGGGTCTGGGCAACGGCGGTCTGGGCCGTCTGGCCGCGTGCTATCTGGACGGCCTTGCCACGGACGACATTCCCGGCACGGGCTATTCCATCCTGTACGAGTACGGCATCTTCAAGCAGAAGATCGTGGACGGCTGGCAGCAGGAGCGCGCCGACAACTGGCT
>CALXBO010000006.1 GCA_944386565.1 uncultured Ruthenibacterium sp. | reverse complement strand
CTTCATCGTAGGAATTGATAGAAAGGTTTGTTTCAGCCAAGTAAGATAATGTTCTCGACCATTCCGGAAGAGAAACAATATCTTTATTTGGCATACAGATCAGCTTGAGTATTGTATTGTGACGGTAATACATCACAAGGCGCAGATTTGATACCACAGTATCCTGCTCCCGCGCCAGTCTATCCAACAGATGCTCCGTCTGTCTCATCCCCTTTGTGAACGCCAATACAGTTCTACAAATAATCACTCCTCATTCGTTTCAACCGCAACAACTACTGTTCTGGCTCCGTCCCAGTCATATGCACAAGTGATGAGTGTAAGTAGTGTGAGGTCGCTATTGGGCATGGCATCGGTATCCTGCAGCATTTGCTCTGCAAATGTAAGGAAGTCATTATCGCTTTGGAACATGGTTTGGTTAAACGGAAGCCGTGTTAAGTCCGTTTTCATCGCGGACACAACGCGGAAATAGCGTGTGCTATCTGCCGTATGCAGTATAATCTGTGAATGCTCTTCGCGGAATTCTGCATCAAACATATTGCGAAGGCACGCAAACATCGATCCATCCGACATGTTGTGACCAAAAATCACCAAATTGCGTGAATCAAGTGTACAGTCGTATTGAAAAAACAGGCTGCCTGCCATACGCCAAGTATCATCGTAATTGCGTCGGAGATAGTGCTCCGGATCATCCGCACTGCTCTGCAGAACAGGATAATCGATTACTGTCCCCGGTACAGTGAGCCAAGCTTTGATATCCGGGTACTGTCGCTGCATAGCGCGGATATCTACGGAAGACTCCTCTCCAACAGAATCTCCGGGGCTTGTGGCCCCGGAGACAGTTTCAGAATACTCATCTTTTAGTTCCGCAGCATCCCGGGCGGTCAGCTGCGGTCGGACAATCATAAGCCAGATCAGGCCAATCAAAGAAATCCCCAGTATTCCATAGAGAAATCCTTTTAGAAAGTACCTCATTGCTCGTGATCCTGCTGCTCCTGCTTCGAATCATCGTCGCGCAGGGCAAGGTCGCGTTTGCGACTCATAACCAGAATACCGACAGCGGCTCCAGCGGCTACCACGCCGAGCGCAACCGGCAGCCAGGGCAGGTCACCGGTCTGAGGCAGTGTCGGTGGGGTCGGAGTTGGGGGTTCCGGAGTAGGCTGCTCAGGAGTGGGAACGCGGCTGTCATACATGATGACAGTCTGGATCTCGCCAGTGGGTTTGACCTCAAACTCAATCTTCTCTGCGACCAGATACCCATCAGGTGCGCTCTCCTCGATCAGCACATACTTGCCGGCGGGGAGTTTTTCGATGTAGTAGGGCTTATCCGAGGAGACCCAGCTGGCAACCACATTGCCGTTCTCGTCTTTGATGACCAGGTGGGCACCAGGCAATTCCTGCTTGGTGGTGATGTCCTGCTTGGAAATCTCAACACGGATGATATCATCACGCATAACCACCATGCCGTCTTCCATCTTCTCCCAGTGGTCAAAGATCAACCAGTCCTTACCGGTGCAGACATAAACATCTGCAGCATTGATGAGATCGCCGTCCTCATTCTTACTCTGAACCAGTTTGAACCGGATGTCTTCTGCAAGCGCATAACCAGGTGCCGGGTTTGTCTCGGTCAGGGTATATACCTTGTCGAAGAGCAGACCGCGGATCTCCACAGGTTCTTCACCACTGATCCATTCCCGGACCACATTGCCGTCCGTATCTTTGATCGTGAGTTTTGCTCCGGGAAGTTCCTCATCCCCAGTCAGCTCGCGCTTGGAAACGTGGAAGGACGTAGCATCATTCCGGAAAGTCGATTCAATGGTGACAGTAGCGGATTCTGCGCCTGCATAGGTGAAGGTAATCTCTGCATCCGGAGCGTCCAGATAATAGCCGTCCGGCGCCTTAATCTCGCGAATGATATAGTTGCCGCTGTTCTTGGTGTGATCAGCGTCAGTGCCGTAGATGTTTTCAGGGATATAGACGCCATCGACACCATAGTACTGGCCGCGCATCGGCAGATCGCAAATGAAGGTGGTGTGACCGTTTTCATCCGTCGGCGCAGAGGTAGCAATCAGATCCCCGGCGTGGAAGAGCAGTTTGCCATCTGCATTGTAGATATTATCGGTGGAAATCAGGTTGTAGACCGCACCTGCGACCAGTTCACCAGTTTTGATATCCTTCTTGTAGATATCAATCTCAGGTTTCACGCGGTCGTTGTGGAATTTCAGGGTCTGCTGCTCAGTGAACTCTGCAGTTGCATCCTCTGCATTGATGACCTCAAACTCGGTCGTGGTGGCATTGCCGTCCGCATCCGTGCTGGTGATGCTCTGTGCCATAACCACGCTGTTGGTCTGGTTATCCCAAGTGAAGACAACATCGTAGCTCTGAGTAGTGCCGGTATAACCATAGGGCGGCTTGGTCTCTTCTACATGATAGGAGCCCAGAGGCAGCGTCACGGTTACCTCTCCGATCGTACCGTCATGGATCACACTGAGGAAATCGTAGGTGGCTTGAGTGCGGCCAGGACGGAATACATTAACATCGCTGGTGCCGTCGCCGGTGGTGACTACGGCCACAACGTCGCCCTTGGCATACCACAAGCAACGATTGCCATCAGCGTCGGTCTGGCGGTCCTGGGTATAGATATCTTCGTTGGCAGTAATGGTATACTGCGCACCAGGAATTGGACGATTTTCATAAACAAAATGTCCAGGACGCGCCATGCCGGAGTACTCAGGATCAAGGATGTCACCCTCATCTTCCTGCCAGCCCATCAGGACTTCACCGATTTTTCGGATGGTGAGCTTGCCGAGCGATTCGTGGTTGATGTACTCCTGGGTGAGAATGTACTCATCCATGCCGTTGACAGCATTGCCAATCACTTCCCAGGCGGAGTCGGACGAAATCTCGAACTCTACAGTATACTGCTCATCGTTGAAGAATCCGTTCGGGCCTTCCAGCTCTTCAATGAGATAACGCCCCAAAGGCAGTTTTTCGGGCGTCTTCATCATACCATTCTCATCGGTATAGAACACATCGGTTTTGACAGTGGGATCACCGCTGTCGGGGTCGATCATGGACAGGCGTTCCCTGCTTCCATCATCATTAAGCTTATAGATGGCAAATGCAGTATTGGCCAGCTTGACAGCCTTGCCAGTCTCGGCGTCCACCTTGACTAGCTTCAAGTACCCTTCCATCTCCTCATCCAAGATGTTGTAGGTCACATAGCTGTTGCTGGGCTCTGTCACACTACCATTAGGCTGACAGAAGATACTCTGGGGCGTGTCGCTGTCCACCGTAAAGCCAAAGGGATCGGCCTGGAACACATCTTTCGGGATAGTGGTCTCAACGACCAGATACTGGCCATAGGGCAGGCCGGTCACACGAATGATGCCTTCCTCATTCGTGTAAATTTCGCTCAGACGATATTCGTTGGTCGTGCCAGTAGGTACCCAGCCGAGACCGCTGCCGTTGGCGAAATCGCCTGCATCGGTCAGAGTCGCGTTATAAGCGTACACCAGATCGGCGTCGCTCTCGAACATCCGGGCGATTGCCTGGGCTTCGCCAGTGAAATCATATTTCAGAGTGTCGGGGTCGTAGTTGTCCTTGCGGTAGGCATCCAGCACACTTTGGACATTGTAGCTGCCGTCCGGGTTGCGGGTGAACTGGTCCGCCTTGCTCAGATCGGGGATGCGGTAGACGGTAAAACCAGCGCCTTCCAGCTTGGGAGCGGGGCTGCCCGGGCCAGTGGTACTTACCAGTTTACGGAGTTCAAAACCGCCCTTCAGGACTGCATCCAGGCTTTGTTCGCCTTCCCGGACTACATAGCCGGATTCGTCGCCATAGGACAGGGTTTCATAGTGGTTGATCTCATCGCAGAGGTAACCTTCGGCGTAGCTCAGATAGTAGCCGTCGTAGGTCTTAAAGCCTTCCGGAGAACGTCCTTCAGCAACGGCGGAGTACTGGTTTTTATAAACGTAGTCGGTGTATTCGCCATAATACTCCTCCAGCGGAGAGTACTCACCAGTAGGCTCCAGTTTGCGGTTCAATTCAGGATACTGACCGGTGACGTAGAACTTGCTGTTGGTATCCACGGGCAGCACAAGGCCGGTAGCCCGCTCTACCAAATAGTATTTGCCCAGGTACAGATTTCCGAACACCAACACCCCATCCTTGATCTCGGCGCTCGCCACCAGATGATCTTTGGAAAGGATGGGCAGGTAGGAATCATCCCAGCCGCTGTTGGTGCGCACTGTGGTATGCCAGATGGGATTGCCATCCTGATCGGTGATCTTGCTGTAGTCAACCACACCACTCACACCATCGGGATGGAGAATATCCTCAGCGGCATAAAGGTCGTACACGGCCCCTTCAATGCTTGCTTCGCCATGAGACGCAGTTCCGGGCACTTCCCAGTCCTCACCATTTTCGGACATCGGTGTGGGGCGCAGCTGATCCAAATCGGATTTCGCCAGGATGATCTCGCCCAGAACTCGATCATTTTGGAACACATTGTCCTGGGGAATCATGGTATAGCTATCCTCGTTGTTTGCGAGGCCGGTGCTGTCGGTCACATAAGTTCGACCGGCATCCTGCGGCTGACCATAAATGGTTACGGTTGCTTCTCGTCCATCGAAGGTCAGCTTTGTGCCGCCGGTATAGCTGGTGGAAATGTCAGCATTGTAGTCGGCGTTATCCAGCCAGATCACGCTGCCGTCATTGTCCTTGGTAATCTCAATATAGTAAGCACGCTTACCAAACGGAGTGCCGGGCTCACCAGGATGTTCAATGTCTGTCCAATCGCCGAAGTAGCCGTCCGGCGCTTTGGTCTCGACGATGATAAAACGGCCCTGGTTGCGCTGGGTGTAGTACATGGTCCGGGAGGTGTCGAACTCGGTGCCATAATCGATATTGTTGGCGACGGAATAGGTCCCATCCTCGTTGCGGACCACATAGTATCCGTTATAGGTAGGTGCAGTTGCTTCGCGCGGCTTTCCGGTGTGGAACGGGATATACATCTGAGAAACAACATCCCATTCGAAGACCTCATACTCCGCATCAGAAGCGATCGTCTCGCCGGTTTCGCTGTCCGTTTTTCGGATATTGACCTGCAACGACCATTCATCGTTTCGCATGAGGTATTCATCCGAACTATCCATGGGGGCCGAGATGGTCTGCTTGCTTCCATGTTCACCGTCGTAGAACTCAAATCCTACCGGTACGACCGTCTCATCGAAACGGAAATCAATGCTGGCCAGCTCGCTTTTGGCCGTAGCAATGGCTCGGTCTACCATGCCTTGGGCTTCGGCTCGCAGTTGTGCTTCAGCACTGGCTTTGGCACTGGCTGCTGCCGCATCGGCTTCGGCCTGACTGGAATACGGACCCTCACTGCCGCTCAGGCTGCTGGTGGAAGTTTTGGTCACACTGTAATGCAGGCTCCAGCTGGCGCTGGCGTCGCCTCCGTTATTCTGGTAATCGTCATCCATAGTGTGGCCGCTGGTAGTCACGGACTGTTTATCCGCCGGAGCGATACTCCAATTGCCACCGTCAATCGTACCACCCTTTTCCAAGGGTTCAATCTCAATGATGGCACCATCCACTTTTTCGCCGGTTTCAAGTTGCTGCTTGTCTACGTTGACTGTGTAGTTCGCATCAAAACTGCCACTGGCAGTCTGGGGCGATGCCGACCAACTGGCGTAATACTCTGCACCTGCGGGCGGAATATCCGGATCGATGCTGCCGGTGGGGGGGCCGATTAGCGCAATGGTTTGCCAGCCGGAGATGGGCGGCTGAAAAATGTAGGTATAGTAGTCGCTTTCCGCCACATAGGTGGACACGCCGTTGCTCATCTGTTCGAAGGAGCGGATGTAGCTCTTTGCCGAAACGCTGTCAGGATAGTTGGTGATGATCCATCGCTGCACTTCATCATAGACGGAATCCATGGCCGCATCAGCACTCATCAGACCGAGAGACAGCTGGCCCAAACCACCCCAAATATTTACTTGGTTGCTAAAATGATCGCCGGGCGTGTACTGGGCCGCCGTTACTATGGAAGTGTGCGAATAACTGTAGGTGGGACATCCGTTCGGACTGCCTTTCGCACCGTGTGTGCAGCAGTACGCTTCCTGGCCATTAAACCAGATAAGCCAGGAGCCATTTACTTTCTGCACACTGGTGATTTTACCCGTCTTCACGGCAGGCTCGGGGCGAGCTTCGAAGGTGCTGATTCCATTGGCCTTCGTCGGCTGTGTCTCCGTTTCACCTTCCAGATGGACATTCAAGGTCTTTTCCAGACTGGAACCATCCGGAGCGTTGTAGCGGAATGTCACGGCAAAATCGTGGTCTGCCTGCACATAGATGCCGGTCGTGGCTGCAGAAGATTCTACATAACTGCTGTTCAGAATGGCAGCAGTGGTCTGCTCATCTGCCGGATTGCCGGAATAGTCCAGCAGGACTACATCTTCAGGCAGGATGATCTGCGAGGTGCTGTTGTTGGCAGGATATTCCACCTGCACAAAGATGGGCACAATGGCAAAGGACTCGCCGGCCTGACGGGGTACTGTGATGGACAGCCCATCCGAATTCAGCGCCTCGGAATCCATATAGCCAATGGCAACCGACGGGTCATCGTTCCAGTGGCTGATGCCGATCTTGGTGTCACCAGTCGCAACGGGAAGGCCATAGCTGCCCATATAGCTATCTGTGGGTGCATCAGGAAGATCCCCATACAACATCTGGTGGATCTCTTCCAAATCGGGAGGAGATCCGGCATCGTCACCGCCTTCGCTCGGAACAGAGGGATTCTCGATGGTCGCCTGCATGGTTACAACCAATGCAGCAAGTGCGGAATACGCAGCCGCTACGGCCTCGTTTGCCTTTTCTTCCTCCGTAAGGGACAGGTACAGATCTTCCGCAGCAGTTACCGGAGCGGAAGCTTCATCTGACAACACCGTAGCTTCGTCCAGAGCGGCGATCAGATCAGGATTTTCTTTATCTGCCTGCCAGGCTTGGCTTGCCAGCGCCCAGCTGTTGACTGCCGAGAGAATGCTCTCACGATCGAGCGCATCTACAGCGGCGATAAAAGCCTGTGCCTGTTCACTCAGGGTCGGGGAATCCGGAGCAGGCTCCTCTGTGCTGGTACTGGCACTCTCGGAAGTTGCTGCAGAACTCGCTTCGGATGCGACTTCCGATTCCGGTACAGAACTGGAGTCCGGCTGCGGCTCGCTTGCCGACTCAGACACAGAACTGACCTCGCTCGAAGCAGGGATTTCTTCAGCGAGCACAGTCGCCGGCATCAGCGACATACACATAAGAAAAGCAAGGAGCAAGGCCGTAAAACGGTGCCTAAACTTGTATTTCTTCATAATTTCCTCCATAAAAACAGGCGCCTGCCATAAAGCAGACGCCCAAAGATGATTGATTCGGTTATTCAAAGGTGACAACCCAGTAGGTATATTGCCCCTGGTCGGTCGAGCAGAACCAACAGCCAACGCCCATTTTTGTGAACTGGTCACTGACAATGTTCGCATAATGGTCCGGACTGTTCTTCCAGGCTTCGCAGACAGCGGCGGCGGACCCGATCGGACCACGAGCACAGATCTCACTGGCTGTTACCATACCGGAATGGTCAAAGGGACCACCGGCGACAAAGCTCTCACACCGCGAGCTGGCCGTAGTACTCAGACTGTCGTCCATCTCCAAAGCGCCAAGCCCGACCGATGCGCGAATTGCGTTGATACCGTCCTGCACTGCCCAGTATGCGCTGTCAGTGCTGTCGATGTACCACCATTTGTCCGTCCCCTCAGCAACGCTGAACGGGATTGCACCAGTGGCAACAGTCTCGCTTGGTGCGGTCGTCTTGTCGGCTTGCACCGTTGACTCCGGGGCTGGAGAGGCTTCCTCAACCGGCTGTACAGAACTGGATGGTGCAGAACTCGGAATCGGATTAGGAGTTGCGCTCGGCTCAGGAGCTGCGCTCGGCTCAGGTGCACTCGTGGCAGCGGATTCCGGTTTGTCTGGAGATGGTGCAGGGGTTGCCTCCGAAACACTCACGCTGCTTTCGCAAGATGAACTTTCCGAAGATTCCGCTGCAGGTGAGGCATTGCTGCAACCTGCCAAAATCAGAGCTGACAGGATTACCGCGATCAGTTGTATTTTCATGTCACATCCTCCTTGTGCTTTTTCCTTATTACACGGATATGGCACAGCATTTACAACGGCTCAGCCGGATTTCAGCATATCGTAGCCTCTGTCAGCCTCCTCGAAGCACCGATCCAGGATTTCCTGAAACCGATTTTCATCCAATTCAGTGTCCAGCCAATGCGTGCTGCGGTAAGCATAGCACCCCACATCCTGATTGATCGCATGGCTGCCAAGCACGCTGGTCAAGTTCAATCGGTTGACCAGCCGCTGTTTCTTGGCGCTACCCGGGTGATTGATGGCCTTCGCCAGGCTGATCACCAGCAGCGGATGCAGCGGAGAAATAGACACCTGCATGTAGTAGCCCTGGTAGGGCGCCGTCAGAGAAGTTTCATCCTGATCCTCAACCGGGAGCACCTGTGTAAGCATGACACGCGCATGTTCCGCCAGTTCTTTGCGGCGCTGCTGTTCTTCTTTGCTCATGAAATAGTTCATAATTATCCCCCCTTTCACCGCGGAGTAGCCACATGAGTGATGGCTCCCCAAATGCGGTTGGTCTCATGGTTGATTCCCAGGATACGAATCGTCACCCGGGCGCCTCTGGGAGGACGGCCTCGTTTCGGGTAACTGCACAGACAATCGATGCCGCCATCCAAAGCCACAAAAACCCCTGTGGTGTCCACCATACTCACGGTTCCCACATACCGGTTACCTACCGAGTATCGGCGCAACGCCTTTTCATAAGGGTTTTCACCGGCCTGCTTGATGGAGGCGGCGACACGAATATGTTCACGATCACTGCGATCGATCCTGAGAATCTTAACTAAAATGCGCTGCCCGGGCTGGTACACGGCACTGGCATCCAGCATGCGCTGGTAGCTCAGTTCCCTCAGCGGAATGTAGGTTTCAAGCCCGAACAGATCCACAAAGATACCGGCTCTGATCACCGACACAACACGGGCTTCCGCGCATACGCCCTCATACAGCAGATTGTTCCCATCTCGGTCCGTACCGAAATAATAGGAACGGCGGCGGGCTGCCATAGCTTCCAGACGACTGGCCACTGCAATACCGGCTTCGCCGTCAATTCCTTTGACGATGTAGTCCACTTCCGCACCAAGCCGTTTGGTCAGAGTATAGTGCAGCACTTCTTCTTTGGACCTCCCTCGCAGATCGTCAGGGATTTCCACAGCCTCTTCTGCCGGAATCATAATTTTGAAATCACCGTGGTACAGGACTGCAAGGGACCGTGTGGGATTATCCGTGGGCCGCTCCACACCCTGAATGGTACCCGTCAGGATGCGTTTTGTTTTCATGGACTCGACCAGGTCCAGCAGTGCATCCCGGGCTTTATCGGCTTCGGTCTCTACGCTGAGCTGGCCATCAATGGAAACGGCGGTGGGTTTAGCTTTGGCGCGGCGGCGCCGAGGTGAGGCGGGCTTTTCAGTTTCACCGCCAGACGCGCTTTCCTCAGACTGACTTTTGCGGGAGCGACGGGATCGTGCCTTCGGCGCCTCTTCAGCCGGGATGCTTGCGCTTTCAGAGTCAGTCTGGAGGATGGGCACTTCTTTAGCCCCTTCGGCGTCGTCTTCTGATGTCAAAGCCTCCGTAGACTCCATTTCAGAATCAGTCTGGGAGAAGGCGGTTTGCGCTTCCCCTTCAGACACCTGATCCAAAATTTCTGTCGATTCCATTTCAGTCTGGGGAATCGCCTCAGTCAGAACATTCATTTCGTCATTCATTTGGTGCCTCCGTTATCATTAAAAATCTTCCGGCGGTGATGCTGAGCTGTACAGACTCGGTCGCATCTTTTTCCGTTCCGGTTTCGGTTCTGGGACGGGTTCTGGTATCGTGCGGGTTATAGAGGGTTGAGGAGTATAATCCAGAATACTGCGTTTCTCAATCTGAGCTGCCATGGGGAGCCTGGTGTAATCCAGCTTGTTCAGCTTCAAAACATTGTGGCCACGAATGATTACCAGGAGTTCTTCGTTCGGTAGCCGAAGGACCTCGTCAGGTGTGAGCAAACGCCGTTTGCCTTGACCTTCCGTGTGCCGGTATTGCGGAATCATCTGCGCAACGGCGAGGGTTTGCCGAACCGTCATCGTGGTATTGATTTGGATACTCATGTCGCCGCTGCGCGCAGAAAAATAATCGGCGCTGATGTCATCGGTACAGCCGAGCATCAGCTGCACATCAGTATTACCCAGGATCTCAGCCCAGAGATTGTTTGGGTATCGATTCTGAAGTTGGCCAAGGCTTTGGATAGCAAGCATGACATAGATTGCACGACTTCGGATCACTGAAAGGGTTCTTGCGAAGTCCGAGCCGTCAGCGGCGCCGCCGAGTTTCCCGACGTTGTTGAACTCGTCGAAAACCAGATTGACAGGGACGGCGCAGCGCATCTGGGGAGTACTGTCCGCATAGCGAACCAGTTTGATGAACAGGAACGAGAAGAACAGCGATGACAGAAAGGCCATCGTGGCATCCTGGTCACTGAGGATCACAAAGTATGCGCATTTCCGTTTCCCGGGCGCCGTGAGATCTATGTCGTTTTGGCTGATGATCCGGCGCACGGCTTCGTTCTGGAGAACCTGTAGCCGCGTGCCGAGGCCGAGAATAATGCCTGAACGAACCGTGTCACTTGCCTGGGAAAACAGATTGAATGGTGCCCTGGCTGGATGGTCAATTGGCAGTTTCTCGAACATGGCGGTCAACTGTCGCTCGTTATTTTGGGTGAGCAGCTGATACACAGCGGCCAGGTTTTTCTGGTCCGGGCTTCTGGTTCGGTCTTGATCCACATAGAGGATGAGAGCCCTGAGCAGATTGCCCTCGCCGTTATCCCAGAAGTGGTCCCCTTTGCCTTCGCTGGTATTTCCAATGATTACATTGGTCAGGACCTGAGCAAGAAGAGTATCGCCATTCAAGTCGGACATGCAATTCCATGAATCCCCGTGCTGCGGGTTGACCAGATTGAAAACCCGCACCTCATATCCGTTCTGTTGAAACAGCGCGGCAAGATCTCCGTACATCTCCCCTTTTGGATCTGTGATAATCGTGGATTCACCGCGCCGGATGATGTTAAACAGCGCCGGACGAATCACGGCTCGGGATTTCATCGTTCCTGACGAGCCACAGATGGTAATGTGACGATTGAGGCGTGTATCGACAGGCAAACAAATAGCCTTGCCATCTTTTTCACCCAGGATAATACCCTCGGCCTGCGGGATGGGCTTGGCCTCAAGGACCTGCCGCATTTCCTTATCGCTCATCCAGGATGCTGTGCCATACGTTCCTTGTTTGCTTACCGAAAAGCCTCTGGGGTCATTCGTTTTCCCTCCGAAGCGGTCATGCAGCTTTATGTAGGCAGTGAGCCCGCCACCGGCAAGTAGGATAAGCCCCAGGCTTTTGAGCCCTCCGATGCTGAAGGTGTTTTTTATGCATGGCCCCACCGACCAATCAACAGGCCGCATAACAGTCTGTCCGCTCATACCATCATTTGATTGCCATTCTTCGTAATTGTTGAGCGTCTGGCCGAGCAAGCCGCTGATATAGAGCAGCATGAATAGCGCAAGCAATACGGTCAAACTGATCACGATCCGTTTGAGCGTTTCATTCACGGGCATCCCTCCTCTCTGAGAAACTGATCCAAAACTGCATTCAGCGATATAACCTTTAAGTTCACCTCCGGCGGAAGATATTCCCGGAGCAGTTGCATCTGTTCTGGAAAACACAGCACCTCAAAAACTCCGTTCTGGATTCTGATGGCTTCGCGGAAGCGGATCAGTCTCGCAAGATCGCCATCCAAGTGGGACAATACATATTTGCCGTCAATGTAAGCGTCATACTCCAAAGTGCCCCGGCCATACGAACGAACATCTGCATCAAAGAGCAGGTCCATCAGGCGGTTGTTCCAGTTTTGGATGGTAAGCAACCGCAACAGGCTTGCCCCAAACTCGTTCAGTGGTACGAAATGTACATGCTGATAAATGGAGTCAAACCGGAACTCAGGGCGATGAGTGCGTTCGGATTCCAGCAGGGTATCCATGGCCGTCATCTCAGACTCACCCATCAAAACCGCAGAATCGACTGTCTCAATGCCGGCATTCAACCGGACTATTTCCTGGAGACTCAGACGGGACTTGAATTCGCCCATGCCGCTCCATTTCATGATAGAGCTTCGCGTGTTATAAATCGCATAGCATCCACCGGGGTAAAACAACGCGCCTACGGTTCGGGTGAACATGGTCTTGTTCTGTTCCGATGCGTTGATCTTCTTCAGATCTCTTGCAAGGTACAGGCTTGGCCGCTCCAATACGGTATGCTGGATGGATTCCATCTGCAAAGCAGGGAGAAGATAAGGCACGATTTCGATTTCCGATTGTGCGCACAATGCGGTCGCCTCAGCCACACGATGATTCCGGTCCCTATGAGCAGCATCTCCGGGAAAACGATGGCTCCAGAACGAGGCCATATAGTAGTCAAGTGCATCCGGGTGCATCCATTCCAAAATGGGAAGAGCACCTCTGTACAACCGAACCGACTTAGCGGCTCCTTTGCCACTGATTTGGACCAGTTTCGTCTGTACCGAATCAGCGCCAGGCAAACGTATCAGCTGCGGTTCGCTCATACGACGGACAAGATCTCGCATTACACGAGGGTTGCCCAACAAATGAAGAGAGTGAATGGGGTATTCACCCGTCACGGACAGCATGGAAATGAGCCGGTATGCCAGACTGCCGGGGCGCAAGGTAAGCATTGTGATACACCTCAGAATGATTAGATCTTACCGACAAGAGGACTGCTCTCTTTGTCGGATTGCTGCATAGTCGATGCCCCCAAAAAGTGGATTCCACCGTGCTTTTTCTGCCAACTGCAGCTATGTCATTTTGAAGCGGCGGAAAAGAGGAGTTTTTACATATCTTTTTGGGAATGTTTCGGGGCAAATTCGGACAAGGCTGGGCCGTTTGCAGGAAAGTCTTTTTCTTGGCTGTACCATTGGATGAACTCTTCGGAAGGGACAACATAAACTTCTGTTCTTTCGCTGTCCGATTCAGCGCTGCAGTAGTAATGGCGGCATCGTGAGGGTGCGTCATCCAGCATGGTATAAAGAGCTACAATGTCCGAAACCATATTGATCTCGATATTATCGTGATCCCTGCGTTGGCGCTCCGGCCGATCCCGTGAGTAGACGTGCCGATAGATCAGCACACAATCTTTGAACCGGCATGGGGCTTGGTTGTGGAAAAACCGCTGCATTTCAGGGAACAGGATAGAACGAATATAGTCGGCTGATCCATGTTCTTTTTTCGGAAGCAGCATGGGCATCCGCAGTGAGAACCACCCCTCATCTGTGAAGCCGATTTCGACATGGACTACGGAAGCGGTCTGCCTGGCAACCATCATGGCTGCGTCAGGCGCACCGGTATAAGCCGGCAGTGCTCTGGCAACCAGCACGGCTTTTTCCATCAGTTCCGCTACTCGCAGCGATACATCGTAGGTCAATTCCATGTTTTTAACACCGAACATACAGCGGGTATTGCTCACGGCCATATCGAGCTTGGCCATAAGCCGTTCCAGTTTTGTCAGCGTTCTGGCAAACGAACTGATGTCGTCCATTCCTCATCACCTCCTCAGTAAAACAATACCTCGGGGATTTCCTCCCCGTTGAACTCAACCGTCGCAAACAAACAAGGCGCCGCAGGTAGTACCAGCTGCGACGCCATCTGTATATTGGGTAATACAAAAATGTATTTGGTATCATCGTCCTGCGGATGCAGCAATTTACTCAAGTGCTGTTCACCTTCGTACAAAACCACAATTTCATAGCCGGTGTTCTCTTTCAGAAAGAAGAGTTGCGCCGGGTAAGTCGCAGGATAGTGCGCCATGGGATCGACGACATTGATGAATTTCAGCAGTACCCAAACGGCCAGGATCATTCGCTGATCGGGCTTGCATAATCCGTCCAGGCCAAGATAATAGCCGCCGCCAACATCGGTGATCTGCATGTTCCGTTTGAGATTGCGGATGATTTTCTCTGCTGTGCTGCGCGGCTTATTATAGAGCATCTGCAGGATCTGCGTTTTGGGCAGGGCTCCGTATTGGGACAGCCATTTGATCACATGCTGCTCATCTTCCAGCAACATAATTTCACCTCCTTGCTGTACGCATTTTCATTTCAAATGCGTATTTCATTCTGTATGCGTTTGATTCTGCTGCCGTTCGTGGAGAAGGGTCTCCAGTTCGGCACGGTCAGTGGTGATCATTTCTTTCTCTATTTTGGATGCCTTGATCACCACCGGGACCTTATTATTGTTGGAGCTGATCAGAGCCTCACCCCGTTCAAACTGGGTAATGGCGCGCACTTCTGTGCGGGTAAGCTTGAGCGTTTCCCGAACATGCTCAGCCTCATCGGGTTCGAGGTTCAGGATAATCTTGTTTTTCGAGTTGTTGATAATGGCTCTGCCATACCGTCCGTCATCGAGACCAAAGAAGTCCGATAGGTCTTGTGTTGCAGAAATTGCAGCGCCGCCAAATCCACGGATGACCTTAAAAATCTCCAGACAGAACTCGGCGGCCATACGGTTGGACCCGGCACCGATGAGCTGCCAGATTTCGTCGATAAAGATGGCCTTCCGTTTGGTACGGTCAGATTTGATTTCATCCCACACATAGTCCAGAGCAATGAACATGCCCACAGGAAGCAACTTTCCCTTCAGTTCACTCAGGTCCAGAACAATATACTTGTTGCTCAAGTCCACATTGGTGGGGCGGTTGAAGCTCTGGGCCGACCCGGTCACAAACCGGCTGATGATGGCCGCCAGTCTTTGTGTCATGGGGTTTTCCTGCAGGTGTTTGTGGAGATCGCCCAGAATCGGCATTTTCTTCATCTTGGGCGGAGTTGCCGACAGATCTTCATATACCGACTGGTTATCATGGGTGATTCCAAAGCCAGCGTAGGTTTTGATCAAAGCCTCATCCAGCATCTGCTCTTCCTCATTGGTGATGTCAGGAATCAGAAGGCCAAAGAAGATCATCAGCTGCTGGATTTTACGGGCAAGAAGAGAATCCATTTCCGAATAGTCAATTTCATCAATGAGCTCCATCTCAGGGGAAATCGTATGACGGATCTCCATGATATTGATACAATGGGGTGATCCCGGTGCTATGCGGATAAATTCACCACCGATCTTGTTGCAGGCACGCCGGAATTCGTGGCCTTTAATCGGAGCAATGATATAGCACTGGATTCCGCGCATTCGCATCCGCAGTGCCAACAGCTGCATGGTGAAGGTCTTACCGGCGCCCGAGGTTCCCAACAAGTTCAGATTGGCATTTTTGTGCATTTTGGTGTTGAACAAGTCCACAATGCACAGGGAATTATTATGCCGGTTGACCCCAAGAAGCACGCCGGTATCGTCGGACATCTCGTAACTCGTAAAGATATAGCTGGAAGCGGCGCCGCTGGTCAGCACGTTCCGCTGTGCCTTTTTCTCCAGTTTGGGGGCAATCTTTAAAAACGGCATGATTGACTGCAGCGCAGCTTCCTGCTGGAAATTGCACTCGCTGATGAACATGTCCATGGATTTGAGCAGGTCGGTCATTTGCTGCTTGCGCCACAATAGCTCCTCGTAGGTCTTTGCTGACACGGAAATGAAGGTGCTCATGTAGAACAAATCTTCGTTGTCATTGGCAATACCGTTTTTGATGTAGTAGCCTGCCTGGATGGAATTGGCCAGCTCCTCGTAGTCGGTGCTGGTGTCCTGCATTCCTTTGATTTTTGTTCGGTTCCACCGGATTCTTTGCGCAACCTTGTCGATGGCTTTGCTGCGGTTTTCGCGCCGCAGATGGATGTCAATGTCGATTCCTTCGCCTGCGTTGATCAGCGCAGACATCCATCCGGCCCGTACCTTGCTGGGGTATCCGTTGCCTCTGATATAGAGGATCGTATAGTATCGCCCGTCCATGATGATGTAGTTGTGGTGGGTAAGGTCGATGCCACGGGGAGCCAAAAAATGCGCGATAGGGATGCTCGGAATCGGGTCAATACCGATGACCTTATTCTCTGCAGCCATGGTATCAACCACGACGCGGTTGACCCGTGACGAAAAAGGTTCATTTACGCAGGAATGCCGGTTATAAAACATGTACAAAATCTCTGCGGTGGCTTCATCCGGATCTTTTGGTTGCACGATGCTGTTTCCACATTGAAGGAAATATGCCCGGGCATTGTGCTCTACGGTCTGAAGTGCAGCATAGATTTTGGCATAATCGTTGCTTTCGTGGCGGCCAACAGCCTCGTACTCAAAGACGAGGAAGAACCGCCTCGTAAGAGCCTCTCGGCTCCCAACGTCACGGATCAGTTTGATGTATTCTTCACCGAGCGCGCGGCACTGTGCGTTGTCCTCCTGTGCCAATTCTGCTTGTACCATTGCGATGTGTTTGTCAGAATCAGCCTTTCGCGTTATGGACTTGAATTGCAGGCGCATAGGGGAGATTTTCAGCCAGCTCGCAAAACTGGAAATAATGTTGTACTGTTCCTCATCGGACCTCAGTGTGAAATTGATGGGCTCGATCTCCAGGATCTTGATGTAACGGCCATCGGACATTTCAAGGATGCCATTCCTCAGATCCCGGATTCCGAGATAGTCCTGGACAAAATCAAGCTTTTGCTTTTTTGCCCTTGGCTTTTTTGCGTTTTTTTCCTGTTTGCTGCGCATATTGGTAACCAACCCTCCTGCAATGAAGTTTACGGCGATGCGTGAAAAAACAGACGATATTCCAGAGATACTGTAAGAGAGAGCCTCCATCAGCTCCCATGAGGGCGACTACTCCAAGCGGCAGCAGGGTCACCGTCATGCAAACGATGCGGATCGTGGTGGGCATGGGTATCCAAAACAGCTCCGGATACCCAACCAGCCCCACTAAAAAGATTGCTTCCACTGCGCATCGGGTCTCCACCATTCCTCCCAGCAGCTTGCCGGAATCGGTGTAGTTTGCGGGGATCGCATAGATATTGCTGTATTCTTTTTCTTCCATTGTCTGAACTCCTGGCTCATTCACTGTTCTGTGATGGCTCCGTCGTCTGGAGCCCGGTCCCGGATAAAACTGGCGCATCATAATCGACGTTGATGGGACGGCGATAATACGACACATAGTCCGGGGAGTTGAGGACAACACCTGAACCACTTGTGCAATGAACCCACATGTGCGCACCATCCTCATTCTCGCCTGCGTATATCAAAACATGGTTGACGGGTACAGTGCCGGGCACAGCCATAAATCCAAGATCGCCCGGAAGCAGTTCCGCCTCCGTGATGGCATAGCTGTTATCCCATTGGTTCCAGCTTCCAGCTTTGATGCTTACGCCCATTGCCGTTTTGAACACCCAGTCCGTGTACCCGCTGCAATCCAGGCCGTAAGGAAGGATCGTGCCGGTTGCGCTGGAGCCGGTAGCCGTGACCACTTTGGGGGTGTTCCATTCATCGTTCCATCCGGCATCGGATTTTCCGCCCCAGAAATATGGGACCTTGCCAACGAGTGACAGTGCTGTTGACAAAATGTGCTTGCGCGTTTCGTTGCAGTTCTGCCGCTCGACAAATGCGATGAGCTCTTCATCTGTGAGCGGAACCGATTCTCCGCCTTGACTGCCGCCCTGGGCACCGTACAGCGTCTTCTGTAAGGCTGTCGCCATATTACTGATAGCTTCACCATAGGTGATTCCAAAGTTGTCATACGGCGCGTCAGGATCGATTCCAAACGCATCCAGAACGACATCCTGATCAAACGGATGGATGGTACATTCCAGATACACAACCGTTTCTGTGCTGGGGGTGAGAGTTTCAGTCCCATCCGGCACATAGTATGTGGCACTGGTCGTGCCGGAGATACGGCCATCGGTGTAAACGGGAACCGTGACATCTTCGGCACGGTATGCAGTGGTGGTTACAGGCTCCAAGGTTGTGACTCTTCCGTCGGGTTCATAGTATCCCCCTCTGACGGCTACATCATATCGGAATTGCATCTGGCCATTCACGATACCGATAAAGGTTTGACCAAATACCACAGTAACGGTAACTTCCCGGTATGTGGTGTAGGTCAGGGGAATGACCCGTTCCTTCTCTTTCTCTTCGCTGGAAATGGGAAACATTTGCTCTGCCACAGCGTCAAGTTTCGCAGTCATATCATCCGCGCTTGTGCCTTGCTGCAGCATGGATGCGGAATACGCAGCCAATACATACGCGGCATTGAAACCGGAGGCACTTTTCGCTTCGTCGATCAATGACTCTATGGATAATTCATAGTCATATCCACCGTCCTGTATAAGTTGATCCACGCGTTCGAGCGCTACCTGGTATCCCCGGTCTACGGCTGCGGAAACTTCAGCGGACATTTCTTCATACGACTGCATCATAGACATGGGGTTGTCCATGTCAACAATCGACCCGTTCAGGCCAAATACGCCGTTCAGTACGACTGAGGGAATGGATACGATCAGAATTACAAATATGAGAAGAAGCACACAAAGACATGCGAGTATCTTAAACAGGGTGTGCCGTAACGACCACGCTGCTGAAAGGATTGCCCCCCACGGGCCACCCGCTGCGGTTCCGGCTGCAATCTCTGATACAGCTTTCCCGCTCTTGATGCCGGATTGTACCAGGGCGGCTGCTCCGTTTGACACAGCTTGTCGGGTTCCGGTTTGCCCAGCTTGTTGGAGAGCATCGCTTAATTGACGGGCAGCACCGGCATAGTTGTCTCTGCCGTCTCCGAATTGCTGTTTTTCCGGTTCTGCCATCTGTTATCCTCCTGAAAAACAAGACGGGCCAACGGAATGTCACCGATGGCCCGCCTTGAATATATTTATCGTTTCCGGCGTGGTGGCTGGAAATCATAGCTTTCGCGCCGCTCAGGTTCTTTGAAGCGACTGGGAGTGTTCTTGTAACGGACGGTTTCCACCGAGACCGTTTTGACGTTTTCGCCATCATAAACGGCCTGACCGTTCTCGTAAACAGGACGGCGTTCCACCGCCGCGTCTCCGTGAATTGCAATCCACTGCTTCCCATGAGCGTCCTCATAGACCTGGTAGTCGCCCCTGGGCGTATCAAATTGTGCGGTATCATAGAATGCTGTACCGGAACCATCTTCGTGACGAACTTCGAAATGCCCGTCATCACGATGTCTGGAATCAACCGCAACAATCTGCTCCTCAAAGCCAGGCATGAACTGCCGGAATTCAGCCTGATTATACGCGATTGCTGCATCACGCTGTTCAAATCGAGGCGCATCTGCTTTAGGCTGCATAGCATACCATTCCACGCCATTGTCCGACTGCATGACGCTGTGTGGAGCATCTGGCTCGGCAAAGAACGCACTGTTGTACCAGAGCGAACTTCCGTTATCCGTGGTTGCCTCAAGCACACCTTCTCCAACCGTGCGCAACATCGTCCCCTCGGCAGCGCCAGGGAATGTTTCTGCCACCCGGGCAGCTTCCGAAGCACTTCCTGTGAAGTTGGGTGCGTCATAGAAGGCACCTTTTCCTTCACCGGTTGCGACCTGATACCACGAGCTTCCGTCTGCGGCATTGACCAGCGAATGAGGCGCCGTCGGGGCCTCAAACTGTGCAGCGTTGAACAGTTCAACATTGCTGGTTTTACCGGCAGCATCGGTTGCCGTCGTGCTGATATGGCCGCCGGTGATCTGCGTGTTGCTCAGAGTATGCCGTCCCAACTGCGGCATATAGTTACCGAGACTGCGGTTCGCAATATCGCCGCCAATGCTGCCCGACACACTGTCAGGGCGTGTAGCTACAGAGGAGATGGAATCGCCGGTCAAGGTGGCGCCGTTGCGCGCAGCAATACCGCCAAATGCACGTCCGACAAAGCCAACACTGCCGCCCAACCCCATTCGACTGCCGCCTTCCACTACCGCATCGCGCACATAGCTGTTCGGCTTGAAACGGTTAGCGAACCCAGCTGCAAAACCGGTAGCTGTAGCCGTTCCGGCTGCAGAGGTATTCCGGAAAACACTGCCTGCGCTGCTGGCGCTACCGGCGAATCCGGTAAGCACCCGGGCGGCCATCAGCATTTCCATGCCCATGCTGGAACCGGTCTGTGCTACGTTCAGGCCAATGGAGGCCAAGTAGCTGTCAAATCTTTGCGCCGTCTTCAAAAACGCTAATGCGCAGAAGAACCAGAGAAAAATCGAACCATGTCCGGTCGAAACCGCACCGCCGTTTCCAATATACTGGCCCACAGACGAGCTGAAGGCTCGCAGAAACCATACATTCATGACAAGTAACAGGAGCTGCGAGCCGACCATACGGCACCAGCTCTTGAATACCTGGTTGGTTTCTTTGGAGCCACCCATGGCGAAGGCGAGAGGGCTGGTGTAGCAAAGCACACCGACCACGATATACCGTTCTACGGTTTCAAGCAGCAGTTTGAAATAGTTCCAGCCAATCGAAATAAGCAGAATCAGCAGCAGAATTGGAGCAATAACGGTTACTGTCGATGCGATTGTCAGTAAACCATTGCTGAGCGTCTCCTCAAGGCCCGCAAAAGTAAAATCCTCGCTGGTCATGCTGAGATCCAAGAGCGCTGTATATGGAGCACGCGCAATGTCCAATGCCACCATAAATATCGGTCTTGCATACCCGATAAGCAGGGCAAAAATAGAGCTGCGTGCGATTAGATGCAGCGGGTGTTCCGCCTCGGTGATGGGGCCTCCAAACGTCCGAAACAGCTGCCAGACTGTAATCAGAAAAAGAATCGCCCACGCCATATACTGCATGACCGTGTATGCCACCGTGATGAAGGGGAAGTATTCCTCCATAACGGTCATATCGGCACCTAAAGCGTTCAGGAACAGCCCAGATACAGCGTCCATCAGCGAAGAGGCAATGCTGGAGATCCAGGTGATGATCCCTTCAAAAATCCAGTCTAACATGCTGGTTCACTCCTTGCTTTCTCTTCCATGGCTCTCCGTCAGGGCGTATACTGGCCGCCAGAGATCAGCGGCTGCAGGTAAGCAACGATGAAGCCCAACGAGTTCAGTACGATCCAGGTGATAACAATGCGCTTGAGCCAACCCGTGGCTTCGTCAACAGCCCGCTGATTCCGCGAAACCATACGGATAATCAGTGCGATAGATGCCACTGTAACGGCTACGATTGTGCTGATGGCTACCAGCTCGCCATAGACATCTTGCATGATCGTGGAGAAGCGGCTCCAGATATTCTCACCACCGGTCGCAACATCTTCCGCGAATACCGGCTGTGCGGTAAGCATCGTCATGTAGAGGATGCCAGCAGTGGCGCAAAAAAGCGGCTGCAAGCGCTTTTTGCACAGTGAATAGAGTTTTTGCATTGATTTGTCCTCCTGTTTTTCGATAAAAAATGCCGCTTCCAAAGCTTTGTGCTTCAAAAGCGGCGTTTTCGTTTTGTCCTACTTTGGGACAGTATCAGTATACCTTTTTCGCTTTTACATGTCATCGGCGCCCACCTTGCCAATTTTGTGCCTTTTTCTTTGCCATCACATTTTCATCAAAGGCTTTCAAGCAATGTGAGAATTTCAAGCCAGGAATCAACCTCGTTGGAAGGAGCGGACCACAAACGAATTGACAGAATGGTGATGGCCTGCTGACGAAGCCGGTAATAGTGACGTGAGGAGATATCAAGCCGGTACAGCAGGTCAGCATGGCTCAGTTTTTCGGGGGCCAGGTAGGTTTGGTAGATGAGTTCATACATTTTGGGGCCATTGTCAGGCTTTCGTTTCAGAACAGTCAGAGCCTCGTTGACCCGATCCAGCAACAAACGGGACTTTTTTACGCTTTCCAGACGACTCTCCAGTTTGCGGTTCCCAAGACCCATTTCCAGATCCATCTTGCCGAGCAGAGAGTCCAGATCCCCCAGCGGGTGATCCAGTTCCGCAGCAATCGTATCGGGGAAACATTCCAGCGCCCATGCGATATTCCGGTATTGTTCCAGGAGCAGCCTTGTGTTGTGATACATACGGCGCTGCTTTTCCTGCTGGGCTTGTCGAATCCGTTCGTCCTTGATCTGATCGTTTCCCAGAATTCCTCGCTGTGTCAAAATCCGGATGAAAGCATCGGACTTTTCTTGTATCTGCTGTTCTTCTTGTTCGTATAATGCCTTTTCGGCAATCGGTTGTTTGGCCACGATAATCCTCCTTATCTTGTCGATCGTTGAAAAACGATTCAGGTGCTTTCGATAAAACTTCACACTCACTGCAGTCAAACATACAATTCTTGCAATTCCAACACAGAGAAAAATACGCGTATTTAATAGAGTGCGAAACTGCAACGCGAGCAATTTCATCCTGTGCTGGGACGCAGCTCGGTTCACCGCTTAGTTGTCTGCTATACCACAAAACCATCTTGCAAAGACGGGCATGGTCTGTGCCAGAAATGTGCGTATTCTGCCCCATAATGCGTATTTTGGTCAAAATGCGTTCAACATCGGCCTGTTTCGGCAATTCAGAATAGGGTTCGGTCGGATACAGGGAATTGAATACCAGGCACCCAAAGGCGCCGGGGAGACGGTAAAGAGGAAAGGCACCCTCATGTTTTCTGAAAAACCTCCAGACCTTAGTCCGTTCCCAGCCCCAGCGTTGACCGAGGTATTCAAGTGTCAGAACTGCTCCGTATTCACCAAACTGAACTGCCGGTGCTAAAAAAGAAAACGCATTGCGTGAATCCTGCCATGTTGTGTGGCACCATAGATCCAGCAATGCGTCTGCTTCTTCAAATTTGTAGTTATGCTTGACAAGCCTCTGTGTGATATTGCGCGGGAGGCAGAGGAAACCATACCCATCTGTGGCATATACTGTTCCGGCTGAGCATCCCTGGCCGGAGCAGCTGATGACCCAGTCGCAGATCTGGTAATCCAATCGTTTGGTCTTCTGATCCAGGCTATACCTTATATAACCGAGCGATTGTAGCTGATCCATAATCTGAAGCGCCTGAGCACGTCGGCGAACTCCGAGGATGCTTTTTAGACCGACGATTCCACCAGACCACATTCCGGGCACAACTTCATTGTGATAGCCACAATAACATGCCGTGCCTTTTCTGAATGCTGCCCGAGCCGCGAGCCTGCTCCAATAACCCAATACGCCCTTGCCCTGGGGGAGTTGGGCTCTAGGAAGCTTGACCCAACGATATTTGAGCAGGCACTTCATGTCATGGTTCCTCCTGATTGTAGGTTTGGTGTGATGATCTTTGGAACGGTGTGTTTAGATGCGTACTCTTAACCCCTCCAGGTTACTTGTTTTTATGCCGACCAGATACCAGGCTCTCCCCAGTTCAATTCGGGTGGGTATCCACCGGCGACCAATCAGAACGTCGAAAGTCGTGCCGCAGTGCAGGCCCCCATAATAGTTCTCCAATCCGAAGCGAATATCCATGCGCTCATTCTCGCGATCATAAACTAAAACTCCGCTTTTCATAAGGTTCTCCTTTCCTCTCGTTGAAAAAAGCACACTGGAAAGATACCCAGTGTGCTTTTTAACAACAAAGACCGCTACTCACAAATGTGAATAGCGGCCTTTTGATTTACCTATTCGGCGCTTCTCTTTGGCGTAAGATTGGCGTAAGTGTGGCGTAAGTTAGACTATCCAACCCTGAAAAATGGCCTATTTACAGGCTTTTTTTGTGTTGCTCAGTACATGCCGCCCATTCCGCCGCCCATGGCCGCGTTGGCCGCAGCGGTGGCAGCCGGATCTTCCGGCTCATCGGCAACGAGGCTCTCGGTGGTGAGAACCATCGCGGCGACGCTGGCAGCGTTCTCCAGAGCAGAACGGGTGACCTTCGTCGGGTCAACAATGCCGGCGGCGATCATGTCGCCGTACACTTCGTTCTGCGCGTCGAAGCCGTAGTTGACTTCGCCGGAGGAAAGGATCTTGTCGATGATAACGCTGCCCTCGAGGCCGGCGTTCGCAGCGATCTGGCGCAGCGGAGCTTCCAGAGCCTTGCGCACGATGCAGGCGCCGGTGCGCTCGTCGCCCTCGAGCTCGTCAACCACTTTGCTGACAGCCGGGATGGCGTTGATGGGAGCCGTGCCGCCGCCCGCGATGATGCCTTCCTCAACGGCGGCTTTCGCAGCGTTCAGCGCGTCCTCGATGCGCAGCTTCTTGTCCTTCATCTCAACTTCGGTTGCAGCGCCGACTTTGATGACAGCCACGCCGCCGGACAGCTTCGCAAGACGCTCCTGCAGCTTCTCCTTGTCGAACTCGCTCGTGGTGACTTCCATCTGAGCGCGGATCTGCGCGATGCGGTTCGCAACAGCTTCCTTGTCGCCCATGCCGTCGACGATCGTGGTGTTCTCTTTCGTGACCTTAACCTGACGGGCGCGGCCCAGCATATCCATGGTGGCATCCTTCAGCTCATAGCCCAGCTCCTCGCTGATGACCGTGCCGCCGGTGAGGATAGCGATATCCTGCAGCATTTCCTTGCGGCGGTCGCCGAAGCCCGGAGCCTTGACGGCGACAACGGTAAACGTGCCGCGCAGACGGTTGACGATCAGCGTGGACAGAGCCTCGCCCTCAACGTCCTCTGCAACGATGACGAGCTTCTTGCCCGACTG
This sequence comes from uncultured Ruthenibacterium sp., assembly GCA_944386565.1. Lineage (GTDB taxonomy): Bacteria > Bacillota > Clostridia > Oscillospirales > Ruminococcaceae > Ruthenibacterium. The sequence goes on along the minus strand of CALXBO010000006.1, from coordinate 48,448 downwards.
GACGATCTGCTCGAGCAGCGGCAGGATCTCCTGGATGACGCTGATCTTCTTATCGGTGATCAGCAGGTAAGCGTCGTCCAGAACGGCCTCCATGCGCTCGGTATCGGTGACCATGTACGGCGTGATGTAGCCGCGGTCAAACTGCATGCCCTTGACGACCTCGGAGTACGTCTCGGCGGTCTTGCTCTCCTCGATGGTGATGACGCCGTCGGCGGAAACTTTCTCCATCGCATCGGCGATCAGCTCGCCGACCGTCGAATCGCCGGCGGAAACCGTAGCGACACGGGCGATGTCGGCAGAGCCGGACATCTTCTTGCTGTTGGCTGCAAACGCGCCCACAGCAGCCTTGACGGCCTTCTGCATGCCGCGCTTCACGTCCATGGGATTCGCACCGGCGGCAACGTTCTTCATGCCCTCGGAGACGAGCGCCTGAGCCAGAACGGTGGCCGTGGTCGTGCCGTCGCCGGCAGCGTCGTTCGTCTTGGTGGCAACTTCGCGCACGAGCTGAGCGCCCATGTTCTCAAACGCGTCCTTCAGCTCGATCTCCTTGGCGATCGTCACGCCGTCGTTGGTGATGACCGGAGCGCCGAACTTCTTGCCGAGCACGACGTTGCGGCCCTTCGGGCCGAGGGTGATCTTGACGGTGTCCGCCAGTTTGTCAATACCGTTGCAAAGAGCCTTGCGGGCCTCTTCGCCGTTCAGAAGCTGTTTAGCCATAACAATCAAACTCTCCTTTTATCCTGTCACTTGATATCCTGGGAAAAATTACTCGACAATCGCGAGAATGTCGGACTGACGGACGATGACGCACTCTTCGTCTTCGACCTTGACTTCCGTGCCCGCATACTTCGCGATGAGCACCTTGTCGCCGACCTTCACGTTCATCGTGACTTCGTGGCCGTCCACCATGCCGCCGGGGCCGACTGCGACAACTTCGCAGACCTGCGGCTTCTCTTTGGCGGCGCCCGTCAGGATGATGCCGCTCTTCGTCTTTTCCTCTGCCTCAAGATTCTTGATGACCACGCGGTCTGCAAGAGGTTTGATATTCATAATTATTTCCCCCTAAAGAAAATATGATTTACCGATCACAAGATCTCATTGTTTAGCACTCTTCATTCCTGAGTGCTAAATATATTGTAACCCATTTTCACAAAAAATCAAGAGGATAAAATAAAAATTTTTTGTGAACATTGCCTTTTTTTCGAAAGAGGGAAACAATCAGACTGTTTTATACGTCGAACCGTTGAAAAGATGCTCCGGGATGACAAAGCGCGCAGCCCCCGGCAGCACGGCCGCGCTGAGCGACGGCGCCGGACCGCACTCACCGTCAATGTTGGCAATCACCTTGCCGCCGTCCGTCGGCTGAATGTGCACGCGTTTCGCCCGGCGGTACGTCATGATGTCGCGGAACTGCTCGACCACCTGACCGTCTTTCATATGGCGGCCGTTTTTATAAAGGTTCAGCACTCCCGCGATGCGCAGTCGGCTGATCTTTTTGACAAACACCACGTCGAGCAATCCGTCCTGCACGTCCGCCCCCGGGCCCGCCATGTAGCCGCCACCGTACGTCTTCCCGTTACAGACGGCACAGATGAGGTATTCGCCCTCGAACACCTCATCATCGATCTCAATGCGGAGCCGCCGCCCCATGGGACGCATCAGGCGCTCCACGATGGAGAGATTGTACGCCATCTGCCCGCCGCACAGCGGGACGCGCCGGTACTTCGGGATGTTGTACGCCACCTCCGCGTCGATGCCGACCGAGCACAGCGCCGCGCAGATTCCCCGCCCCGTGTCGATCAGATCCACCGGGATCGCCGTTCCGCGGATGCTGCTGCCGAAATCGAGGAAATCCTGCGGAAGCCCAAACGTTCGCACATAGTCGTTTCCTGACCCGCACGGAATGCTCGCGACTTCCGCATGCCGCCCGGAGCGGTACACGCCCTCGAACACTTCGTTGAGCGTCCCGTCTCCCCCGCACGCATACAGGCGCACCTGCCCGTCTTCCCGCTCCGCCAGTGTCTGCGCGATGTCCACGGCATGTCCCTTGTACTGCGTCGTCTCCACCGCATAGTCCACGCCGGCCTGCTCTGCCGCCTGCTCCAGTTTTGGCACAAGATACTTCCGGGCATCCGCCTTGCCCGAGACGGGATTGACAATGAAAACATGTTTCATATCCGCGCACCTTCCTTCTTTCCTTTATCATACCGTATCGCCGCGCTGTGCACAAGCACAAAGAAAGGCGGCTGCCGCAATGTGCGGCAGCCGCCTTGAAGAATCGCCGATGAATCACCCGGCTATTAGCCGAAGTAACGGGCCTGCAGGCCGGCGAACGCCTTGCCGTGGCGGGCTTCGTCGCGGGCCATCTCGTGGACCGTGTCGTGAATGGCGTCGAGGCCCTGCTCTTTGGCCTTCTTCGCCAGCTCGAACTTGCCGGCGGTCGCGCCGTTCTCGGCCTCAACACGCATCTCGAGGTTCTTCTTGGTAGAATCCGTCACGACCTCGCCCAGCAGCTCAGCGAACTTCGCAGCGTGCTCGGCCTCTTCGTAAGCGGCCTTCTCCCAGTACAGGCCGATCTCGGGATAACCCTCGCGGTGGGCAACGCGGGCCATGGCCAGATACATGCCGACCTCGCTGCACTCGCCGTTGAAGTTCTGGCGAAGGCCTTCGATGATCTCGGGATCAACGCCCTGCGCAACGCCGACAACGTGCTCGGCAGCCCAGGTCATCTCGCCTTTCTGCTCGACGAACTTGGAAGCCGGGGCCTTGCAGACCGGGCAGAATTCGGGCGCAGAGTCGCCCTCGTGAACATAACCGCAAACAGTGCAGACAAATTTCGCCATAATTATTTACCTCCGTAAATCACATAATTTTTTTGTGTTTTTGCTCCGTCAGCTTCTTGAAGGCTGCCGCTCACCGGCGGCTGTCCTTTGCTGTGACTTAACTATACCACCTTTCGCTACCAATGTCAAGTCTTTATTGATAATTTTTTTCAATAAGAAAAAGGAGGTATATTTCTTGTCTGCGCCGCCCATGCTCTTCCCAGGACACATCCCGGAAAAATGTATTAAAAATGTGTAAAATCTGACGCGTCCCCGGAGCATTCCACTTGCAACTATATAAGAATTAGAGTATACTATTGAGGAATCCTGCATGAAAGGAAGAACACAAAATGAAAAAGTACATTGCCGTCGTTTTGGCCGCCTGTCTTGCGCTTGTATGCCTGTGCGCGTGCTCAGGTAAGAAAACGTATGATATACAGGAACTGCTGTCTGCCGTTGAGGCTTCCGCCGGTCTGACCGACCCTGTGGATCTCACGGAAGAGGACCTGAACTACGATATGGGCCTGACGATGGAAAACATCGATTCGTTCGCAGGTAAAACGGAAAACGTGAACGGCGCTTCCGGCCGCGTGTTGGTCGTCAAGGCCGTGAGCGGTAAGGGCGAGGACGTCAAGACGGAACTTCAGTCTTATGTGACCTCCCGCGCTGAGTTTCTCGGCAACTATGAGGAGTTTGCAGGCGCCAAGGCGCAGGCCGAACAGGCCCGCGTGGTCGCGAGCGGCGACTATGTGATTCTCGTGATGGCCAACGAAGGCATGGATTATACCGCTGTGGACGAGGCCATCGAAGCCGCATTTGCCTGATCCCGCATTCATTTGGAATCGGCAGCCGGTATCCCGGTCGGATACCGGCTTTCTTTTTGAGATATGTAAACCGTTGAGGTGAATTATGGTTTTCAGCACGATCCTGTTTTTGTTCCGGTTTCTCCCGATCACGCTCGCGCTGTACTACATCGTCCCGGCCAAGCTGAAAAACACGGTGCTGTTCGTGTGCAGCCTTGTGTTCTATTCGTGGGGCGAAGTCAAGCTGTTCCCGGTGATGGCCGCGCTGATCCTCGTCAACTATATCGCGGGTCTCGGCATGGAGAAATGGGAGCAGAATTCCCGTGTGCGGATGTTTTTCCTTCTGTTCAGCGTCATCATCAGCCTCGGGATGCTCTTCTTCTTCAAATACACCGATTTCTTCATCCGCAACATCAACGCGGTGGCGGGCACGAGCATCCCGCTTTTGAAACTGACGCTCCCCCTCGGCATCAGCTTCTACACGTTCCAGACGATGAGCTATTCCATCGACGTATACCGGCGCGACGTCAAAACCGAGCACAACATCATCAACTTCGGCGCTTACGTCGTCATGTTCCCGCAGCTCATCGCGGGACCGATCGTCAAATACCGCGACGTCGCCGAGCGCCTGCACGTGCTGAAAGGGCGCGTCACGCTTGACCGTGTGAACGAGGGCATCACGCTGTTCATCTTCGGTCTTGCAAAGAAAGTGCTTCTGGCCGACGGCATCAGCGCACTGTGGTACGATGTTGTCGGCGAGAGCGGTGTCGGTCTCGCCAACGCCTCCACGCCGCTGGTGTGGCTCGGCATCATCGCCTACACGTTCCAGATTTATTTCGATTTCTCGGGCTACTCGATGATGGGCATCGGCATGGGCAAGATGCTGGGCTTCGACTTCCCGGACAACTTCAACCTGCCGTATGTCTCCAAGAGCATCACGGAGTTCTGGCGCCGCTGGCACATCACGCTGTCGAGCTGGTTCCGTGAGTACGTCTACATCCCGCTCGGCGGCAACCGCCGCGGCCTGCGCCGTCAGATTCTGAACATCTTCATCGTGTGGTTCCTGACGGGCTTCTGGCACGGCGCGAACTGGAACTTCATCTTCTGGGGCCTTTATTTCTTCGTTCTTCTGATGATCGAAAAGGTCTGGCTGCTCCCGCACCTGAAAAAAGGCCGCGTCTGGCCGCACATCTACACGATGCTGCTCGTCATCATCGGCTGGGCGCTGTTCGTCGGAAGCGACTCCGGCGTGACGCTCCCCCTGCTTTTGCAGAAGATGTTCATTCCCTCCGGCGGCGTTTCGGCACTGTACTTCCTGCGCAACTACGCCGTGTTGCTGGCGGTATGTGTGTTCTCCTGCACGAGCCTGACGCTCAAATGCAAGCGCGCACTCGAAGAAAACACCGTGCTGCGCGGGCTGACGCTCAGCGTTGTGCTCGTGGTCACGATCGCCTATATGGTGGACGCCACAAGCAGCCCGTTCCTGTATTTCCGATTCTGAGAGGAGGCATGACGATATGAATTTCTGGAAACAGCTCAAGCAATATCCCGTCGTCATCCTGTTCTTTGTGTTTCTGTTCGGCTTCGCCGTGCTGGACGCCCTCTGGCCCAAGCGCGCGGAATCGGAACTGGAAAACCGGAAACTGCAGCAGTTCCCCGCCGTGACGCTCTCCGGGATCATCTCCAACGAGTGGATGCAGAAATACGAGAACTACACAAAAGACCAGTTTGCACTGCGCGACTCGTGGATCGACCTCAAGAGCCGTGCGGAATCCATGCTTCTGAAAACGGAGAACAATGACATCTGGTACGGCAAGGATGGCTACCTCTTCCCCGCTCTGATGACGGTGGACGACAAGCAGTATCAGAAAAACCTCGAAGCGCTGAAGGCGATGTGCGAGCGCCATCCCGGCATGGTGGACGTGATGATCGTCCCGACGTCGAGTCTCATCATGCGCGACCGTCTCCCCTTTGACGCGCCGCTCGTGGACGAGGACGCCTATCTCGATGAGATCCGCGACACGCTCAGCGCAACGGCCAATGTGATCGACCTGCGCGAGACGCTTCTGCCGCACGCCGAGGAATATATCTACTACCGCACCGACCACCACTGGACTGCGCAGGGCGCATACTATGCGTACGAAGCCTACGCCGCGTCGCGCGGGCTCACCACCCTGTTTGACACCACTGCCGTTCCCTCGGTGTCCGTGGACGGATTCTACGGAACAAGCTATTCCAAGGCGCGCAACTGGGACGTCGTCCCCGACGTGCTGACGTATTACGATCTTCCGAACGCGCTGAGCATCACCGGCGCGGACGGCGCGGTACAGGAGACGGGCATCATGGACGAAGCCAAGCTCGAAACGCGCGATAAATACGCCGCGTTCCTGCACGGCAACAACGCGTTCTCCGTTCTGAAAGGCGACGGTGAGGGCAGCGTCCTTGTCATCAAGGACAGCTACGCCAACAGCTTTGTGCCCTATCTGACCGCGAACTACGAGACGATCGCCGTTGTTGATTTCCGTGAAAATGTCTCCAAGGTGGAGCAGATCCTCTCCGAGGGACAGTATGACAGCATCCTGTTCCTGTACAGCTTTGACGCGTTCTGCTCCGATACGTTCTTCGGTTCCCGCATCGTGTCTGCGTCCTGAACTTTTACAGCATAAAAACAGCCCGGCAGTCCGGCCGGGCTGTTTTTTATTGTTCGGAAAGTTCCGGCTGCGTCTGCGGCAGCGCGGAAACTCCCGTCCGGAATGTTTGGGAAAGCAGGAACGGCAGGTACAGCACGCACATCACGATCAGATTCAGCGCAACGCTCATCGTATCCAGCACCTGATTGCTGATGGCGTCGGGCGCCGCAAACAGGAGGATGGCGTTGTTGTTGAAAAAGTGGATGATGACCGCCGTCCAGATACTTTTCGTCTTGGCATACGCAAAACCGAAGAACACGCTGTAACTGATGCACACAAAAATCTGCTGCAAAAGGCTGAAGTGCCATGTCTCGGGGCTGTAATAGAACACGTTGATCGGCAGATGCCAGACGCCCCACAGCACGCCCAGAACGATTACTCCCGCGCGCGGGCCGAAGCGCTTCTGGAGAAGCGGCTGCAGGAAGCCGCGCCAGCCGTACTCTTCCCCGAAGAACGGTGTAAACGCCAGCAGGAAGCTGAGCGGCATCGTCAGAAGATTGATCCAGAATGTCACCGCGTCCACTTCTCCCTGCGCCGCCGCGGCCGCAGAGGGGTCCAGCAGTGTCCAAAGCGCACTGATGCCGAACACGCGGACAAAATACAGTGCGATGAACAGAAGCACGATCCACAGCGGGTTTGTGCCGCCGGTCCCCGTCAAGCGGAGACCGTACGCTTTGCGGCGCTCTTTTCCGTCCAGAAAGTAGAACACCCATGCGGCGAGCGAACCGGCGATCATCACCAGATTGGAGCCCGCAAGCCACAGACCTGCGTCCGGCACCACGGCGCTGCCGACCGCGCACAGGACCATCAGCACCGACACCGTCAGAATACAGATGAAAAACTTGCGCGGCATGTTCCGGTCGCCCTTGTGTGTGAACATCATGGCAAGAATCGCACCCGCCGCCGGGGCGTACATCTGCATACTCGGAAAGACGCTCACGTCATTTCCCGAAAAGAAGCTCAGGCCCATCACGATGCCCAGTGCATACGGCAGAGCAAATGCCGTCAGCCCAAAAATCAAAAGGCTTTTCTTCTCCTGCTTCGTCCATTCTCCCATTCTATTTTCCTCCCCGCATCCGCTGTCAGCGGCGTTTTTTGCCGTGATCCATCTGATAGGCACGACACAGATAGCTCATGATGTGTGTCAGCCACAGTGCACCCACCAGAAGCATCACGAGCGGCTGGAAAAAGCCTGCCGCCGTGCCCATGAAAATCAGAATTGCAGCCGCCGCGTACACGCCGTTCATGACGCGGAACGTAAAATAACTGCATTCCGCAATGCGCTGCTTTTCCGCTTCGTCGCAGCTCGCGTACCAGTCTTTCCGGAAATTGACGTCAAAGACATTGCCGCGCTTTTCGGGCATCAGACGCTTTACCGCACCGACCGCCTTCGCCTGCAGTGCCATGATCCATACAAGCTGCACGGCAAACGCACCGAGCAGAAAGGACCCGCTGGCTGCCGTACTCAGGACCGGGCCGGCCACTCCCATCGCCACAATGCCCCACGGAAACCCGGCGGACGAAAGAACCGTCGCGATGCAGAGCAGACGGTCGGCCTCCTCGAAGGCGTCGTCGTCCTCCTGAGCGCGCGCCACAAGTGCCGAGCCGCGGGCGCACAGCCACGTCCCCACAGCGCAGAATACAAACCCGGCCGCAAACATCGCCACCCCTAAGGTGGGCAACCATGCGTTCACCAGATCGCCCGCCTGCAGCAGTGCGTCGAAATGATCCATCACCACAATGCTCGCACCCGCACCGAGAAGTGCGCAGCATATCAGGATCAATGCAAATTTCACATACGTCCCCTTTTTGACCTGTTCTCTCTGACGGTTCATGTCGTCTCCTCCTCCGAAAGTGTAAAGACTTCCTCTACGGGTTTTCCGAATACGCGCGCAATGCGGATGGCCAGCGTGACGGACGGATTGTAGTCGCCCCGCTCGATCAGGCTGATCGTCTGCCGCGATGCACCCACCAGTTCGCCCAGCTGCTGCTGATTCAGCGAACGGGATGCGCGCAGTTCTTTCAGACGGTTTTCCAGCGGCATATGCCCTCTCCTTTCTGACAATGTTCCGCGTCATTCTGACAACTTTATTTGTCATACCCAGTATAAAAATGACAACGATATTTGTCAATAGGAAATTTGACAAATATCATTGTCAGAAAGAAATTTATTCCGGAAGAGCTTTGAGCAGATAGATGCGTGCCGAGAAATCCGGCATGATGCGCACATCGGGCGCAATGCCGAACCCGCCGAAGCGCTGGCGGCGGCGGATGCCCGCATACATCAGCAGGCTGCCCGATGCCGTCATTCCCCCCTGCTCGCACGGGAAGAGTTCCGGAACCTGCTCCAGTTCCGGGAACGCCTGCCGGACCATGGACCCGAAGCGTTCGGTCTCAAGGAACTGCGGACGAACGCCGATCTCATACGTCCGGTCCGGATCAAGGCCTGCCAGACGGAGCGGCGGCTGAGCGGAATTCGGGTGCACCAGACTGATCATCTCCAGCACCGCCGCCTGCGTGCGGTCTTCGGATACCACCATCCACGCGCACTCATCCGTCTCAAAGGGGCTGACGAGCCGGTACATCTGCCCCTGCTGGAACAACGCGCGGTGCTCCTTGAACCATGCGATCTGTGCCGCGATGCACGCGGCTGTGCCCGGCGTGACCGCCGTGAGGTCCATCTCATATCCGAACGCACCGAACACGGCCACGTCGAAGCGGCTCTCCAGCGGAGTAACGCGCAGCGTCTGATGGTTCGGCACAGCGGAAACGTGGCAGCCCATCGTGCTCTGCGGATAGCCGAGGCTCGCGCCGGACTGGATGCGGGCGCGCTCCCATGCGTCGGTGTCGTCGCTGAGCCAGATCTGCGGGAAGAAGCACAGCACGCCGAGATCGAAACGGGTTCCGCCGCTGGCACACCCCTCAAACAGAATGTCCGGATGGCGGCGCGTCACCTCGCCGAGCACGCGGTAGAAGCCGAGCATCCACGCGTGGGCAAAGCGCCCCTGTTCCTCGAGCGCAGAACTGAACCGGTCGGTGTGGTGGCGGTTCATGTCCCATTTGACATATGTGATCGGCGCGGAGGAGAGCACATTGTCAAGCTGTTCGATCAGATAGTCCTGCACCTGCGTGCGGCACAGGTCGAGCACGAGCTGATGCCGGCTGCGGCAGGGCTGCCCTTTCGGCGGCTGCACGGCCCAGTCGGGGTGCGCTTCGTACAGGGCGCTGTCCTCGTTGACCATCTCCGGCTCCACCCAGAGACCAAAGCGGAGCCCCTCGCGTTCGATACCGGCCGCCAGCCCGTCGAGCCCGGACGGGAGCTTGTCCGGGTTCACGTCAAAGTCACCGAGGCCGCGCAGATCGCTCGTGCGCCGTCCGAACCATCCGTCGTCCAGAACGAACAGTTCCGCGCCGAGCCCCGCTGCCGTGTGAGCCAGTTGCAGAAGCTTCTCCTCGGTGAATCCGAAGTACGTCGCCTCCCAGTTGTTGACGAGCACCGGGCGTTCCGCGCTCGACCACCGCCGGGGCGACACATGCGCGCGCACAAAGCGGTGCATGCTGCGGCTCGCCCCGTTCTTTCCCTCACCGGAGAACGCCAGAACAGCCTCGGGCGTGTCGAACACCTCGCCGGGAGCCAGCGTCCACGCAAAACCCTCCGGCTGGATGCCGGCCTCCACGCGCGTACGGCCGAACGAATCCGTCTCGACCCACTCCTGATGGCTGCCGGAGTAAATGAGGTTGAACGCGTAGACTTCGCCCGCGTTCTCGTCTGCGTTTTTCTCCGACAGCAGAAACAGCGGGTTGCAATAATGCGACGACGCGCCCGTCGTGCTGCCGAACGCTGCCGCGCCCGCGGCGAGCGGCTGCGTCTTCGGCTCGAACTCGCGCGCCCACGCTCCCGTCAGCGTTGTGAGCAGAAAACCGCTGCGCGGCAGATCGAGCTGATAGCTCATGGCGCGACGGATCGTAATAGGAGCGCCAGACCCGTTGAGGATGCGGTAGCGGCGCACGATTACGTCGCACTCGTCATAGGGGGTGTACAGCGCTTCCACACGCACGCCCCACTCGTTTTCAAATCAAAGCGCGAGGCACTCTCCGCCGCCGTACGCCTGCGGAAGGCCGTCCGCCTCCGGCGAAGCGGGAAGCACTTTCTCCTCCCTCAGCTTCCAGTCGGACACGCGGCTGCCGTCCGGCATTGTGATCTCGAGCGCCGGGCGGCGGAAATCCCCCTTCTCCACAGGCGACAACTCCAGACCGACGTGATGCAGGGACACTCCGGCGTCCCATGTCTCATCGTAGATCGCATCCGTGCAGTAGGACGACGCCAGCTTCTCCCTCAGCGGGCCGGCATCCGGCCGTATTTTCCGCCCGTAGTGAAGCTGCTCGGCCAGATCGCCGCGCCGGGCGATGTAATACCCCGTCCGCTCTGTTTCAATGCACCAGACTCCTCGTTCACTGCGAATCATTTTGTCGCCTCCGTTTCACTCCGGCGCTCTTTCAGCGCCTGTGCAATGCGCGCATTTTCTTCGTCCGTCAGCTTGTAGCGGCTGCGGAAGTAACAGATGGAGAATACGAGTCCCGCGATGGGGACCGCCATCATCAGCACCCGCAGACCCATCAGCGTCTGCGCCGTCTGCACCTCGGCTGAAGTATCGAGACCGATCACGTCAATGCCGACGCCCGCGATCAGCACGCTGACGGCGCTGGCCAGTTTCACGACGAACGTCTGCATGCTGAAGATGACGCTCTCGCTGCGTCGGCCCGTCTTCAGCTCGCCGTAGTCGACGGTGTCCGCGAGGAAAATCGTCGTCAGGACCGTCGCAAGCCCAAAGCCGATGTAAATGATGAACGCCACGGCAGCCAGCAGCGGCACGGCCGTGATACCGAGCGCACTGAACGCGAACAGCATTACATAACCTGAGATCGTCACGCAGAGAGAGCCTGACAGGATAGCCTTGCCCGTCCAGCGTTTGCGCAGAATGGGCAGACTCGCCATGCTGAGGATCTGCCCGATGCCGCCGACTGTTCCGAACAGGCTGAACAGGTCGCTGTTGCCCATGTCGTATTTGAAGAAGTAAACGGCGAGCTGCGTCGTCAGATAGAGCGACGCGTTGAACACGATAATGCCTACGACCACGACCATCGCCTGATCGTTGTGCACAAGCGCGGAAAACATATCGCGCACGGAGGGAGTCTCCGTCCGCACCGGCTGCTTTTCCCGGATCAGAAACATGCACACAAGCTCCGTGACGATAAAAACAACCGCAACGGCCGCCGCAAACAGGGCAAATCCCTCGCGCTCATCCGAACCGATGCGCACGACGAGCAGCATCGTGAGCACCGTCGGCACGGCATAACCGACCGCGGCGCAGGTGCGCCCGATGACGGAGAGCGACTCGCGCTCACGCCCCGCTTTTGTGATTGCGGGGATCATGCTCCAGAACGGAATGTCCATCAGAGTATACGTCACGCCCCACAGCACATAGGCGGCGCTCGCATACACCAGCATCGCCGTTCCCTGCACGGAGCGCGGCATGGCAAACATGCCGTACAGAATGAGTGCATTCGTCACCGTGCCCGTCAAAATCCACGGGCGAAACTTTCCCATGCGCGTGTTTGTCTTCTCCACGACCACGCCCATGAGGGGGTCGTTGAACGCATCGAACACGCGCGCCGCCATCATCATCACGCCCGTGAACGTGCCGCTGATGCCGAGCACCGTGTTGTAATAATAGAGAATGAACCCCGACACGAAGGCATAGACAACATCCTTGCCCATCGCACCGATGCCGTATCCTATTTTCTGTCTGACGTTTCCGCTCATGTGTGTTCCTCCCCGCGCGTCACCGTAAACCGAACCGTCACCGGCGGTGCTCCGTCCATCTCAGCCGTGAGTATTCCCTCCCCGGCCACACCTTTTGTCCGCACATAGCAGCCCGCCATACCTCCCGCGAGCGGCACAGCCTCCGGCCCGACCAGTTCGACTGCGCCCTCCGCTTTCAATCGCACAGCGCGTGAACAATACGTCTGCACCGCCCCGTATTCGTTCCGCGCGCTCATGCGCACGGTCGCCATGTCCCAGCTGTCGCCGTCACACAGCTGCACCGAATCCGCTTCGGCGTGCAGGACCGTTTCTTCGCCCGGCCCGCAGATGCCGCTTGCAATGACCTGCCCGTCCTTCACCGCATCAAACCTCCAGTGGACGACCTCGCCGCCCCAGCTGCCGACATACCGGTAAAAGAGCCGCTGCATGTCGTCGTATGTCATGTGCCCCGCTGTCATGAGCCATGCGGCTTTTGCGAGCACGGACGGCGAGAGCCCTGCCGGGCCGAACCGCGCGACGGCATACAGCACGTCCTTGACAAGCGAGGCTTTGCGGTGGGTAAACCCCTCATTTTCCTCCAGCATGACTCCGATCGTGTCGGAAATGAGGACCGGAGGATGCGCAAGGCCGGGATATTCCCCGGAGGGGGTATAACTTCCCACAAATTCGTCGTTCTTGTACAAGCGAACCTCATCGGCGTCCGTGAACACGGCGAACGTACCGATCGCACCCGCCGGATGCTCGCCGATGTCCATGCTGCTGCTCACCGCGAGCACGCCGTGATTCCCCTGCGCCGCATAGACCGCCGCTGCCAGCTTGGGATTGCGGAACATATCGAGAACACCATGGTAGCACACGCGGTCACCTGAGCCGAAATCGCGGTGTGTGTTGTAGTCGAACATACACCAGCCGAACGTGCCCGCGATCCCCGGCTCCTGCGCCGCGTCGCTGAGCACGCGCGCGTGACGCAGCGCATGTGCCAGACGGTGAGCCTCGTCGTCGCCCGGTTTTGTCGGAAACATATGCCCGTTGTATTCGCTGATGAGATAGGGTTTCGATATGTCCGGCGTGACGGATTTTTTGGTGTCGCAACCCCGGTTTGTGCCACAGTGGACGAAGTCGTTGTAGGCGTACACATCCTCGAGCAGATGGCTCTTTTTGATACACCGCACGCCGCTCGTCGGGCGCGACGGGTCCAGTTCGTGTGCCGTCCGGTTCGTCTCCGCGTACAGCGTGTCGTCGTCCGCACTCTCGTTGATGCGCACGCCCCACAGGATCACGGACGGATGGTTGCGGTACTGTCGGACCATCTCCTCCGTATTCCGCACGGCCTGCCATTTCCACGCGTCGCCGCCGATGTGCTGCCAGCCCGGGATCTCGGTGAACACGAGCAGCCCCAGTTCGTCGCAGCGGTCGATAAAATGGCGGCTCTGCGGATAGTGGCTCGTGCGCACGGCGTTGCAGCCCAGTTCGTATTTCAGGATGTCGGCGTCAAACCGCTGCGCTCTCGCTGGGGCCGCGTATCCGAGATACGGCCAGCTCTGATGCCGGTTCAGTCCGCGCAGCCGCACCTTCTCACCGTTGAGGTAAAATCCGTCGGCGCGGAATTCCGCCGTCCGGAAACCGACGCGCACCGTCTCCGTGTCCACCGTGCGGCCGCCGTCCGTCAGGCGGAGTTCCAGCCGGTACAGCTGCGGCGTCTCGCAGCTCCAGCGGCGGACATTCTCCACATACAGCTCCGGTTCCGCGTCCTGCGCTTCCACAGTGGCCGAGGCGCAAAGCGCTCCGTCGGGGTCATAGAGTTCGGCGGTCAGAGACATTCTCTCCGCGTGCTCCGTCTCCACGGCGCAGAGCATGTGGCTGGCGGCATCCGCGCGCACGAACACGTCCGCGATGCGCGCCGCGTCCGTCACCTCCAGAAACACTTCCCGGTACAGGCCGCGGAACGTCATATAGTCGATCACACCGCCGAACGGCGGGATGTCGAGCGACTCGCGGCTGTCCAGCCGCACGGTGAGATTGTTTGTCTCCCCGATGCGCAGGCTCTGTGTCAGTTCGATGCGGAACGCCGTGTATCCGCAGTGGTGCTCTCCCACCAATTCACCGTTGCAGTAGACATGCGCTTCGTGGGCCGCGCCCTCAAAGCACACGAACACCCGGCGGCCGCGCCACTCCTGCGGAACGTCAAACCACTTGACGTATCCGCTGAGTTCCTGATACTGCTCTTCGCTGAAGCTGTTCTGCGGCAAAAGTGCGCCTCCGTGCGGCAGCCGCACCCGCGCAAGAGGTTTGGCGGGAGCCGCAAGCGTTTTCCACTCCTCGCGGAACGGAGCGGCATAATACCAGTCCTCATTCCATGCGTGTTCCATGTACATCCTCCTTCCGCACCAGCGCGCCGCGCATCAGCAGTGCGATCATCTCCTCGAGCGCCTGGGTGTACGCCACTCCCTGCTGCGCAAGCCCGGGCGAGGTGATAAAGTGTTCGATGCTTCCTTCCACCATCGCCTTGAATACCGGAATGCTGAACGGCCGCAGCACGCCCGTCTCCACTCCTTCCCGCAGAAGCGAGAGCGCTGCGTCCCATCCGCTTTCAATTCTCTCACAGATGTGCGTGTAGACCTTCGGATACTTGGTCTCCACGCCGTTCAGGCGGTTCCAGTCGATCTCCCGGAACGGCTCCGGAATGACGATGATGAGACGTTCGATTTTCTGTGTCAGCGACAGCGTTTCGTCCCTCAGGATCTCCGCCTCGCTGCGCTTCACCGCATCAAACACATAATCCACCGCGTCCGTCAGCAGCGCTTCCTTGTCCGGAAACAAGACATACAGCGTCTTTTTGCTGACGCCGAGACCGGCCGCCAGTTCGCTCATGGTGAACCGCATCCCATGTTCGCTGCACAGAGCCAGCGTGTGCAGGATGCATTTTTCCCGCAATTCTTCCATGCGACCTCCGTGGAAACCATATTTTCTTTTTCGGTTTCCTGATGGCTTCAGTATAGCACGCACCCATCCCCTGTGCAACGGCCGCACGTCGTTTCTCCCTTTTGCATGACGCCGCCCGCAGCTCTTTGGCGATTCAGGCAAAAAACACCCGGACTGCGAAAAATACGCAGTCCGGGTAAATGCGATGAATTATACGAGGTAGTCGGCGGCCAGTGCGGCGATCTCGTCGCGGCGGCCCTTTTTCCACTCGGAGAACGGCAGGCCGGAAGCCTCCACCGTTTTGCCGAGGCGGACGAGGAACTCGGGAATGCTCTTTTCCAGCATCACGCCGAGCGGCTCGCCCAAGCGCTCTTCGCCCTGCTTGTCGCAGCCGAGGATGTGCAGCGTAAAGGCGGGATTCGCGACCTTGTCGATCAGCTTGACGCCGCCGTGGAATCCGATCTCTCCCGTCTGATGCGTACCGCAGGAGGACGGACAGCCGGAAATGTGGATCTGCGGCAGCGCGCCGTCGGCGATTTCTGCCTCACGGACGGCATCCACGCAGCTGCGGAGCAGCTGCTGGGAATCACGCACACCGACCTGACACACGGACGCGCCGATGCAGGCGACGGAGGTCTCGAAGAGCGTGCGCGCGCCGTCGGACAGCACATCGAGGACCTGCTGCACTTCGTCGCCGTTCAGATTGATGACATAGAGCGACTCGTCCGGAGACAGGCGGACTTCAACGTCCTCCATATCCTTGATCACTGCATACAGGCGGCCGAACACATCGGGCGACGGCGTGCCGCCGATGGGATGGTACGCAACGGCATACAGGCCCTCTTGCTTCTGGGCGATGACGCGCTTCGAATCGAAGCTGCGCACGATGCCCTGCTTGGAGATAGCGTTCGCCTGCACGCTGACCTTGAGTTCCGGATGTTCCTTTTTGGCGCGCTCAAGCAGTTCGGAGTACACCGCGTGCAGACCCTCTTCCCCCAGCGTTTCCTGCAGATAGCGGGTGCGGGCACGTCCGCGCTGCTGATAATTTCCGTGTGCGAGGAACATATCGCGCATCGCTTTGACGTGGAACAGAACGTCGGAGGGTTCCACAGCCTGCGCAACCTTCACGCCGAGGCGGGGATTGTTGCCGAGGCCGCCCGCGCAGTACACATCGAACAGGCCGTCCTCACGCGCCACGAAGCCGAGATCGCGGAACGTGGCGTGCGGAACGTTGGCCGGGCCGTTCGAAAAGCAGACTTTCAGTTTGCGGGGCATCTTTTCGGCGTTGATGAGCGTCAGAAGATACTCCGCCGTTTTTTCCGCCCAGGGCATCACATCAAAATACTCGCCGCACTCGGCGCCGGACAGCGGCGACGCCATCACGTTGCGGGGATAGTCTCCGCCGCCGCCCATCGTGATGATCCCGTGGCTCAGCGCCTGTTCCATCAGCGCGCAGATCGTCTCCGGCGCAAGGTCATGGAGCTGCACGGTCATACAGGTCGTCAGATGTACTTTCTTCACCTGATGCTCTTCGATCACATCTGCGATGAACTTCAGTTTCTCTTTGTCAATGCGGCCCGCCGTCAGACGGAGACGGAGCATACCGGCCTTGCCGCCGCGCTGCGCGTAGCTGCCGAATTTGCCCGAAAAGCCCTTGTAATCGCCCTTGCTCATTTCTCCGGCATAAAACAAGCGCGTTTTTTCACGGAACTCACCGAGTTCCTGCATCCATTCATTTTTCATGTTTTTCTCCTGTTTTTCAGTGAGTGTTTTCAGACGAATTCTATTATACCCTCGAAACCGTCTGTTTCACAGCGTTTTTTTCACTCCTGCGTCCTTTTTCCAAAACTTCTGCGAAACAGACAAAAAAAGAGCCCCGCGCAGCGGGACTCTGGGAAAATTGCTTCTGTATTCAACTGTTTTTGGAGCTGTGGGAACGGATCGCCGCACGCAGCGGGAGCACAAACGCCGCCGGAACACTCAGTTCGTCGATGCCCATGGACAAAAACTCAGGCAGCATCGAGAGATCCGCTGCGAGTTCACCGCAGATTCCCACCCAGATCCCCGCTTTGTGCGCGGCCTGCGCCGTCATGCGCAGCGCGCGCAGAACGGCCGGATGATGCGGATCCCAATGGCGGCCGAGATCGCTTCTCTGCCGGTCGCACGCCAGAAGATACTGCGTCAGGTCGTTGGTGCCGACAGAGAAAAAGTTCACGCGCGCCGCGAGCTCGTCCGCGATCAGCACCGCCGCCGGAGTCTCGATCATAACCCCCGTCTCGAGATGCTCGTCGAACGCCCTGCCCTCGGCGCGGAGTTCTTCCTGCACGCAGCGGCACGCGGCAAGGCACTCCTCCAGTTCCCAGACGCTGGCGATCATCGGAAACATCACCGAAATTTTCCCGTAGGCGCTGGCCCGGTACAGGGCGCGGAGCTGCGTGCGGAAGAGTTCCGGACGGCTCAGGCAAACCCGGACGGCGCGCATGCCGAGCGCGGGGTTTTCCTCCGGCGGGAGCCCGAGCGACTCGGCTTTCTTGTCCGCGCCCGCATCCAGAGTTCGCACGATCACGCGCCGCCCCTGCATCGCCTGTGCGACCTCGCGATACGCTTCAAACTGCTCTTCTTCGCCCGGGAGATCGCTTCTGCCGAGATACAGATACTCCGACCGGAACAGCCCGACGCCGCGGCCGTCGTTCTCCAGCACGGCGGAAATATCGCCCGGGGAACTGATGTTGCAGTACACGAGCATCTTCTGCCCGTCCTGTGTGACGTCCTCTTTGCCCACAAGGCTCTTGAGCTCCACACTCCGCCTCTCGCGCCCTTTCCGGCGCTTTTCGAATTCCGCGCACATCTCCTCATCCGGTTCGATGACGAGCTCGCCCGTTTCTCCGTCGATCCACGCGTCCAGACCGTCCGACGCCTCATTCAGCAGCGGACCGAGCCCGCACACGGCCGGAATGCCCAGCGTGCGCGCCAGGATCGCCGTGTGGCTCGTGGGCGAGCCGTTCTGCACGGCAATGGCAAGGATGCCGGCCGGGTCCAGCCGGATCGTCTCCGACGGAGACAGCTCTTCCGCCGCGAGGATCACCGGATGCTCCTGCCCCGCGGGGTTCTTTTCTTCCCAGACGCCCAGAAGATTCTCCACGATGCGGTGCGCCACATCGCGGATATCGGCCGCGCGGCCGCGCAGATAGGCGTCGTCCGACGCACCGAGAAGCTGTGCAAAACGCTCTCCCGCCTGTCGGACGGCAAACTCCGCACTCTTCCCCTGACGGATCAGCGCCTGCATCGTTCTGACAAACTCTTCGTCCGCAGCCATCATCGCATGCGCTTCAAACAGCGCGGCAGCGGAATCCCCGATGCGCACACGCGTTTGCTTCGCCGTCTCTTCCAGCTGCCGGACGGACAGGTCCAGCGCGCGGCGCAGCCTGCGCAGCTCCAGCGCGGCATCCTCTGCCGTCTCCTGCACCATCCCCGTATTTTTTCTCCGGAAAAAGCGGATCTCGCCCCGTTGGATTCCCTCGGACACACCCTGACCTTTTAAGATCGTCATCGGTTTCCTCCAATCAAAAAGGCACTGCCCGACAGCTGCCGCATCTGCGCATGCAATAGCTGTTTCGGTCAGTGCCTGAAGTCCGGTTACACACCCAAATCGTCGGTCCTGTCAACTCTGATATGAAAATAGCACACCCTTTGTGCAAAGTCAATTCCGGCGGCGGGTTTTCGCTTCTATTCATAAGCGGACAAACGCATTTTTATGCACTTTACCCATGGACAAATCCGGAAAATTACGTCTCGGGCAGAATCATCAAAATTCCCTGTTCCAGCGTCTCGGCGGAGATCATGCCCTGTGCGGCCGCGACAAGATTGCCGTCGCCGCCGACGAAAAAGGTCGTGGGAAATCCCGTGATTCCGTAGGTGCTCACGGCGTCGCGGTCATTGTCGAAATACACCGGGAACGTGAAACCCTGTTCGGCCACATAGGCCGCGCCCGCCTCCTGCGTCTCGTTCAGCATGCTGCCGACGCCGTCCACCATGATGAACGCGATCTCCTCGCCGTACGTCTCATACGCGGACTGGAAATCGGGCATCTCCTGCTTGCACGGCGGGCACGTGCTGGCCCAGAAGTTGATGACGGCCGGCCGGTCGAGCAGAGACGACAGCGTCACCGCTTCGCCCTCTGCATTGTATACGGTGAAATCCGGCGCGGGGATCGGCTCCCCGCCGCTCTCCGCTTCGGACGAGGATGCCGCAGATTCGGAATCCGCAGACGGCTCGGAATTCGCAGAAGACCCGGAAACCGAGGACGATTCGGAAGCCGCGGACGACGGCACATCCTTTTGTTCTTCTCCGAGCACGGCAAGCCCTCCGCCGCCCGCTCCGAGCGCACGGTAAGCCGCTGTGGCCACGATCAGCACCAGCGCGAACGCAAGCACCAGAAATACGGTTTTCTTTTTTGCACTCATTTCAAGTCACCCCTTTTCATCATGCGGCAAGCGCGCCCAGAAGCGCGCTCAGCATTCCCGTCATCATGGCGATACCGACGAGGATCAGCAGCCCGCCGCACACCGCATTGATGACGCGGTAGTGGCGCTTGATCCAGTTGAATGCGCCCTGAAGCTGGTCGAGCAGCGCGGCGCTGAACAGGAACGGAACGCCGAGACCCAGCGAATAACTGATGAGCAGCAGCACGCCCTTGACGGTCGAGCCCTGCTGGGATGCGAGCATCAGCGCCGAGCCGAGGAACGCGCCGACGCACGGCGTCCAGCCGACGGAGAACACCATGCCGAACACGACGGACGGGAAGAAGCCCGTCTTTTGCACGCCTTTCGAACGGATTCCCCGGAACAGTTCAAACGGCAGCACGCCGAGGAAACTCAGGCCGAACAGGATGACGATGAGGCCGCTGACGATATTGACGGCCGTCTGGTGCTGGCGGAGCGCCGCGCCGAGCGTCCCGGCCAGCGCGCCGAGAGCGATGAACGTGATGGAAAATCCCAGCACGAACCCCACCGCGTTGCGCAGCGCCGAAGCTTTGTTCTCCCGGATCGAACCTCCCGCGAGATACGACAGGTAGATCGGCAGCATCGGCAGAAGGCACGGTGAGATGAACGTGACAAGACCTTCGAGAAATGTGATCAGATATTCCATGAATCGAAAACCTTTCCTTACCTAAATAGATCAGACACAGCATATCATGCGGCCGGGAACATCTTCCGTGACAGAGTCACAGATAAATGCGTGCGTTCGGGATATACTGAACCTGTAAACAAAAACCGGTGACAAAACGCCGCCGGCGTGGTATGATAGAAAGTACAAAGGAGATGAACCTGTTTATGGCAAAGCAGTTTACAAGTTCGAATTTCAACGCGGAGGTGCTCTCTTCCGAGACTCCCGTTCTGGTGGATTTCTGGGCAACGTGGTGCGGTCCGTGCCGCATGCAGGGCCCCATCATTGACGCTCTGGCCGCCGAAGGCTACAATGTCGGCAAGCTCGACGTGGATGAGAACCCCGACATCGCGCGCCGGTACAACGTGATGAGCATCCCGACGCTGATCCTCTTCAAGAACGGCGAGGAAGTGCAGCGTTTCGTGGGCGTTCAGACGAAAGAAAAGCTCGCGTCCCTGTTCTGATTCGGATGTGTGCCAAAAAGGGGCGGCGGAACTTCGGTTCCGCCGCCCTTTTTCTGTGCATACGGACTCAGTTGAAGCCGACCGTCCGCTGCGTGATCTTGTACGCCGTGACCGCGATCCCGCGGCCGAGCTTGCCGGGAAGATTCATCACACGTCCCATGATCCCGCGGCGCAGCTTGCGGTAAATCTGCGCATCGTTCTGCTCGAGGAACTCCCACAGCTCCTGCTTTTTCCGGAAGTTTTCCTCAATGCCCGAGCGCAGGCACAGGATCGAAGAGATCACCGTGATGATCTCGAGATAATTGAACATATAGCCCCTCAGGCGCTTGTTCTCCACCTTCTTGAGATCCACCTGCTGCGCCATCAGTTTGTTGACCTTGATCTGCTGGTCGATGCGGCGGATCATCACGTCCTCCTGCACCGACTGGTCGCCGCGGCCGATGAAGTAGTGGTAAAACACCACGTCAAGATAGTACAGCGTTTTGACATAGGGCAGCGGAACGTAGACAAACAGGTTGTCGACATAGAACGTGTGGCGCGGAAGATCGAGCCCGCAGTCGCGCAGGACCTGCGTGCGGTAAATGACGGAGTGCATGAGGATATACTGTCCCTTGTGAAACACGCCGACATCGTCCCACGTGATGACTTTCTTCTCGGGGATGGCATTTGCATAACGCATCACGCGCTTGTGCTTCGCACCCACCTTATCGTAGATGTAGTTGCTGACGAAGAGGTCCACCGCGCGGTCCGTCTCCACCAGTTCCCGGAGTGTCGCCAGAATCTGTGCGAACGCATCGGTGTCCACCCAGTCGTCGCTGTCCACCACTTTGAAGTAAACGCCCTGCGCGTTGTGAACGCCCGTCATCACAGCCGCCCCGTGGCCACCGTTTTCCTGATGGATCGCGCGCACAATGCCGGGATACTTCTTCTCATATTCATCGGCGATCTTCGCCGTGTCGTCCTTCGAGCCGTCATCCACGATCAGAATCTCCACATCGTCTCCGCCGGTCAGCAGCGTGTCAATGCAGTGATTCATGTAATCCTGCGAATTGTAGCACGGAACCGCAATGGACAGTAATTTCATCCTTGATCTTCCTTTCCACCAAGCCGCCGCATGCGGGAATTCCGCACGCCCGCTCTTGCGTATATTATATACCGTTTCCCGGCGTTTGTGTATCCGGTTTTCATATTCTTTACGATTTGCGGCGGTGTTTTGCTTCAAATCCGCTTATTTCGCAAACGCGCTGAAAGCAAGATACGTGTGGTACACGTCCAGCTTTGCCACGAGTTCGAACGGCGCATGCATCGACAGCATCGGAACGCCGATGTCAACCGTGTCGACGTTGCGGTTGGCGACGTATTTGGCGATCGTGCCGCCGCCGCCCTGATCGACCTTTCCGAGCTCGCCCGTCTGCCAGCAGACGCCCTCCGCATCGAGAAGGTTCGTGACGAACGCCATCACCTCGGCGCTCGCGTCGTTCGTGGAAGACTTGCCGCGCGCTCCCGTGTATTTCGTGACGCACACGCCGCGGTTGAGATAGGCGGCATTGTTCTTCTCGAGCACGTCCGGGAACGTCGGATCGAACGCCGCGTTGACGTCCGCCGACAGGCACATCGAACGGCGCAGCATGTGGCGGTACACAACGCCCTGCATATCCGCAAGGTCCTGCAGGAAGTGGAACAGGTAGTCGCTGTTCAGACCGGTCACGCCGTCGGAGCCGACTTCTTCCTTATCCGTCAGCACGCAGACTGTGGTGTATTCGGGAGAAGCCGTGTCCATTTCGGCGCGCAGCGCAGTATAGGCGCAGACGCGGTCGTCGTGGCCGTAGGCGCCGATCATGCTGCGGTCAAAGCCGACGTCGACTGCCTTGCCCGCGGGCACGGCGCACAGCTCGGCGCGCGTGAAGTCGCGCTCGGTGAAGCCGTATTTCTCATGCAGGATGCGCATGACGGCGCGCTTGAAGCGGTCCTTGTCGTCCTCTTCCCCGTCGGGCAGAGATGCCAGCACGATGTTGAGTTCCTCGCCGCGCAGGCCGTCAGCCAGCGTGCGCTTGGACTGGTCGGCCGCGAGGTGCGGCAGAAGATCGGTGACGCAGAACACGGGATCGCCCTCGTCCTCGCCGATGCGCACGTCGGCGCGCGTTCCGTCCGCGCGGTAGACGACGCCGTGCAGCGCGAGCGGCGTCGCACCCCACTGATACTTGCGGATGCCGCCGTAGTAGTGCGTCTTGAACAGTGCGAGGCCGCTGCTCTCATACAGAGGATTCGGCTTCATATCCAGACGCGGCGAGTCGATGTGCGCGATGGCAAGGCGCACACCGTCCGAAAGAGGACGGCGGCCGATCGTGCATGCAATGACGCACTTGCCGCGGTTGTCCACATACACCTTGGAACCCGGCTCAAAGGTTTTGCCGTACTCAAACGGCGTGTAGCCGGCCGCACCCAGCAGGCGCAGCGTCTCCGCCACAGCCTCGCGCTCCGTCTTGGCCGCGTTCAGGAACGCCTTGTAGTCCTCACAGAACGACTGCGCGCTCTGCACATCGTCCGGACGGGCGTCCGCAATGTGCTGCGGCTCGTAAAGATACGTTTCGGTTTTGTTTTCCTGTTTCATAATCTTATCTCTCCTTTGCCGCCTCATTCTTCATAGAGGCGATGATAAACCGCATAACTGCGGTTGATCTTGTAAACATAATTGCGCATCTGCGCATAGGGGAACGTGTGCAGCGTAACGCCGTCGTCCGAGTACTCGGAGTCCGCGACAAGCGAATCCACAAGTCCCATGCCGCTGTGATACGCGGCAACGGCTGTGGACACGTCGTTTTCATACCGTGCGAGACACACACTGATCAGATACGTGCCGAAGCGGATGTTCGTGTCGGCGTCGTACAAAGCGTCAAATGTGAGGTCCTCATCGGGCGCGATCTTGCTCTTGATCCAGTCGAACGTCTCCTCCGTGATCTGCATCAGGCCGCGCGCTCCGACGGACGATTCCGCCTCGGGATCGAACCCGCTCTCGGTGCGGATGATGGTGTAGACAAGGAGTTCGTCGACCTCGTACTGCGCCGCCCATTTGCCGACCGATTCCTCATACCGCATCGGATACGAAGTGCGCAGCAGCGCGCGGAATGCGCCCGCCTGCGCCAGAATCAGCACAGCACACAGCACGGCCAGCAGAAAGACCGCCAAACGCTTGATCGTTTTTTTCATACTTCTCCCGTAAGGGACTCCAGCACCTGCCGTGCTCTCTCGCACAGCTGTGCCTTTGTCCCGGTGTTTTCGATCAGATAGTCGGCGCGCTCACGCAGAACCTTCTCCGGAATCTGCGAGCCGAGGCGTTCCATCGCCCTCTCTTCGGAGATCCCGTCGCGCGCGGCAATGCGCGCAGCGGACACCCCGGCCGGTGCGGTCACGACGACGAACTCGTCGCAGAAGCGTTCAAACGGCGCGCCGATGATCACCGCGCCGTCCACAACGGCGATGCGCGCGCCGCTTTGCCGCGCGTCATCCAGACGGCGGCAGATCTCCCGGATGATGGCCGGGTGCGTGATCCCCGTGAGGACTTCCGCGCGCTCCGGCGAGGAAAAGGCGCGCTGTGCCAGCACGTCCCGGCGCAGAACCCCCGTTTCGTCGAGCACATCGGAGCCGAATGCCTCCGCGAGTTCGGAGAGCACGGAACTCCCCGGCTCCACGACCAGGCGCGCGATCTCATCGCAGTCGATCACAGGGTATCCCTCCTGTCTCCACAGGGCCGCCACGGTGCTCTTTCCACACCCGGAACGGCCCGTCAGCGCCACGACTTTCATGCTTCTTCCACCCGGAACGCCGCGGCACGGAGCAGGCGGTTGTAGACGGCAAGTTCCACGCCGCACGCATCATTTTCCCAGCGCGCGAACGCCCGGCGCGCGCCCTCCGCGTCGAGCTCACGCAGGGCGGAAAACAGCGCGTGCGCCTGCGACACGCCGTCGCCCTCCGCACCGTACGCGACGCACGGCACGGGCGCGAGCTGCGTCTGCTCGCCCTCGTAGCACAGGCAGAAATCGCCCTCCTGCGCATGGGCGCGCACGTAGGCCTTATAGGCATCAAACGTTCCCTTCACGATGACGACTTCCGCCTTGGGCGCGTAATGCTTGTACTTCATGCCCGGGGAGCGCGCCACTTCGCCCTCCTTCAGGCGGCTGACGATCGCGCCCGAAAGTTCCACCGGAACGCCGAGCACCCGCTCCAGATCTTCCTTGGTCACGCGGCCGGGCCGCAGCAGAACGGGATGATCGCCCGCCAGCGACACGACGGTGGACTCCACGCCCACCTCGCACGCACCGCCGTCCAGAATGAGCGGGATGCGCCCGTCCATGTCGGCCATCACGTCCTGCGCCGTGGTCGGGCTGGGTTTGCCCGAGAGGTTCGCACTGGGCGCGGCCAGCGGGAACCCGCACGCCGCGATCACGGCGCGCGCATCCGGGTGCGAGGGCATGCGCACCGAAGCGGTGTCAAGCCCGGCACAGACGGAATCCGCCACCTGTCCGCCACGGGGCAGGATGATCGTGAGCGGCCCCGGCCAGAACGCCTCAGCGAGGCGCAGCGCCGCCTCGGGCACTTCGCCCGCGATGAGCGGAAGCATGGACAGATCCGAAATGTGCGAAATGAGGGGATTGTCCTGCGGCCGCCCCTTGGCGGCGAAAATCTTTTTGACCGCCTCGTCCGAGAGAGCGTTCGCGGCGAGGCCGTACACCGTCTCCGTCGGGATGGCGACGACCTCCCCTTCTTTCAGAAGAGCCGCCGCCTGCGCGATGCTGTCGGGCGTCACGGCTTTGAGTTGTGTCTGCATGGTCATTCCTCCGTGGATGCTTTCAACTTCTCCGCACGGTCAGCTGTGATGAGCGCTTCGATGAGCTCGTCGAGCGAACCGTTCAGGATCGCATCCAGTTTATACAGCGTCAGGCCGATGCGGTGATCCGTCACGCGTCCCTGCGGGAAATTGTACGTGCGGATGCGCTCGGAGCGGTCTCCCGTTCCCACCTGACTTTTGCGCTCGGCTGCGATCTGCGCATCCTGCTGCGCCTGTTTCTGCGCAAGAAGGCGGCTGCGCAGCACGCGGAGCGCCTTGTCTTTATTCTTGTACTGGCTGCGCTCGTCCTGACATTCCACCACCATTCCCGTGGGGATGTGCGTCACGCGGATAGCGGACGACGTCTTGTTGATGTGCTGGCCGCCCGCGCCCGAGGAGCGGAACGTGTCGATGCGCAGATCGGACGGCGCAATGTCCACTTCGACCTCCTCGGCCTCGGGCATGACCGCCACCGTCACCGTGGACGTGTGGATGCGCCCCTGCGTTTCCGTCTCGGGGACGCGCTGCACGCGGTGCACGCCGCTCTCGAATTTGAAGCGGCTGTATGCGCCCGCTCCCTCCACGGAGAAGCTCACTTCCTTCATGCCGCCGATTTCCGTCTCGTTCGCGTTCAGCACTTCCACCGCAAAGCCGTGCTGCTGCGCGTACATCGTGTACATGCGCAGCAGACTCGCGGCAAACAGCGCCGCCTCGTCGCCGCCCGCACCGCCGCGGATCTCCACGATCACGCTGCGGTCGTCGTTTTCATCCTTGGGCAGAAGAAGCGTTTTCAGCTCTTCTTCCAATGTTTCAAGGAGCTGTTTCTGCTCCGAATATTCCTCCTGCGCCATGTCGCGCAGCTCCGGGTCGAGCCCGCCTTCATCCAAAAGTTCCCTCGCCTGCTGCATCGCATCCCGCGCGGCTTCGCACCGGTCGATGCATCCGGCGATGGGCTCAAGTTCCCGGTACTCCTTCATCAGGCTGCGGTACTGCACGTTGTCCGACACCACCGCCGGGTCCTGAAGGCGAAGCCCGATCTCGTCAAAGCGGCTGCGCACCGCCTGCAATGTTTCCGTCATGTTGTCTCTCCTGTCGCTGTGAATCTCTTTCGCATTCAGCGCAGCTAGAGAGTTTCTCCGTCACGGACGATCTTCTTGATGTTCTTTTCGATCTTGCTGCGGGCCAGCATCACTTCACGGCCGCACTTGGTGCAGCGGATGCGGAAATCCGCTCCCACGCGCAGCACATGGAACGAGCTCGCGCCGCACGGATGCGGCTTTTTTGTCTGGATCACATCGCCCACACGGACGTCCATATCCCTGCGCCTCCTTCCAGTTCACCCTGACAAATTCCATTATAGTATAGCGCAAAGAAAATAAAATAGCAAATATTCGCACCCTGCCGCACATATAGTGTACAAACCGAAAAGTGAGGATGATGAACCATGTGCTTTTCTCCCGAAGGGGTGCGTTCCCCGTTCTGTGATATGAGTTATTCCGGCCTTCTGGACGCGATGCGGAACGGGACCGTGCTGGAATCCCGCGCACTTTCTTTTGACGCGCAGCGCCGCCTGCACTTCCGTCTGGGCAGCTTTCCGGCCGTCATGCCGCACGAGGAATGTGCCGACGGCGTCGCGGACGGAAAAGTCCGCGACATCGCGCTCGTCACACGCGTCGGGCGGCCCGTCTGCTTTGTCATCACACATGTGGAAATCGAGCACGGAAGCCCGCTGTTTTACCTGTCGCGCGCCGCCGTGCAGAGACGGTGCCGCGAAGAATATCTCGACCGCCTTGTTCCCGGCGACATTCTCCCGTGCCGTATCACGCGTGCGGAGCCGTTCGGCGCATTCTGCGACGTCGGCTGCGGGATCTCCGCGCTGATCCCGGTGGACTGCCTGTCCGTCTCCCGCATCTCTTCCGCGCACGACCGCGTCCGCGCCGGAGACGACGTGTACTGCGCCGTCAAAGGGCGCGACGCACAGGGGCGGCTGGTGCTGACGATGAAGGAGCTTCTCGGCTCGTGGAGCGAGAACGCCGCGCGCTTCGCCGCAGGAGAAACGGTGGTGGGCATCGTTCGCTCGAGCGAACCGTACGGCGTATTCATCGAACTTGCACCCAATCTGTCGGGCCTCGCCGAAGCCTCAGATGAACTGCTTCCCGGCATGCTCGTGAGTGTTTTCATCAAGAGCATCCTGCCGGAGAAAATGAAGATCAAGCTGGCCGTGCTCAGCGTCTCGGACGACGGGGACTTCCGGTTTCCCCTGCGGTTTTCCCTCACGCAGGGCCACCTCAGCCGCTGGCGCTACTCTCCCGAGGAAAGTGTGCGGAACATTGAAACGGTATTTGACGGCGGCAGCTGTTTTGCGGTAGAATAGAAAAAAGACTCTGCCGCGGCAGAGTGAAAAAGAGGGAGCTTTCCATGGCAAACAACGCCTTTACCGCCGGCGTGAAACCGGGCGGTCTGAACAATTCGGCCGAGATCCGCATCCTGCTGTGCTATCTGATCCAGAATGTACCGGAGCCTCTGTCTCAGGAGGAGATCGAGCGCGCGCTGCTCGGCGAGGAACTTGTGAATTATTTCGAACTTGCCTCCGCACTTTCACAGCTGTGCGACCGAGGTCTTGCCAAGCTCGACAACGGCCGGTATCACATTCTGCCCCCGGGCGAAGAAGTCGCGCGTTCGCTGTCAAAGCAGGTCCCCTATTCCGTGCGTGAAACCGCCATCCGCGCTGCTGTTACCGCACAGCAGTTTGCGCGCAAAGCCGCACAGCACAAGGCTCAGATCACACCGTCCGGCGAGGGGTACATGGTGCGATGCTACATCGAGGATGCGGGCGGTGAAATCTTCTCCTGCTCGCTCTACGTCCCCAATCTCGAGAGCGCAGAGATGATCCGCAGCCGTTTCATCGACAAGGGTGAGGAGATCTTCGGCCAGATGCTCCACGCGCTGGCGGGAGTGTGAGGCGTATGACGAGAATTCTGTTTGTCTGTCTTGGAAACATCTGCCGCTCGCCGATGGCGGAGTTCGTAATGAAAGACATCGTCCGCCGCCGCGGCATCGCGGACAAATTTCACATTGAATCGGCGGCGACCAGCCGTGAGGCGCTCGGCTGCGCCGTCCACTCCGGAACGCGTCGGATGCTCAGCGCCGCCGGAATCGACTGCAGCGGCAAGCGCGCCGTCCAGATGACGCGCGATGATTACGACCGCTTCGACTGGCTGATCGGCATGGAGGAATCGAACCTGCGCGACATGCGCCGCATCACCGGCGGCGACCCCGACGGAAAAATCCGCTCGCTGCTCTCGTTCGCGGGCTCCGGGCGCGGGATTGCCGACCCGTGGTACACCGGCGATTTCAAAGCCACGTGGGACGACGTGACCGAGGGGTGCGAAGCTCTCGCGGATTTTCTGGAAAATGAAACATAAAAAACCGGATGCGGAACTCCGATCGCAGTTCCGCATCCGGTCTTTTTTATTTTCCGTGGGTTCCGCCCTCGACAACGCCGTCGCCGCGGATGACACCGAAGAACGTATCCCAGACGATCTTCACATCCAGCGCAAAACTGATGTGCGCCGCATAGTACCCGTCCAGCTCCGCCTTCACCGGGATGGGCAGCTCATCGCGCCCGTGTGCCTGCGCATATCCCGTCAGGCCGGGGACAAGCGCGTTCGCACCGTACTTGTCGCGCTCAGCGATCAGGTCGTCCTGATTCCACAGCGCCGGGCGCGGCCCGACGACACTCATCTGCCCGACGAGTATGTTGAACAGCTGCGGCAGCTCGTCCAGGCTCGTCTTGCGCAGAAAGCGCCCGCTGCGCGTAATCATCGCCTCGGGATTCTGGAGAAGATGGGTGGGGACATCCTTCGGTGTGTCCGCGTACATCGTGCGGAATTTCAGGATGTTGAAATACGTCTTATCCTTGCCGACGCGCTTCTGACGGAAGAGCACAGGACCCTTTGAGTCACATTTCACCCAGATCGCGAGGACCAGAAGGATCGGCGAAAACACAACGATGCTCCCGAGCGCAAGGCAGAAATCCAGAATGCGTTTGAAGCACTTGCGGTACATGCACAACTCCCCTTTTGTCGGTCAGCGGTGTTCCTGATGGTGGAATGTCGGCACGAGGTCGATCAGTGCCTGCACCAGATTCTCGCTGTTGTTGGAATACGCGATCTGCTTGAGCGTGGCGAGGTGGTCAAAGAACGTGTCTTTGTTGATTTTCAGCGGCGAGCCGATGAAGATCTTACTGTTGTCGGTCTGGCGCAGGCCTTCCTCGTCCATCAGGATCTCCTCGTAGAGCTTCTCGCCGGGGCGCAGTCCGGTGAACTTGATCTCGATATCCCGGTACGGGATGAAGCCGGACAGCTTGATGAGGTTCTCGGCGAGGTCAAGGATCTTGACCGGGTTGCCCATGTCGAGCACGAAGATATCGCCGCCGTCGCCCATGGCTGCCGCCTCGATGACAAGGCGCACAGCCTCCGGAATCGTCATGAAATAGCGCACAATGTCCGGATGCGTCACTGTGACGGGGCCGCCCGACAAAATCTGATCCTTGAACAGCGGAATGACCGAACCGTTCGAACCGAGGACATTGCCGAAGCGCACCGCCACAAATTTCGTCTTGGATTTCTGGCCGAACGCCTGCACGATCATCTCGCACAGACGCTTCGTCGCACCCATGACGTTCGTCGGGTTGACGGCCTTGTCCGTGGAGATCAGCACGAAGCGCTCCGTGCCGTACTTGTCCGCCGAGAGCGTGACGTTGTACGTGCCGAAGACGTTGTTCTTGACGGCCTCCTCCGGCGCGTCCTCCATCAGAGGCACATGTTTGTGCGCCGCCGCATGGAACACCACCTGCGGGCGGTAGTGCGCAAACAGCGCGTCCACCTTTTTCGAATCGCGCACCGAGGCGATGCACACCTCCAGCGGAACGTCGCGGCCGTATTTGCGGATCAGCTCCTGCTGGATGGAATAGGCGTTGTTCTCGTAGATGTCGACGATGACGAGCAGCTTCGGGCTGCACGCGATGATCTGCCGGCACAGTTCGGAACCGATGGAGCCGCCGCCGCCCGTGACCATAACAACCTTGCCGTTCACAAGCGTGGAGGAGAAGTTCGTCAGCTCGATCTCGTCGCGGCCGAGCACGTCTTCCACGCGCACGTCGCGCACGCGGGAAAGAAGATCCTTGCCGTCCGCGATGAGCTTCACGATGTCCGGCAGGATGCGCAGGTTGCACTTGGTTTTATTGCAGATGCTGAGGATGCGCTTTTTGTTCTCATCGTCAAGCGTGGGGATTGCCAGCAGAATCGTCTCGATCTCGCAGCGCTCCACCAGTTCGGGAATATCCTCCGTCGTGCCCATAATCTCGACGCCCATGATCGAGCGCCCCACCTTTTCGGGGGCGTCATCCACGCAGCAGACAATATTCATCTCCTGCGAACGGCTCTTGAACACCTCATGCAGCAGCGTAGAGGCGGCGTCGCCCGCGCCGATCAGCAGCACGCGGCGGCGCGGCTTCGGATTCTTCGCCAGCTTGGTGTTGCGGTACATGCGGTAGGTCAGACGCGAATACAGCGTGAAGAGCGACGCGAACATCGCACTGAGGCCGTAGATGGAGATCGGGACGCGCCGTTCGGTGAACATCAGCAGCGTCGTCACCGTGAAAATCGTCACCGAGACAATCGACGCCACACAGAGCCGGAAGAACTCGACAATCTCCGCATAGCGCCACAGGCTGTCGTACATGCCCATCAGGCCGTACACGATTTCGTAGCAGCAGACAAAATAAAAACAGCTGGCAATGAGCAGGCTGTTGTGTTCGGTAAACGACGTGCGCCCGGAAATCAGGATCCACGGCAGGATATAGGAAAACGTGATGGCCACCACGTCGAATACGATCAGAATCTGCTTGCGGAACCGCTGTGCAAATTCAGAGACAAAGCTTGACAATTCGATCACCATATTTCAAAGTATGCGCACACAGCCGGGCGCATATGTAAATTTCATAGTCCTAAGTCATTTTACTACAAAATGCGCGCTTTGGCAAATAAAAAAGCGGGACAAATCCGTCATTGTGACGGATTTGTCCCGCTTTCTCACAGAATGATGCAGATGAGGCCGGAGCAGCCCTCGTTGATCACGCGCTCAAGCGTCTCTCCGAGCCGCGCACGGGCCGCGGGCGGAATGTTGAGGAGCTTGGCCTGAAGCCCTTCGTTTACGAGCTCGTGGAGCGATTTCCCGAAGATGTTCGACTGCCAGATCTCGGTGGGATCTTCCTCAAATCCTTCCAGCAGGCTCTTCACAAGATCCTCGGACTGGCGCTCCGTGCCCACAATGGGACTGACCTCCGTGTGAATCTCTGTCCGGATGATGTTGAGCGCCGGAGCGCTCGCACGCAGCCGCACGCCGTACCGACCGCTCTGCTGCATCAGTTCGGGCTCCTCGAGGTGCAGCTCATCGATCGACGGCATGACCACGCCGTATCCCGTCGCCTCGACCTGTTCCAGCGCACTGCGGAGCTTTTCGTACTTGGCCCGGATCGCAGCGAGCTCGACCACACACGGCATCAGATCGGCTTCACCGGAGATCTCAAGGCCCGCGGCCTCTCCGAGGACGCGGTAGAACAGCTCCTTGCCCGGCTCGGTACGCAAGTACACCGTACCCGTGCCGAGATCAAGCCGTTCCGCCGAACCCGACTCCGCATACTCCCAGCCGATGGAGGCGTCGCGCGCGATGTCCTTCATGCGCG
Source organism: uncultured Ruthenibacterium sp. (assembly GCA_944386565.1). Taxonomy (GTDB): domain Bacteria; phylum Bacillota; class Clostridia; order Oscillospirales; family Ruminococcaceae; genus Ruthenibacterium. The sequence goes on along the minus strand of CALXBO010000006.1, from coordinate 16,184 downwards.
ACACGCTCTCCGCAAAGGCGCGCACCGCGCCGTACAGCGACTGCTTGAGCCAGTGGGTCTCCTCCAGCGCCGTCATCCAACCGGGCACGCCGACGCGCAGTTCACGGATCGGGAATTCAAACAGAACCGTCCGGAGGATGCCGGCGATCGTCTCGCGCGTCATGTCGATGCAGGAGACCGGCAGCACCGCGCGCCCGTACGTCTCGGACAGTTTGCGCGCCAGCGCCACGCTCTCCGCGGATTCCGGCATGACGCAGTTGAGAAGCACAACGAACGGCTTGCCGAGCTGCTCAAGCTCATTGATGACGCGGCGCTCCGCCTGCTCGTATTCCGCGCGCGGGATGTCTCCGATCGATCCGTCGGTTGTGACAACGAGGCCGATTGTGGAATGCTCACAGATCACCTTGCGCGTTCCGGTCTCGGCGGCAACGTCAAAGGGGACCTCCTCTTCAAACCACGGGCTCTTGACCATACGCGGCTTGTCGCCTTCCGCGTGGCCCATTGCCCCACGCACCATATAACCGACACAGTCGATGAGGCGGGCGCGCAGAGACACACCCTCTTCGATCTCGATGGGAACGGCTTTCTCCGGGACAAATTTGGGCTCCGTCGTCATGATCGTGCGTCCGGCTGCCGACTGGGGCAGCTCGTCGCGGGCACGCTCGGAAAAAGAGGGATTGTCGATCTCCGGCAGGACCAGTTTTTCCATGAACTGCTTGATGAATGTGCTCTTTCCCGTCCGCACCGGCCCGACGACGCCGATGTAAATGTCGCCGCCCGTGCGCGCCGCAATATCTCTGTAAATGCTTTTGGTATCCATATCCTCTCTCCCCTTTCCGTTACGCCTGCGGCGGAATCAGCAGGCGGGCGGGTGCGTCCAGAACACCCTCTCCCACGTCATTGGCGGCAGCAATCGCCTCCGGCGACGACGCATAATGCTTCGCCACGTCAAACACGTCCTCGCCCTTGTCGGCATAACAGACGACCACGGCAGCATCCGTCCGGCGCCGGAGTTCTTCGCCCTGCGCCGCCTGCGTCAGCACCTGCATCCGGCGGCGGCGCGCCACGCGTGCGCTGACCTCCACCAGCACGGCCGCCGACGCCTCATCGCCCGCTTTCCGCGCGCTGACGCTCCGCACGCACGCCCATGCGCGCACGCTCCGCTGCGTCTCTCCGGCCGCGGACAGCGGCAGCGTGTACTCGCACGCCTTGTCGAGGCAGTCGATTTCACCGCGCTCATTGCGGCACAGGATATGGACCAGACACCGCCCGCGCAGGCAGCTGCCCGTCTCCGTCTCGGCGAGTTCCGGCACGAGCGCCTGTGCAAACGCCCCCACGATCTTCACCGATGCGTCGGGCAGTTTGCCGGACGCGACCGCCTCGGTCTGGCGCACGAACATATCCTCCGGCTCTTCGAATGTCACCTCGCGGCTCGTCAGCTCCATCTCGTGCGTGGTACAAAAGGCGTCCGTCACGCACGTCAGCTGCACCGGGCGGTAGACGCGCGCTTTCAGCGACGCCGTCACGGAGAGCGTGTAGCTGCTCTCGTCTGCGGCTGCAGCGAGGGACGCGCCCGACGGCTGCGCCACGGCAAAGCACGAGCAGCTCTCATCCGCTCCCGGCGCATCGAGAATCTCGCGGAACGGCACGGATTTCTCGGCGCTGAGCAGCGCGCCGCTGTCCGCGCCGCGGTAGGTGATGCGCGCGTATACCGTTCCTTTCAGGACGGCCTTTCCGCTCAGCAGTTTTGCTTCCTCCACCATGCCCGCGCAGTCGATGCTCAGAACGGCTTCCGGCGGAATGTCGAACGTCACGTCTTCCTCCGCCGTGATGAGCTTCTCGCTCACGGCGGCACACCGCTCGCAGCTGATTTCGGCACTGCGCCGGTAAACGCCGTCGCCCTCCAGCGCGGTGATGACTTCCGTCTCCTCCTCGGCGTACACCGTGATGTACACGGCAAACGCGCCGCGCACTTCAAGGCGCCGCTCGTTGACGGCGCGGCAGTTGATGTACTCCGTCTCGCCGGTGACAACAGCGTCCGGATGCAGCACGCCCTCCGCGGGAAGCTCCGCCTGACGGGAAAACGGCATCTTCGTCTCCGCCGTGCACAGCTGGCCGTCCTCGGTCTGATACCACAGACTGACGCGCAGATACCCCTCCGCCGTCAGGCGGGCGGCTGTCGTGACCGCCTGCACCACCACAAGATCGGCAAAACACTTCACCACTTTGAACACCGGCGGCAGATAATCCGGGATGAGAATCTCCGTCTCGACCGGCAATTCGCTTTTTACATCACAGACGGCCGCCGCTGCGGCGGCGCTGTCCTTATATGTCTTCCATTCCATTCGGCCTGTTCGCCCCTTTCGCCCTTTTGTCCCATCTCTATGCGCGAAAAGAGGACAATATGCAAAAAGCCGCTTCGTTTTCGAAGCGGCTTTTTGTCTCTTATTTGACTCCGAACACGGCCCGCACGATTCCCGCGAGCCATTTGGGGCACTTCACGGTTACGATCTGCATCACTCGCCCTCGCTTTCGCTGTGTTTTGATACAGCGTATGCAAGACGCGTCAAAAGGGTTCCTTTTTGCAGATCAGCATATAAACGGAGCCCTCTTCCACGCGGATTTCGGCATCTCCGTCCAGAAATTCGTTGCTCACGCCGAGCGGAAATCCGGCGCTCAGCACCTCGCTCTCGAGTGTGTAAAACACATTCCGCAGCGTCACACGCGCGCTCGTTCCGACCGGGAACAGCGAGAGATAGCACCCCTCTCTGCGCGGGACGCGGTGAACGCCCTGCAGAAGCACGCGCACTTCACATGTCTCGTCGGCCAGCAACGCGTCCACACCGTTCTCCGTCAGAAACACAAGCGTGGCAAAATTGGCGAGCGTGTGATCAAGCCTGCCGCCCATACCGCCGAGCAGCACCGCGCGCCGCGCGCCCAGCTTGAGAATGCGCCGGGCCGCATAGTGCATATCGGTGTCGTCCTTCTGGCGCGGCAGGACGATGAGATCGTCGCGCTGCGGCATCGGGGCGCTGTCGTAGTCGCCAAGGCAGATGTCCGGGCGGACGCCCAGCTTCTCCAGACTGAGAAAACCGCCGTCTGCCGCGATGATGCAGTCTGCGTCTTCAAAATACGGACGCATCGCCTCCGATACGGGGCGCGCGCCGAACACTGCGCAGCAGTTCACCGTTCCCATTGCTTCCATTCCTTTGCCTCGTTGTACAGCGCCGTGTAGCTCTCGTACCGGGAGCGGCCGATCTCGCCGCGCTCCAGCGCCGCTTTGACCGCACAGCCCGTCTCCGCGATGTGCGAGCACCCCGTAAAGCGGCACTGACCGAAGTACCGTGCAATCTCCGGGAACGCAAACTGCAGATTCTCTTTGTCAATCACGCCCGCGCTCGCCATGTCGAGGCTTGCAAACCCCGGCGTGTCCGCCACAAGGCCGCCGCACACCTCAAACAGGGTGACGTCGCGCGTCGTGTGCCGGCCGCGGCCGAGCTTTCGGCTGATCTCGCCCGTCTCAAGGTTCAGATCCGGCGACAGCGCACTGAGAAGCGTCGATTTTCCGACGCCCGAGTTTCCGCTGAACACGCTCAGCGAACCGGCCAGGCGCGCGCGGATCTCGTCGAGCCCCTCCCCGGTCGCCGCGTTGACGCGGATGACGGGAATCCCGCTCTGCGCATACAGCGCGGCGAACTCGTCCCCGCTGTGCAGATCGTTCTTTGTGATCACGATGACCGGCTGCGCATCCTTGTCGACCGCAATGGCGGAGAGCTTGTCCGTAACGAGCGTGCTCGGCACAGGCTCCACCGTGCTGACGACGATAAAGAAGTTGTCCACGTTGGCGATCGGCGGGCGGACGAATACGTTCTTGCGCGGCAGAATCTCCGCGACGACCGGGCTGCCGCCCTCCGTCTCCACGCGGACGCGGTCGCCCGCGACCGGAGTGATCTTCTTTTTACGGAAAATGCCTTTGGCGCGGCATTCCAAAACGCCGTCGGCGGTTTTTACGTAGTAAAAGCCGCCGACGCCCTTCACAATATAATTTGTCTGCTCCATATCCATCAACCTGTTGGCGGGACCTGATTGCCCGTCGTCTCCAGACCGCAGATGCTGCACCGGTAGAGTGTGTAGCCGTAGCCGGTCGAGGAGGGCGGTATCACCTGCACGACTTCAAGATCGTGCATATGGTCGCCGCCGTTGTATTCCTGCGAGCCTTTCGAAACCGTAATGGTGATCGTGCTTCCGGCGATCGCCGTGCCGCTCGGAGACATGGAAATGACGGTTCCCGGTGTTTTCGAGCTTTCTTTCTCAATCACGGAGACCGAGAATCCTTTGGCTTTCAGAGTCTTCTTGGCCTCTGATTCGCTCTTTCCCACACAGTTCGGAACGCTCACCCGCTCGTAATTGTCTTCACGGGAGACGTACAGCGTCACCGTATTTCCGCCCAGAGTGTTCTCTCCCTCTTCCGGATCGGTGCGGATCGCGTAGCCGTCCTCGACGTCTTCGTCCTGCACGTACCGTGTCACGACGGAAAGCCCGCTCTCCTCAAGAAGATCCTTTGCGGACTCGCTGTCCATTCCTTCCACGGACGGGACCTCTACTCTCTGGATGCCTTTCGAGACGCGAAGCGTGATCGTTGCATTTTCTTTGACGAGTTTGGGCGCCTTGGGCGACTGTGCAAAAATGATTCCCTCGTCGTACTCGGTATTGAACTGTTCTTCGATGACGAATTCAAAGGAGCTGTATTCCGGGTTTTCCTGAACCTCGCTCAGCTCCATGCCGAAGAAGTTCGGCAGTTCCACATCGGCCGGCGACTTGAACAGCGTGGAGCCTGAGAAATTAAACAGAAGCAGGATAAAAACCGCGGACGCCGCCGCAAACACCGCCGTAAATGCCAGGAACGACCAGAACCCCACGTTTCTGCGGCGTTTGGGCCGCACGGCGGCAGCTTCGCCGGGTTCTGCCGCACGGGCGAGAACCGTCGGCTCTGCAGGAAGATCCGGGAGCAGCTCTTCCGAAGAGCCGCCGGAGGTGTCCTGAACTTCCCGCGCGGAAACCTCTTTCAGGCCTTCTTCCGTCTGTGCGTTCTGTTCTGCCTGTTCCGCCGGCGCCGTTCCCGGACCGGCACTTTCCCCTGCATCCGGCAGCGGCGTTTCTTCCGCAGCCGGTTCCGCCGGCAGCTCCTGCGGCAAAGGCAATTCTGTCTCCTGTTTCTCCTGCCGGGCTCTGTCCGGAACAGGCGTCACAGTCTCTTTCTTTTTTCGATTTTTCTTTCTAGACACTTTATTTGCCCCTCAATCGAATCTCAATGCGTGCCGGTCCTACCGGCTTGTCTGATCAATGGTATGCCGCCGCTGCGGCAGGATATTCCGCCGCAGCGGCACTCCCGCAAACGGGATTTACGGTGTCGCCGGCTGACTGCTGGAAGACGAAGCCGGAGCGGACGACGAAGAAGAGGACGAAGAAGAAGTATCCGTGATCCATGCGTCGTTGTGCGCACCGCACTGCGAGCAGGTTCCCGTCTTGGGATCAATCGTGGACACACCGTCCTTGGTGTGCACGCTGACGTCGTTCAGATCGGCTGCATACTCCGCTTCATAGGCATCGCCGCACGCACAGCGGTACCAGCGCTTGCCGTTCTGCGTGCACGTCGCGGGTGTAATGATATCGGATTCCACATAGCTGTGCTCGTGACCCGAAGAGACCTGCAGCGTGACCACGTCGCCCCAGTTGAGCTGCGTGTTCTCGCCCGGCGTGATGCTGAGCACGGTGCCGGCCGGAGCCGTGTTGTCCACCGTCTCGATGCTGCCGATCGTCAGGTGATGCTTGTTTACGATCAGATCATATGCGTCGTTCACGTCAAGGCCGATGACCGTCGGCACACTCGTGCTGGTGTCGATCTCTTCCTTGCTGACATACACGGTGATCGTCTGGGACGCAGACACCTGCTGGTGCGTCGCATCCTGCTCTGCTCCGTTCGAATCCAGATACGTGACGGCGCAGATCTGCCCCACCGCGACGCTGGAATCCACGCGCGAGCGCATGATATACGTCACGCCCGCATTTTCGAGTTCTTCCTGCGCATCCTCTTTGGTCCAGCCGATGATGTTCGGGACCGTCACGATCTCAGCGCCCTTTGAGACACGGATGTTGATGGTCGATCCCGCCTTGACCGTCTTCGGAGGTTTGGGCGACTGATAAATGATCGTACCCGCCTCATAGTCGGCGCTGTAAACCTCGTCCACGTTGATGACGAAATTGCTCAGGGACGCGTCGTTCTTGACGTCGCTCCACATGCGGTTGACAAGGTTGGGCAGCTCCAGATCTTCACGCTCGGCAAACAGACCGTTCGCGTTCGTCTTGAAGATCATGACCACCAGAATGCTTGCCGCGACGGCAAACGCCAGCGCCACACCCGCGAGGACCGGCAGGCTGTATCGCGAGAAGATCTCGGAAAAGCTGTTCTTTTTCTTTCGTTTCGCCGCCGCGGAAGACCCTCCGCCCGACGACGGACGGGAGGACCGCGTCGTCCGGCTGCGGCCGGACTGCGACGACGGGCTCTTGCTTGTTCTAGCCGTTTTATTCACCACTTTATCAATATACCTTGTCGGATCGGTGTCCTTGAGGTAATCGTACTCAAATTTCACGCTCGGATTGCGTTTGAATGCCTCAATGTCCGCCAGCATCTCGCCCGCAGACTGATACCGCTCGCCGGGTTCTTTCGCCATGGCGCGGTTCGTGATCGCCTCAAGCGCTTCCGGCACCGCCGGATTGACCGAGCGCAGAGGCGCCGCCGTATCCGAGATCTGCTTGATGGCAACGGACACGGGGCTGTCGGAGTCGAACGGCAGCCGTCCGGCCAGCATCTCGTACATCATGATGCCCACCGAATAGATGTCCGCCTTTGCGTCCGTGACATCGCCCTTGGCCTGTTCCGGGCTGATGTAGTGCACGGAACCGATGGCCTTGTCCGTCATCGTCTGGTTTTCGCTGCGGGAGAGCCGCGCGATACCGAAGTCCATCACCTTGATGTTGCCGTCGGCCAGAAGCATGATGTTCTGGGGCTTGATATCCCGGTGAACGATGCCCTTTTCGTGTGCGTGACGCAGAGCGTCCAGCGTCTGGGTGATGAAGTGCAGCGTCTCCTTATAGGTGAGCGGCTGCTTGCGGTACTCCATGTATTCCTTCAGTGTAATGCCGTCGACGTACTCCATCGCGATGTACTGGAGTTTGTCCGTCACGCTGACGTCGTACACCTTGACAATGTGCGGATTATCCAGAAGCGAGATCGCCTTGGACTCGTTCTTAAAACGACGGACGAGCTCCTCGTTCTTCATGCATTCCTCTTTGAGGATCTTCACGGCGACGAGGCGGTTCTCTTTCAGGTCCACCGCTTTGTACACGTTCGCCATGCCGCCGGCTCCGATCAGTGCTTTGATCAGATACCGTCCGTCCAGACGCTTGTCGATGAATTTATCCATTCTCTTCCTCCGTCTCCTGTTTCTTTACCAGAAGGACCGTCACATTATCCACGCCTCCTGCATCCAGCGCTTTCTCAATGAGCGCGTCGGGCATTTCATAAAAGGACGTGGTGTTCAGAACGTGTTCGATCTCCGCGTCCGGGACATAGGTGGAAAGGCCGTCGCTGCACAGCAGCGCAATGTCCCCTTCCCGAACCGGGACGCGCATCCAGTCCACCAGCACGTCATCGTCCACACCGAGAACACGGGTGATGATGTTGCGCTTCGGATGATTGAACGCCTCCTGCTCCGTGATGGAGCCGTCTTCCAGAAGCTGCTGCACGATGGAATGATCCCTCGTCAGAAGGCGCATCACGCCGTCGCGCAGAAGATACACGCGGGAATCGCCCACGTGGGCGACCTGCATTTCATCGCCCCGGACCACAACGCAGACAACGGTCGTTCCCATGCCGGACAGATCGGCGTTGTCCATTGAAGTCGCATAAATCGCAGAATTCGCCAGGCGGATTCCCTCGACCATGCACTCGCGCACATCTTCCGCCGTGCGGGTGTCGTCGATGTGCTCGATGAACCACTCCTCCAGCGTTGCAGAGGCTATGGTGGAGGCCACTTTGCCGCCCTTTGCGCCGCCCATGCCGTCGCATACGGCCGCCCAGACCGTGTCGTCCGACTGCCGGCCCGCGCGGTAACTGTCCTGATTCTCGCTGCGCTGATGCCCGATATCTGTTTTGGCTGCGATCCTCACGCGCCTCCCCCTTTCTGCGCCTCACGCCGGAGCTGTCCGCACGCCGCGCTGATGTCTGTTCCGAGCCGGCGGCGCACCGTGGCGTTGACGCCGAGATCCTGAAGCTGCTTTTGGAAGCGGCGCACATTCGCCGCATCCGTGGCGGAGTACGGAGAGCCGTCCACCGGATTGATGGGAATAAGGTTCACATGCGCGCCCATCCCGCGGATGAGCGACGCCAGTTTCGCCGCTGTCTGCGGGCTGTCATTGACGCCGCGCACCATCGAATACTCGAAGCTGATGCGGCGCCCCGTCTCTTTCTGATACGCACGGCAGGCCGGAATCAGTTTTTCCAGCGGGTACGCATCGTTCACAGGCATCATGGAAGACCGCATCTCGTTGACCGGAGCGTGCAGCGAGACCGACAGCGTCAGCCCGAGATGGCGCTCGGCCAGCTTCCCGATCATCGGCACGAGGCCGCAGGTGGAGAGGCTGATGTTGCGCATTCCGATGTTGACGCCCTTGTCCGACGAGATGATGGAAAGGAAATCCATCACGTTGTCGAAGTTGTCGAGCGGTTCGCCGATTCCCATCAGAACAATGTGGGAAACGCGCTCGCCGGTCTCCCGCGCGGCGGTGTAGACCTCGTCCGCGATCTCGCCGGCCGTGAGGTTGCGCACGCGCCCGCCCTGCGTCGACGCACAGAAGCGGCAGCCCATGCGGCAGCCGACCTGCGACGAGACGCAGACCGTGTTTCCGTATTCGTAGCGCATCAGAACCGTCTCGATGCAGTTGCCGTCGGCGAGGCCGAGGAGATATTTCTCGGTTCCGTCCTTCGACTTCTGCACGCGCTCCACCGTCAGGCGCTCGATGACGCACGTCTCTTCGAGCTGCGCGATCATCGTTTTGGGCAGATCCGTCATCTGGTCAAACGAATTCGCGCCTTTCGCGTGCAGCCAGGAAAAAATCTGTCTGGCGCGGAACGCGGGCCATCCGTTTTCCTTTACGAACGCAGCCAGCTGCTCTTCCGTCATGGACGTGATCGGGGTCTTACTCATTGTATCACAATCTTTCCAGGATGGCTGTGAAAAAACCATCGGTTTTGATGTCAAAAGTGTTAAAATTTACGCACCCTCCGGCGGCGTGCGCGCCGTCCGGAGCGGCTGAAATGCTGCCGTATGCGAAATCAGGGTTCTCCTTTAAGAACGATTCGACCACCGCTTCGTTTTCATCCCGGTTGACTGTGCACGTGGAATATACGAGCCTGCCGCCCGGTTTCACGCATTTTGCGCAAGCGGTGAGGATTTTTTTCTGAAGTTCGCACAGCGGCGCAAGGTCGGAGACGTCCTTATAGCGGATGTCCGGCTTCTTGGCCATGACGCCGAGACCGGAACACGGCACGTCGCACAGAACCGCGTCGGCCTGCACGGGCGGATCGGAGGGCTCGGACGCATCGGCACACAGCGTTCGTCCGCAGGTGATGCCGAGCCGCCGGAACGTCTCGTCGATGAGCGGCACGCGGTTCGGCGCGGCGTCGCGGGAGATCAGCGTTCCGCGGTTCTCCATGTACTGCGCCAGCGTCGCGCTCTTTCCGCCCGGCGCGGCGCAGGCGTCGAGCACCGTCTGCCCCGGCTTTGCGCCAAGCAGCGCGCACGCGAACTGCGAGGCCTCGCTCTGGACGTGGAACATTCCCTCCCGGAACAGCGGGTGAGAAGCCACATCCCCGTGCATGCCGAGATACAGGCAGTTTTCGTCAAATCCGCGCTCCACCGAAACGCCTTCCCGTTCCAATGCCGCCGTCAGATCGCGCGCCGTCGTTTTCAGCGTGTTCACGCGCACGCACAGCCGCGGCGGAACGCCCTGCGCCTGCAAAAAGCGCTCCGTATCCCCGCCGAGTGATTTCTCAAGGCAACGGAGCACGGACGGAGAGACGCTGTACAGAACGCTCAGCCGCTGCTGCGGCGTGTCGAACGAAGCGTGCTCCACATCAACGCTGCCCGCGCGGCGGAGCACCGCGTTGACGAGCCCCGCGGCACTCGATTTGCCCATCGAGCGGCACAGCCGGACGGACTCGCTCACGGCGGCGTGCGCCGGGACGCTGTCCATCCAGCGAACCTGATACAGCCCGGCGCGCAGAATCGCCCGCACGGCCGGGTCCAGTTTGTTCAGCGGTTTCTTCAAAAAGAGCCCAAGGCAGTAGTCGATGGTCAGCATCCGCTCCGTCACACCGTAGAACACGGCGGAGACGAACGCTTTTTCCCTCGCGTCGCCCGGAAAATGCGCAAGAGCGCTCTTCAGAACGAGATTCGAGTACCCGTTCTGTTCCTGCTTCATCAGCGCCGCCACCGCGGCGCGCCGCGCGTCAGCCATAGACGCTGTCCCCCGCGCGGAATCTCCGCCCTGCCGCCCAGGCGCTGCCCTCCATCGGGCGGCTGCCCTCCGGGACGACCTCGTCCAGAATGAGCGAGCCCTCTCCGCAGGCGACCGTGAGCGGCTTTGCCGCCAGCACCGTGCCGGGAGCGCCGCTCTGGGGTGCAATGCGGGCGCGGAGCACCTTCACTTTTTTCCCGGCGTGGTCAAAATACGCCGCCGGCCACGGGTTCAGCCCGAGGATGAGCGAGTGGAGCTTCGACGCGGGCGCGCTGAAATCGAAGTGCGCCATCTCCTTTGTGAGCGGCGGCGCGAGCGTCGCCTGCGCGTCGTCCTGCGGGACGGGGTGCACGTCGCCGCGCGCAATGTCGCCGACCGTCTTCACAAGAAGCTGCGCGCCGGTCTGCGTCACGCGCTCAAACAGCTCGCCGCTCGTCTCTTCTTCGCCGATCGCAAGCTTTTCCACCGCGAGGATATCGCCGGTGTCGAGCCCTTCGTCCAGCTGCATAATCGTCACACCGGTCTCCCGGTCGCCGTTGAGCACCGCCCACTGCACGGGCGCAGCGCCGCGGTATTTGGGCAGCAGCGACACGTGCAGGTTGATGCAGCCGTACCGGGGCACGCTCAGGACCTCCGGCGGCAGGATGCGGCCGTAGGCCACCACCACCACGAGATCCGGCGCAAACGAGCGCAGCGTCTCGGCCGCGTCTTCCGTGCGCAGAGTCTTCGGCTGGCAGACGGGGATGCCGCTCGCGAGCGCGACCTGCTTGACGGGCGGCGCGGTCAGGATCTGCTTGCGGCCTACGGGCTTGTCCTCCCGCGTGTACACGGCGCAGACCTCATGCTGTTTGCACGCGAGCAGCGCCTCCAGACAGTGCGCCGCAATATCCGGCGTGCCCATGAATACGATCCTCATTCTTCCGTCTCTTCCTCTTCTTCGTCGTGCTCGACGTCCTCATAGAAATACTCGGCGCGGTCCATGATCGTGATGCCGTCGAGATGATCGTTCTCGTGGCAGATGCAGCGCGCAAGCATCCCGGTGGCCTCGATCGTGAATTCCTCGCCGTTGCGGTCAAACGCGCGGGCGACGACTTTCGCCGGGCGGTGCACCGCGCCGTTGTGGCCCGGGAAGGACAGGCAGCCCTCGTACTGGAACACGTCGCCCTCCGTCGAGAGGATCTCGGGGTTGATGAACTCGAGATACTTCGTCTCGTAGTTCTCCGGGCGCTCGCCGTCCTCGGGCAGGTCGCGCTCGTCCACGCTGATGAACACGCGGCGCAGCATACCGACCTGCGGGCCGGCAAGGCCGTAGCCCTCGGCGTCGGCGAGTGTCTCGCGCATGTCGTCCAGCAGCTCGGCCAGACGGTCGTCAAACTTCGTGACGGGGCGGCATTTCTTCTTCAGGATGGGGTCGCCGTCCTGTACAATATTTCTCAAAGCCATAACAAAAGCCTCCTGTTGACACGGCGCGGATCAGATGTCCGCGTCGGAATTTAAATCGAGATACAGCGCCGCTTTCGCGGGCAGTCCCTGCTTGTGGTATTCGTCCGCCGCCCGGCGCATCAACGTGCGGAACGACGCGTCGGCGCGGCACTTGAGCGTCAGCTTGTACCGGTAGCGCCCGCCCACCATCGTGATGTTCATGGGCGCAGGGCCGAGCACGCGCAGCGGAACGTCGCGCATCGTGCGGCTGACCGTTTGCACCATCCCGGCAAACGCGGACGCCGCGGCGACCACATCCGCCTCATTCTCGCCCGAGAAGCCGACGAGACACAGACGGCAGAACGGCGGGTACAGATTCAGTTTGCGGAACCGGATCTCCTGCTCGTAAAACGCCGTGTAATCCTGCCTTGCGGCAAGATTCAGCACGGGGTGCGCGGGGTCCACCGTCTGGATGAGCGCCCGCCCCGGACTGTCGGCGCGTCCTCCGCGTCCGATGACCTGCGTGACGAGCGAAAATACATTCTCGAATGCCTTGTACCCCTGAGCGAAGAGGAGCTGGTCGACGCCGAGCACGCCCACGAGCGTCACCCGTTCGAAATCGAGCCCTTTCGCCACCATCTGGGTACCGACCATGATGTCGTACTCCCCGCGCGCGAACGCGCCGAGCATCGTCTCGTGGGAATCCTTGCGGGAAGTGGAATCCGCATCCATGCGCAGGATGCGCGCGGACGGAAAGCGCTCCGCGAGTTCTTCCTCCACGCGCTGCGTGCCGAAGCCCGTGTATTTGATGCGTTCCCCGCACGACGGGCACGTCTCCGGCACGGGCGAAATGCTCGCGCCGCAGTAGTGGCACAAAAGCCGGTTCTCGGATTTGTGGTACACCATCGGCACGCTGCACCCGCCGCACTTGATGACCTCGCCGCAGCCCGTGCACATTCCCACGGTGCGGTAGCCGCGGCGGTTGAGCAGTAAAATCGTCTGTTTTTTCGCTGCGAGATTGCGCTCGATCTCCCCCGCGAGGCGCGAGGAGATGCTGCCCGCGTTTCCCGCGGCGAGCTCCTCGCGCATGTCCACCAGTTCCACCTGCGGCAGCGGCATCGCGTTGTACCGCTCCTTCAGTTCCACCAATGTATACCGGCCCATGCGCGCGGCATAGTAGCTCTCCACCGAGGGCGTGGCGCTGGCGAGCACAAGCAGTGCGCCGTGCTCGGCGGCGCGGCGCTTGGCGATGTCGTGCGCGGAATAGCGCGGCGAATTCTCCGAGCGGTAGGTGTGCTCCTGCTCCTCGTCGATGACGATGAGACCGATGTTTTCAAGCGGTGCGAACACCGCGCTGCGCGTCCCGACGACGATGTCGGCCCCGCCCGCCTGGATCTCGTTCCACTGGAGCAGCCGCTCTGTGTGCGAGAGCGCGGAATGCTGCACGGCCACGCGCTCGCCGAACACGGATTTGAGCCGGTAGATCATCTGCGGTGTGAGCGAGATCTCCGGCACGAGCACCAGTGCTTTCCGCCCCATGCGGATGGTGCGCTCGATCAGTTTGATGAAAACGAGCGTCTTTCCGCTGGATGTGACGCCGTGCAGCAGCGCTGCGGCGGGCTGTCCCGTCTGCAGCGCCGCAAGCCGGTCGTACGCCGCCTGCTGCGCCGCGGAGAGCGTGATCTCGCCCGGATCGCGGGAATAGGAACTGTAAAGCGAAAGCCCTTTATCCCTCTGTTCGCGCGTCAGGACGCCGTGTTTGCACATCGTGTCGAGCACGGAGCGCGTCGCGCCGCGCGATGCGAGTTCCGCCTGCGTCAGCGGGCCGTCTGCGAGCATGTCCCAGACGGCGGCCTGCTTTTCGGTGAGTTTTTCCGGGCGCTTCGCGCGCGTGTACACCGGCTCGGTGTGGCGCGTGATCTGTTTTTCCAGCTTCGGCGAACCGCCTTTTGACGACGCCTTGTACTGCGCGCCGTACGGGATAATTGCCTTGACCGCCTCGTAATAGGTACAGAACGTCTTGTCGTGCAATTCGTGCACCAGGCGCAGAAGCTCCGGGGACAGGCGCGCCGATTCGGGCGCGGCGTCATACAGGGATTTCAGCTTCGCTGCATCCCCGTCCTCCACCGAGAGCACAACGCCCATGCGCGCCTTCTGGCTGCGGTAGCCGAACGGCACGAGCACCATGCTGCCGACACCGACGAGCGGTTCCAGCTCCGGAGGAATGAGATAGGAATAGATCCTGTCGAAAAAGAGCGTGGCGTTGTTCACGGCCACACCGGCAATGCGTGACAAACGCAACACGCCTCCCTTCTGATGTCAGCCCTCGGCCAGACGGCTGCGGAGGATCGAGTAGATCTCCCCCGCGCATGCGTCGGGCGTATCGTTGACGACCGTATGGTCATACGTCTTTGCGAGCGCGAGCTCTTCGTCCGCGCGGGCGAGACGCTTTTCAATCGTCTTTTCGTCCTCCGTTCCGCGCCCCGACAGACGGCGGCGGAGTTCTTCGCGGCTGGGCGGCAGAACGAACACCGTGGTGCACTCGGGGTATTTGCGCTTGATGTTCTCCGCGCCCTCAACCTCGATCACCAGCACGACCGGCTCGCCGCGCTCCATGCGCGGTTCGATCTCCGAGCAGAGCGTGCCGTAGTAATTGCCGCAGTAACAGGTGTACTCAACGACAGTGTTGTCCGCAATGTGGCGTTCAAACGCCTCCTTGGTCAGAAAGTGATAATCCACTCCGTCCGCTTCGCCCTCGCGCGGCGCGCGCGTCGTGGCGGAGACGGAAAAGCCCACCTCGGGATGCAGCTCCCTCATCCGGCGGACGACCGTGTCCTTACCGACGCCGGACGGTCCGGAGACCACCAGCAGATACCGTTCCGGGTTCATTCGTCGTCCTCCATTTCCTCTTCGTCGTCTTCATCCGGGTCGCTGAAGCGGTTCGCCACCGTCTCCGGCTGCACCGCGGACAGAATGACATGGTCCGAATCCGTGATGAGCACTGCGCGCGTGCGGCGGCCGTACGTCGCGTCAATGAGCGTGCCCTTGTCACGCGCCTCCTGCACGATGCGCTTGATGGGCGCGGACTCCGGACTGACAATGGCGATCAGGCGGTTGGCGCTGACCATGTTTCCGAAACCGATGTTGATAAGTTTCATACTGCTCTCCTTACTCGATGTTCTGGATCTGCTCTCGGATCTTTTCGATCTCGCCCTTCATCTCCACAACGACGCGCGTGATGGCCACGTCGCTGCACTTCGAACCGATCGTGTTCGTCTCACGGTTGAGTTCCTGCGTGAGGAAATCGAGCTTCTTGCCGATGGGAGACGCCATGGACAGCATGTCGCGGTACTGTGCGATGTGGCTGCGCAGACGCACGGTCTCCTCATCCACCGCCGTCTTGTCCGCAAACAGAGCGGCTTCCGTGAGCACGCGCGCGTCGTCCACCGTGCGGTCCTCGAGCACGGCCTTCAGGCGGGCATACAGTTTCTCGGTGTATTTCTGAACGCGCACCGCGCTGCTCTCCTCCACCGTTCCGACGTACTGTTCCAGCGTGTCGAGACGGGAGAGAACGTCCTCCCTCAGCTTAACGCCCTCGGCCGCGCGCATGGCAAGGAAATTCTCCACCGCCTGCTGCGCCACCTCGCGCACATCCTGCCAGAACTGCTCCTCGTCCTTTTCCGCTTTGCGGATGGTGAAGATATCCGGCATTCTGGCAAGGCTCATTGCCGTCACGTCGTTCAGCACGCCGAGCGTCACACTCATCTGACGGATGGCTTCCAGATACCCGCGCGCCATCTCCAGATTGGGCTCGACTACGGTGTCCTGCGCGTCGATGCTCTGCACCGACAGAGAGAGCTCCACCTTGCCGCGCGAAATGCTCTCGTTGAGCAGTTTTTTCAGCTTGTCGTCCAGAAACGAACAGCTGCGGGGCATGCGGGAAGAGTACTCAAAAAAGCGTGAATTGACGCTCTTGATTTCCACAGTGATGTCGCGGCCGTTGAGAACTTTCTGGGCGCGGCCGAAACCCGTCATACTCAATATCATGGATGTCCTCCTTCAACACACATACAGATAGATTTATTTTACACGCTTTTCCCTTTTTTTGCAATCATAACCCCACGTTGAACGTGGGGTTTGCAAAACGGCCCCATAGGGGCCACAATACCAGCGGCGCCTAAAGG